>JASBST010000058.1 GCA_030148775.1 Thiogranum sp.
CAAACCCATAACTGGATAGCGGGCATAGCATGTAGGAAGTACCCGTTTAGGTCAAGTAACCTAACGGTAAAACTCGCCTTCTTGGCGCTTTCTTCACACAGGATTCTCTATGTCCAGAAAAGTATGTTGTATACCGAAGTGCGCCGCCAGATGCTCGCCCAGCGCCTGCACGCCGTAACGCTCGGTGGCGTGATGACCGGCGGCGAAATAGTGAATGCCGTATTCCCGGGCGATGTGGGTGCTGGCCTCGGATATCTCGCCGCTGACGAAGGCGTCCAGCCCGCGCCGGGCGGCCGCTTCGAGATAGGACTGCGCCGCGCCGGTACACCAGCCCAGGGTTTCGATCACAGCCGGACCGTCGCCCACATGCAACGGCTCGCGCCCCAGAACCCGTGCCAGCCGGGCGCCCAGTTGCGCACCGCTGACCGGTTCGTCGAGCCGGCCGTACCAGGCCAGCGCGGGACCGTCGGCGTGCCCGAAACACCCGTCTGGCCGCCAGCCCAGCCGTGCCGCCAGTTGCGCGTTGTTGCCCAGCCGGTCGTGTGCGTCCAGTGGCAGGTGATAGGCCAGCAAGCTGATTCCGGCGTCGAGCAAGGCACGTACCCGGCGCGCGCGCATGCCGGTGAGTACCGGGCTCTCGCCTTTCCAGAAATAGCCATGGTGTACCAGCAGCGCGTCGGCGCGGTGCTCGCCGGCCGCTTCGATCAGAGCCCGGCTGGCGGTCACGCCGCTGACGATATGCCGGATTTCGGCGCGCCCCTCCACCTGCAAACCGTTGGGGCAGTAGTCGCGGAACTGGCGCGCATCGAGCAGCTCGTCACAATAGTCAACCAGGGGCTGCAATCCGATCACCGCTGAATCCTTACGCCGTTATGAAAAACTCACACAGGTCTGCATTCGCCAACGTCGCCACGTTCGGCGATAATCCCCCTGCAACGGGGAGCGCGAAGTACCATCCATGAATATACGTGATACTGTTTCATTTTTCCTGCAGGCCGCCACGGTCGGGATCGTGGCCGCTTTTCTATTGCTGCTGATCAAACCGGACTGGTTCGAAGCCGGCAAGCCGGTGATCGAAGTCCGCGAGGCGCCGTCGCACAGCGCCCCCGGCGTGGCGCCGACGATGACCGCTCCGGTCTCGTATGCCGACGCCGTGGCCAGAGCGGCACCCGCGGTGGTGAACATCTACACCTCGAAAGTCATCACCCGTCGCCGTCACCCGCTGCTGGACGACCCATTGTTCCGTTACTTCTTCGGCGATCAACTGGATACGCCCAGCCCCCAGACCCAGACCAGTCTCGGCTCTGGCGTCATCGTTTCGCCCCAGGGCTATGTTCTGACCAATAATCACGTCATTGCCGGGGCCGACGAGATCCAGGTCCTGTTGCAGGACGGCCGCAGCTCGCGCGCCACAGTGGTCGGCGTGGACAAGGACACCGATCTGGCGGTGCTGCGCATCAAACTGGACAAACTGCCGACCATCGCCATCAGTGCGGTCGAAAACCAACGCGTGGGCGACGTCGCGCTCGCCATCGGCAACCCCTTCGGGGTCGGCCAGACCGTCACGCTGGGCATCATCAGCGCCACCGGTCGGACGCATTTGGGAATCAACCGCTACGAGGATTTCATCCAGACCGACGCGGCCATCAACCCCGGTAATTCCGGCGGCGCCCTGATCAACGCCTACGGCGAGCTGATCGGTATCAACACGGCCATTTTCAGCCAGTCCGGCGGCTCGCAGGGGATCGGCTTCGCCATACCCACCCATCTGGCCTCCAATGTCATGAAACAGATCATCGAAAGCGGCCACGTCGAGCGCGGCTGGCTGGGGATCGAAGCGCAGGATCTGACACCGCAACTGGCGGAAACCTTCAATCTGGAAGGCACCCGCGGCATGCTGATCGCCGGTGTTTTGCGCGGCGGCCCCGCCGACCGGGCCGGTCTCAGACCGGGTGATGTGCTGACGCGCGTCGATGGTCGGCCGGTGGAAAATGCCCACGCCGCCGTGAGTCAGATCGCACAGTCTCTCCCCGGTACCCAGGTGACGCTGGAAGGCCTTCGTGACGGCGCGCCGCTGAAAATCTCTGTGGTGACCGGGCGCCGACCCGCCAGCCGGTGACGCCCTAGTCGCCGCCCGCGGCGGCGCCGCTGAGCTGTTTTTTCTTGTTGATGTAGTCTTCCAGTTGCTTGGCGGTGATCGGCCCCACCTGGCGCGCGACCGTTTGTCCCTTGGGATCCACGATATAGGTCGTCGGCAGACCCGGGATCGGTCCTAGAGGCGTTTCCGGTAACGGTTCGGAACGCCAGATCGGATAGCTGATCAAAAAGGAATCGACGAAGGTTCGCAGCTGTTCGCGACCGATATCCTCGAAATTGATACCGATCACCATCACGCCGTCGTCCTTGTGACGCTCGTAAAAACTGACCAGATCGGGCAGCTCCTCCTGACAGGGCGGACACCAGGTGGCCCAATAGTTGACCACCAGCCACTTGCCCCGATAATCGGCCAGGGAATGCGTGTTCCCGTCCAGATCGGGCAGGCTGTACTCTATCGGTTCGGCAGTGGCATTCGCGCCCAATACCATAAACAACGTGAACACCACCAGATAACGCATAGACATTTACCCTTTTATTGGTCAGCCCGCCGCAGACTACGGGAAGTTTGAATTAATCGTTAAGACCCGCCGCCGCGCACGGGGTTCCCAGCGTGGAAACTGCGTCGGCCACGCCGCTATCAGCACCCATTAGTACAGATTTTTCAATAATTACCGCTAACCGGGCGGACACTCACTCAGCATCGCCGGTATGCAACAGCTACAATTGACAATTCCGGCGCAGGTAGCGCAACAGACCGGCGCCAAGACCAATCCCCGAGAACTCAGATCCTGGCTGGACGATCTGCCGTTTCTCGACGGGGACCGTACTGTCCGACTGGTGCGGACGCAACTGCGCATGATGAATCGTATGTCGCTTGCGGCATCGCGACGGCTCGATTTATTGGAGCTCTTTCTAAATACTTATCAAAAGCTTAACGAGGCTCACGGCGCGCATCCCGAAATCTCGGTACAGGTGAAGAACTTCTGCCAGGATATCGGCTTCGGTTACAAAATCGCCACCCACGACCTGGTGAACCGACCCCACGGCTTTCTCGAAGCGCGTCAGCTGCCCCTGGCATTGCTCGGCGCGATCTACCTGCTGGGATTGCAACTCCAGGATTGCTATAGCAATTACCGCCGGGCGCCGCGCTCGCTCTGGGCCGAGTGCCTGGCGTTGTACAACTACGCCTGGCGGAACGAAAAAGAAGACTTTGCCGCCCCGCTCGGTACCTTTGGCGAGCAGCAGATCGACCGCGTCTTCCGCCTCGTCGCACTGCTGCATCTGACCGATCCCTATCGGCTGCCGCAGGGTATGGCCGGCGCGTTACGTCTTTATTTTTCACAACGCATCGACCTGTGCCGCGCGCAAAGCGAAAAAACAGAAGATGAGGTCCATCTGGCGCTGCTGGAAAGTCGCCAGCGGACCGAAGCGGCGCGGCCGCAATCTTACCTGTATCTGGAAATCGACACGCTGCTGGCCCGCATGCGCCAGGATGTGGACACCCTCGAGCGGCAGGGTCGGGCCGCCAGTCTCGGCCTGCCGGCGGAGACACCAGTACCGGCTCTGCTGCGCAGTCTGCGCCAGACGCTGCGCTATTGGCAGAGCCAGCAGTCACGCGGCAGTGAACGCCAACAAACCCAGGCCCGTATCGAGGTCGTCTGTGGGCTGGACGCGGTCTATAGCGTGGTGAACGGCGGACATTGTTTCGACCCGGCCTGTTTCAGCGATCCGGAACAGGCCCAATCAATCGACCTCGGCGCCGTGGCGATAACCACCGCCGCTCAGGAGCCGCCCGCGCCATTTTGCTGCGACGGCATCAACCATAGCAATGGCGGCCTGGCCCTACGTTACTGCGGTCGCCTCGCGCAACGTCCACAAGTTGGACAGTTACTGGCCTTGCGCCGCACTGGTCGCGGCAACGCCGGGTGGGTGGTGGCCGTGTGCCGCTGGCTGATACAGGGCGACGACAACCGCGGCTTCGACATGGGGCTTCAATACCTGACCCGCGAACCACGGCCGGCGGCGATACACACGCTCGATGCGCAAGGAGGCGCCTTCCATGCCGCGATCGCGGCGCTACAGAAACGGGGGGACACTCGGCTGCATACCCTGATTGCGCGCAGTGGCAGCCTGCTGGCCGGCAACCGTATCGTCATCTACGAACAGGGACGGCGACAAACGGTGGTATGCACCGAGCGACTCGAAGCCGGACCCTCTTTCGAGCGCTTTGTTTACCACTCGTCAGGGACAAAATAAAAGCCCCTGAGGGCCCTGGACTCGTCCGGCTGGCGAGGGACCTAGCGCAGATCCAGACTGCCCCCGAGGTAGTTGCGATCGCTCTCCTCGACCACGCCCACGGACCAGGCGCCGCGGTTCTTGGCATGATTGACGGCCATTTCCGCCTCCGCGGCGGAAGGATTGCGGTTGATACTGAAATCCTGCCCCGGGTAAATCAGATCCGCGTCCTTGATCTGATCCCGGTTGGCCTTGTAAATCAGCGGCCACTCATAAGGATTGTCGTAGACCTCCTGCTTGCCCGCAATCGACCACAGGCTGTCGCCACGCACCACCTGATACTGCAGGTTGGAGCTTTGCAGCTCGGTCATCAGGGGCGTGAGCAAGTCGTAGGCTTTACGGCCTTCGGCGTTGCGGATGGCGTCGTTGGCCGCCGACAGCGATTTCTGCTGTTCGGCACTGAGGCCGGAAGCCTGACTGAGGTTGGCGTACATGACCTTGGCTTTTTCCAGATAATACTGATTGACCGCCAATTCAGCCTGTGACCGTGCTTTGTTGGCCAGTTTCACCGCTCCATCGGTATCGCCCGCTGCGGCCTGCTTTTCGGCATCGGCCAGAATCGACTCGGTGTCACGCCAGATCCAATCGAGCGCTTTCGCCTTGGCCACGGCCGACTTGGCGGAGTCAATGGCCTGCGAAGCAGCGGCGGACGAATACTCCTTCATCGGTGCTTTCGGCGTGGTCGAGCAGCCGAACAGACCCAGCACGAAAAGGACAGTAACCAGTTGCTTGCCAAAAATCATTCTTTTCATGAATGTAACTCCGCTAGTGGTTGTTCCGTGAGTACTTTTTACACACATTATTAATACCTCGGAAGCTAACACCCGATTCGGCCGGGTGTCAAGCTGCCGCGGTGGTCAAACAATTCTGCCATGAAACCCGCGCAACGCTATAGTCCACAAAGACGTAGCAGCGCGCAAAAAATTCCTTCGCCGGGCAAAATTGTGACCGGCCGCACAGGCTCAGGGTGGCGCGGACTGCTGCGCCACTTCGCGCGCATGGATCGCCTGATCCCGGGCACTGGCCGCACTCTCGCGTGCCTTGCGAAAGTGGCGGTCCTTGAGCATCTGCTCGGCGGTTTTGAGCAATTGCTCGGCTTTCCGATAGGGCTCCGCCGCGTGGCGTGGCGCCCCCGCAACTCGCGCCGCTTCGAGCGCCTGTCGCGCCTCGCTCATTTCCTGCACCGGCGCCGAACCGCAGGCACTCAACACTAGCAACAGCGCCGCTGCCGAAAGCGCCAGAAGCGGACTTAAAACAGACGCTGAGTTTTTGGGAGGAAACATTTTGAACTAGGTGTACGGATACGCGCCGGCTGCTCCAGTGCGACAAGCTAGCATCGCCACCGGAGACGGTCAAGAAACGGCGTCCAACATGGACGTTGCCGGGCCGATAGCGGACAATGGCGTCTGGATGGAGGAGAACGCTATGTCCGGCACCGTTATCTATCACAATCCGCATTGCAGCAAGTCCCGCCAGACGCTCGAACTGCTGGAAACGAACGGGATAGAACCCGAGGTCGTCGAATATCTGAAGACACCGCCCGACGCCGCCACGCTGTCCCGACTGCTGGAGCTTTTGCGCCTGCAGCCGCGCGAATTGATACGCACCGATGAACCCGAATACCGGCAACTCGGCCTCGACGACCCGAGCCTGCCGCCCTACCGGCTGATCGCGGCGATGGTTTCCCATCCGAAACTGATTCAGCGCCCCATCGTCGTCACTAACGGCCGCGCCGCATTGGGGCGCCCGCCGGAGGCCGTCCTGGAGCTGTTCTGACATGACGGAAATTCTGGTTCTGTACTACAGTCGCCACGGCGCCACCGCGGCGATGGCGCAGCAGATCGCACGCGGCATCGGCGAGGTGGCGGAGGTACGGGCGCGGGTGCGTACCGTAGCGCCCGTATCGCCGCTGTGCGAGGCCACCCAGGACAGCATCCCCGGAGACGGCCCGCCTTATGCCAGCCACGACGATCTGCGCGAATGCGCGGCGCTGGCGCTCGGCAGCCCCACGCGCTTCGGCAACATGGCGGCGCCGCTGAAATATTTTCTCGACACCACCAGCAGCCTCTGGCTCGGCGCCGAACTGGCGGGTAAACCGGCGGCGGTCTTCACCTCCACGTCGTCGTTACACGGCGGACAGGAAACCACGCTGTTGTCGATGATGCTGCCATTGCTGCATCACGGCATGCTGCTGCTGGGCATTCCCTACAGCGAAACCGAACTGCTGCGCACCCGCTCCGGCGGCACCCCTTATGGAGCCAGCCACCTGGCCGGCAGCGACAGTGACCTGCCGCTGAGTGACACCGAACAGCGTCTGTGCCGGGCGCTGGGCCGGCGGCTGGCCGAAACCACCCGCACACTGACCCGCTGAACCGGTGGCGATCCTGAGCTACAGGCTCCTGTTGGGCGGCTATTTCGGCATTATGCTTTTACTGCCGCTGTGGTACGGCTGGCTCGCGCCGTCGCAACTCATCAGCCCGCAGCTGGCGCTGCTGCTGCTCGGACTGCCGCTGTTCGCGCCCCTGCGCGGCTTGCTGCACGGACGCCGCTACACCGTGGGATGGAGCCTGTTCCTCTCCCTGCTGTACCTCACCCATGGCTGTATGGAGGCCTGGAGCAATCCGGCGGCGCGCTGGCTGGCCCTGAGCGAAGTGGCGCTCGCGCTGTGCTGGCTCGCCGGCGGAATCGGCTACATACGCGGCACCCGTACCGACCCGGCGTGAGCGGGAGCGGCGGTCGCCGTACCCGCCCGCTTCAGTCCAACTCCAGCACCGCCTTTACGAAAGGCACGGTCAGTCTGCGCTGCGCGGCCAGCGAGGCGCTGTCCAGCCGTTCGAGCAATGCCATCATCGCCGTCAGATTGCGCGGCAGGCGCTTGAGCAGATAGCGGCCGGTTTCCTCGGGCAGATCGAACCCGCCCTGTCGGGCCCGCAAACGCATGGCCTGCAGACACTGCTCATCGTCGAGTGGGCGCAACTGGTAGACCAGGGCGGCGCTCAACCGGGACACCAGATCGGGCAGACGCACCCCGCTGGCCGCCTGTGCGGCGCCGGCACTGATGACCAAACGCCCCGCGCCGGCGGCGATGCGGTTATAAAGATGGAACAGCGCCTCCTCCCATTCGCGCAAACCCGCCACGGCATCCAGATCGTCAAGACAGAGCAGGTCGAAGCCCTCCCAACCCGAAAGGATCTCCGCTGCCGACTGGCGATGTTCGCGCAAGGGCAGATAGGCCGCGCTGTAACCGGCGCTGTCGGCGCGATAGCAGCATGCCTGCAGTAAATGGGTCTTGCCGCTGCCGTCAGCCCCCCAACAATAGACCGGGCCGTGCAGGCTGCCCTCGGCGATACGCTGGAGTTGCCGGTAGAGTTCGTCGTGCGGCCCGGCGACGAAACTGGAAAACCGCGCCGAGGCCCGCAGTCGCAGGCCGAGCGGAAGCTGCTCGCTCATCGACCGGCCCGCGCCCGCCGACCCCAGGTGATTACATAGTCCAGCCCGCTCCAGAGAACGCTCACGGTCACCGCATAGACCAGCACCGGATTCCAGGCCGTCGGCAGGGCCGGCACGATTTGTTGCACGATCACCACCAGCACCAGCAGTATCTGCAAAAAGGTATTGAGTTTGCTGATAAACGTCGGTTGCGCCTCGAGCCGGGCGATACGGAAATTGTAGACGACAGCGCCGGCGACTATCACTACATCGCGCACCACCACCAGTGCCAGCAACCACACTGGCAGCAAACCGATCCAGGTGAGCGCGGCATAACAGGTCACCAGCAACAGCTTGTCCGCAAGCGGGTCGAGCAGCGCGCCGAGCCGGCTGGTCCAGCCGTAATGCTTGGCCAGGAAGCCATCCACGGCGTCGGAAAATCCGGCGACGAAAAACAGCCCCAACGCCGGGGCAAACCGATGCTGCAGCAACAGCCACGCCACGGGCGCGACCAGCAGGATGCGCATCACCGTGATCAGGTTGGGAATGTCTTTGCGGGTCACGGCTGCAAACGAAAGCGCCAGGCCTGCGGGTCATCGACCTGTCGCAAGGTCCTACCCAGCGAAATCAACTGCCGCAAGTTGTGTTCATCGGCGCTCAGCACGAGGCTGAACTCCACGCTGCGCCCGCTAACCCGCGCGACGTTGATCTGGTCGACGGGACTCAGAGCGGCGAGATAGGCGGAGACCCGCGCATAGTCGTCCAGACTGCCGATATCCTCGACCAGCAGACTGCGACTGCCGGTGGCCGTGGCCACCACGGCATAACGCTGCGCCAGCCACTGCGTCGTATCGCCAAAACCCGCGGCCAGCGCCTGATCGATGGTGTCACCGTGGGTACGCCAGGTCTGCTGGTCGCCGGCGTCGACCAGCTGCCAGGCGGCGCGCCAATCGCCGGCGGAACTGCGTTCCAGGCGGATCGTGACGATGGCCTGTGGCCGATAGCGTTGCGAGGCGCGCTGTATGCGGGTAAAAAAGTTACCCCAGACATCGGTAAAGCCGGCATTGCGCTGATCCTCCAGATCCATCAGGGGCAAAGTCAACGGCAGACCGTAGTGTTGGCCGATGCGCCGCAGACTGTCGTTCACCGGCCGCGGCTCAGTTTCCCCCGCCAGGTAGCGTTGGCCACGGTCGTCGACGGCCAGCCACACCAGTACGTCCGGACGCTCTTCCCCCCAATAGGGCAGACCCGCTTGGCGCAGCTCGCGGGCCAGCGAAACCCCATCGAATTGCGCCCACAACGCCAGACTGGAGCCGCCGGCGTCCACATAACGATACTGCTCGACGAACCGACCCGGCTTGGCCAGCAGGTCGGCGGCCGCTGCGCTTTGCAACGCCAGAGCGCTGCCGGTCAGCCGCACCAGGACCTCGCGCAGAGCGTCGGCCAGTGCCGCGTCGCGCGCCGGCGCATCGCGGCCGGCAACCGGCACCTGGGCCTCGAACAGATGATTGACCCGTACCGCCAGGGCCGCGGTCGACGACACCAGCAGACCCGCCAGCAGCAGCGTAAACGATAGCTTTTTCAAACCAATAACCCGCAGTTTCAATCGGAGCCTTACCATACCATAGCCTCCGCTCCGGTGGCGCTATGGCACCGGCCCCCCGTTTACTTGTAAAATCGCCTTTTATCCAGCGCGGAGCCTGTAGTGTCAGGACAGCAATCCCCTTCCGCCGGCGCGCCGATCACTTATCGCGACGCCGGCGTCGACATCGACGCCGGCAATGCGCTGGTCGAACGCATCAAGCCGTTCGTGGCACGCACACGGCGTGATGGCGTGGTTACCGGCCTGGGTGGCTTTGGCGCCCTGTTCGAACTGCCGCTGGAGCGCTATCGCCGGCCCCTGCTGGTATCGGGCACCGACGGCGTGGGTACCAAACTCAAGCTGGCAATCGACAGCGGCCGCCACGACACCATCGGCGTCGATCTGGTCGCCATGTGCGCCAACGACATCATCGTGCAGGGAGCGGAGCCGCTGTTCTTTCTCGACTATTATGCCAGCGCCAAGCTGGACGTGGAGGTCGCCACCGACGTCATCAAGGGGATCGGGCGCGGCTGCGAACTGGCCGGCGCGGCGCTGATCGGCGGCGAAACCGCCGAGATGCCAGGTCTGTATCAGGGCAACGACTATGACTTGGCCGGTTTCTGCGTAGGTATCGTGGAAAAAGACCGGCTGATAGACGGGCATACGGTGGTTCCAGGCGACGTTCTCATCGGGCTGGCTTCGTCCGGACCGCATTCCAACGGTTATTCGTTGATACGCAAGATCCTCTCGGTGGCCGGTGGCGGGATCGACACCACCCTGGAGAGCAAACCGCTGCTCGACTGGTTGATGGCGCCCACCTGCATTTACGTCAAGCCCTTGCTGGCGCTGCTCGAAGAGGTGGAGGTTCGCAGCCTGTGCCACATCACCGGCGGCGGACTACCGGAGAATCTTCCCCGCGTGCTGCCCGACAATTGCGTGGCGCACATCGACACGACCAGTTGGCACTGGCCGGCGGTGTTCCGCTGGCTGCAACAACAGGGCCGGGTGGCGGAAACGGAGATGTACCGTACTTTCAATTGCGGCGTCGGCATGGTGATCTGCGTGCCGGCCGACCAGGCGGAAACCTGTTTGTCGCGGCTGCAGACGCAGGGCGAACAGGCGTGGGTGTTGGGTCGGGTGGAATCCGGCGAGGGTAAGGCGCGTGTGGAGCTGAATGGCTGACACGGAACGCCCCTTATCGCTGGTGGTGTTAATTTCCGGGCGTGGCTCCAACCTGAAAGCGATTCTGCGGGCCATCGATGCCGGTCGGCTGCGGGCGACCGTCAAGGCCGTCATCAGCAGCCGCGCCGACGCCGACGGCCTGCGCTGGGAGCGAGCGGCGGCGATCGACACGCTGGCGCTGGACGGACGCGACTACCCGCGGCGTGAAGACTATGACCGCGCACTGCTTGGGCTGATCGAACGCTTCGCGCCCGATCTGGTTCTGCTCGCCGGTTTCATGCGCATCCTAAGCGCGGGCTTTGTACGTCATTTCCGGGGTCGGCTGCTTAACATACACCCGTCGCTGCTACCGGCGCTGCGCGGACTGCGAACACATCAACGGGCCATCGCTGAGGGCCTGCGGGAACACGGTGCCAGCGTGCATTATGTCACCGAGGAACTCGACAGCTGCCCGGTGATCATACAGGCAAGGGTGCCGGTTTTGAGCGATGACAGCGCCGAGACTCTAGCCGCGCGCGTGCTGCAACAAGAACATGAACTTTACGTGCGGGCGCTGCAACTGATCGCCACAGGCGAGATCCGTTGGAACGACGACGGCCGCGTATATTATCGGGACGGCCCGCTGCCCGAACCACTGAAGATTACCGGACTGCCGGACACCACATGTACCATCGATTGACTACCGTCGCGGCCACCTGTTTCTGGCTGCTGTTAGCACTACCCGGACACGCGTCGGCCGATGGCGCGAGTTTGCCCTATCCGGATTTCATCGCCGAGTACAGCGCCAGCGTCAACGGTATCGGCGTCGGCACGGTCACCGTGACGCTCACCCACCAGACCGACGGCAGCTACATCTATCAGCAGGAGTCGGTCAGCAGCGGCCTGGTCTCATTGTTCGCCGCCAGCGACTCGGTGGAAACCAGTCACTGGCGGCTACAGGACGGACGCATCCTCCCGCTGGAGTATCAGTCGCAACGCAAAGGGGGCGACGACGACGACAATGAACATCTGCTGTTCGACTGGGAGCGCAAAAAGGTAAAAAACATCGGCGCCGGGCCTCACTGGGAAATCGAACTGCCCGCCGGCACGCTCGACAGGCTGGTGATGCAACTGGCAATGCTGTTCGACCTGCGCGACGGCGCGCGACAATTCGACTATCAGGTACCGCGCGAGGGCCGTCTCAAGGAATACCGCTTCGCGCTGCAAGGCGAAGACACCATTGAACTGACTTCGGGCGTCTACCGTACCCTCAAGGTCGCCCGCACCAACGATGACAAGGACCGCAACCTGGTATGGAGTGCGCCGGAACTGGACTATTTCCCGGTGCGCTTTCTCAAAGACAAAAAGAACGGACTGAAGATCTCCCTGCTGCTGCGCAAACTGGATTTCGCGCCCTTCGGTGACAGCAAGGCGCTGGAAGTGGCGCCCTGAGAGTCAGGTTTTGGGCAGCGTGACGCCGGTCTGTCCCTGATATTTCCCGCCGCGATCCTTATACGATGTCGCGCATACCTCGTCGGACTCCAGAAACAGCACTTGCGCCACGCCCTCATTGGCGTAGATCTTGGCCGGCAGCGGCGTCGTGTTGGAGAACTCCAGCGTGACGTGCCCCTCCCACTCCGGCTCCAGCGGCGTGACGTTGACTATAATTCCGCAGCGCGCATAGGTGGACTTGCCCAGACAGATTGTCAACACATTGCGCGGGATGCGGAAATACTCCACCGTGCGCGCCAGGGCGAAGGAATTCGGCGGGATGATGCAGACATCGGAGGTCACGTTGACGAAACTGTCATCGGCGAAATTCTTCGGATCGACAATGGCGGAATTGATGTTGGTGAAGATCTTGAATTCATCGGCACAGCGGATGTCGTAGCCGTAGCTCGAGGTACCATAGGAAATCACGCGGCCGGTGCCTTCGTGCTCGCGTATCTGACCTGGCACGAAAGGCTCGATCATGCCTTCTTGCTCCGCCATACGGCGGATCCAGTTATCCGATTTGATTGACATTACAGGTCCCGCGAAAATCGAAGCGGCAACAATACCGGGAAACGCACGTCAAAAAAAGTCGCGCGCGACCGACGCGGGCGACCTGGCAGAGCCAACTCAGTTGTTCTGAATGACGATTTGCGGGAACTTGGCGGCGTAATTCTTCGACTTCAGCGCCAGCTTGGCCGCGGTGCGCCGGGCGATATCGCGATAGATCTGCGCAATACGGCCATCGGGCTCAGCGACCACGGAAGGCCGCCCCGAATCCACCTGCTCGCGGATATTGCGATCCAGCGGCAGCGCACCGAGGAAATCGACGTCATAGTCATCGGACATCCGCTGACCGCCCCCTTCGCCGAAGATGTGCTCCTCGTGACCGCACTCGCTGCAGATATGGATACTCATGTTCTCGATGATACCGAGCACCGGCACTTCAACCTTTTCGAACATCTTGAGACCCTTGCGCGCATCCAGCAGGGCGATGTCCTGCGGCGTGGTAACGATGACCGCGCCGCTGACCGGCACCTGCTGCGCCAGCGTCAGCTGCACATCGCCCGTGCCCGGCGGCAGATCGATCACCAGGTAGTCGAGACTGCGACAGTTGGTGTC
>JASBST010000089.1 GCA_030148775.1 Thiogranum sp.
TTTGAGTAATTGTGAAAATACGGTGTTATGATGTGCCAAGGCTTAAATCTCCTTCTATTATAGTGTTTGGTCGCACTTACATTATAACAGCTCATTGAGATTTAAGCCTTTTTTCGTTCGGTTAACGGGACAGTAGTGATATCTTCTAACAAATCGATTCTTTCTTCATGTGGATTAAGAACGTACACGGTTCCAGTTTTGCGCACGTTATTGCGGTTACAACGCCCGGCTGCCTGAGCAATGGAGTCCAGCCCGGCAAGGAATCGAATAACACTTGAAAAATCTACATCGACTCCCGCTTCAATTAATTGCGTGCTAACACACAACACCGGCAGATTAAGCTCTAATCGTTTTCTAATTTTTGCAAGAGTTTTTTTTCTATGCGCCGGACAAAGACTAGTGCTTAGTTGGAATAATGCATCCTTGCTATCTTCGATTGCCGGTCGCAAGGCTTGATACATCTGCCTTGCCCACGCTTTTGTATTGACAATAATCAGACAGCTACCGCGTTTATTGAATTCACCCAATGCCAAAGCTGCAATTTGTTCGCAAGACCAGCCACCAGGCCTTAGTTTCGGAACAACCTTGACACGATTCAGGTCTTCGAAGAGTTTGGCAACATCACTCACCAGCTCATTCTCTTTAGGTATGGTCAATTGACCTTTCTCTGGGGATTTTAGCCGATCGAGCAAAGGCTGGGTTGCAGTACAAAGCATTGCCGATGTATTGCAAAAATTAGTAAGATAGTTGAGCGCGTTGCAGAACAAGTGGGTGCACTTGATTGGCAGCGTTTGTATTTCATCAAATATCAGCACTGAATTAGCAAGTTGGTGCATTTTTCTAACACCCCTTGTTCCTCCTGCAAACAACACTTCAAGAAACTGCACCATTGTCGTCATCACGATAGGCGCATCCCAGTTTTCACTCACCAGTTTGCTATGCCAGTTTTGTTGCTCTGGTTCCAGACTGGAATGTTGCTCCAATATCCAGGGGTATTCATCGCTCGAACATTCAAGGACTTCACGTATAGCTGCTGCATTTTGTTCAATAATAGACGTAAAAGGAATGATATAAATAATACGATCTAGTTTGTGCTGTTTGGCATGATGCAATGCAAAACGCAGACTGGCATAGGTCTTACCCCCGCCTGTTGGCACAGTGAGTGTATAAACGCCTTGCGCTTCCGGCGCTCGCCGTCTACAGGTCTCGGAGACATCCCGTCGCAATGCGTCAATCGCATTCTCACCTTTAAGCTCCATAATGGCTTGCTCAAGACGATTGACCGGAATTTCCCAATCTACCGGCGAATTGCTTCTATGTTGTGTGTTCTCGGGATATTCAAAATCCGAACTACTAATTCGATCCGCATCTATCAGGCAACTGAATAACATGCGAGAAAAAAAGCCTAGATTGAAGTCCCGCAATGGCTTATCCAGCATCAAATCTCCGACCTGACCTACTTTCTGCAATTGCATCAATACTGACTGGATGAGATCTTTACTCGCCAGCACATCTAACTTCTCAATATAATCCTGCGGCGCGGATTCTAGGCATTCGTCTTTATTCGTTTTGTTGTCTGGTTTCCTCATTCTACTTGAAAAGCCGTTTTCACCATCTGGCCTTAAGCAGTCAATCAGGCCGCTGTGGTGTGACGCAATACATAGCGCGAGCACCTGCCCAACAAGCTGGCCACGTTCACCCCATTTCTGGCAGTTCTCCCATATCCATTGTGCGCCAGCAGATGAGTGATCAATTTTTCCCTTTAACCCATCAAAATCGACATATCCGTCATCGCTACACTTTAATATTCCTGTAGCAGACTCAATATATGTTTGAAACTCCGTACTGAATTTACCAAAGTCATGTAGCAAGCCGACTATCTTTCCAGCATCCTCGAGCTCTATTTTTCTGGCCAATAGTGCAGCGATTTCACCAACTTCGACTAGGTGTGTTACAAGCGGTTGCACTTCACCGCTTTTTCTCACATGTGCAATATATTCTTTGCAGTTATTCTCCTGATTCATGCTATATTTCCATTACTTACCATACCTGCGAAAAATGTGATTTTCGCTGGTTGTTTTCTACAGAAGTATCTTCACGGTCAAATTTCGACAGCACGCGAATATAATCCTGAAAATGCTTCCTGTATTTCCCCAAGTCGTGCCACTTACCGGCCAGAGCTGCCCAGTCATCCGCAATAGGCTGGGCGAATTTTTCTGCCAATCCGGCGACCTGCTGCAGATGTTCATACAAATCGTGAGGGGCATTCCAAGTATTCGTTTCAGCGTTCCAGCTAACATGCGCGATTTTTTCTTCCATTTACTATTCCTTCTCGATCCCTCGAATCGGGCGCGATTAAACTCGGCTTCCGGCCGATCCCTTCCCTCTAGACATAAACCCAACGCTCCACCAAGCCCTAAAACTATCCAGGCGAACCATCCGGCAAACACCTCACGCTAAGCTCTTCCGGAGCCACACAACCTCCACATTCGGGCCATAATAAGGATATCCACGACCAGTTCATTGGGGTCGGTGTATAGCACCTGCAATACATAAGCATCCCACTGCAAGCGCGTCGGATGTCAGTATCCGCCCAAATCGCGCTTCCAAGAAATTGGACGTGTATTCAATAGCACAATTCATTGTGGCTTTCCCCAAGGTACAAGAACAGCCGCTCTACCCGCCCGTCGTATACCTCGAGCGATTTTAGCGTCTGCACGAGCGCGAAGCTTTAACTGTTCCTCAAGCGCGCGCGCACGTCAAGCCCGTCTACGCCGTGGCCGCCGTGCGCGTGGGTGCCCGCGGCCTCAAACGGCGCGTGACGGCGACAGTATTCTGCGGACCACGCCCTGAAGAAGCCGCCTATTCTGCGGCTTATTGCACTAGGCATGTTCGTCAAGTTAACCGTTCACCAAACTGACTTTCACACGAAAAATTGATTCTAGATAATATGTAACAGTTACTTGTTATGTTATTGTTTTTTTTAATACCTCGCCCGGTTCAAGTTCTGACGTCAACCTTGTGCCATCGGACAAAAGCAACTCCATCGGAGTGAAACAAAAAAAGCCACCTTCTCAGAAAAGAAGGCGGCTTCAAAGACAGTTACAATATAGTAAGGGCTATCTATCAGTCTCCATCACCCACCGTTACCGTAGCCCCCGTATCCCCACGCCCCAACCACGACGGACCCGCGCCGAACACCGGTTGCACTTCGCCGAAGACGGAATCCGGCACGCCGTCGCAGTTCTGGTCGATGGCCGGCGGCGTTGCCGGGCAGCCGTTGTAAGGCACGGCAAAGGTGTTTTTGCGCGGCGGTCCGTTGGCCGCTTCGGTGATCACATTTGTCTTCAGGTATTCGCGCAGCACCTGCGCCGGCACCCAGAAATCGTCCGGCGCCACTTGCAGCACCGCGGGGGCGCGGGTGGGGTCGACGATGTTCGCGTTGTTCAGCGGTGCGCAAAGTCCGACCACGCTCGGGGTGTTGCGGTCGGGGTTGAAGGCGCCGCAGGGGAAGCTCATGTTGCGTCCGCCGGAGGTACGGCACTGGCGGTCGACGCCTTCGCCGTTGGGGTAGCAACTGACCACCGTATAGGTTTTGCTGGGGTCGACTTCCTTGCCGTTGAGTTCCATGGACAGGATGCGCCCACCGAGCGTCTGCAGCGGTACCGAGGTCGGCGCGCTTTCCAGGTCGAGCACGAAGCGCATGTTGTCGGAGAAGCCCATCCACCAGCCGCCGCGATGACGGAACGGATGCGGATCGAAGATGCCTTCCAGGAAGCCTTCATACCGGCCCCGCAACAGGCCGCCGGTGAACTCGACAATGGAAACCGCCGGGGTGAAGGGCATGAAGTTATACAGTTCGCCCACGGTGATGGCGCCGTCGGAGACACCGCCGCTGGCCAGTGGCGTTCCCATGCCAAACACGGGGATGTCGAAACGGAAGCCGTTGCTGATGGCAAATGAATCGTCCAGGGTGATGGGTGCGCCGGTGCTCATGCCGAGCGCCAGTGTGGCATCGCCGATGAAGTTGTTCATATAGTCGCCGATGACGTCGCGGCGCTCCAATTCGACTTCGGTATATCCCGCCACCTCATCGAGCGGTGTGCACAGGGTGTGGCCCTTGCCAAAGGGAAAGCCGCCGGGGCCGAAGGTGTGGCATTTGAAATCCGGGCCGGCGTAGAACCCTTTGATGTTCTCCTGCACCAGGGCTTTGATGCCGCCGGGAACAAAGTAATCGGACGTGTCTTCGGCCACTTCGTCGGTCATTTCGAGCAGCGAGAACTCGAATTCCTCGATCTTGCCGTTACGGCCGATCTCCAGATCCAGGCGCCCCAGATAGGCATCCTCGCCCGATTCCACGATGATGGTGCGTCCGCCGTTTTTGCGCGTGACCACAATCGGTTCGGGCAGGGCTTCGTGGGTATCGCCGCTGAGCAGCACATCGATGCCGTCGATCTCCTGGGCGATCTGCAGGTTGTCGCTCAGGCCCAGCTCGGTGGCAAGCACGATAATCTGCGCACCCGCGGCGCGGGCGTCGGCGATGTCCCGCGGCAGCTCGTTGAAGCCTTTGGTGAAGCGAAAGCTCAGATTGAACAACGGGTTCTGCACCGGCAGCCGGGTCGAGGTGATGCCGACGAAACCGACTTTGACGCCGTTGGCCTCTTTGATCACCCAGGGTTTGAACACCCGGTTGGACGGGCTCAGGTTGGGTTTTCTCGCCGCGCCGGTGGTTCTCTCGTTGAAGTTGTAGACGTTGTTGGCGACGGTGTCGTAGTTCGCCGCAATGACCACACAGTCGCTGGGCGGTGCGCTGCCGGTGCACGCCGGGATGGTGGAGCTCAACGTGGTCTGGTTATTGCGCGACATCGGGATGGTGCCTTTCTGCGCGTCGACATAGCGGTTGCGGGTGGTGCGGTTGCCGTAGGCGAAATCCCAGTTGCCCATGACAAAGCCGTCGATCCGCAAGGCGTTGAAGATCGGCATGATGGCGTTGCCGAGGGTGAACAGCACCTCCGCGCCGCCGTGGGTGGCGTCACCGACCATGAACAGCAGGCTGTTGGACTCGCCGACTTCCTCGCGGATGCTTTTGATGCCGGTGGCCAGGCGCGCCACGCCGCCGCTGTTTTCCCGGTCGCCGGAAAACAGAAAATCTTCGTCGTGGGGAACCATGTGACCGTGTACATCGCTCAGGTGGATCAGCGTGATTTCGCGCTCGTCGCTGGGCTTGTGTTTTTTGCCGGCCATGGCGGGCGCACTGGCGAGCGCCAGTGCCAACATACCGCCGATCAGGCCCGGGTAGCAGGTGTTGCGTTTGCTTATCATGTGATTTGTCCTCGTTTGGTGGGCGAACATCGTCGACCGGTGAGGCGCGTCTTCGCCAACGCGCCCTTTTGAGTAGTTATGCCGCAACTTGAACTGTCCGGCTGGATCCTTTGGGCGGGCTGTCCCGGTCGACGCACCTTGATAACAAATGCGGCGAGTGCGCTTCTAGGGCTTCCTTGCGCTTCTGGGTTTATTTTGTCGTCAACGCGCAGAAGTTTCGCAACTGTGCCAAGTGGCACGACACGTAACCTAGGGTTGTCCCCAGGTTGTGGATGTATAGTCACATAAGCCTTTGAACACACGTGGGGAAATCTGTCGGCGAGCAGTTTGCGCGTCGGACATGTCGCTGCACTCGCGCGGGAACTGACGCGTTGGCAAAGGAACTGATTTCCGGCGCCGCGGCTCTTGCGTAGAATAGAACGCGAGCAATTGCGTCTTACTCATTAAAATAGATAGCGGCAGACGTTCCCGTTACGTCGACGATAGAAGCGACCAGAACCTTGATACCGAGATGTAAATTTACTGTCTTGCTGATGCTCGCGCTGACCTTCACGCTAGCCGGTGGGCGGACGACTGGGGCGGAAATCACCGACAGTGGCCTGCAACCGGTACGCATCGGGGTGCTCGCCTATCGAGGCAAAGCCGAGGCGTTGCGGCGCTGGGGCCCGACGGCGGATTATCTCTCGGCGGCGATTCGCGATTACCAGTTTGAAATCGTACCGCTGAATCTCGACGAAATCGCCGGTGTGATAAAGAACAACGGCATTCATTTCACCCTCACCAACCCCGGCAACTATGTCGATCTTGAGTCGCGCTTTGGCGCCTCGCGCATCGCCACACTACAGACTCGGAGTCATGAAAAGATACGCGTGCGCTACGGTGCGGTGATTGTCGCGCGCGCCGACAGCGAAGACATCCGCAGCCTGGAAGACCTGCGCGGCAAATCGTTCATGGCCGTCAGCCCCGAGGCGTTCGGCGGTTTCCAGATGGCCTGGCGCGAGCTCAAGGAACACGATATCGATCCGTTCAGGCATCTCAGCGACCTGCGCTTCGTGGGCTTTCCGCAGGACAAGATCATACACGCCGTCTACGCGGGCGTGGTCGACGCCGCGACGGTACGCGCGGAAACGCTGGCGCAGATGGTTGAAAGCGGCAAGGTGCCGATGGACGCCTTCACTATTCTCAATGCGCAGCCGCGGGTCAAAAAGGCTTATTCTCATAGTACGCGCCTTTATCCCGAGTGGCCGTTCGCCACGCTCAAACACACGCCGCGTCATCTCGCCACCCGCGTGACCCAGGCGCTGTTGTCGATGCCGGTGAACCACCCGGCGGCCGAGGCCTCGCGCACCGCGGGCTGGACCATTCCGCTGGATTACTCGCCGGTACACGAGCTGATGCAGGTGCTGCAAATCGGTCCCTACGAGGTGCTGCGTCAGGCGTCGCCGCTGGCGATGATGAAACGCTACCGTCCGTGGCTGGCGGGCGCGGCGCTGACGCTGTTGTTTCTGCTGCTGCTCAACGGCTATATTTCGCGCACCAACCGCCGGCTCAAGGAGACCGAGCGCAACCTGCGCCGCGAGATTGTCGAGCGGGAACGCTCGCAGGCCACACTGGCGCGTTACCGCGACTCGCTCGAAGCGCAGGTCGCGACCCGCACCGAGGATCTGCGCAACACCAATCTGGCGCTGGAAAAAAGCCGCGTCGCCCTGCGCGAGCTGGTGAAAATCACCAGCGCGCCCGACCTCTCCCACGACGAGAAGCTGGCACGGCTGCTCGATACCGGGCGCGCCTACTACGGTCTGCCGGTGGCGGTGCTGGCGGGTATCGGCAGCGAGGGGCCGCGCTCGTGCAAAATCTCCGGCGCCGCCAGCCTGACGCAGAACCAACCCGGACCCCTGAACCGCCGCTGCGCCGTGGAGCTGATCAGCCGCCATTGCGAACCGCTGGATATTCCTGATCTGGCCAGCGCCGAACCGGCGGGCTTTGCCGCCGGCCACGGCTGGAGAAGTTATCTCTGCGCCGCGGTACTGGTCGAGGGTCATATTCACTGCACGCTGGAATTCGCCGGCACCGTGGCGCGCGGCGGGCTGTTGAGCCAGTGGGATCTGGAACTGCTCAAGGTCATGGCGCAATGGATCGGCGACGAACTCGAACGCCAGATCGCCTTCGAAGCCCAGCAGCGCCACCAGGCCGAGTTCGCGCACGTCTCCCGCATCAACACCATCGGCGAGCTGGCCGCAAGCCTGGCGCACGAACTGAACCAGCCGCTGACCGGCGCCATCAACTACAGCAGTGGCTGTCTGCGTCTGCTGCGCTCGGGACAACCCGACCCGGAAAAGCTGAGCGAAGGCATACAACGTGCCATCGAAGGCGCCACCCTGGCGGCCGATATCATTCGCCATATTCGCGAATTTGTGCAAAAGGGGGATACCGAATTCGTCGCCCTGGATCTGAACGCCGCGGTGAAAAACGTGACCGCGCTGATTTCGCTGGAGGCCCGCCGGCACGAGGTCGAGATCGTGCTGGATCTGGACGAGAACCTACCACCGGTGAACGGCAATCTGATCCAGCTCGAGCAGGTCATTCTGAATTTCATTCGTAACGGCATCGACGCCATGGCGGCGGTGCCGCACGCGCAGCGCCGGCTGGTGTTGAGCACGCGCTGCGACGGCCGCCAGGTGCGGCTGGCGGCACGCGACACCGGTGAGGGCATCGCGCAAGACAGCCGCGACAGGATTTTCGACGCCTTCTACACCACCAAACCGGACGGCATGGGCATCGGCCTTTCGGTCAGCCGCTCGATCGTCGAATCGCACCACGGCAAAATCATGGCGCGCCCGGCGGCCGCCGGCGGCACCGAGTTCTCGTTTCAACTGCCGGTGTTCGGCGCGGGCTGAGTGGCGATGGAATCCACCGTCTATATTGTCGACGACGACCGCCTGGCCAGGGAATCGCTGCGCTGGCTGATCGAATCGGCCCGGCTGCCGGTGAAGGTATTCAACCACGGGCTCGACTTTCTCGCCCACTTCGATCCGGCCGCCTCCGGCTGCGTGCTGCTGGACGTGCGCATGCCGGACATGAACGGGCTTGAGGTCTACGCCAAACTGAAGGAGCTGGGCGCGACTATCCCGGTGATCATCGTGACCGGGCACGCCGATGTGCCGATGGCCGTACGCGCCATGAAGGCGCAGGTGTACGACTTCATCGAAAAACCCTATAACGACTCCATCATCCTGGAGCGGGTGCAAAGCGCCATCGCCTACGAACGGGACAAGCGCAGGAATCAGGCACGGATCGACGAAATTCGCGAGCGCATCGCCAGCCTCACGCCGCGCGAGCTCGAAGTGCTCAGTTGCGTGCTTAAATCCAAACAGAATAAAGTCATCGCCAGCGACCTGGGCATCAGCGTCAAGACCGTGGAACTGCACCGGGCCAATCTGATGGGCAAGATGAAGGTGAATTCCTCCACCCAACTGGTACGCCTGGCCTTGCTCGCCGGCCTGGACTGATACGCCGGTTGCCGCGCTCAGTCGCGCGCGCCCAGTATTTCCTTCAATGTCGCGGCCGAGGGCGCCCCTTGCAGGCTCTTGATCAAACCGTCGCTGTCTTGGTAGAAAATCGCCGGTGTGGCGGATGCGCCCAGTTGTTGCATCAGCTGCTGGTTGGCGTCGAGCTTGCGGCTGATGTCGGCCGGTATCTTTTGCAGGGCTTTGAGACTGCCGTGGTTGCGTTCATACGCCGTTAACGCCGCGCCCGGGTCGTCGGCCGACAGGATGGCGGCCGCCTTGCCGGCGCTGGTGGGCCGCAGAATCCCGACCATGATATGCCGCAGCTGCGCCTTGCCCGCCGTCACCCAGGGCCTGGCGTCCTGCCAGAACTTGCTGCAATAGGGGCATTCCGGATCGGTAAAGACATAAACCACGTGGGCGGCGCTGTCCTTGCCGTCCTTGATCCAGGCGGTCTGCTCTAACTGATGCCAGATTTTCGCGGTCATCGGCTCCATCACCAGCCGCCGGATCGGCGCTTCGGAAAGATCCTTGCCGTTGGCGTCGACCAGGGTGCCGATCACCGCCTGTTGACTGTCTTCGGTCACATAGATGGCCAGGGGTCGATGTCCGATCATGGCGGCGAATCCCCGCAGACCGCCGGGCGCCGTGAACTCGCCGCTCACCACCACCCCCTGGGCCTGCAAGGCTTTGACCGGGGCCGGCAGCTCCTCGGGCGTTGCCGCGAACGCGCCGCCGCGGGCTGTCAATACGAGGGCGATGGCAAAACCGTAGCTGCACAAAGCTGTGGCGACACGCCTGGACATAATAGTCTCCGGAAACATTTGAGATTTTGCAGTTTACTGAACATACTGGGGTCGACATTAACATTGAGTGAACCACCGGCGCTTATATCCCGCAGGCTTAAAGAGGCTATTTGTCGGGGTTGGCGAGCGACATTATTAATGTGGATTGTGATGGGAGGATGACAATTGCGTGTAGGCATCGCCGCTGGTTCAGCGCCTCTGTCCGCTTGCCAGGAAGCTTTTTCCGATGATTGAATCGCTGCTGTTGACTGCCACCCGCATCACCACTTTCTCGCCATCACTGGCCGTCACCAACGCCAGCGGCTTTTTCTTCGCCCGCGACGATCGTTTGTTCGTGGTGACCAGTCGCCATGTCGTGATCGACGAACCCAGCCAGCACTTTCCCGAGCGGATCGAAATCGAGCTGCATACCGATCCGGACAATGTCGCGATATCCACCGCCTTTTCCATTCTGCTGTATGAGGATGGCAAGAGTGTCTGGCGCCAGGGTCTGGACAGCGCCGGCGGCGTCGACGTGGCGGTCATCGAAATCGACCGCAACGCGCTGCCGCAGACCACGCTCCTGCACGCCTACACGCCCGCGCACCTGAACAACCCGGCCGATATGATCGAGGTGGGTACGTCCTTGCTGGTGGTGGGCTTTCCGCTGGGCTTTCACGACACCCTGCATCACATGCCGGTGGTGCGCCAGGCCGCAATCGCTTCGTCGTTCGGGTTGCGCTTTCAGGGGGAGGGTTATTTTCTGACCGACGCCCGCACTCACCGCGGCAGCAGCGGCGCGCCGGTGGTGATGCGCTCGGCTGCCGCGCGCATCAGCCCTGAAGACACGCTGCCCTGGATACTGCTCGGCGTCCATTCGTCGCGGCTGGACGTCGGCTCACGCGATCTGGATCTGGATGAGGCCCTCGGTCTCAACTGCGCCTGGTACGCCGACATCCTGCTGACACTGACCCGGGACTGACGCCGGCTTTAGACATGGCGCGGGGAAAGATCCGGATTGTTGTCGCGGCGCTATGTCTTATGCTGGTTTACTTTTGCGCGGGCTTCTATCCCTTCGAACTCAAAAGCCTGCACGAACAATGGCGCCCTAACGGCGCGACCCTGTCCAATGCGACACTTCAGTTCAGTGCCCCGGGGATGGCCTACTCCGACGGACCGCCGCCTTGGCTTGCGCCGGCCATCGCCGACGCCGCTATCACAATTTCCCTGCAAGTGCGCAGCGCGCTGCCACGGCAGTTCGGTCCAGCCAGGATTCTCAGCCTCTCGGCCCATCCACTGCACCGTAATCTGGTGATCGCCCAGCAGGACGAGCATCTGGTCGTGCGCATCAGAAGGCCGTCTCATCCCGACGGCCTTCCGTCGTACCGCATCAATCACGTGTTCGCCGATACCGGCTGGCACAAACTGCTTGTTCGCATCACACGAGAGCAGGTTGAAATCCGCGCCGATGCCGTCGCCCTTACATTGCCGGCCTCCGATCCTCTTGCCACCTGGGACAAACGCTACCTGTTGACTTTGGGCAACGAGCGCGCCGGCACCCTGCCCTGGCTGGGTGAAATACGCGCCGTGCGCGTCGATGCGCGCGGCTCATACGATATATTGGCTGCCGGTTCGCTACATATCCCGCCGCGCTATCAGATTAGGCGCGACTATCCGCCCAGGCTGATCCCCTTTATCCATACCCCGGTAAAGCCGGGCGTGGTATTGGACTGGCTGCTGAATCTGGCCGGGTTCATGCCGCTGGGCTGGCTGCTGTTCAGACTCGCCGGTGGTAAGTGGGGCCTGTTGCTGGCCACCCTGGCCGGGGCCGGCATCAGTGCCGCGATCGAGGGCGGTCAGCTCTGGTTATTCGCGCACCGGGTTCCCTCGACGGAAGACCTGATACTCAATACGCTCGGCTCGGTACTGGGCGCGACGGCGTCGCAATACGTGTCGCGGCGACGCCAGGCGGAGCCGAAGTGACCGGGCAGGTTGTACGCGGCCGCGATGGCCGCGCGCAACGGGGAAGCCGACGTGGCGTCACGCCCGAACGCCCCCCGCACACTCCCGCCGAGGCCCGAGCGCCAACCAAAGCCCGTTCGCCGGACACTGGGCCGGACTACGAATCCTCTCCGCCCTGTCCGCCTGCTGGCGATCACCGCTTGGGCAGACGGCGACGTGCCAAAACGGAGCCTTCCCGTCAGAGCGCACCAAGATGCTGCAGACATAGCGCGTACGGACTCCGCGCCTATTTTTTGACGAACCTGCAATCTTTTGATTTAAAAAACATTAACGAGATACTCAACTAAGTCCAGGTGAGTGGTTCAGCTTTTGCTAAAGTTCAGGTATTTTGTGGCTAGACTTAACCTTTATATTTGTAAAGATTAAGTCATAAGGTTGCCGCACCGACGTCGGAGACCCAGGATGAAACTCAGCGTTGTTCTTGCCTGCTACAACGAAGAAGGCACGCTAGCGGACCAATTGGATGGGCTTGCCGTGCAGCGCTGGGACCAACCCTGGGAAATTCTTTTCGTCGATAATTGTTCCAGCGACAGTTCCTACGCCATAGCCGAGAGCTACCGCGACCGTCTGCCGAATCTGCGGCTGATCAAGGCCCATGAAAAACAAGGCAAGTCGTTCGCTCTCAACAAGGGTATTCGACTGGCCGAAAGCGACGCCATCGCGATTATTGACGCCGACGATCAGGTGGCGCCGGGTTGGTTGCCGGCCATCGGCAAGGCGCTGCAACGGCACGAGCTGGTAGCGACACGCACCGACGTCGAGACGCTCAATACCAGCGCCAACCGTCACACGCGCGGCAATCTGCAGCACGCCGGTCTGCTGCAGATCAACTATCCGCCCTATCTGCCTCACGCCTCCGGCGGCACCATGGGCGTGCGACGCGCCCTGCACGAGCGGATCGGCGGTTTCGACGAAACCCTGTACTGTCTGGAGGATACCGACTATCTGTGGCGCGCCCAGCTGGCGGGAGCGGAGCTTCGCTTCGTGCCCGATGCGGTGATGCGGATCCGTTTCCGCCGGGAGCTGACCGACATCTACCGGCAGCGAAAAACCTACGCCGAGTACAATGTCCTGCTTTCCAAACGCTACAGCCGCTATGGCGATCCAATGCCCGACCCCTGGCTGACTTATTTCGACGGCTGGAAACAGTTGCTGCGTTCGGTAAAAAAGTTGCGCCGGCGTCCGTCACGAGCCGTCTGGGTGGGTCGCTTCGGTTGGATGGTGGGGCGCACGCTGGGCGTGTTGAAACACCGCGTGCCGCCGGTTTAGATCCAATGGTCGGCCATGGCCGATCGTCAGTAGGGTTTTCTTGCCACCAGCACCAACAGCGGCAACAACACCACGGCCAACACCAGGGGCCCGGCCACCATCAGACCATCGGCGTAGTTGGCGCCGTTGAGAAAACGTTCGCTGATCACCAGCGCGCCGTGCGCCGCCAGCAGCAGCAACCCTGCGCCGAGCGCGACGGCCCGACTCAGCAGCGGAGCGGACACGGCGTAGATCAGATAGGGCGTCAATGCCGTCAGCAGAATCGTGACATTCAGATGATAACCGGCGCCGAAGAAAGGCACCAACGCACTGGCAAACGCTAACAGCACACCGATCGCGACCACCAGAATCACCGTGTTGCCGGGATTGGATATTTTCGGCTGCATAACTTCACCTCCAGGACTGACTTTATACCGTGGCCGAAGCTCTCTCCTGCAGTGCCCGTGCCTGGGCTTTCATCAAATCCACAATGGCATAGACACCGACATGGCGATTGGGGGACAAGTGCTCGCCAAGCTGGAGTCGGGCGAAGATGTCGTCCATATCGATGGCCTCGATCTCCTCCACCCGACGCCCCGAACTCAATTCGATCAGCAACGCCAGCACGCCTTTGATAATCGCCGTGTCGCAATCGCCCCGGTAACGGATGCGCCGCGGATCGTCGGCGTCGGCGTAAGCCGATACGTACACCGTACTCATACAGGGTTTCACGTGGTTTTCCTCGGTGCGCAGAGCGTCCGGATAGGCGGGCAACTGCTCGCCCAGCTCGATCAGGTACTGGTAACGCTGGTCCCAGTCCTCGAGCAGATCGAAGGTTTCCACGATCTCGGTCAGCTCAGTCATCATCAGCTCCCCACGCCGCTGTCAGACACTGAAAGACTCGCCGCAACCGCAGCTTTCCTTCACGTTGGGATTGCGAAACTCGAAGCCTTCGTTGAGGAGGTTGTTGCGCACATAGTCCACCTCCATACCTTCGAGTACCGGCAGACTTGCCGGATCGACCACAACCTTCACGCCGTGACTTTCGAACACCCGGTCGTCAGCGGTTATCTCGTCGGCATAATCCACCACATAGGCAAAACCGCTGCAGCCGCTTTTGCGCGTGCCCAGCCGCAGGCCGATCCCGTGGCCGCGGCGCTGCAACATGTTCTGCACCCGTCTGGCCGCCGCTTGCGTCAATTGTATCGCCATTGTCAAAACCTCCATTAATCGGGCTGGATAGCCGGCCTACAACATACCCAGTTCAAGCCGCGCCTCGTCGCTCATACGCTCCTGCGACCAGGGCGGATCCCAGACCAGCGCCACTGTAGCCGACTCGATACCCGGCACCCGCAACGCCGCGCGTTCCACCGCCCCAGGCATGCTGCCGGCCACCGGACAGCCCGGCGCGGTCAGCGTCATGTCGATCTCCACCTGTTTTCCCTCTTTGATCTCCGCCCGGTAGATCAGACCGAGGTCGTAGATGTTCACTGGAATCTCCGGATCGAAGACACCGCGCAGCGCGCTCACAAGCTGTTCGTGCTGCGTCTCGCCGCTGAGCGGCGGCGGATCGGGATTGTCCATCGCGGTATCCGGATCGCTATCAAAGCGTACGACACGTTCAAACATAATCACTCCTCGTTGACACGGATAAGGGGAGACGCTTCCAGGTGCTGCCGCAACCGCTCACCGACCCGGTCGGCGAAGCCCTCGACCGAACAACCGTCCAATACTTCGGTGGCGAAACCCAGGCACAGCATGCGCCTGGCTTCGCCGAGGCCGATACCGCGCGAACGCAAATAAAAGAGCTGCGCCGGATCGAGCTGCCCGACCGTGGTACCGTGGCTGCACTTGACGTCGTCGGCGTAGATCTCCAGTTGCGGTTTGGTATCCACTTCGGCGTCCCGCGACAGGAGCAGATTGTCGTTGGACAGATGCGCATCGGTTTTTTGCGCATCCGGCTGCACGCGAATCAGACCGTCGAACACCGCGCGGCCCGAGCCGAGCACGATGCCCTTGAAGCGCTGGCGGCTGCTGCAGGCGGGCACTGCATGCTCGATCGCCACGTGCACGTCCGCCAGGCGGCGCTCGCCGCTGACGTACAGGCCGTCGATCTCGCAATTGGCGCGCTCGCACTGCAGGCGGTTATGGTATTCGCTGCGCGACCATACGCCGCCCAGGCTGACATGGGTGGCGTGATAAGCGCTGTCACCGGCCTGGCGTACGAATACGCTGCTCATGTGTCGTGCACTCGGGCTTTCGTCCTGCAACCGGGTGTGTTCGAGCCGCGCCCCGTCACCCACCATGACTTCGGTCACGGCGTTGGTGAAGCTCGGCGCCTCGTCCAGGCTGGCATAGTGCTCGATCACCGTCGCCTGCGCGCCCTCTTCCAGCACCAGCAGGTTGCGCGGGTGGATGGCGGCGCGATCCTGTCCGAGCGACAGGTAAAGAATCTCGATCGGCGCCGGCAGGCGGCGGTCGGCCGCGATCTGCAACCAGGCGCCGTCGTCGAGCAGGGCGCTGTTGAGCGCAGTGAATGCCGACGCCTCGATGTGGGCGGCACCGCCCAGCCAGGCCGACAACTGGTCGGGTTCCTCCTCCAGCGCCTCGCGCAATCCGCCGAGCTGAACGCCGGCGGGCACTGCGTCGACCGGCGTGGACAAGGCTGGCATCCAGCGACCGTTGACAAAAACCAGCCGCGCGCCCGCCTTGGGGGCGAGCCATAAGCGCGACAGATCGTCGGCGGCCAGATTGACGACCGCTTCGGCCTGCGGCAACCAGGCCTCCTCCAGCACGCGCTCCAAACCGGTATAACGCCACGCCTCCTGCTTGCGCGTGGGGAATCCGTTGGCGAGAAAGTGCTCGAGCCCCCGCTCGCGTTGTTCGACCAGCCAGGCGAGGTGCGCGCCGGGCAACAGCGGCGTTGCAGCGTCCACCAGGGCGCGATAGTGTTCGACCGGGTCCATCACCGCGTTCATGCGGCCGCCTCCCCGGCGATCCAGCCGTAACCGCGACGTTCGAGTTCCAGTGCCAGCGACTTGTCGCCACTGCGCACAATACGCCCGCCGGCGAGCACGTGGACGAAATCCGGTTCGATATAGTCCAGCAGCCGCTGGTAATGGGTGACCAGAATCATGGAGCGCTGCGGCGAGCGCAGGGCATTGACGCCGTCGGCGACGATGCGCAGGGCGTCGATATCGAGGCCGGAGTCGGTCTCATCGAGCACGGCCAGCTTGGGCTCGAGCAGGGCCATCTGCAGAATCTCGCTGCGTTTCTTCTCGCCACCGGAAAAGCCGGTGTTCACCGCGCGCTTGAGCAGTTCGGGGTTGAGTTCGACCAGACGGGCCTTTTCGCGCAAAAGTTTGATGAACGCGGCCGCGTCGAGCGGCGGTTCGCCGCGCTGCGCGCGCACCGCGTTGAGCGATTCGCGCAGAAAAACCATAGTGCTCACACCCGGCAGTTCAACCGGATACTGCAGCGCCAGGAACAATCCGCGGCGCGCGCGCTCCTCGACATCCAGCGCCAGCAGATCCTGGCCGTCGAAGCAGACCTCGCCGCCGGTGACCTGATAACCCTCACGGCCGGCCAGAACGTGCGCCAGGCTGCTCTTGCCGGAACCGTTCGGCCCCATGATGGCATGCACTTCACCGGCGCCGACGCTCAGGTCGAGCCCCTTGAGTATCGGCTGGTTGTCGACGGTTACCTGCAGGTCCGTTACTTTCAGCATTACTCTCGCTCCTTTAAAACCTAGATGGGGTTAACCGACAGCGCCTTCAAGGCTGACGCTGAGTAATTTCTGTGCTTCGGCGGCGAATTCCATCGGCAGCTCCTTGAACACCTCCTTGCAAAAACCGTTGACGATCATAGAGACCGCGTTTTCCTCCGACAGCCCGCGACTGCGGCAATAAAACAGTTGATCGTCGCCGATTTTCGAGGTGGTCGCTTCGTGCTCAACCTTGGCCGTCGGATTACGTACCTCGATATAAGGGAACGTATGCGCCGCGCAGCGATCGCCGATCAGCAGTGAATCGCACTGGGTGTGATTGCGGGCGTTCTCCGCCTTCGGCGTCATTCTGACCAGACCGCGATAGGCGTTACTGCCCTGCCCCGCCGAGATCCCCTTGGAGACGATGGTGCTGCGGGTATTGCGCCCCATGTGGATCATCTTGGTGCCGGTATCGGCCTGCTGCCGCCCCCGGGTCACCGCCACCGAATAGAATTCGCCGACGGAATCGTCGCCACGCAGGATGCAGCTCGGATATTTCCAGGTAATGGCCGAGCCGGTTTCCACCTGGGTCCAGGAAATGTGCGAGCGGGCGCCACGGCACTCGCCGCGCTTGGTGACGAAGTTGTAGATGCCGCCGCGCCCCTGCTCGTCGCCCGGATACCAGTTCTGGACGGTGGAATACTTGATGCGCGCGTCCTCCAGTGCCACCAGCTCGACCACGGCCGCGTGCAGCTGGTTCTCATCGCGCATCGGCGCGGTACAGCCTTCGAGATAACTCACATAGCTGGCCTCGTCGGCCACGATCAGGGTGCGTTCGAACTGCCCGGTGTTGGCGCTGTTGATACGGAAATAAGTCGACAGCTCCATCGGACAGCGCACCCCCTTGGGGATGTAAACAAAGGTGCCGTCGCTGAAAACAGCCGCGTTCAACGAAGCAAAGAAATTGTCGCGGTAGGAGACCACCGAACCGAGATGCTGGCGCACCAGTTCCGGATGTTCACGCACCGCCTCGGAAATCGAGCTGAAGATGACGCCGGCCTCGGCCAGCTTCTCCTTGAATGTCGTGGCCACCGAGACACTATCGAATACCGCGTCCACGGCCACCCCCGCGAGCATCTTCTGCTCCGCCAACGGGATACCGAGCTTTTCGTAGGTTTCCAGCAATTTCGGATCGACCTCGTCCAGGCTTTTCGGTCCCGGCCTGGATTTCGGCGCCGAGTAATAGGAGATCGCCTGGTAGTCGATGGGCGCGTGGTGCACCGCCGCCCACTGGGGTTCGCGCTGTTGCGACCAGTAACGAAAAGCTTCCAGACGCCATTCCAGCAACCAATCGGGCTCGCTTTTTTTTGCGGAAATCGCCCGCACGACCTGCTCGTCCAAACCGGGGGGCAGGCTTTCGGTGGGAATATCGGTAACGAATCCCTGTTCGTATTCCCGGCGGATCAGCGCCGAGACCTCTGACGAATTGCTACTCATACGGTTCACTCCCTGCGTCGATGGCGACGCCGATGGCCGTCCTCACTGACAAAGGCCGTTCGCAACAGCTGGTAACAACGCGATTTTTGATACGATCCCGGCTTTGTCAGTGCTACAGCTAATACCTGACTAATTAGGTCGGGTATCATTTAATAATACCTGACTAAAATAGTCAAGATTTATTCGGATACGCCCCGACAGGCCGCGGATGGGCCAAGAAAAACCGCCCGGAGGCGGCTTTGTCAAGCGCGGCGGAGAGCCCGCCCGGGCTAGTGCTCCGCCACCAGGGTGATGTTGTAGGTCTGGTCCTTGTCGCAGTCCAGGTTGTGCTTTCCGTCCGGTTTGCAGATCACCTTGTGTTCAGAGGTCCAGCCGGTCTTGATATGGAAACCCTGCTCCAACTGGTTGTCGTAGCCCAAGGGCTGATCGTCCGGCTCCGCGGCATCCGTCACGTCCAGCACCAGGTTGCGATACACGATCGCGAAAGCCCCATCCTCATCGCTGATGATCGATTTGACCCGGTACTCGACATTCTTGGTACCGCTTTGACGGTGCAACACTTCGCTGAAGCACACCAGCCGGTCGTCGTCGCGATCGCATCGGGTCACCTGGGAGGGCAGGTAGTCCACCGGACGCTTTCCGCGCAACCAGTGGCTGGCGAGAAGCCGCTCGAAGCCTGTTTCCGGCTCCGGCTCCGCCTGCCTGGCCGCGACTTTTTTACGCTCGGCCTTCTTACTCTCGGCGGCCGCTTTTGCGGCCCGTGCCGACTGCCGGGCGCTTTCGCGCGCCTCGCTCGCCCGTTGCGTTTGCTCGGCCTTGAGCGCCTGCAGCCGCTGCGCCTCCCGGGCTGCATTGAGCTTGCGCCGCTGCTCGGTTTTCTGCTCTTCCTCCAGATTGATGATTTTTCCGCTGGCACGGTTGAAGCCACCGGCCGCGGCTTTCTTGTACCAGTCGATCGCCGTGGCATAGTCCTTTTTCACGCCCGCGCCGGCGGCGTACATCTCGCCGAGGTAATACTGGGCCAGTACGCTGTTGCCACTTACGCTGTTGAGCAGCGACACTGCCTTCTTATAGTCCGGTTTTCCCACTTCGCCCTTGTAGCTGATGATGCCAAGACGGGTTATGGCCTTGGCGTCGCCTTTATCCGCGGCCTTCTTCAAATAAGCCAACCCTTTGGTTTCGTCGGTTTGCACCCCGCGGCCTTTGAGATACATCATCGCCACTTCGTATTGCGCCTCCAGATCGCCGCGATCAGCGCTGTTTCTCAGCTGCTTGAATTTGGCTTCCTGTTCTTCGATGCGCGTCAGTTTGACGTCGGCCAGCGAATAACCCGACTTCGCGGCGGCCTGCAACCATTTCACCGCTTTGTCCCTATCCTGCTCAACCCCCTGACCCTTGAGATACATAATGCCGAGTTCATACTGCGCGTCGGCTTCGCCGGCCTTAGCGTTTTCCAGGTGTTCCTTGAACAAAGCATCCCACATTTCATTCGCCGCCGCCGGCAGCGACAGACTCAGCGACAGCAGCAGTGATAAAACAAGGGGGCGGATCCCCATTCCCGGATTTCGACATGCTTTCATAACGACTCCCTGCAGGCATCCTGCCTCTGTTGGACCAGCGGGTGATGCAAAGTGCGACACGACCGCGCACGATTCCTGTGTCGCGATATGCCGTTCCCTCTCTTCGCCTGTTATCGGTAGGATCCGCGCCGACATTAATCGGGTGTAATCAGATCCGGTCCGGCGCCCGATCCTGGCGAGTAATATCTTTTCTTTTCATTTAGTTAAGTGTTTTTTGGAGCTCTGAGGGCAAGCCCCGGCGGGTAACCGCCGGAATGTGCTTGTCGGCACATTCCGGCGACGGCGGAAACAGGATCGGCGATCTCCCCTTCGCTCCGTCGTGGCCTCAAGAATCTCTCAAGGCCGCTCAGCGCCACGCCGCTAAGCAGAATCTAAAACTCGATGTTTTTTAATCAGACCATAGGGAACGGAGCATGGCGTTAGCCGCACAATTTCGCAACTTGCTGGAAGCGTGCCAGGAAATGGAATTCAGTCACTTGCGCCCTCTGGTGGATCGCATGTTCGAGAACGCTGATGTGGCGTTGCTCGATTTCGCCGAAAAAGCGGAAAGCAACCAGGCCCAGTCGTTATTTTTCGACGCCATGAACGAAGTGCGCCGGAAGCGTGGACAGCTAGAACAGTTTTTTTATACCGAACTCAAACGCGGCTTCGACGAGTTCCCCAGCAGACCTCGGAACGGCCCGCCCGGTACGGACGCTTCCGCCGACCAACTGACGCTGGTCGACCCGCAGACCATGGAGACGATGGTCGCCACCCAGAACGCGGCGGGGAAACTCACCAGCCGCACTATGCACCGCATCTTCGCCCTGCGACAGCGTCTGGCCGTACTCAATGGCGGCGCAGCCATCGAGGAAAATCAGATCCCCGGCGGACCGGCGTGGCTAGGAGCCGCCTATCAGCACGCGGTCGAGTCGGTGGAGCTGGATCACAAAGTCCGTATGGTGTTCATCGCCCTGTTCGACAAGTACGTGCTGGGACGGGCGGACACGCTGTTCGACGAGTTCAACCAGCGACTGATCCAGGCGGAGATTCTGCCGAATCTGCGTTACGAGGTGCGCAAACAGGCGGGCAGCATCGAGATCGTCGAAAAAGAGGTGGATAACAACGAGGCCGAGCCGACGCAGCCCGCTGCCACGGAAGAGGCCGAACCGCTGCAAACACCCTCCGAACTGGGCGATGAACTGTTTGGCCGCATCTGCGAGCTTATCTCCGGGCGACGCGGCCGCGGCGGCGTTTCCGCCACAACGGCGCGCGCCGGCGCCGGGTCTGTCTCGGCGCTGAATCCGGGGGGCGGCTGCGCGGCGGCGACGAGCCTAACCAATCCCGCCCTGGTGGGCCAGATCAGCACATTGCAGGCGGGGCGCCAACGCGCCTGCGCTGAAATGTCTTCGGACGATTTCATCGAAAATATCGAAATCGACCAATTGTTCATCGATCAGTTGCAGCACACACTCAGCGACGAGCGGCAGAAGATCATCGGCGCCATAGACAAAAAGAATTTGTCCGCCGCCGACAACGACATTATCGAGTTGGTGGGCATGATGTTCGAGTACATGCTCATGGACGAACATCTGCCAAACCTGGTCAAAGCGCTGTTGAGCCGTCTGCACACACCGCTGCTCAAAGTGGCGGTGATCGACCGGGATTTTTTCACGCATCAGGGACACTCGGCGCGCAAACTGCTGAACGACATGACGGCCGCCGGCAGCCGCTGGGTGGACGAAAGCCACATCGAACGTGGCATCTTCCCGAAAATGAAGGCGATCGTCGACCGGGTACTGCACGATTTCAAGGAAGATGTCGGTCTGTTCGACCAGTTGCTCGAGGAGTTCATCACCGCAGTGGATGAACTGAACCAGCGCGCGCAGCGCGTGGAGCAACGCACCAACGAAGCGGCCATCGGACAGGAAAAACTGCAAGCGGCGCGCAATCGCGTCCAGCAGGAACTGGCCGCGCTGATGCAGGGCCAGGCCATTGCACAGGCCGCGCGGGACTTTCTGCAACGCATTTTGGCCGACAAGATGACATTCATTCTGCTGCGGGCCGAACAGGGCGACGAAAGCGCCGAGTGGCGCCAGACGGTCACGCTGGCAACCCGGGTGATCCAGTCGGTGATGGTTTCCGAGACCGGCCGCGAGCACCCGTTCACCCAGAGTGACATCGCTTCCCTGCAACAACAACTGCGCAGCGCGACCGCCAGTTTGCAGCAGGCTGACAAGGAAAAAACGCTTAACGCATTATTCGCTCTGCAAAACGACATTGCCCGCGGCGAGAACCTCGAACAGGTCGTTGCCACCCTCGACGATCGCGCCGGCGAACCGCCTGTCACCGAAGCACCCGCCGTCGAACCGGACTCGGCGCCGCAGCTGCAACCGATGCTCAAGCAGCTGAAGACGACGCCGTTCGGCACTTGGTTCGAATTCCAGCAACCCGGAAAAGAAAAAACACGTGCCAAACTTTCCTGGCGTAGCAGCGTGACCAGCAAATGCATGTTCGTCGACCAGATGGGCGTCAAGGCGGCGGTTATCAGCATGAACGATCTTGCCCAAAGCCTGTTCGACGGCGAGGCGCGCATTATCAACAACGACAAGAAACCGTTTGTCGATCGCGCCCTGAGCGCGATTTATCGCATGCTCGATCATGCCGCATAGTCTGCGCCACCCCAGGAAACCAGTACAGGAGCCCCGTCCATGAACGCCAACACCCGACCCGCAGACCAGCGCAGCAAACCGCGCGTAACCATCCCGGAACATCCGCAAGTCGTCGACACCCACAGTGGAGCTGTGATCGGTCAACTGGTCAATCTGTCGTCCGACGGCCTCATGCTGGCGGGCAGCCGGCCCATCGAGCGCAATTGCGTCTGTCAGATGCGCATTCCGCTGATGGTGAATGGTAGAAGTACGGAGATCAAGATAGGCGCGGAGTGTCTGTGGTGCGAGGATACCAACGGATCCGGCACCCATTGGAGCGGCTTTCAGATCATCGACATCGGCAGCGAGGATCAGGCCATCCTCGACCGTATCACCGAAGCCTGAGCATCAGGCGCCCTCGCCCCCTGGCTCGACCAGATATGCCAGCCGGTCTTCCATATGCAGCTCGGTCAGTTCGGTAAAACTGCCGATCCATTGCCCGTCGATGGCGATTTGCGGAACGCTGCGGGCGCCGCCGGTGAGCACGGCCATTTCCCTTAGACCGGCTCGATCCTGGTCCACCCGGATTTCCTGGTAAGGGATTCCCCATTTGCTCAGCAGTTGTTTGGTTTTGGCGCACATCGGACAGCGCGCGGTACTGAAAATTCTGACTCTGGCCATGGCCATGGTTCCACCTCGCGAGAAGTTCAAGGCCGCTGCGATTATACGCTATAGTCCCGCCGCGGCTTTCGTGCCGGTTTTGGCGTCGCGCCGGCGGCGACACCCCGGTGATCGAAGCGAGCGACGTTCAGCCGGACAATTTTTCCCAAACCGATGGTTCGCCCGTGGTCGTCGCGATCGCCTGCAACCGGAGCCGATGATCGGCGAGTTCTTCGTCCGATGCGTGTATGACCGGCAGCGCCGGGCGGTCGAGGTCGAGACGGCGTATCTGCGAGCCCTGGGAATCGCCGCCGGCGCTCTCGTGCCCGCCCAGTGACAGCGCCACCTGCCCGCCGGTCATGGCAAGATAGACATCGGCCAGGATTTCCGCGTCGAGCAACGCCCCGTGCAGTTCGCGCCGGGTGTTGTCGACACTGTAGCGGCGACACAGGGCGTCCAGACTGTTCTTCTGCCCGGGATGCAGCTTTCTCGCCAGGCTCAAGGTATCCAGTATGCCGCACAGGTCCGCAACCTTTTGTCGCCGCTCACACAGACGCAGCTCATGGTTGAGAAAGCCGACGTCGAAAGGCGCGTTATGGATGATCAGCTCGGCACCGTCGATATAAGCGAGAAAGTCGTCCACCAGATCGGCAAACCGCGGCTTATCGGCGAGAAATTCATTGGTAAGGCCGTGCACCTCGATCGCGCCCGGGTCGATCTCGCGCTCGGGCTGCAGGTACTGATGAAAGTTGTTCCCGGTCAGGCGGCGCCCGATCAGTTCCACGCAGCCGATTTCGATGATGCGATGGCCGTTGGCCGGGTCCAGGCCGGTGGTTTCTGTATCCAGAACGATTTGTCGCACTAGTGCCTCCTCAAAAGCTGATCGATGCCTTTATTCGCCAGTTGATCGGCGCGTTCGTTTTCCGGGTGGCCATTGTGCCCCCTGACCCAATGCCAGGTCACGTCGTGCGCCTGCGCCGCCAGGTCCAGGCGTTGCCACAGATCGGCGTTCTTTACCGCCTTCTTCGCCGCCGTTTTCCAACCGCGTTGTTTCCAGTTCGGCAGCCACTGGGTAATGCCGTTACGCACATACGACGAGTCGGTGGTCAGCGACACCTTGCAGCGCCGGGTCAGACTTTCGAGCGCCCGAATGGCGGCCATCAGTTCCATGCGGTTGTTGGTGGTGTCGGGCTCGCCGCCGAACAACTCTTTTTCATGTCGGCCGTAACGCAGTAGCGCGCCCCATCCACCCGGACCGGGATTGCCGCGACAGGCACCGTCGGTAAATATCTCCACGTCAGCCATTGCGGCACGTCCTCCCATGGCCGGTCTCGGCCACCCCGCCGGGCACCAGCGCGCGCCGCGGCCGCCAGCGCGGTTTGATCGGCGTCAGGGTGGCCACGCGTTTGCGCGCCACCAACACATAGGTCGCCCCCAGCCAGGGCCAGCGCCCGCTGTGTATCCGCTCAAGCAACCGCGACGGCCAGTGACGTTTTCCGTAATGCCAGGGCGGGTGCGGAAACAGATAGCGTGTATACAGCGTGTCGAATCCGAGCAGTGAAAGCCAGTCCCTGAGGCGCGGCAGACTGATAAAACGCAGCGACCAGGGCGCTTTGCCGCGCCAGCCGAACAGCAGGCGTCGCAGACCCCACCAGCCGAAGGGGTTCAGACCCAACACAATCAAATGCCCTTCCGGCAGCAGACAGCGGTCGATTTCGCGCAGCACCTGGTGCGGGTCGCGGGCGACTTCCAGCGCGTGCGGGAGGACAAAAGCGTCGATGCTGTCGGACTGCAAGGGCAGGTGCTCGGCGCGAGCCAACAGGCCCGGCGCCGTATCCAGACCTGCGGTGCTGCGGGTCTGGACGACGCGATGCCGAATACGGCTGCTGGCGAGCGCGTCGGACTGGCAGCAGGGATCCAGCAGGACCAGGTGATAGCCGAAGACGTCGCACAGAAGGTCATCCAGAACCTGCTTTTCGCATTGGGCCAGAGCCTGCCCCAGTGGGAGCCGACACCAGGCGCGCAGCGCCTGCAAACGCAGGCTGCTGGATAAATCGGATTTTTGCCGCATAAGTGATTCAATCATAACGCATCCGCACCTGCACCCTGAAGCCCTTGACGCCGGCCGGCGGGCCTGCCAGCATACCCGCTCACCCTGGAAAAAACCTTACTCTTCACCCGCTTGGGTTAAAGTCCGGGCGTAGAAGCCGATAACAACACTATGCCTGCAGACAACCGGATACTGACCCTGGGCGCGACTTTGCTGCTCGCCGCCTGCACCGCGCCACAGGCGCTGCAACCCCGCGCCGCGATAGCGGCCACAGTCGACACCACCCCCCCGAAGACCAGCGTAACCGCGACCACGGTCGCCGCGCCGCAGACCGCTCAGGACCTCTGGTCCAGCCTGCGGCAAGATTTCGCGTTGCCGCAACAGACGGCCAACCCGCGTATACGCCGCCACCGCGACTGGTACGTCAAACATCCACGCTATCTGAAACGGGTGAGCCAGCGCGCGCGCCACTATGCCTGGTACATCCACCGCGCGCTGCAAGAGCGCGGCATGCCGGCGGAAATCGCGCTGCTTCCCATCGTCGAGAGCGCCTACGATCCGTTCGCCTATTCGCACGGCCGCGCCGCCGGGCTGTGGCAGTTCATTCCGTCCACCGGCAAACGCTTTGGTCTGAAGCAGAACTGGTGGTTCGACGGCCGCCGCGATGTCCCGGAATCGACCCGCGCGGCGCTGGACTACCTGCAATACCTGCACAAGCGCTTCGACGGCGACTGGCTGCTGGCGCTGGCAGCTTACAATTCCGGTGAAGGCACGGTGATGGCGGCGCAGCGCTACAATCGCAAAAAAGGTCGGCCCACCGGTTTCTGGGATCTCAAATTGCCCCGCGAGACCAGCGAATATGTACCCAAGCTGATCGCCCTGGGCCAACTGGTCCGGCAACCGGAAAAATATGGCGTCAGACTGCCGCCGCTGTCGGACGAGGCCAGTTTCCGCATCGTGGAAACCGGCGGGCAGATCGACCTGGCCGTGGCGGCGGAACTGGCCGACATCGACCTTGAGACCCTCTACCGGCTGAACCCGGGCTTCAACCAGTGGGCCACCGCGCCTAAAGGTCCGCACCGACTGCTGGTGCCCACCGCCGCCGCGGCGACCTTCCGCCAGGCCATTGCCCAATTACCGCCCGATCGGCGTATCCAGTGGGAGCGGGTGAAAATCCGCCCCGGCGAGACCCTCAGCGAAATCGCGAAACATTATCACACCACCGTGAATGTCCTGGTCGCCGCCAACCAGTTGCACGGCTCCCGCATCCGCGCCGGCAGGCACCTGGTGGTGCCGGTGGCCAGTAAAGACAGCGGCAGCTACATCCTGAGCGCGGCGCAACGCCTGCATCGCAAACAGAATCATAGCGGCAAAGGTTATAAATCGCGCCATGTGGTACGCCGTGGAGATACCCTGTGGGATCTGTCGCGCGAGTATAAAGTCGGCGTGCGCGCGCTGGCGTCATGGAACGGCATGGCGCCGGGGGATCCGCTGCGGGTTGGGCAGTCGCTGGTGATCTGGAGCCGGGCAAAGACACACAGCTCCGGCGCGCGCGTGCGTTCGGTCCACTACACCGTGCGCCGAGGGGATTCGCTGTCGCGTATCGCCGAACGTTTCAAAGTCAACGTCAGCGATCTGCGCCGCTGGAACGATCTGCCCGAAGGCAAATACCTGCAACCCGGCCAGCCGCTCAAACTCTACGTCGACGTCACCCGCCAGACCGGCGCCTAGCGCTAATCGAACTGGGTGGAACGCCGCATCTGGTTCCACGCCCCGGTACGTCCATTGAAATTCAAAAAACGATCGCCGGTGACCACAGTGGCCGAATAGTCTTGGGCCTGCAGCGAACGCACCTGTTCACCCGCCTTGCGCCGCAGGGTCTGCCAGCCGCCGGCCATCACGCCGTAGCCGGCAAAACGCTGATTGGTGATGACAATGGCCACCGCGTTGGCGACCTTGTACTCGAGAATCTGTTCCTTGGCGTCGAGGTCGAGACGGTCGAAGCGTCCCGTCAAGGTGTTGGAAGCCACTACTTCGCCGCCTTCGACCACCAGAAACAGCGTTTTCTAGACCTAGTCGGCCTGCGCAACGGCTTGAATACCGACCAGCGCGGCGACAACCAACGTCCAGAGGTTCATTCCCGGACCTCCATTTCTACCAGTGGACGTGCAGCGGTGCCCGTTCCAATTCATCGATGACCTCGTCCAGGCCGGTCAGCGCCGGATGCGGATAGGCGTGCCAGTCCCCATCGGCGGCCGGCGCGTAAAGCCGCCAACACCCTTGCTGAAAATCGAGCCGGAAAACCGCGTTGCCGTCGGCCCGCGTATAGACCTCGAGCATCTCGTCGCACAGTCGCACGTCCCAGCCACCGCCATGCGTACGCCAACCCCGCCGCTGACAATAAATGCCGAGCCGCTTGCGTGCCCGCCGCAGCTCGAGCGCCGCGACACCGGCGTGAATTCGACGCCCGCCATCCGTCATCGGCGGCGCTATCAGTGGCTGGCGCCCATGGCCTGCGCCCGTCGCTGTATTTCCTGGCGCTGTTCGCGATCGGCGCTCAACGGCGCCTCGTCCCAGCCCCGCATCTGCTCGGCCAGCAGATCGCACAGCAGCGCGACGTGCGCCTCACTGTCATTGAGCGCCGCAATATAGGTGTAGTCCCCGCCACCGCGCGATTCGAACAGGCTACGATCCTGCATCGCGATCTCCTCCAGGGTCTCGAGACAATCGACGCTGAAACCCGGGCACACCACGTCGACCCGCGCCAATTGCTGCTTACCCCAGGCGGCAAGCACCTTGTCGGTATAAGGTTGCAGCCATTCCTCGCGTCCGACCCGCGACTGGAAGCTCAGCTGCCACTGGTCTTCGCTCAACCCCAGCGCAGCGGCCAGCAACCGTCCGGTTTTCTGGCACTCGCAGAAGTATGGGTCTCCGGCGAGAATATAACGCCTGGGTATCCCGTGAAAAGACATCAACAGTTTGTCGCCGCGCGCATTGCGCTGCCAGTGTTCGCGCACACTCGCCGCCAGTGCTTCGATATAGGCGGGGTGGTCATGATAGTGCTGGACGAAACGCAGCTCCGGCACCCAACGCCAGGTACTCAGTACGCGCGCCACCTCGTCGAAGACACTGGCGGTGGTGGTGGCCGAATATTGCGGATACATGGGCAGCACCACCAGCCGCCGCAAGCCGCGTTCACGCAGTGTCTGTAAGGCCGTGTCGATGGACGGCTGACCGTAACGCATCGCCAGGGCGACTTCGACCCGGGACGACAGCCGTTCGCTCAATCGGGTCTGCAACGCCGCGGCCAGTCGTTGCGAAATCGCCAGCAAGGGCGAACCTTCGGGCGTCCAGATCGACTGATAGGCGTGCGCCACCTTGCGCGGACGAAGACGCAGGATCACACCGTGGAGAATCAGCCACCACAGGGCGCGCGGCATTTCGATGACACGGGGATCCCAGAGAAATTCGGCCAGATAGCGCCGTACTGCCGCCGTCGTGGGCGCCTCGGTGGTGCCGAGATTGACCAGCAGCACACCGGTGCAGCCTTCCTGATCGTGGCGGTAATCCTTGGCACCGATATAATCAGTCATTTCTTCGCACGACCTGGCAGCTGACGGGAAAAGCCATGATAGCAGAACTCAACCGATGAGTTTGCCCAGCGCCTGTCGCAGGCTGTGCAGAGCCTGTTTGCGTCCGCTGAAACCGGCGGCCCGCGCGCATGTGCCCCAGTCGTGCTTTTGCACGATCCGCATCATCACCAGCAACGTTTCCTGCGGTTCCAGTCGCGCTATCTCTCCGCTCATGCACGCCCGCAAGGCACACCGCCAGAGCGTGCCCAGAACCGCTTCGGGCTGCCGTCGCGCGTGCGCGAAAGCCTGCAGATCCTGCCAATCCGCGGCGTCCAGGTGTGGCGCCCGCGCCGCGTCTCCGAGCAGCATTCGCAGCGCAATGGCGCTATCGAGATCGCGCAGACAATCGGAAAGCTGGTGCGGAAACTGAGCCTGGAAGCGCGCGCGGGCCGCATCCGCCAGATCCCGCCCCGCCGCTGTAAACGGCTGTAGATACAGCGCCGAATGACTACCGCTGGCCGCGCTTTTCCGGATGCTGAGACGCACCGCCGTCCAGCCCAGGGAGTGCCAGAAATCGAGCAACGGTGGCGACGCACCGAAACTGGTGCCGGCATAATCGTAACCCTCGGCCTGCAGTTGTCTGCACACCGATGTGACCAGGCGCCGGCCCAGTCCGCGTCGTTGCAACGCCGGATGCACCGCCAGGCGCATGACGCGGCCACCGCGCAGCCGTGGCGCCTGCTGCAAGCCCTGGTGCGCCGCCAGCGTCTCCGGCAGCAAATGACCGTGTGGCCGGCGCACACCGGTCCAGATGTCCCGCGCCGTGTCGGCGTCGAATCGGCCCTCGTCCGCCACCAACGCGGTCGCGGCGATGGCAGCGTCGGTCTCCAGTACGTACACCGACAGATTGGGGCCATCCAGCAGATGCCGCAGATCCAGCGGCCGGGTGCGATAGTGGGCCTGCACCAGCAGACCGAACAACTGACGCAGGCGCGGCTCGTCGAGCGCCAGCTGCGTGCGCCGCAGACGACGAAAGCTGAACCCGGATGCCGGCGCGCCGGGCGCAAAGGCGTCCGCCTCTGCCGGCTCGGCGTCCAGCGCCAGCAGGCGGAAGATCAGCGCCTCAAGCGGATCGTCCGCCGCCCAGCGCACGGGCGTCTCCAGCGCGAACCGTTTCCAGCTGTGGCAGGTGGCGTCCAGCAGCTGCGAGAAACGCAGCACGAAACCGCGTCCCGTGCCTTCGTAGCCGTGCACTGTGCTGGCGAAGGCGATGCGCGCATAGCGCCGCAACAGCTTTTCGAGCAGCGGCAGCGCAATGGCGGCGGCCTCGTCGACCAGCAGCAGATCGGCCGCAGGTGCCTGCCTCACCAATTCGTCCGCAGGCATGAAGCACAAACTTTCACTGGCGCCGGGGAAGACGCGTTTGGCGTGTGCGAACACCGCCTTCACCGCCTCGGCCCGTGGGGCCGTGAGCAGGATGCGCCGACCGGCCGCGGCCAGTCGGCCGGCGGCGATGCCGAAAGCCGCGGACTTGCCCCGGCCACGGTCGGAAATCAATACCAGGGGACGACGCCGGTGGCCGTCGGCCACTTGCAATAGCGCCTCGACCGCGCGCTGTTGGTCGACAGTTGCATACCCGGAGCCCGGCTGGGAGGCATCCCGGGGCGGTGTCTTCCGCTGCGGGGGCGTACGCAGCAGCCGCCCATTTTCCACCAGCAGCAGCGTCATCTCGTCGGCGAGCAAACGGGCCAGCCGGGCAAGGAAGCGCCCGCTGACGTCCCCAGCGGCGTAAGGCGCCACGGCGATCCGGGCGTGCTGGGGATCGGGATAGGACGGCCAGTCGTGCAGCGGCGGGGCCAGCAGCAGCAGCAGGCCGCCGGCGCGCAGGCTGCCGCCCAGGGCACCAAAGGCATCCGGATCGAATCCGGACCAGGCGTCGAACACCAGCAGATCGAGTTCCGCGCCCAGCAACTGCAACGCCGAATCATGCGCCAGCAGGCGTACGTTCGCAGGCGCCCGCTCGCGCTCGCCGAACCAGCAGGCATCGTCGGCGGACAGTTCGACAGTCAGTTCCCGGGCACGGGCGAGTGTATCGTCGCGCTCACCGGTCAGAACCAGAACGGCACGGTGACGTCGCGCCGCGGCGCATTGGCGGGCGGCAATGACAGCTGACAGAATCTCCACCGCGGCAGATTGCGCTAGACGGGCCCTGTTTGGCAAGCAGCGGCCGCCTGCGCGCGCCGGTCCGGCGGGCACACCCGGACGCCCGCCGGCGAATTCTGACGCGCGGCCACGCGATCAGCGGATGCTGTCGGCCAACGGACGAAACTGCAACCCATACAGCATCTGCAGATAACGTCGCGTCTCCGTGCGTTCCAGATCGGTCACGTACTTCCAGAAACCGTACACCCGCGACAAGGTCATCATGCGTTCGGCATAGCGCTTCCAGGTATAGTGTTCCTCGACACGCCGCAGGCCGCCGTCCGAGATCCGCGTCCAGTATTCCGGATCCTTGCGGCACTCGATAAAGAAATCCGCCAGGCGCTGCGCGGCCTGTTCGCCATAGTTGGGGTCGAGATGGAACCCGGAGATGCCGTCTTCGATAATCTCCAGCGGCCCGCCATAGCGGGTGGCGAAGGTGGGCAAGCCCGAACTCATGGCCTCGATGACGGTCAGACCGAAGGCCTCGAACAGGGCGGGCTGGACGAATATTCCGCGCTGATCGGCGATAAAACGATACAGCTCACCGGCCAGCCCCTTCTCCAGGTGCAGGCCCAGCCAGCGCACCTGGCCGTCCAGCCCGTATTCATTCATGAGATCGTGCATGCGATGAATCTGCGCGCGCTCTTCCTCATCCGAGGACCGGTTCGGGTCGACGTAGCCCGAAACCACCAACAGATTGGCCTGTTCGCGCAAAGCCTCGGACTGGGCGTACCACTCCACCAGGCCGGTGATATTTTTGATGTGATCCATGCGCGCCATGGTGAACATCAGGAATTTATCGCGCTCCTGCAGACTGCCGCGCACGTCCGGGCGCGAGACGCTGCCGAAAACCAGTTCGTCGATCTCACTGTGCAGATGCGTCAGGCGATGTTCGCTGCGGGAGTAAGGGAAGTAGACGGTATCGTCGGCGCCCGGCGAAACGATGTTGAACTTCGGGTCGTAAGGATCGATCCCGTGCACCACGCGGTAAAGTCCCGGCATGGTGTAGCTCATGTGACTCTCATACTGACCCAGGCTGTCATCGGTGCCGGCGATTTCCTGATAGGTGCTGGTGATGATGAAATCGGCTGTGTTCATGGCAATCAGATCGGCGGTGAACTGGCTGGAAAAATGGTACTGCTCTTCGTTGTCCTTCCAGTAGAGGTCGGAATAGAGATACTTGGTCTTCTCCAGCGCGTGGGCGATGTTGCACTGGGTAATGCCAAGATTCTGCGACAACAGCGAGGCCACCAGGTTGCCGTCGGAATAATTGCCGACGATCAGATCGGGTCGCCCGCCGAGTTCGGCCAGCAGTTCCTGCTGGGCGTCGCGGGCGTAGCGTTCCAGCCAGGGCCAGATTTCAAAGCGGGAAATCCAGTGCGGCACGGTCTCGCCCTGCTCGGTGCGAAACGGCACCCGCAATACGCGCGCGTGACGGGTCCCCACGATCGGCTCCAGCTTCTGATCGCAAGTGGTGCCGTCGGCCTCCGGGATCAGGCGCGACAAAACGATGATCTGCGGATCGATACTCAAACCCTGTTCGTCGAAACGGGCGTACATCTCCTGTTCCAGCGCCCGCACCTGGTCGAGGATATAGACCACCTGCCCGCCGGTGTCCGGTCGACCAAGCACATTCGACTGGCCGAAATATCCGTGCGGCGAAATGATCGCGATGGAGAAGATCATCGGAATCCGGCTGAGGAATTTCTCCAGATTGCCCGGCGACGGCGCCTCGAGAATGTCGAGCAGCAGACGCATGGTCTCGCGCGTGCGGGCCACATCGCGGCCCCAGCCGGGACGGAACCCCAATGGTTCGACCCAGGTGTGGAATTGCGCCCAATCGGCGTCCGGCGCCAGCGGCGCCAGGAGCTTTTCGGCCTGACGCAGGGCATCGCGCAGCTGTTTGACGTCCTCGACGGTGTCGGCGAGCATCAATTGCTGATCGCGATACTGGTGCACACGCAGAAACTCCAGCAGACGTCTGTCGCCTTTGCCCAGATCCTCGAACAACTTGCTGGACAGGCGGCGGTTGAGGAACTCCACGCCGCGGCCGATCGAATCGGCCTCGTGCAGCTTGTAGAATTCCCGCGAAAAGGGCTCCAGATCGATCTCCAGGGTCCATTCGGGCTGACCGCCGCCGACGAGGCGTTCCTTGAAGGCCAGATAGTCCGAGATATCTATCACCTCCAGCACCATGGTCTCCACATGAATTCGCAGATAACTCCAGCGCGCGATACGCAGGCGCAATGCCATGTAGATCCAGGACGAATCCTGGGCCGCCTCCTGCGCGTGCTCGATCACATTTTCGAACGGACTGGCGTGCAGGCCGCAATCGGCGGTCTCACTACACACCGCCTCGAACACGTCGTGAAGCTCGCTGCGCAGCATGAAGGGCTGCTCCAGCGCCTGCAGGCCGTGCAACATCTGGTGGGCGAGGTTACGGTGCTCCTGCAAATAAGTCCGCAACTGCGCCACCATATCCGGAACGGGTAAACTGCTCATGACAAACCCCAGCTGGCAATAAACGGTTGATAGAAAGCGGCGGCGTCGACCGTGGCGCCGCGCACACCGACGATGGCGGTGGCAAAATCCTGCGCCCGCTGCAACGTCTTTGGCAACGGCCACCCGCGAAGGGTGCCCAACAGCATGACACTCATGAAGGCGTCTCCGGCGCCTACCGTATCGATCACCGGATAATCCTCGCCCGGGTCGATCCGGGCGCTCTCGCCCTGTTCGGTGAAAGCCATCGCCCCGGCGGAGCCGAGCGTCACGATCAATAATCGCGGCGCGAACGTCGCCAGGAAACGGGCGGCCGCATCCTGAATGTCGCGTGCCTCCGGCACCAGTACCCTGAGCTCCTCGTGGTTCAGTTTGACACCCCGGACCCGGTCAAGTTGCGCCTGCACCGTCGCGCTATCCCACCAGGGCGCACGCAGATTGATGTCGACGAAGATACCCTCGCCGAACCGGCGCCGCAGGGCGACGGCGCTCGCGCGCGAAACCTCGCCGCGCAGTGCCAGGGTACCGTGGTAAAACAGTTCGCAGTCGCAGGCCGCGGAACTGGCGTCGGCGCGGATATAGTCCCAGGCGCTGCCGGCTACGATCTCGTAGGAAGGCTCGTTGGTCGACGACAGACTGACCTGCACCTTGCCGGTGGGGTGCTCGGTATCCTGTTGCATCCCCTGCAACGACATCCCCCAGTTGCGCATGGCCGCGAGCACGCGCTCGCCCTCGGCATCATTGCCGACGCGACTGATGAGACAAGGCGACAAACCAAAGGCCTGTGCATGCCAGGCGACATTGAAGGGGGCGCCGCCGAGAACCTGCTGACCGTCGGGAAAACAGTCGTACAGCACTTCGCCGAAGACACACAGTGGCGTTTTGCTCATGCCAGCGTCCCGCAATCGATCCAGGCGCGCAACTCGGGCAGAAAGTGCAACACCCCTTCGAGGATGCCGGCACTGTAATTACCGTTCATTCCCAGGCAGCCGCCGCGGGCCAGATACAGGTTCTCCGCACCGCCGCGCCGGAGCGACATCTGATAGGCCTCTTCGCGCACCTCTTCGGTCGCGTTGGCGACCAGAACCGCCTGCAAGCCACTGGTCAGCACCGGCAGGTCGTTACCGCTGTCGCCCGCGAATACCGTTTTTTCCAAGGCGAAGCCCTCTGTGTGCATGAGAAATTTCACAGCGTGAAACTTGGTGGCCGATGCCGGCAACACGTCGAGCAAGGCGATGCCGGCCGGTTCGTCGATACTCCATATCAGGCTGGCGTTGACCTGGTGGCGTTCCAGGCGCGCCTGCATGGTGGACAGCAGCGCCCGTTTATCACTGTACAGGGGCACGTAAAAACTCAGCTTGTAGCGACTTTGCTTGGTGGCCTCCTGCAACCGCAGATCAATGATATCGGAGAACAGCAGCCGTATCGAGGCGTGGTCCATGTCGCCCCAATCGGCGGCGAACGCCTGGTCCCAATCGCCGCGCCGGCGCCAGCAGTCGTCCTGAAACTCGTACAGACTGGTACCGACATCGGCGATGACGAAATCCGGTTGCGGCAATACGTAGTTGACGATGGCTTTCTCCACCAGCGAGAGGTGGCGACCGCTGACGTAGGCCAGACTGATTTCCTCGCGTGCCGCAAGCTGAGCGAAGCAGTGCCGGGCCCCGGGCGATTCGGGCTGTTTGCCGTTGGGCAGCAAAGTCCGGTCCAGATCGGTACAGATGAGAATGGACGCGCTCATGCGGCGTCCTCGGGCACGCTGCAACTGGCGTAGAAGTCGTAATGATCGACCGCCTCCAGGATACCGGCGGCATACGGCTGGCGGGCGAAGTACACCCGATCGAGATCCACCAGACCGGAGAGTTCCTCGTGATGACGGTTGGCCACCACTACCGCCAGGGTGTTGCCGCGGATCATGTCCTCGTCGGCTCCGGAACCGCCGGCGACCAGGATATGTTCCAGCGGAATCCCCCATTTGTGGGCGAAATAACGAATAGCCAGGCCCTTGGAGGCACGCACCGGGATGATATCCAGAAACTGGCCGAAGGCATGCACGACGTTGACGGCCAGCTCCTGATGGCGCAGGGCTGCGTGGATTTCCTCGATCGACGGCGCAATGCTCGGATCGTAATGGTAAGACACTTTGAAGCGACTCTGTTCGCGCTTCTCCTGCAACACCACGCCCGGCATTTCCTCGAGCACGCGGCGCACGCCCTGGGGATTCCAGTGATAATCGACGTGCACGCTCCAGGCCGAATCCGCCACCAACTGCGGCGCGTAGTAGATCTCGGTGCCCAGACTGGTGAACAACACGTCGGGCAGCGGGATGTTGAATCGGCGCATCACCGCCAGCGCCGAATCCAGACGCCGCCCGGTGGCGATCCCGAAACTGGCGCACTTGCGATTCTCACGCACCTGTTCGACAAAATGTTTCAGGCTCAGCGGGTCGCCGAGCAGGCTCTGATCCAGATCGGTGAATATGGCACGGTCGTGATACAACATCGGACGCCGACCCACCGCCGCCTTGCGTTGCAAAACATCGCCCGGCTTCAACAAAGGCCGTATCCGGCACAAATACGCCTCGGCGTGTGCCGGCCAGGAATAATGCCTGCGCACGCCCTTGACGCCATTGTCGGCATAGCTCTGCCAATCCCGCGCCTCGCGCAGCAGATGCAACAGCGCGCGGGTTATGGCCTGTTTGTCCAATGGATCGACCAGCAGCCCGTTGTGACAGTTGCCGAGAATATCCGTCGGCCCGCCGTTTTCCGTGGCCACCACGGGCAGACCGCTGGCCGCAGCCTCCAGTAGCGTCAGTCCAAAGGGCTCGGTCAGCGCCGGGTTGATGAACACACCGCCAAGCGACGCCGCCAGGCGGTAGATCTCGGGCACTTCACGCGGCTTATGGTGTTTGGGCAGCGCCACTTTTCCGTACAGATCGTAGAAATCGATCAGCAGCAGAATCTCTTTGAGTACCGTCTGCGCGCCGGCGTCCATTTCACGGATATCCTCGCGGTTTCCCGCGACGATGACCAGGTTGGCCACCTTTTGCAGTTTGGGCGATTCGCCGTAGGCTTCCAGCAAGGTGAGAATGTTCTTACGCTCGTCGGGGCGGGACAGCGCCAGGACGAAGGGTTTCTCCGGTTTGTTGAGAAACCGCTCCAGGTTGCGCGCAAAGGGATAAGTTTCCCCCTCGACCGGCGGGTGGAACATCTCCAGGTCGGTACCGGGTGGAATCACCGCCATGCAGTCCGGATCGTAGAAATCGTACAATTCGTACTGATCCTCGATTTCATTGTGCGTGCTGGTGACCACCAGGCTGGCGTTGGCCAGCACCTCTTCCTCGGCCTTGATGCGCCGCGCCATGGTGTAGCGCTGTTCGATTTCCTCGCGCTGCAAACCGGCCGCCAGCAGACGGCGCCTTTTGTCGCGCCCCAGCTAGTGACCGGTAAAAACCAGTGGGATACCGGTAATATTCGACAACCTGACACCGACATAGCCGGCGTCGGCGTAGTGGGCGTGGATGACATCGGGCATGCGCGGCTGGTGATTGAGCCATTCGAGCAGATTGTCGGTAAAGGCGTCCAGATGATCCCAGAGTTGTTCCTTGGGAATATAGGCGTCCGGTCCGGCCTGGATGCGGACGATGCGCGATTTGTCCGAAAGCGTCTCGAACGCACAGGCATAATCGGAACTGACTTCTTCGGACACCACCTTGCGCGTGACCAGATCCACTTGCTCGATGTGAGGGGATTCCGACAACGCGCGTAGCAAGTCGGTGACGTATTTGGTCTGCCCACCGGTGTCGGCGTCGCGCCCCAACTCGAGATCGTGGCCGCGGATCAGTCCGTGGATGCTGATCAGAAGCAGGTAAAGCGGTTGCGTGGATGTGGACATCGGGTATCCGTTGACGAGCTTTTTAAACTAACAAGTAACGTCAGGCGGGTCAAATCGTCCACCCGCTCAACCACCTGGCACAGTACAGACCGCGTCGCGCCCGACGCGAACTGTAGATCAGCGCAGGTTTCGCCGCAACGTTACAGTTTGCTCCCGTCGGATCCCGCTTTGCGCAGGCTGTGCAGCGCCCGGCCGTCGACGGCGAGCGCCGCTTCGTGGACGCTTTCCGACAGGCTCGGATGCGCGAAGATGGTCAGCGCGATATCTTCGCTGCTACCGCCCAGGCGCATCGCGAGGACGGCTTGGGCAATCAGCTCGGAACACTGCGCGCCGACCATGTGCGCGCCGAGAATCCGGTCGCTGGTCGAATCGGCGAGCAATTTCACGAAGCCCTCGCACGCACCCATGGCACGCGCGCGACCCGAGGCGGCGAACGGGAACACCCCGCTGCGATAATCGACGCCGGCCGCCTGCAGCCCCTGCTCGGTCTGACCGACCCAGGCGATCTCCGGCAGCGTGTAGATGACCGACGGCACCGTGTCATAGTCCAGCGCGGCCGCCACCCTGCCGGCGATCAGCTCGGCGACCATCACGCCCTCTTCCGCCCCCTTGTGCGCCAGCATAGGACCGCGGACCGCGTCGCCGATGGCGTAGACGCCGGGAAGGTTGGTCCGGCAGTGCGCATCGGCGTGAATCAGTCCCCATTCATCCAACAGCAGTCTGGTTTCGTCGGCCGCCAGGCCCTGGGTGTTCGGCCGCCGCCCGACGGCGACGATAAGTTTGTCGAACTCGACAGATTGCTCGGTATCGCCATCCTGATAACGAATAACCAACGGATCCGTCCCGCAGTCGCTGGAGAGCACCCGGCAATCCAGACGGATATCCAACCCCTGGCGTTCGAGCGAATGCTTGGCCTCTCGCGCCACCTGGCGGTCGGCCATCGGCAGAAACTCCGCCTGCGCTTCGAGCAGCGTGACTTGTTCGGCGCCCAGCCGTTTCCATACGCTGCCCAGTTCGAGGCCGATGACACCGGCGCCGATAATCCCCAGTCTGCGCGGGACCTCGGTGAATTCCAGCGCACCGCTGGAGTCAACAACCCGTTCATTGTCCTGCGTCACACTGTCGATCTGCGCCGGCGTCGACCCGGGCGCGAGAATAATGGCGTCGGCCTGCAATTCGCGCTCCGCTCCGTCGTGACCGGTCAGGCGTACGCGCTTGTCGGGCAACAGCTGTGCGCGCCCGCTCAGCCAGCGAACCCGATTGGCTTGCAGAAGCTGGCTGATGCCTTGGGTCAACTCGGCGACCACGCGGCGCTTGCGCGCCTGCATGCGATCGAGGTCCAGCGTCACGCCGGCGGCGTCCACGCCGTGTTCGCGCAGGCCGTGGAGCGCGTGCGCGTAGTGCTCGGACGATTCCAGCAGCGCCTTGGACGGGATACAACCCGCGTTCAGGCAGGTACCGCCGGGAGCGGGCTGACCGTCGGCGCCGATCCAGTCATCCACACACACCGTATCCAGACCGAGCTGGGCGCAACGCAGTGCGGCGACGTACCCGGCGGGTCCGGCGCCTATGACAATCACATCGGCCTTGTTATCCATGATCCCTCATACTCCGAGCAGTAAACGCGCAGGGTCTTCCAATGTCTCTTTGACCGTCACCAGGAACCGCACCGCTTCGCGGCCGTCGACCAGCCGGTGATCGTACGACAAGGCCAGGTTCATCATCGGTCGTATAACCACCTGGCCGTCTTCGACCACCGGGCGCTCCTTGATCGTTTGCATGCCGAGAATACCCGATTGCGGCGGATTCAATATAGGGGTCGACAGGAGCGAACCGAACACACCGCCGTTGGTAACGGTGAAGGTGCCGCCGGTGATGTCCTCCATATTCAAGGTGCCTGCGCGCGCCCGCGCGGCGTAGTCGTTGATCTGTTTTTCGATCTCCGCCATGGACAAGCGGTCGGCATCGCGTAGAATCGGCACCACCAGGCCGCGCGGCGACGACACCGCGATACCGATATCGAAAAAACCGTGATAGACGACATCGGTCTTGTCGATGGAGGCGTTCAACTCCGGAAAGCGCCGCAGACCCTCGATGACCGCGGCGACGAAAAACGCCATGAAGCCCAATTTGACACCGTGGGTTTTCTCGAACACCTCGCGATAGCGGCCGCGCAGCGTCATCACCGGTTGCATATTCACTTCGTTGAAAGTCGTCAGAATGGCCGCGTTCTGCTGTGCATCCAGCAAACGTTCGGCGATGCGGGCGCGAAGCCGGGTCATGGGAACCCGTTTTTCCGGGCGGCCCGCGGCGGTGGGTGGCGTTCCCGGCGCCGGTTGCGCAACGGCCGCCGCCTCGTTCGCCGACGGCGGCACCGACTCCGACGGCTGCGCCGCCAGCGCGCGCACCACGTCCTCCTTGAGGATGCGATCACCGCTACCCGAGGCGGCAATCGCCGCCGCATCGAGCTTGTGTTCATCGATCAGACGCTGTGCCGAAGGCGTGGCGAAGGGTTGCTGCCCGTCTGCGGGTGACGCCGAGATATCGGCCTGGCGCGCCGTCTCTGGTTGCGGTGCCAATGCCGGCGCTGGAACGTCAGCATCGGCATCGGCCTGCCGCATCCGTCCGATCAACTGGCCGGAAGTCACGACCTGGCCGGCGTCCTCCAGAATCTCGTCCAGAACTCCGTCGTGCGGCGCCGGCACCTCGAAGACCACCTTGTCGGTTTCGATATCCACCAGGGACTCATCGCGCTTCACATGCTCGCCCGGTCGTTTGTTCCAGTTCAGGACGGTGCCGTCGGCGACGGATTCCGGGAACACCGGCACTTTCAGATCAGTAGCCATAGGGATCCTTTTATTCAGTTGCCCGCAGATTCCAGCCCCAGCGCCTCATCGACCAGCGCGTGCTGCTGTTGGGTGTGTAGCCAGGCATAGCCGGCCGCCGGCGCCGCCGAAAAACGTCTACCGGCATAATGCAGGCGCTCGTTTTCCGGGATCGCCGCGCGCAGGTGATGCTGGCTCGAAAACCAGGCACCCTGGTTTTTCGGCTCTTCCTGGCACCAGACGAACGTCCACGCCCGGGGGTAGGTCTCGAGCAGCGACCGTAGCTGACTTTTGGGAAACGGGTAAAGCCGCTCGATACGGACGATAGCGACCTGTTCCAGCACTTCCTGGCGACGTTTTTCCAGTAAATCGTAGTACACCTTGCCGCTGCACAGGACCACACGTGTAACTGACTGCGGATCCAGCGCGTCGATCTCACCGATTACCGGCTGGAACTCGCCCTGGGTCAGATCCTCCAGGGAGCTGACCGCCAACCGATGGCGCAGCAGGCTCTTGGGCGTCATGACAATCAAGGGTTTTCGGCACTCGAGCAGTTGCTGGCGCCGCAACAGGTGAAAGATTTGCGCCGGTGTGGTCGGTATGCAGACCTGCATATTCTGCTGCGCGCACAGTTGCAGGTAGCGCTCCAGCCGGGCCGACGAATGCTCCGGGCCCTGGCCCTCCATTCCGTGCGGCAGAAACATCACCAGCCCGCTGAGACGGTTCCATTTCTGCTCGCCCGCGCTGATGAACTGATCGATGACCACCTGGGCGTTGTTGGCGAAATCGCCGAACTGTGCCTCCCAGATCACCAGCGTGCGCGGGTCGGTGGTGGAATAGCCGTACTCGAAGGCCAGCACCGCCTCTTCGGACAGCAGCGAGTTGATCACCAGGAAATTACCCTGGTCGGCGGCGACATTGCGCAGCGGAACGTACATCGAGCCGTCGCGCTGACAATGCAACACCGCGTGACGATGAAAGAAAGTACCGCGTCCGCTGTCCTGGCCGGACAGCCGCACACCATGGCCTTCGCCTACCAACGAGGCGTAGGCGCTGATCTCGGCGAACCCCCAGTCGACCGGCAACGCGCCGGCGACCATTTTGAGTCGATTGTTCATGACCTTGGCCACCGCCGCGTTTAGTTCGAAGCCCTCGGGCAAGCGCAGCAGGCTGTCCCACAGCTCGCGCAGTCGCTCCTGCGTAATGGAAGTATCGAGAAAAGCCGTGCACGCCTGCGCCAGGAACGGCTCCCAGTTGACCGCATAGGGATAATCCGCCGCTTCGGCAGGCACCAGCTCCGCCACCACCGACATCCCGGCGTCGAGACGGGCCCGATAATCGTCGAGCAGGCGCTCGACAAAGCTCTGGTCGCAGACCCCGGCGCCAACCAGTCTCTCGGCGTACAAGGCGCGGGTGGTCGGACGCGAGGCGATCGCCCGGTACATGACCGGCTGTGTCGCCGTCGGTTCGTCGGCCTCACTGTGGCCGTGACGCCGATAACACACCAGATCGATGACGACGTCTTTGTGGAAGCGCATGCGGTAATCGAGCGCCAGCCGGGTGACGTGCAGCACCGCCTCCGGATCGTCGCCGTTGACGTGCAGGATGGGGGCGTCGACCATTTTGGCGATGTCGCTGCAGTATTGCGAAGAGCGGGCGTCGCGGTGGTGACTGGTGGTGAAACCGATCTGGTTGTTCACCACGATGTGCACGGTGCCCTTGGTCGAAAAACCGCGCGACTGGGACATGTTGAATGTTTCCATCACCACGCCCTGACCGGCGAACGCGGCGTCGCCGTGAATCAGCACCGGTACCACCCGGTTGCCGGCCTCGTCCCCGCAGCGCTGCTGACGCGCCCGCACCGAGCCCTCCACTACCGGATTGACGATCTCCAGATGCGACGGGTTGAAGGCCAGATTGACGTGGACCAGCCCGCTCGGCGTACGCAGATCCGAGGAGAAGCCCTGGTGATATTTCACGTCGCCGGAACCGTTGCCGGCGGGCCCCGCGGTGCCCTCGAACTCCTGGAACAGCTCCGCCGGCGTTTTACCGACGATATTGACCAGAACGTTGAGCCGTCCGCAGTGCGCCATCCCGATCACGACTTCCCGCACGCCGTGGCTGGCACCGCGGCGGATGAATTCGTCGAGCAGCGGAATCAGGCTGTCCCCCCCTTCCAGAGAAAAGCGTTTCTGTCCGATATAACGCGTGTGCAGATAGCGCTCCAGCCCTTCGGCCGCACTCAGGCGTTGCAGAATCCGAAGCCGAGTGTCATTGCTGAACACCGGTTGCCCGCTGGCGCTCTCCAGCTGCTCCTGCAACCAGCGCTTCTCCGCGGTCTCGGTGATATGCATGTACTCGGCGCCGATACTACCGCAATAGATGCCGCGCAGATGCTCGAGGATGCGCCGCAGAGTGGCACGACCGTCCATGGCCAGCGAGCCGGTTTCGAACACGCTGTCGAGATCGGTGCCGTCGAGTCCGTGGCGTTCGGGTTCCAGCTCCGGCAATTGCGGACAGGCACGCAACCCCAGTGGATCAATCGCCGCCATCTGGTGGGCGCGAAAGCGATAGGCATTGATCAACTGCAGCACCCGGACCTGCTTGTGCTCATGATCCGATCCGCCCGGCGGCGACGGCTCGCCGGCCGTACGCGACGCGTTGCGCGTCAGCTGGCGCATCTGTTCACGCACGCCGGTGTGGGCGCTGTCCACCGACGCGCTCGCCGAACGCGGCAACGCGGCGAAAAAACTTCGCCACGCCTGGGGTACCGAAGAGGGGTCGCTGAGATACTGCTCGTAGAGCGCCTCCAGATAGGCGGCGTTCTCGCCCGCCAGTTGCGAGCTGTCCCAGAGTTCGTACAGACTGTGATAACGGGTAAGATCGTCCATTCTCTTGCCTTTTTTCCTATATACAGGCAAATGTCACGCCAACTCTGTCAGGACCTTGCAGGGTGTCAAAACCGGCCCGGCGGCGTCCGCCCGGCGCGTTAACACGGGCCCAAGCGACTCAATGTTGACGTCTTCTAATTTATAGACCGGATTTCTGTCGGCTTTTCGTCAGTCGGAGGATATTTTCACCCCTGGTGCCACCTCCCCACCAAGCCCTGGATATCGCCGGATATCGAACGGCGCGGGCTTGCACGCGGCAAACCTGCCAAGACGCGGGATTTTTTATATGATAGCGCCTCGCCGGTCCGGGCAGCCGCAAGCGCCCTGCCGCCCTTATAATTTTGGGATCCTATGGCCAACTCAGACGAAACCACCATCCGCCGCCTGCTCGAGCTTGCCGCTGTCGAAATCAATGGCACCCAGCCCTGGGACATTCAGGTCAATCAGCCTAGCTTCTTTCCGCGTGTCATGGGCGGGGGCGCGCTGGCTTTCGGCGAGACCTACATGGACGGTCTGTGGGACTGCGAGGCGCTCGACGCGCTGATCTACCGCTTGCTGCGCGCCGACCTGGAGAAACGCATCTCGCCGCTCAAACTCCTGTGGCCGGCGCTGGGTGCGAAACTGGTCAATCTGCAAAGCCGGGGCCGGGCTTTTCGTATCGGCGAACGCCATTACGATCTCGGCAACGAACTCTATCGGCACATGCTCGACCGCCGCATGACCTATACCTGCGGTTACTGGGCACAGGCCGATAATCTCGAGGACGCGCAGGAGGCCAAGCTCGATCTGGTGTGTCGCAAGATCGGCCTGCGGCCGGGGATGCGGGTGCTGGACATCGGTTGCGGCTGGGGCAGCTTCGCCGGGTTCGCCGCCGAGCGCTATGGCGTCGAGGTGGTCGGTGTCACTGTTTCGCGCGAGCAAATCGCCTTCGGTCAGGAGCGTTATCGAAATCTTGATGTGGATTTGCGTTTCCAGGACTATCGTGAAGTCACCGAAACGTTCGATCGCATCGTGTCGCTGGGCATGTTCGAGCACGTCGGTCCGCGCAATTACCGCACTTATATGCAGGTGGTCAACAACTGTCTGCAAGACGACGGTCTGTTCCTTTTGCACACCATCGGCACCAACACGCGCAAAACCAGTGTCGACCCCTGGACCGACAAATATATTTTTCCCGGCGGGGTACTGCCGGTGAGCGAACAGATCGCCGGCGCGGCCAGTGGTTTTTTCGTCATGGAAGACTGGCACAATTTCGGCGTTCACTACGACCCCACCCTGATGGCGTGGATGGCCAATGTGGACACGCATCGCGAAGCCTTGAACGCTTTGGGGTATGATGAGCGCTTCTATCGCATGTGGCGTTATTTTCTGCTGTCCTCGGCCGGTTCCGCTCGCGCCCGACGCAACCAGCTCTGGCAGATCGTTTACGGCAAGCGTGGACTGGATGGCGGTTATGATTCGATTCGTTAAAAGGAGTACACCATGAAGGTCATCTGGAATCTGCTGGCATTAATTGGCCTGGCGGTCGTGGTCGCACTGATCATAGGGCTTGTGAAACTGGGCCCCGATCTGAGCCGGCTCAGCAAGTTCGACGACAAGGCCGCCGCCACCTATGCGGCGATGGGGCGAACCCTGCTGGAGACCGGAAGCGCGGCGGAGGCGACCGTCTGGAAAGTGCCGGTGAAGGACGGCCTGACGGCCGAGGACGTCGAGCAGACCATGCGTTTCGTCGCCAACGAGCACAATATCAAGAACGTCGGTGAACTCCCCCTGTACAAGGAAGTCGAGGCCATGAGCGGCAAGCCGTTCCGCTTCCTGAAAATCTACATGTTCTGCAACGCCATGACCGCGGCGAAAATGGTGGAACTCAGCGACGCGTTCTCGGCCTACCTGCCGTGCCGTATCAGCATGGTCGAAGATCCCCAGGGCAAACTCTGGCTGTATACGTTGAACATGGACCTGATGATCCACGGCGGCGAACCCCTGACCCCCGAACTGACCAAAGAGGCCAAACAGGTCAAAAAGACGATTCTCGATATTATGAATCGGGGCGCCAGCGGCGACTTCTGATGAGGCATCGCCGGCGGGTGGGGTTCACCCCCCTCTCGCCGGCGCCCGCCCCAGCCCCAATGGGTCCGACGGGTCGACATCCGCCATGAACGGGATGCGCCGGTCGTTGTTGGTCACCTGATAGACGGCGCCCATCCAGTTGCCCACCACCGCCTCGGCGGTGTCGTGCCAGGTGTTGTCCAGCCGCGAGGCCACCAGCCCCTCGGGAAATTCCGGCAGGGCCTGACCGGCCGCGCGCGCGGCCTCCAGCCGCAGACGATATTCGAGCAAAACCGCCTGTTCATGCGTACGCAGATAATTGTGCGGAAACGGCGGATAGTGCGCTCGTTCGCCACTGGCGTACAACGCCACCTCGCGCTTGTATTCCTTGAGCAGCGATATGGTGTCGTATTCGGGGTGTCCCTGGAAGAACACCGCGCGCAGACCGTCGGCGCTGGTGGCCAGGTGGACGCCGATTTCGGCGCTTTCGACCAGCACGCGCAAACCGGCGTCGGCGAACTGCCGGCGTGTGATTTCGTTCCAGCGCGAATGCGGCACGTCGAAACGGGTGTTGACGTCGTTGACCAACGGGTGGCTTTTGTCCACCACGCGGTGCGGATACACCCCCCAGATTTTCTCCGGGCGGGCGATGCGCTTACGACCGTATTTGAATTGCAGTACGGCGTGCGTGGCCAGACAGGAGCACAAGGTAGAGGTCACGTGCTCCATCGCCCAGTCCACGACCTTGCGCAGCGGTTCCCAGAACGGCTGCTCGATCAGCTCCGAGCCGACAACGTTGGCGCCGGTGACGATAAGCGCATCCAGGCCCTCGTCCATGACCTTCGCCACCGGTTCGTAGTAGCGTTCGACATAGGCCTGGGCCTCGCTGCCGCGTTCCGGTTCCGGCAGGGTGAAGGGGTGCACGTAGAATTGCGCGATCGGGTTGCTCTCGCCGATCAAACGGAAAAACTGCCGTTCGGTGGCCTCGAGCGCCGCGTCCGGCATCATGTTCAGCAGCCCGACGTGCAGCTCGCGAATATCCTGCTGCGCCGCCCGATGTGCCGGCAACACGCGAATCCCCTCGCTGCGCAGGCGTTCGAAGGCGGGCAGATTATTATGAGCGACCAGCGGCATTGCGATTCCTCATCGGGCCCTCAGGCGTGCGAACGCGCGATCGCCTGTTCCAGCAACTGGAGAAAATCGGCCTCGTCGCGCACCGCGGCAACCTCTTTCGAAGTCACCGTGTAACCGTGCGGACCGGCGATCGCTTCGTAACGCGGCAGACGCGAGCGGAACAGGCGCGGAAACACCCAGCGCGTAAACGCATCCGGATCCATTTCCGCGGCGTAGCCCAGATCATTCTCCTGCAGATAGACGCTCAACTGTTCGCGCAGAAAATCGGTACGGTAGTAAAGCGGTTTGGGATCGCTTTGGGCGCGCTCGATCAGCTTCTCCTCCTCCTCGCGGTCGGTCACTTTGATGTACAGGATCAAGGTATGCTGCACCAGCAGATCGATCACCGACGGTTCTTCCAGCTCGCACAGGCTGCCACCCACATCATTGACGAAATGCTGATACCCGTATATCTCCTTGGCCTTGCGGATGAACTCGGGGACATCGCGCATGGCGGCGATCTCGGCCTCCCGGTACTGCGCCTGACGCCGGGTGAATTCCTCCAGCCCGACGCCGCCCAACTCCGGATTCCCCAGCTTGCCGACAAAACTCAGCACCGGCCCCAGATCGTCGACCTTGATATTGTTGCGGATATAGATCCAATCGCGTCTGAGCAGATCGCGCAAAAACGGTGTCTGCATCGCCTGTTGCTTGATCAGGTCAAGTATAGGCTCGTCCAGGTAGCGCGTACCGATACGGTAATCGCCGGAGTAGTGAAACCAGTGATGCCCGCACAACAGCGTCGACAGATGTGTCTTACCAACGCCGGACATTCCCAGCAGGGTGACATTCTTGTTTTTCCAGGCACGAAATTCTTCGACGCTGAATTTCACGGCAGGCGCTCCGGGCAGTTTAAAAGCGTTTGATTATGCAGGATATAATAATCCGCTGGAACCCGTCGCGGGCAAAATAACCGGCGCCGGACGGCTGGACCACTCTTTTAGCCCCCGCCGGTTTGCGGTATGGTGCTGCCCTTCCCGATTCAACCCTTTGTCGCACCGAGGTCGTTATGGAAATAGCAGCACGCAAAGTCGTTACACTCAATTACACCCTGAAAGACAGCAGTGGCACCGTGATCGACCAGTCGAACGACGGCAGCTTCGCCTATTTGCACGGCGCCAACAACATCATTCCTGGCCTGGAAAACGCGCTCACGGGTAAATCCGCCGGCGACGCGCTGAACGTTTCGGTCGAGCCGTCTGAGGGTTACGGCGAACGCGATCCGGCCAAAACCCAGTCGGTACCGCGCGATATGTTTCCCCAGGATGCGGAAATCGAAGTCGGTATGCAATTCCATGCCCAAGGGCCCAACGGCGAGACGCTGGTAGTCACCGTCACCGGCGTGGAAGGCGACAGCGTGACAGTCGACGGTAATCACCCCCTGGCTGGCGAACAGCTGAATTTCGCCGTGGAAGTCATGGAAGTGCGCGACGCCTCGCAAGAGGAGCTGGACCACGGCCATGTCCACGGCCCGGGTGGACACGATCACTGAGCGACGGCACGCCAGCGGTCCCGCGGACTCCGTGGCGGTTTTTCCTCATTCCCTGGCCAACGCCGCCGGAACACCGTCCTGAAGACAGGTCTGCGCGCGATACCAACGCGCGAGCAGACTGCACAGGACGGCAGCGAGAAACATCAATCCGGTAAAGAAGAGATAATAGTCCACCCCCGCGAGACGCTGGCCGTCGCCGCCCTCGATAATGAAATTGACCGCGCTGGTGAACAAATTGCCCGCCGCGATGGACAGCATGAAAAACGCCATCACAAAAGACTTCATCGCACGCGGCGCCTGGGTGTAGGAAAACTCCAGACAGGTGACCGAAACCATCACTTCGGCGGCGGTCAGCAACAGGTAAGCCAGCATCTGCCAGCCGATCGACGGCGAAAAACCCCGATCGATCTGCAACTGGATTCCGCTCGAGACCGCGAACGCCGCCACCGCGACGAACATTCCCAACGCGATCTTGCGCAATTCGGTCAGCCGCCAGACGCGCTCCAGCGCGGGATAGATCCCATAAGCGAACAACGGAATCAGCAACATCACCAGCAGTGGATTGAGCGCCTGCAACTGCGCCGGAAGAATCTCCAGCCCGAACACGGAACGGTCCATGTGCCGGGCCTGGAGAACCCAGGCCGAACCAGTCTGGTCGAATAACGACCAGAATACCGCCACACACAGATAAACCGCTCCCAGACGCGAAAGCACGCGCAGCCCCTCGGCGCCGCACAGCTGGCGCAGAAAGCGCCCGCCGGCCGGCGGGACATGCACAAACCGGTAGCGCCCGGCGTAAAAAATCAGGGTCGCCACCCCCATCAGCAGGCCCGGTAGCGCGAACGCCACCGCGGCGCCGTGGGCGCGCATCAACCAGGGCGTGAGCAGCATGGACACGAACGCGCCCAGATTGACGGCAAAATAAAACCAGCCGAATGCCTGCGGCAACAAATGACGGTTGCCCGCGCCAAACTGATCTCCCAGATGTGCGGAAACGCACGGTTTGATGCCGCCTGAACCCACTGCGATCAATCCCAGGCCCAATGCCAGGCCCAGGCGGGTGTGGTCGACCGCCAGCGCCAGGTGACCGACGCTGTAAACCAGCGATAGCAGAATGATGGTGCGGTATTTTCCCAACAGACCGTCGGCGAGCAGCGCGCCCAGCAGCGGCATGAAATACACCGCCGAGATGAACAAATGATACCAGCCGCGCGCCTCGGCCTCGTTCATGGGAGCCGCGCTGCCTTGCGCGTCCAGCAGATACTGCGTCATGAAGACTACAAGGATGGCGCGCATGCCGTAGAAGCTGAAACGCTCAGCCGCTTCATTGGCGATAATATAGGGAATTCCCGTAGGTAGGCGCGAAGACGGCGCGGGAACTTGGCGATAGCCGGACATACCGGCATGATATGCAAATTGCAGGCCGTGGACTAGAAACGTGCGCCCGCCGACGGCCCGTCCCGGCGGCGACACCTATCAAATGACACCAACGCCTGCTCGCGCTTGCGCTACACTGAAACTGAGAACTAACGGACCCTGCCGCTGTCTACCGAGTCAGTGGCATTCGTACCACGCTAGCGGAAGCCTCTTATGTCAGAAAGTGCGCGTTTTTACGTCGGTCAGCTGGTCCACCATGTCAAATTCGACTATCGCGGTGTGATCGTCGATGTCGACGCCGATTTTCAGGGCACCGAAGACTGGTACCAGCAGGTTGCGCGCAGCCGTCCGCCCAAGGATCGTCCCTGGTATCACGTGCTGGTGGACAATTCGGACAACATCACGTACGTGGCGGAGCGCAATCTGGTGGCGGACGACTCGCAGATGCCGGTCAACCATCCGTATATCGAGCAGGTATTCGGCAGCTTCAGCAACGGCGCCTACCAGCGCCGCGAGCGGATGAATTGAAACCGGGGCCGGCGGAGACGCTCAGTCGCCGATAAAATCCAGCCGCTCCTGCACCTGATCAAGGCCGGCGCGAGCACAGGCCTCGTCCTTATCGCCTCCAGGCGCGCCACTGACACCGACGGCCCCCAGTAACGCGCCCGCGGCGCGTATCGGCAGTGCGCCGGCCAGGACCAGAATGCCGTCGATCTCGTTCATCTCCGGCACGATATCGGCCCGATTGGCACGAAACTCGGCCGAACTCACGCCGGCAAGCACCACCGCGCCGGCCTTGGCCTCGGCAATATCAATCGTGTGTCGACTGGCGTACACGTGTCGCATCACCACTTGTGGCGCACCGCCGCGATCGACCACCACGGCGCTCACCGAATAACCGGACTTGGCGCAGGCGTCCATGGCGGCGCGTGCTATGTCGGCGGCCAGGGGCAGCGTCATCAGCCGCGTCTGGACGGTATCGTTGGCGCCTACCGGCGGCCCGCCGGCAAGCAGAACCAGTGTGAACAAGCTTTTAAGACCAGGTTTCAACGTCATGTGCCACCTCCAGGCAAGCGGCCGCATGCAGGCCGTTGTCGGCTGAACAGATCAGTCGTTCTTTTTCCACCCGTTGCAGTTTCTTGATCTCGGCTTCACGTCGGCTGGCACTGCTGCGGTCGTGCCCCGCCTCCAGATAGACCACTGCCAGCGGGCGACGGCCGCGAAAATACTTGGCGCCGCGCGGTCCGCCGTGTTGGCGCCAGCGACGAACGACATCACAAGTGATACCGGTATAAAGGCTGTCGTCGCTGCAGCGGATCATATACACCTGCCAGTTCATCACGCCGCCACCAGTTCACCGCCGCAGTGACGACAGTGATAGCGGGCACGTCCTGCGACCACGCGGTTGTGCCTGCAGCTGGAGAGCCGATGACGGCGGCAGATACAACGATAGTCGAAACGTCGCTGCCGCCGTAGCGGCAGCCCCGACAGATCGAAACGGCCGCTGGCGCGCGCCTCGACACCCAGCGCCTGCATCACCGCACGCCATTGCGTTCCGTGCGGCCGTACATGGCGGATGCCGTAAAGACGGTCGGTAATATAGTGGGCCACTTCGTGCGGCACGGTGGTATGCAGGCCCTGCTCGAAGTCGAGCGCGAAAATGAAGGGATTGTAGCGGATGACAGCGCGACCGGCAGCCACCCGGTACATCCCCGCGGCACGTCCGGTAAGGTCGAACAACACCGGGATCGGTCGATGGCCCAGTCGAAACAGGCGCTCGGCCCGTTGCAGGCAGCGCAGCGTTTCGTCACAGACCCGGTGCTGCTGCTGAGCGTCTATCGCTGGGACTGTTAAGCTGTTCATGCGCGATGCTGTTCTCGGTCGCGCCGCGACGGCGTCGGCCGTAGTGTAACAACAATCCGGCGCCGGGCGCATCCGTAGCACACCTGACGGCCTTGTATTACAGATTATGGCACGCCACCGCGAACCCTCACCAAGACCCTCACCCTATATCACGCGCGCCGGCTTCGCGGCCCTGCAGCGCGAACTCGACGCCATCTGGAAGCGTCGCGGCGGCGTGACGCGGGCGCTCAGCGCCGCCGCGGCGGAAGGCGATCGCTCGGAAAACGCGGAATACATTTATCGGAAGAAGGAGCTGCGCGAAATCGACCGGCGGATTCGCTATCTGCAGAAACGCCTGCCAGAACTGAAAGTGGTGGATACGCCGCCGACCAATTCCGCTCAGGTGTTTTTCGGCGCCAGCGTCACGCTCGAGAGCGACCAGGGGAGCAGCCACCGTTACCGTATCGTCGGCGCGGATGAATTCGATCCGGCGAAGGGCTGGATCAGTGTCGACTCGCCGATGGCGCGGGCGCTGCTGAAGAAAACGGTCGACGACGAGGTGGCGGTCCACAGCGGCGACGCCACCCGCTACTACGTGATCGTGCGCATCGACTACGGCGACGCGGACTGAGCGACCCTGCTCAGGGAACCACTTTGTCGATGGTGATGCTGGCGTTGCCGTCGTGGGTATCGACCGGTGAGACGCTGCCCTGCAGATCGCCGCTCGCGGGCATCGCCTGCCCGGAGCGCGACACCCGCGCGCCGACCGTCACCTGCGGGAACTTCGACAACGTCATGGTGGGCGCCATGGCCTGAGAATCGTCCAGCGTCACGGTCAGCGGCAGATCGGCGACCCGCTTACGCACAATCGCAAGCGGCATACGCGGTCCCTGTACCGCGCGGGCGTAGATGAACAGGGTATCGTCCGGCGAAACCTTGCCACGCAGCGCTTCGTCCAGCGCAACCTTGACCTGGATATGCCCGCTGCCGGCGACCGGCGCGCCGCCCGCTGCCGGCGGCGTGGCCGGTGTTTCATCGGTCGCTGACTGCCCAAGCCGGCCTTGGGCGATGGTGATCTGGCGCTGGATACTCACCGCATTCTCATCGCCGGGCGGCAACGCCGCCAGCACCGTCTGCCAATCCTTGATCGCACCCGGCACATCGTCGTGGCGGTAGCGCCAGTGACCGCGCAGCCACAGGGACTTGAGATGACGGGGGTCCACCGTCAGCGCCCGCTGCAACAACTCGCCGACCTGGTCGGTAAAGGCGCCGTTGCCGGCCGCCACCAGCGCATCGGCGTAATCGCTGAGCAGATCCGGATTCTGCGGCTCCAGCTCCACGGCATGACGGTAGGCCTTTACCGAATCCTGATACCGGCTCAGCGCCGCGTAGGTCCGTCCCAGCAAAGCCCAGCCGTCCACATTGCCCGGTTCACGCCGCATATGTTCGGCCAGCTTCTCGACCATCGCGTCCAGCGCCTGCGGATCGTTACCGGCGGCGCGCAGCGCCGCTTTACCGGCGGCGATCCGCTCCAGCGTCGGTTCGGCGCCCAGGCGTTGATAGATGAGCACCGAAAGCGCCGGCACCACTAGCAACAACAGCGCGGCCATCCAGCGGCCGCCGGGTCTGACGCGCGCCGGCGCCGCCGGCGCCTTTTCCACGTCTTCGAGCAGGCTGCGCTCCAGATCGTGACGGGCCGCCGCGTAAGCGGCCTGGTCCAGTCGACCGGCCTCGAGATCCGCGTGCAGTTCCTCGAGTTGATCCTTGATCACCTGTACGTTGAGCGCGTCGCGCTGTACGCCAGCGGCGCGCGGCGAACGCAATAGCGGCGGTAGAATAAACGCCAGCGCCACCAGCGTGAGCACACCGGCCAGAATCCAGAACAATGTCATACCTCTTTGTCCTCCGGCCGGGGCTTGTCGGCCAGCAGCGCGTCGATGCGCGCCTGTTCCTCGGGGGAGAACTTATCCGCTTCCCGTGCCAGCCGCCCCCGCTGGCGGATGTTGCGCGCCAATAACAGCAAACCGATCCCCAACAGGAAAAAAGGGCCGTACCAGAGCAGATAAGTGGAAGGTTTGAGCGGCGGCTTGTAGAGCACGAAATCGCCATAGCGCTGCACCAGGAAATCGATGATCTGCTGGTCGCTCTCGCCCTGCTGCATGTGCTCGTAAACCTCGACGCGCAGATCGTGCGCCAGGTCCGCGTCGGAATCGGCCAGCGACTGGTTCTGACAGACCAGACAACGCAGCTGAGCGATCAGCGCCATATAGCGTTGCTCGGGGACCTGGGCGTTGAAGTCGAACATTTCCACACCGGCCAGCGCCGGAATCAGCTGCAGGCACAGGCAGCCGGCAAGTATCACACGTGGCATTTTCACCCCTGTTCGGCCTTCAACTGCTGCACCAACGGCAGTAACTCGCGCTGCACGATATCGCGGGTAAGCGGCCCGGTGAACTTGTGCCGGATCACTCCACGCTTATCGATCAGAAACGTCTCCGGCGTGCCGTAAACACCCCAATTGATACCCACCCGGCCGTCGGCGTCGAACGCGTTGACGTGGTAGGGATCGCCAAACTGCTGCAACCAGTTCAGCGCCAACGGCCGTTCGTCCTTGTAATTGAGGCCGTAGATCGGCACCGCGCCGGTGGCGGCCAGTTGCATCAGCACCGAATGTTCCGCGCGACAGGACACGCACCAGGTCGCCCAGACGTTCAACAACGACACCTTGCCCGAGAAATCGGCGTTGCTGACAGTCGCCTGCGGGTTTTCCAGTTGCGGCAGACTGAAGCTGGGCGCGGGTTTTCCAACCAGCGGCGAGGGTACGAAACGCGGGTCGATGCTCAAGCCGCGATAGAGCAACGCGGCCATGGCGAGAAACAGCGCCAAGGGCAGCAGATAACGCAGAAAACGCGGCATCAGGCACGCCCTCCCGCGGCCAGCGCGTCGCCCTCAGATGCCGTGCGCCGATGCCTCAGCCGATAGCGCGGATCGCTCGCGGCCAGCAGCCCGCCGGCGCCGATCAACAGGCCGCCGAACCAGATCCAGCGCACCAGAGGCTTGTAGTACAGGCGCAGACTCCAATCGCCGTTGGGCAGCGGCTCGCCCAGCGACACGTAGATATCGCGCATGAAACCCGGATCCACGCCGGCTTCGGTCATCGGCTTGCGCTGCACCTGATAGACCCGTTTTTCCGGATGCAGCACGGCAATCTGCTTGCTGTCGCGGAACACGCGGATGGTGCCACGCTGGGCGGCATAGTTCGGCCCCTGGGCTTCGACCACGCCGTCGAACTGCAACCGATAGCCGGCCAGTTCGAAACTCTGACCGGGACTCATGCGCTGATCCTTTTCGATATCGAACTGCGTGGCCACGGTGATGCCGAGGATGAAAAACGCCACGCCCAGATGCGCCACCCACATGCCGTAATAACTACGCCCGCCCCGAGCTGACAGGTCCGCGGCCAGGGCGCGCAATCCGCCCTTGCCACGCAGACGCAGGAACAGACCGGTGAGCAGAGTGCTCACCAGCCAAACCGACAAGCCGAGCGCCAGTCCCAGCGACCAGTTGTCGCCGAGCAGCGGCACCGCCGCGGCGATGCCGGCGGCAACGCTCAACGCCAGGGCCAGGCGCAAACGGCGCAGCAATTCATTCGGATCCTGCTGCTTCCAGCGCGTCAAAGGTCCAATCCCCATCAGCACCACCATCAGCGGCATGAAGGTTACCAGCATGCTGTTGAACCAGGGGAAGCCGACCGAGATCTTGCCCCAGCCCATGGCGTCGTAGAGCAACGGCGCCAGGGTACCGATGAGCACCAGCGCGGTCATCAATACCAGCAGGACGTTGTTGCCCAGCAGCAGCGATTCGCGTGACACGGTGGCAAAACCGCCGCCGCGTGAAATGCCCGGCGCACGCACGGCGTACAGGAGCAGCGAACCGCCGATCACCAGCAACAAGAACAGCAAAATGAACAGACCGCGTTCCGGATCGGAAGCGAAAGCGTGCACCGAGGTCAATACCCCCGAGCGCACCAGGAAAGTCCCCAACAGACTGAGCGAGAACCCCAGCAGCGCCAGCAGCACCGTCCAGCGTTTGAAAGCACCACGTTTTTCCGTTACCGCCAGCGAGTGCACCAGCGCCGTCCCCGCCAGCCAGGGCATCAGCGACGCGTTTTCCACCGGATCCCAGAACCACCAGCCACCCCAGCCGAGCTCGGCGTAGGCCCACCAGCTGCCGAGCACAATACCGATGGTGAGAAACACCCAGGCGACCAGCGTCCAGGGACGCGACCAGCGCGCCCAGGCCGCGTCCAGGCGCCCGCCCAGCAGTGCGGCGATGGCGAAGGCGAAGGCCACCGACATACCGACATAGCCCATGTAGAGCATGGGCGGATGAATCGCCAGGCCGGGATCCTGCAACAGCGGATTGAGCTCGCCGCCTTCCACCGGCACCGGGAATACGCGTTCGAACGGGTTTGACGTAAACAGCAGGAAAGACAGAAAGCCGATACTGACCATGCCCATGACGGCGAGCACGCGCGCCAGCACTTCGTCGGGAAGATTGCGCGCAAACAGCGACACCGCCATGGTCCAGCCACCGAGAATCAGCGCCCACAACAGCAGCGATCCCTCGTGCGCCCCCCACACCGCGGAAATCTTGTAGATTTCGGGCAGCTGGGTATTGCCGTGATTGGCGACGTAGAGCACGGAGAAATCGTCCACCAGGAATGCGTGCATCAAGGTCGCGAACGCCAGCGCCAGAAACAGGAACTGGGCCCACGCCAGCGGTCGCGCCAGCGCCACCCAGCTTTGGGTGCGGGTATAGGTACCGAGCAATGGCACGGTCGCCAGCACCAGCGCCATGCACAGCGCCAGAATCAGCGCGAAATGACCGAGTTCGGGGATCATGAGCCGGATTCCCTGGCCGCCTCGGCGACCCCTTTGTCGTGCGAGGCTTTCAGCGCCGCGGCCACTTCCGGCGGCATGTACTTCTCGTCGTGTTTGGCCAACACCTCGTCGGCGACGAAAACACCGTCGGCGCGCAACTTGCCGTGGGCGACGATACCCTGCCCTTCGCGGAACAGGTCCGGCAGGATACCGGTATATTCGATACTCACGGTTTTATCCATGTCGGTGACATCGAAACGCGTCGTCAGGCCGTTGGCCAGTCGCTTGACGCTGCCGTCGGTGACCAGACCGCCCAGGCGGAAGGGGTAGGCGCTCGGGGCTTTCCCGGCGCTGACTTCGCTGGGCGAATAGAAGAACATCAGATTCTGGTTGAAGGCGTTCAGCGCCAGCGCGGCCGCCACGCCCACGCCGGTGACGATCAGCAGTATCAGGTAAAGACGTTTCTTGCGTGCCGCTTTCACGGTTGTCTCCTTTCGCGTCGTTGACGCCGCGCCAGCCGGGCCAGCAGCTTGCGGCGCTGAATGATCGGCACCATAACATTGGCAACCAGAACCACCAGCGCGATGGCGTAGGAACTCCAGACGTAGGCGGCATACCCGCCCATATGAAAAAACTCCTGCAGGCCGCTCACGAGGCTTCCACCAGCTCGCGCACCCAGCGGGCGTTGCGCTCGCGCTCCAGCACTTCGAGGCGCGCCCGCATCAGCACCACCAGCACATAGAACAGCTTGAAGGCCACCGCCATGACCAGCAGCGGGATCAGCATGCGGATATCGATCGACGGGGCGCCGAATTTCGTCACCGTCGGCCCCTGGTGCAGGGTATTCCACCACTCCACCGAGTAATGGATGATCGGGATGTTGACCACGCCCACAATGGCGAGAATGGCGGTGGCGCGCGCCGCCGTGCGCTTGTCGTCGATGGCGCCGTACAAGGCCATCACGCCGAGATAAAGAAACAACAGAATGAGCTCCGAGGTCAGGCGCGCGTCCCACACCCACCAGGTTCCCCACATCGGTTTGCCCCAGATGGAACCGGTGATCAGCGCCAGGAAGGTGAACGAGGCACCGATCGGCGCACTGCTGATGGCGATGACCTCGGCCAGCTTCATGTGCCAGATCAAACCGATGGCGCCGGCGGCGGCCATGACCACATAGATGAACAAGGACATCCAGGCGCTCGGCACATGGATAAACATGATGCGATAGCTGTCGCCCTGCTGATAATCGGTCGGCGCCACCACCATGCCCTGATACAGGCCGTAGAGCATCAGCACCGCGCAGGCGGCGGCCAGCCAGGGAATCCAACTGCCGGCGATACGGTAAAAATGTTTGGGCGATCCCAGTTGGTGGAAAAAACGCAGCATCGATCAACTCAGACTGATTTTAAGCGCGGCGGCGGTGGCCAGCGGCGACAGACTCACCGACAGGACCAGCAACGCCGCCAACAACGACAAATGGGCCGTGATCGGCAGGCCGGCACCGGAGGTCGCCACCGCGTCGGCGGCGAAAATCAGTACCGGAATATAAAGCGGCAACACCAGCAGCGAAAGAATAACACCGCCGCGGCGCAAACCCACAGTCAGGGCCACGCCGATGGCGCCGATCAGGCTCAGCACCGGAGTGCCCAGCAGCAGAGTCAGCAGCAGCGCGGCGATACTGGCGCCGGACATGTGCAGCAACAGCCCCAGCAGGGGAGCCACGATCAGCAGCGGCAGGCCGGTGATCAGCCAATGGGCGATGACCTTGGCCAGCACCAGCACCGACAGGGGCTGGGCGCTGATGAGAAACTGCTCCAGCGAGCCGTCCTCGAAATCGGAGCGGAACACGCTGTCGAGCGAGAGCATGGCCGCCAGCAGGGCCGCCACCCAGATGATCCCGGGAGCGACAGCGCGCAGCAGCGCCGGATCGGCCCCGATACCGAGCGGAAACAGCGTCGTCACCAAAACAAAAAACAGCAACGGGTTGAGCAACTCGGTGCGCCGGCGGAAGGCCAGCAACAGGTCTCGCCACAGCAGCAGTGCGAAGGCGCGATTGAGGGACGCGGTACTCATGTCGACAGATTTATACGAATAATATCAGCGTCATTCAAACTGACGGGGTGATGCGAGGTAACCGCTAGCATACCACCGCCGGCCAGGTGATTGGCGAACAGACTCTCGACAATATCGATACCATGACTGTCGAGAGAGGTAAAAGGTTCATCCAGAATCCATAATTTCGCCCGGGTAACCAACAGCCGGGCCAGCGCCAGCCGGCGTTGCTGGCCGGCCGACAGGTTTCTCGCCAGGACGTCCTCGTGCTCCCAGAGTTCGACCCGATCGAGGGCGGCCTCGATACTGAACGCCGGATTGGGCGCCCCCAGGCCACGCGCCAGGCGCAGGTTCTCGCCCGCGCTCAGGTCCTGTTTGACGCCGTCGCGGTGGCCCACATAGGCGATCTGCGCATGGTATTCGGGGCCGAGGCGGAAAATATCCTCGCCGTCCCAGTGCAAGCGGCCGTCGTCGGGCTGGCGCATGCCGCAGAGAATGCGCAGCAGCGAGGTTTTGCCACTGCCGTTGCGCCCTTCGAGGATCAGCGCCTGTCCGCAACCGAGACGGAACGACAGTTGCTCGAACAGGTTGCGATCGTTGCGCATACAAGCCAGGTGCCTGGCGTTCAGGCCAGTGTCCGTCGCCACCGCTGCCATCTAGCGACGCCTGCCGTCGCCGTTGCGCGCCGCCTGGCGCCGCTTGCCCGGAAGCGTCGGCAACCCGGTATGCTGGGTGCGAAACGGCCTGCCTCGCGGCGCTTTTTTCGCCGCGCCGCCGCTGCCGGCGGGCTGCCAGGTCGGCACCAGGTGACGCTTGCCGTTGCCGATCAGATCCGCCCGTCCCATGCGTTTGAGCGCGGTGCGCAACAACGGCCAGTTGTCGGCATCGTGATAGCGCAGAAAGGCTTTATGCAGACGCCGCACCTTCAATCCCCGGGGGACCGGCAGGGTTTCCCCGTCGCGGCGTATCCGGCGCAGCGGATTGTGTCCTGAAAAGTACATAGCGGTGGCGGTGGACATGGGCGACGGCAAAAAGGTCTGTACCTGATCGGCGCGAAAGCCGTTGCGCTTGAGCCACAGCGCCAGATTCATCATGTCCTCGTCCGTGGTGCCGGGGTGCGCGGCGATGAAATAGGGGATCAAATACTGTTCCTTGCCCGCCTGACGCGAAAACTTGTCGAACAGCTGTTTGAATTCGTCGTAGGCCCCCATGCCCGGCTTCATCATCTTCGCCAGCGGACCCGGCTCGGTATGTTCTGGCGCGATTTTCAGGTAGCCACCAACATGATGCGTGACCAACTCCTTGACGTATTCGGGCGATTTCACCGCCAGGTCGTAACGCAGACCCGAGGCCACCAGCACTTTCTTGATACCGGGCAATTCGCGCACCCGTCGATAGAGGCGCACCAGCGGCGTATGGTCGGTGTTCAGGTTCGAACAGATGCCGGGGTAGACGCAGGACGGCCGCCGGCAGGCCGCCTCGATCTTGGGGCTTTTGCACGCCAGACGGTACATATTGGCGGTCGGACCGCCGACATCGGAAATGACCCCCGTGAACCCGGGCGTGCTGTCGCGGATGGCTTCGATCTCACGCACGATCGAGTCCTCGGAACGACTCTGGATGATGCGCCCTTCATGCTCGGTAATCGAACAGAAGGTACAGCCGCCGAAACAGCCGCGCATGATGTTGACCGAGAAGCGGATCATTTCGTAGGCGGGGATGCGCTCGGCGCCATAGGCCGGGTGCGGCAGACGGGTATAAGGAAGCTCGAAAACACGGTCGAGTTCGCGCGTGGTCAGCGGCAGCGGCGGGGGATTGAGCCACAGGTCGCGAGCGCCATGACGCTGCACCAGGGCGCGCGCATTGCCCGGGTTGGTCTCCAGATGCAGTACCCGCGAGGCGTGCGCGTACAGCACCGGATCGTCGCGCAGCGCTTCGTAGGCGGGCATGCGGACGACGCTGCGTTGCCGGTCGGGGCGCACGCGCGGCGCCAACACCACTTGCGTTTCACCGCCCGCGGGGGCCGTCTGGGCGCAGGTGGCGGGCGTCTGCGCGGCATAGGGATCGGGTGGCGGCGTCAGCGGGCCCGGCCGGTCGATATCGCGCGAGTCGATCTCTGTCCATTGCGGCCGCGGCTCGGCCAGCATAAATGCCGTTCCGCGCACGTCGGTGATCTGCTCCGGCGTTTCGCCGGCCGCCAGCCGATTGGCGATCTCCACGATCTGGCGCTCGCCGTTGCCGTACACCAGCAGGTCGGCCTTTGCGTCCAGCAACACACTACGCCGCACCTTGTCGGACCAGTAATCGTAATGGGCGACCCGCCGCAGACTGGCCTCGATGCCGCCGAGGATCAGCGGCACCTCGGGCCAGGCCTGGCGGCAGCGCTGCGCATACGCCAGCACGGAACGATCCGGGCGACTACCGCCCTTGCCGCCCGGCGTATAGGCATCGTCGGAGCGGATTTTGCGATCGGCGGTATAGCGATTGACCATGGAATCCATATTGCCGGCGGTGACGCCAAAAAACAGATTCGGCCGGCCCAGTTCCCGGAACGGCTCGACCGAGGTCCAGTCGGGCTGGGCGATAATACCGACGCGGAAGCCCTGCGCCTCGAGCACCCGCCCGATGACCGCCATGCCGAAACTGGGATGATCGACATAGGCGTCTCCGGTCACCAGCACGACATCGCAGCTGTCCCAGCCGAGCCTGTCCATTTCGGCACGCGACATCGGCAACACCGGGGCGGTGCCGAAACGCCGTGCCCAGTAGGGACGGTAGGAAAACAGGGACCTGGCAGCCGTGGACATAGTCAAAACCCTTCGCCTGAGGGGAATTAAAGCGAGCATTATACCAGTATGTGCCGCGGCTTACCGGGCTGGATGGCACTAGTGGACCAAAAAGCACAGACCCCGGAGCCGCGACCGGAAACGGGGGGGACCGGGGCCCCGCCTGAACTGGAGAATCGACGGATTCCGTGTATATTACGTGGCAACGGCTGGAGGCCGCTTGATGGATATTCTGTTCTGCACCAGCGAGGCATATCCGCTGATCAAAACCGGCGGTCTGGCGGATGTCAGCGGCAGTCTGCCCGCCGCGCTTGCACAGCTCGGACACGACGTGCGTCTGGCGCTGCCGGCCTATCCCGCCGCGGTCGAACGCGCCGGCACTCTGCACGAAGTCTCGCGCCTGCGGCTCAACGGCAGCGATTCCCCGGTGCGCCTCCTGCGCGGCTCGCTTCCCGGCGGCCGGACCCCCGTCTATCTGATCGACGCACCGGCGTTTTTCAACCGCCCCGGCAATCCCTATCTGCAACCCGACGGCCGCGACTGGCCGGATAACGCGGCCCGCTTCGCGCTGTTCTCCCGTGCCTGCGCCGCGCTCGGCCTGGGCGTCGGCGACCGTGACTGGCGCGCGCAGGTGCTGCATTGCAACGACTGGCAGACCGGTCTGGTGCCAGCGCTGTTGAGCCGTCAGTCGCCGCGTCCGGCCACCTTGTTCAGTATCCACAATCTCGCCTACCAGGGTTTGTTTCCCGCCTCCACCTTTCAGGCACTCAACCTGCCCGACGCCCTGTGGTCCATCGACGGTCTCGAATTCCACAACCAGTTGTCCTTCATCAAAGGCGGTATCGCCAACGCCGACCACGTCACCACGGTAAGCCCGACCTATGCGCGCGAGATCCGCGAGGAGTCCTTCGGCTATGGCCTGGAAGGATTGTTGCGCCACCGCTCGGAACAGCTCAGCGGCATTCTCAACGGCGTCGACCTGGAGCACTGGAACCCGGCCACCGATCCCCTGATCGCGCGCCGCTACGACATGCACAACCTGCAGCATAAGCTGTTCAACAAATACACCCTGCAACGCGATCACGCGCTGCCGGTGAGCTCGCAACCCTTCCTGTTGGGTTACATCGGTCGACTGGTGGCGCAAAAAGGCGTGGACCTGCTGCTCGATATCATCGATCAACTGGCGCGGCAGCCGATCCAGCTGGTGGTACTCGGCAGCGGCGAACGCAGGCTGGAACAACAGGTGCTGGCGGCGGCCACCCGCCACCCGCGTCAGGTGGCGGTCTCGATCGGTTACGACGAGCGCCTGGCGCACCGCATCGAGGCCGGCAGCGACGCCCTGTTGATGCCCTCGCGCTACGAGCCTTGCGGCCTCAACCAGATGTACAGCCAGCTCTACGGCACGGTGCCGATCGCGCGGCGCACGGGCGGACTGTGCGACACCATTGTCGACTACAACCAGACAACGCTGGACAGCCGCACCGCCACGGGCCTGTGTTTCGACGACGACAGCGCGCAAGCGCTGCTGGCGACCTGTCTCGGCGCGCTCCGGTTGTATCGCGAACACCGGGTCGATTGGTGGAAGCTGGTGATCGCCGGGATGCAACAGGACTTCTCCTGGACGCAAAGCGCGGCCCGCTATAGCGCGCTGTATCAATCGCTGGTGCGCGGCGAGACGCCGCGAATCGGTTCGGCGCCGGCATCGCGGCCGACGAAACCCGCCTTCGACGATAGTCGACACGCCGGACAACCGATACATTGATTCGCCCGCCGCAAACACGTCCGCCCTACTGACCCCTACGCATGTTACTACCCGACTACCGTGGCGGCAGTATTGTCAACCTCATGGCCTCGCTCCAGGCCGGACTGGGCGGCCCGGTCCATGACTATATGCCGCTGCGCCTGCTGGCGCCGGAGAAAATCGCCGCCCACCGACAGGTGATGCTGTGGGTGATCGATGGCCTGGGTTTCGATTACCTGCGCACACACCCGGATGCCGGCGCCATGCACCGGCACCTGCTGGGCGGTCTCGACTCCGTCTATCCGCCGACGACCGCCGCCGCGATCACCACTTTTCTTACCGGCGATGCGCCGCAACAACACGGCCTGACCGGATGGCACATGTATCTGCACGAACTCGGCGCCGTGATGTCCATACTCCCCGGACGCCCCCGCTATGGCGGCGCCAGCCTGGTCCAGGCCGGGGTCGATCCGGCGGCGCTGTTCGCCCACCGGCCCTTCGCCGCGCGTATCAGTGTCGAGGCGCACCAGGTGACGCCGTCGAGCATCGCCGGTTCGGATTTCAACCAGGCCCATCTGGGCGGCGCCCGACTGCACCGGTATCGCGACCTGGACGGCCTGCTCGCGCAGTGCGTCCGGCTGCTGGAGGACGGCACACGCAAGTTTGTCTACGCCTATTGGCCGGAACTCGACAGCATCGGTCACCGCCAAGGCATCCACAGCGAGGCGGCGCACGCGCATCTGCTGCAACTGGATCGCGCCTTCGCCACGCTGGTGGAACGGATTCGCGGCAGCGACACCCTGCTATTGGTATGCGCCGATCACGGCCAGATCGACACCACTCCCGCGACACGCCTGCAATTGGCCGATCATCCACAACTGCAGGACATGCTGGCACTGCCGTTGTGCGGTGAACCGCGCTCGGTGTACTGCTATCTGCGGCCGGGCTGCGCCGAGGCCTTCGACGCCTATGTATGCCGGGCCTTCGCCGGCAAGGCGCGTAGCCTGCCCAGCCGTGAGCTGCTCGGCGGCGGCTGGTTCGGCAGCGGTGAGCCCCATCCGCAGCTGCAGCGGCGTATCGGCGACAGAGTTTTGTTGTGGGAGGACAATTTCTGTTTCAAGGACTGGTTGCCACAGGAAAACACCTACGAACTTATCGGCGTGCACGGCGGCCTGAGCGACGCTGAACGCCGCGTGCCGCTGCTCGCCGCCGGCGGCTGAAAAGCGGCGCCAGGTCCGATCGGGATGATTTCGTGATATTCCCGTGCTTTGCTGTTCAGGTTTTGGGATGCCGAGGGGAGGCCGACAGGTGACACGCCGTATTCTGGTGGTGGAGGACAATCAGGACCTTGCGCAACTGCTGCTCATGCACCTGCGCGACGCCGGCTATACGGTGACGCACGCGGCCGACGGCGAGGAGGCGCTGCGCCAGGCCGCCGAAGCGGTCGACCTTGTCATTCTCGATCTGATGCTGCCCGGTGTGGATGGCCTCGAGATCTGCCGGCGCCTGCGCGCGCGGCCGGACTATCTGCCGATATTGATGCTGACCGCCAAGTCGAGCGAGCTCGATCGCGTGCTGGGGCTCGAAGTCGGTGCCGACGACTATGTCGCCAAACCCTTCAGTATCCGCGAGCTGTTGGCCCGGGTGCGCGCACTGTTGCGCCGTGCCGAGGCGATGGGCGAGGCCTCGCGCGATGCCGATATCCCGCTGCGTATCGACACGCTGTGCATCGATCCACTGCGACGTCGGGTGCAACTGGACGACCGGGAAGTGCACCTCACCGGCAGGGAATTCGATTTGCTGCTGCATTTCGCCCGCCACCCCGGCCGCGTATACAGCCGCGCCCAACTGCTGGATCTGGTCTGGGGCTATGGTCACGACGGTTACGAGCACACTGTGAATTCGCACATCAATCGTTTGCGCGCAAAAATCGAGCAGCAACCGGCGCAACCGCGCTACATACTGACCGTCTGGGGCGTCGGCTATAAATTTGCCGAAGGCGCCAATGCCTGAGGCCACGTCCAAGCAGCGGCTGTTCAACAGCCTGTACGCCCGGCTGGCGCTTGGCGTGGTCGTTCTGGTGACGCTGCTGGGTGCTCTCTATCTGGCGGTGATGCTGCACGCCGGCCGGCTCTATTTACAGGAGCTCAATCAACAACTGAACAAGACACTGGCGGCAAACCTGATCGCCGAAAATCGTCTGCAGCTCGACGGTGGACGTTTCGACCCGGCGGCGTTGGAACCGATATTCCATACCTATATGGTGATCAATCCGAGCATCGAGGTCTATCTGCTGGATGCCACCGGCCACATCCTGGCCTTTTCGGCACCGCCGGGAAAGGTCAAGCGTCAACGGGTCGATCTGACGCCGGTACGCCGCTTCCTGCGCGGCGTGGCGCGCACGCCGCTACTGGGTGACGATCCGCGCGACCCGGCCAGCCGCAAGGTCTTTTCCGCCGCCGCGATCGGCCACGGCGCGACTCCTCAGGGCTACTTGTACGTCGTACTCGCCGGCGAGCAGTGGGCCTCGGCGGCGGCCATGCTGCAAAGCAGCTATATCCTGCGCCTGGCTTTATACGTCTTATGCGCCGCCGCAGTGGCGGGGATCGCGGCATCGTTGTGGCTGCTGCGGCTGCTGACGCGGCGCTTGCGTCGACTGGACCGGGCCATGGCCCAGTTCGAGGCCGGCGGGTTCACGCAACTGCCGCCGCTCGATGCGCTCGATACCCGTTCGGCCGACGAACTCGGACGCCTCGGCCATACCTTCACCCACATGGCCGAACGTATCAGCTCCCAGGTGCAGGCGCTGCAACAGACCGATACGCTGCGACGCGAACTGGTGGCCAACGTCTCGCACGATCTGCGCACGCCGCTTGCCTCGCTACAAGGCTATCTGGAAACGCTGTTGATGAAAGCCGACACATTGAGCGCCGGGCAACGACAGGAATATCTGCAAATCGCACTGGGCCAGAGCGAACGCCTGGGCAAACTGGTCAGCGAACTGTTCGAGCTGGCAAAGCTCGATTCGGGGCACGTCGAATTGAACCCCGAACCCTTTGCCCCCGGCGAACTGGTGCAGGACGTGGTACTGAAACACCGCCTGCGGGCGCGGGCCCAGGGACTCGATCTGGAGACGGACATTCCGCCGGATCTGCCTTTTGTCAGCGCCGACATCGGCCTGATCGAGCGGGTACTGGAAAATCTACTGGACAACGCCATCCGCCACACGCCGGCCGGCGGCCGGGTGGCGGTGACCTTGGCGGCGCAGTCCGGGCGGGTCAACGTGCGGGTCGCGGACACCGGCTGCGGCATCCCCACCCGGGAGCTGGCGAACGTGTTCGACCGTTTTTATCAAGTCAAGCAAAGCGCTCAGGGGGCTGGCGGTATCGGCCTGGGTCTGGCGATCGCGAAACGGATTCTCGATCTGCACGCCAGCCAGATCGTCGTCGCCAGCTCACCCGACGACGGCACACGCTTCGATTTCAGCCTGCCGGCGCACGCCTGAGACGACGCCGCGATGTGATGGAAATGTGATCTTTACGGGATGCATCCGTGAAACCTGAACGCACATGCTGTGCACGGTTTTCACAACCACCGAGATCTTTCCGAAACATTGCCCAAGGGAGTAACAACAATGCGTATTCGCTACCTCTGTTTGCTGGCCACGGCGTGGCTGGCATTTGCCGCCACCGCGGTCCAGGCCGACGACGATCATCGCCCACATTATCAAGTCACCATCACCAATCTGACCGCCGGTCAGAGTTTTACGCCTTTTCTGCTGGTCAGCCACCGGGCCGCGCCGGCACTGATGTTCAGCGCCGGAGAGCCGGCCAGCGACGCCCTGGCGGCCCTCGCCGAAGGCGGCGCCACCGGTCCCCTGCAAACGGCCGTCGACGCCGACCCGAGGGTTGGCGCCAGCGTAGCCGGAAACAGCCTGCTCGATCCGGGTGCGTCACTGACCCTGAAAATCGCCGCCCGCCCGGGCAAGGATCGCCTCTCCCTGGCGGCGATGTTAATTCCAACCAATGACGCTTTTGTGGCGCTGCAGAACGTCGCCCTGCCTCGCGGCCACAAGACCCGCACCCTCTATGCGCCCGCGTATGACGCCGGCAGTGAACCGAATGACGAACTGTGTGTCTCAATCCCCGGGCCGGTTTGTCAGGGTTCCGGTGGTTCACCGGGCACGAGCGGAGAAGGATTCGTGCACATCCATTCCGGCATCCACGGTATCGGCGACCTGCTGGCGTCGCAGCGCGACTGGCGCAATCCGGTAGCCAGAATCGTCATACGGCGCGCCGACTGATCAAGCATCGCTCATCACATTCATCAACAACGAGGATCATCTATGAACGCAACACGTAAACTGACCGGCATCGCGCTGGCCACCGCGGCTGCGGCCATGTTCGCCGCCGCGCCCCTGACCGCCTCCGCCGGCTCCACCGGCCAAGGCCATTGTGTCGGTGTCAACGCCTGCAAGGGCAAGAGCAGTTGTGCCACTGCCGACAACAAGTGCAAAGGCCAGAATGCCTGCAAGGGCAAGGGCTTTGTCGCGGTCGACAAGAGCACTTGCGAGCAACTGGGCGGTAAATTCGAAGCGGAGTAAACCTTCTATGGGCGACCGGCGCCCAGTGGCAACGCGGGCGCCGGCCGACCCAACGGTACTGACAACCACATGCGTGAGACACCGGCGACGACAAGCAGGCCCTACCTGGGCTATGGTCTGGGGCTGAGAACCGAGCACTACGACAGCGTGTTGCAGCGGCGACCGGCGGTGGATTGGTTTGAGATCACCAGCGAAAATTATATGATCGGGGGCGGCAAAGCGCTGCACATTCTCGAGCGCGTCCGCGCCGACTACCCCATGGTGATGCACGGCGTCTCGTTGTCGATCGGTGGCACTGATCCGCTCGACGAGGATTATCTGGGCCAACTCAAGGCATTGGCAGCCAGGGTGGAACCCGAGTGGATCTCCGATCACCTCTGTTGGACCGCAATGGAAGGCCAGCATTTGCATGATTTGCTGCCGCTGCCCTATACCGAGGAAGCGGTGCGCCACGTCGCCGAACGGGTATGCCGAGTGCAGGATTTCCTCGGCCGGCAGATTCTGCTGGAAAATGTTTCCAGCTATTTGACCTATACCTGCTCGCAGATGCCGGAATGGGAATTTCTGGACGCCGTCGCCCGGCGCGCGGACTGCCTGATACTGCTCGACATCAACAACGTCCACGTCAGCAGCCACAATCATTGTTTCGATCCCCTCGACTATATCAACGCCCTGCCCGCCGAACGTATCCGTCAATTTCATCTGGCCGGGCACAGTCATAACGGCCCGATTATCGTCGACACCCACGATCAACCCGTTATCGAGCCGGTATGGCAACTGTACGCAGCCGCGGTACGCCGCTTCGGCATGGTCTCGACCATGATCGAACGCGATGACAACATCCCCGCGCTGACCGAGCTGCTTGACGAACTGCAACGCGCCCGGACCATCGCCGCGCCGATTCTCAAGTCCTCGGCCGCCTGATGACCCTGCGCGCCCTGCAACGCGAATTTCAAAGAGCGTTACTCGCCGGCGACACGCGGTTCCTGAGCCGGATCGCCGAAACTCCCGGTGCCGATAGCGCCCGGCGCCTGACGGTTTACGCCGAGGCTTACCGGCTGCGCCTGCGCGAAGCGCTGGAAGTCGATTATCCCAAACTGCGCACGCTCCTGGGGCCAACGCAGTTTGCCGAATTGGCAGACACCTATATCGGGCGCCATCCGTCGCGGCATCCGTCGCTGCGCTGGCTGGGCCGGCACATGGCCGCGTTGCTGGCGCAGACCGCTCCCTGGTCGGCGCAACCGGTACTCAGCGAAATGGCCGCCTTCGAATGGGCCCAGGGCGAGGTCTTCGACGCCCCCGAGGCCGGCGTCGTGGCGGTGGCGGAAATCGCCGATATCGCGCCTCCGGACTGGCCGCGGCTGCACTTTCAGGCGCATCCATCGCTGCGCCGGCTGGATTTGAGCTGGAACGTCGTGCCGATCTGGCAGGCGCTGGACCAGAACGAATCGCCCGCGCCACCGTCGGCCGCGACAACGCCGCAGGCCTGGCTGCTGTGGCGCCGCCAACTCGATATCCACTGGCGCTCGCTCGGCGTCGAGGAAAGGTGGGCGGTGGACGCCTGGCGTCGGGGTGCGGCGTTCGGCGAAATCTGCGAGGGGCTGTGCGAATGGCTGCCGCCCGAGCATGTGCCGGTGCACGCGGCGGGTCTGCTGAAATCCTGGGTGGACGCCGGACTGATCAGCGTGCTTGTACTCGACTGATCCTGCGGCGCCGGGCGCCCCGTGGCCCCACGCCTGCGCCACCGGCGCCGACGCACACCGCTGGTTTCGCCGCTGCCCGGCCGTGTACACTGGGGGCGTCGACAATCGCCCGGGTGACAACCCATGAAAGCGTTGATTTCCGCCACACTGTTGTGCGCAAGCGCGGCCGGCGCCGCCGCTGAATGCACGCGTACCGACCGCGCACTATATGTCCAGGGATGGCCCGAGGTGAACACGCAGCAGCGTATCCGCCAGCCGGTCACGCCGGATGCGGGTCTCGAATGCAAGTTCTTCCCGGACCAACAACTGCACGAGAATCTGTTGGCACGCTACGAACGTGGCCGCCTCGACGGCGTGAATTATCGGCTGAGCTACGCCGACGGCAGCGCGCTGATCCAGGGCAGACGCGCCAGCCCCTGGGATCCAGCCGACGTCGGCAACTGGCGACTGAATTGCACCCTTGCGGACCAGGGCCGCTATGGTTGTGTTCTGCGCCGAGGGCGGCTGCAACTCGCTCAGGACGCGGCGGGGCGGCGAACAATTACGATCGGCGACCGGCACCGCGCCTGATCGGAAATCCTGCTGCGCGTCGACCGCAACAGGGCTCTCACCGCGTCCGCCACCGACGGTTTCTCGCCGGCTCAGGTCGACCGGCTGCTGATGCAGATGCGCGGCGGCGAAAAAATGGACGTCGGTTACCATCGCGACGACTTGCAGAATGCCAGCGAAACGTCCGTGAGCCTCTACGGATTCGGACAAGCGCTGGCAATCATGCACGAGGTGCTGCGCCAGTTGAACTCGCCCGACCAAGCCGCAAAGCATTGAGACGGTGCCGCGCCGTGGCTGCCACGGCGGGCGCCGGCCTCAGGCGCGTGAAATGAAGGCCCGTGTTTCGGTATTGACTTTGATACGTTCCCCGGGCGCCAGGTATTCCGGCACCTGCACCACCAGCCCGGTGCTCAGCGTCGCCGGTTTGGTGCGCGCCGACGACGATGCGGCTTTCATGCCGGGCGCGGTGTCGGCGATTTCAAGCGTGATCGTGGCCGGCAATTCGATCGCCAACAGCGCGCCTTGCGTAATCAGGGCGGTGATTCCCTCCAGACCGTCGCTCAGAAAGGCCAGATCGTCTCCCAGCACCTCTTCTGACACTGTGTACTGCTCGTAACTCTCGGTGTCCATGAAGGTGCAGCCGTCGCCATCGCGATACAACAGCTGTACCGGCCGGCGGGCGATCGCCACCGGGTCGAGCGTCTCCTCGCCCTTGAAGCTGCGCTCGAATTTCTGACCGCTGGCGACATCGTTACCCCTCACCTTGTAAAGCGTGTTGCCGCTGCGTGAGGACGGCGCCTGGACCTGGACCTGGCGGACCAGAATATTCCGACCGTCCTGATCGAACACCATGCCTTTTTTCAGTTCGTTCGCTTTCATATCCCTGGTCCGATCCCGACAAGCGCGGGTCAACGGGTGGCGATTCTAACAACAAACGTTTCCCGAGCCCACGCTTTGCACTAACATGGCGGGCCTTTGTGATGCTGTGGAGCCGACAGTTGCAGGCTTTTTTACCCGGTCAGCGTTGGGTCAGCGCCGCCGAACCCGATCTCGGACTTGGCACCGTAACGCAAGCGCAGGGCCGCACGGTGACGCTGGTATTTCCGGCCAGCGGCGAGACCCGCCTTTACTCGCGGCAAAGTGCGCCGCTTTCGCGGGTGCGTTTCGCGCCGGGCGACGAGATCCGGGACGATCACGGCAATGCCCTGCGGGTCGTCTCTGTGACCGAACTCAACGGCCTGCTCGATTACCGCGTCCGCGACCCACAGGGTGGCGAGCGCGACTTGAGCGAAAGCCATCTGGACTCGGCGCTCCAGCTCAACCGGCCGGGGCAAAGGCTGTTCAGCCATCAGTTCGATACGCTCAATCTGTTCGAACTGCGCCGCCGCTCCTGGGAGGAACGTTTCCGCCTGGCGCAATCCCCGCTATACGGACTGACCGGTTGCCGCACCAGCCTGCTGGCCCACCAGTTATACATCGCCCACGAGGTTGCCGGACGTTACGCACCACGGGTGCTGCTGGCCGACGAAGTGGGGCTGGGAAAGACCATCGAGGCCGGACTGATTCTGCATCAACAGCTGCTCACCGAGCGGGCCCGGCGGGTATTGATACTGGTTCCGGAGAGTCTGCTGCACCAGTGGCTGCTGGAGATGCTGCGGCGGTTCAATCTGATGTTCCGGATTTTCGATCGCGAACGCTGCCAGGCGCTGGAGCAGGACGCAGCGCACGAGAACCTGTTCCATAGCGAGCAGCTGGTGCTGTGCAGCCAGGAGTTTCTCGTCGACTCGCCGCACTACAGCGCCCTGGTCCTGCGCGGCGAGTGGGATCTGCTGGTGGTCGACGAAGCCCACCATCTGCAATGGAGCGAACGACAAGCCAGCCCCGCCTACCGGCTGGTGGAGCAACTCGCCGCCATCACCCCGGGCGTGCTGCTGCTGACCGCGACCCCGGAACAACTCGGCCGCAGCGGCCATTTTGCCCGCCTGCGCTTGTTGGATCCCCATCGTTTTCCGGATCCGGCGCGATTCCGTCGCGAGGAAACCGACTACGCGCCGGTGGCAAGGGCGGTGGAGTCGCTGTTCAGCCGACGCCTGCTCGACCCGCCGGAGCTGGAGGTATTGCAGCGATTTCTGCACGCGGATACCGATAGCAGCAAGCTGCTGGGCCAGTTACAAACAGCGTCCGCCAACGCCGATGCCGCGCGCCACACACTGATTGCTCGACTGCTCGATCGCCACGGTACCGGACGGATTCTGTTTCGCAACACCCGCGCCACGGTACAGGGCTTCCCCGAACGCGCGCTGGAGGCCTGTCCCCTGCCCCTGCCGGCGCAATACGCACAGTGCCTCGGCCGCGTCGGCACCGACGCCGAAGCCACGCGGCTCGTCACGCCAGAGCGCCTCTACAGCGCCGGCCGACCATCGCCCGATTGGACACAAGTGGACCCGCGCGTATCCTGGTTGGTGACCCGGCTGCGCGCCCTGAAAACTGAAAAAGCTCTGGTCATAGCCGCCGACGCCCGCACCGTAATTGAGCTCGCCGAGGCGCTGCAGCGCCGCCACGGCATTCATGCCGCGGTGTTCCACGAAGGACTCAGCCTGTTGGAGCGGGACCGCGCCGCCGCTTTCTTTGCCGCAACCGAACTCGGCGCCCAGGTGATGATCTGTTCCGAAATCGGCAGCGAAGGCCGCAATTTCCAGTTCGCTCACCATCTGGTGTTGTTCGATCTGCCGTTACACCCCGACCTGCTGGAACAGCGTATCGGTCGCCTGGACCGTATCGGTCAGCGACAAACGGTGAACATTCTCGTCCCCTATCTGCTGGACAGCGCACAGGCGGTACTGTTCCAGTGGTACGACCGCGCGCTGGGGGCGTTCACCCGTCCCTGTCCCGCCGGCGCGCAGCTTTATGCCGAACTGGGCCCGTCGCTGATGTCACTCTGTCGCACGCCCGCCGCCGACCCCACGTCGCTCATCACCGCCGCCGCCGCACGCCGTGAGATGCTCGATCTGGAGCTGCGACAAGGACGGGACCGTCTGCTGGAGTACAATTCCTGTCGTCAGCCGCAAGCGGATCGGCTGTGTGCACAGGCCCGGGAAATCGAGGACAGCGCCCGGCTCAATGCCTATGTCGAAGCACTGCTCGACGTCCTCGGCGTGGAAGTGCGTCTGCTCGACGCCGGCTGCGCGCACGCCCGCCCGGGTGAGCATTTGCTGATGCCGCTACCGGGGCTCGACGACTCGGGGGTGAATTTCACCTGCGACAGGGACACGGCACTGGCAATGGAGGATGTCCAGTATTTCAGCTGGGAGCATCCGCTGGTACGCGACAGCATGGACATGCTGCTGACCGGTGAATTGGGCAATTGCATGGTATCTGCGGCAAAGTGCCCCGGCGTTCAACCGGGTACGCTGTTGGTGGAATGTCTGTACATCTTCGAGGGCGGACACCGCCAGCTGAACCGCCCATTTCATCTGCCACCGGTGCTACTGCCCCTGGCGCTGGACGAACAAGGCCGCGAGCGGGATGCGCAGGCGCTGTCGCGGTGCGTCACGGCGAGCGGCAGCAGTCTGGACAAAGACACCGCCGGGCGCGTGATCCAGGCACGCGAGACCGTCCTGCGCCGGTTGTTGCAGCGGGGCGAGGCGCTCGCGCGCGAGCGCGGTCGCGCCGTTGTCGAGGCGGCCAGCCAGGCCAGACGCGACCTGATACTGCGTGAGATAGAGCGCCTGGAGGCACTCTCGCGAGTCAATCCCGCCGTGCGCGCAGAGGAAACGGAATATTTTCGTCGCCAGCTGCACCTATTGAATAGCGTAGTGCAATCGATCGGTCCACGACTGGACGCCATCCGGGTGGTCGTCGCCACCTGAGGCGGCGCATTTATTGAGGAATATGAATTAACCTTCACAACAGTGTTTTTTTTGAAATTTCATATATACTAGAATTGTTAGTCCGTTCAATCGGGGATGGACAGCGCGCTCCGCTGACGGAATAACGGGAAAATTTAGTTGCACGTTCTATTAGGTCGCCTCAGAAGAACCTCTAGGTAACTCCTGAACATTACCTTTAACGATCGGCAATTGAACACGCACCTTTTAATACTTGATTGAGGTAATCTTCATGACAACTGGTACCGTCAAATGGTTTAACGAATCCAAAGGCTTCGGTTTTATTGCTCCCTCTGACGGCGGCGATGATGTGTTCGTACACTTCTCTGCCATTCAGGGC
>JASBST010000071.1 GCA_030148775.1 Thiogranum sp.
CAACAACCAGCTGAGCGGCTTCAAGCCGAAACTCTGCTGTAAAGGATCGTCTTTTTCGTGTACTCATAGTAATACCTACTTAATTTATGGGGTGATAGTATCACCCCTTATTAAGTGGCCAAAATCACTGAGCCACTACAGCCGCCTTCCGCCCCGACGGCAGGACGACTATCATGGGCGTCTTGCAAACGCTTCAATGATGCGCCCATGACCAGCCCTATGACCCCTGTCACCCGCCACCAGACCCGGGCCGTGCGCGTCGGCCACCTGCTGGTCGGCGGCAATGCGCCCATCGTGGTGCAGTCGATGACCAACACCGACAGCGCCGATATCGAGGCCACCAGCCGCCAGGTGGCGCAGCTGGCGCAGGCGGGCTCCGAACTGGTGCGCCTGACCGTCAACAGCGACGAGGCCGCCGCCGCCGTGCCGCGGATCCGCGAGCGGCTGGATGCGCGCGGCATCGACGTGCCACTGGTGGGCGATTTCCACTTCAACGGCCACAAACTGCTGGCCAAGCACCCGGCCTGCGCCGAGGCGCTGGCCAAGTACCGCATCAACCCGGGCAATGTCGGGCGCGGCAAAAAACGCGACCAACAATACGCCAGCATGATCGAAACCGCCTGCCGCTACGACAAAGCGGTGCGCATCGGCGTCAACTGGGGCAGCCTCGACCAGGAGCTGGTAGTGCGCCTGATGGACGAGAACCAGCAGCGTGCGCAGCCCGCCGACAGCAGCGTCATCATCCACCAGGCGATGGTCCTGTCCGCGCTGGAAAGCGCCCACCGCGCCGAGGAACTGGGGCTGGGCGGCGACAGGATCGTCCTGTCGGTCAAGATGAGCGGCGTGCAGGATCTGGTCGCCGTGTATCGCAGCCTGGCCGCGCAGTGCGACTATGCCCTGCACCTGGGGCTGACCGAGGCCGGCATGGGCGCCAAGGGCATTGTCGCCTCGAGCGCCGCGCTGGCGATCCTGCTGCAACAGGGTATCGGCGACACCATCCGCATCTCACTGACCCCGGAGCCGGGCGGCAGCCGCACCCAGGAAGTCATCGTGGCGCAGGAGATCCTGCAGTCGATGGGGCTGCGCTCGTTCACCCCCAGCGTGGTCGCCTGCCCCGGCTGCGGGCGCACCTTGAGCGATTATTTCCAGAAACTGGCGCAGGACATCCAGCACTATCTGCGCGCGCAGATGCCGCAGTGGCACAGCCGCTATCCGGGGGTGGAGAACATGACCGTGGCGGTGATGGGCTGCGTGGTCAACGGGCCGGGCGAGAGCAAACACGCCAACATCGGCATCAGCCTGCCCGGCACCGGCGAACGACCGGTGGCGCCGGTCTACGTCGACGGCGAAAAAACCGTCACCCTCAAAGGCGAGCGCATCGCCGAGGACTTCCAGCAGCTGGTCGACGCCTACGTACAGAATACCTACGGCTAGCGCAACAAGCCGGCCCAACCAGCGTAAACCGATACACTAGCGGCCGTTTGCCGCCTTCCGCCGCGCGTTAGTGCACCACGGACAAGAAAAAAGGGTTTTCCGTTTCCAGAAAACCCTTTTCTATCATGGAGCCGGCGAGAGGACTTGAACCCCCGACCAGCTGATTACAAGTGCCCGTCAGCCAAAAAATGGCAGCACAAAATAATACACAACAACAGTCGCGAGAGGCACTTAGCTCATAGCCCTTGTTCTCGGTTACTGCCTGTTTTGGTCTTTTTTTGTTCGCAAGTGCGCCATCAGTGCGCCACGGCGCAGTGCAGCGCCCTCCACGACCGGGATCGCCGCGCTCTCTCACTATTTTCCCGCCCAAATCCCGCGCGCCGTCCCACGCCGTTAGATTGGTGCTCGCGGCGTCGTGACAACAGAATGCCGTATAGGCGACGTGTATCGCCAACAACGCCATTTTATTTTTTTGAGGACCCCGATATGAATGACCTGAGAACCGCAGCGGCCAACCGCCTGAACACAGCCCAGTCAGCACTCACCAGCGCGCTGGAATTCGGCGCCGACACCGCCCAGCATCACGCCGCCGTCCAAGCCGCTGAACGGGATCTGGCGCTCATCGAGGCGCAGGACGCCGGACAGATGCAGGCTGCCAAAGAAGACATAGAGGCGCAAGTAGAAGAACAGGCCCGCCGCGAGGTCGAGGACGCCACCGCGGCGATCCATGCCGAGCTGGTCGAGCTGGCGGCCATTGTTATCCCTGATGCCCACATTCCCGTAGCGCTCGCGATGAGCGTCCAGCGCGCCGGCCGAGCCTTGCAGATCGCGCAAGAGGCCGAGGCTGCCGCCCACACATCTCTGCGGGCTGTCCAGCAGCGGCAGACCGACCTGGAAGCACAGCGACAGGCTATTGTAACCCGTAGAGCCGCTGGCGAGACCAGGGACGACGACGCGGGCAAGCTATTGCTGATCGACGCAGACAAAGAGGCCCTGACCAAACTGATCGACGAACGGCGCCAGACAGTGAATCAGGCCACCACGGCGACTAGGGCAGCACAGACCGCGTTCGATCAGGCGCGCGGTCAGTTGCAGACAGCCATCGCGACCGAGCATCACAGATGTCTGAAGGCGCTGAGCGATACGGTCGATGGCGTGCTGTGCCGCTCGGCGAAGGCGACGGCCAAGGACTACAACCCCTTGCTGTGCTCGGCGTTGCACATCTGGCGGCCGAGTCTTGAATTGCGGCGGATCATCGAACATGGACGGTAAGACGACGCGGGCCGGCCGACCGATTAACCAGCTGACGCCAGCACGTCGCCTGATCGAGCAGAATATCCGGAAGCTGACCGAAAAGGCCCTGCAAAATGCGCTGCTGGGCGATACGGCGGCGATCAGTCTACTGCTGGACCGAGTGTGGCCGGCCAGGTCGCATGTGCCCACGAAGCTGGAACCGGCGTCGATCCGCGCCGCGGTCAGCAAGGGGCTGCTCAGCCCGGAACAGGGTCAGAATCTCAAGGATTTTGCAGAAGGCTACAATGATGCCGGCTGACAATGAGACCCGACGCCAGGCTATGAAGGCTATCACCCGCATCCTGTCCCGCGGCGGATCGAAGGCCGACGTCCTGGATCTGCGGACGCAGCGGTATGCCAACGTGCCCAGCTCAACCTGGCATCGCTGGGTTTCCGCCGTCCGTGACAGCGGCGTTCCGGGCCGGAAAGCGGCTATACGGGCGAAGAAGCGGGCGACGCGGCGGACGAACACTGAGCCGGACCCGAAGGCCACGGCACTCAAGGACACAGCTGAGCAGATGCCGGAGGTCATACGGGTTGACGACATTGCGGGGACGCCAATGTTCAGGGTGATCGATCGGATCAGAGCGTGTGTCGCTCATGCCGACGAGGTATTGGCGCACTGCAAGACGATCGACGGCCGGCTGAGGAATCCGAAGCTCTATATTCAGGCGTCGCGGCACCACCTGGAAGCACTCAAGACCTCCGCGTATATCACCGACAAGCTGATGGAAGCCCAGCGTCTGGAGGCGTTCCACCAGGCTATTCTCGACGAAATCGCGAAGATCGACTTGGCATTAGCAGAGCGGATCATCGAGCGCCTTGAACAGATGAACAGGGAGATGGTCGTGTAACGCCAGCCATAACCGGGCCCCAAAAGTGGCCGTGTTAGGCTTTTTCTCTTATGAGGCTGAGTATCTCTCTGGTGTGATCAGCGTTATCTACTGTGGCTCTTGTAACTTGTCCAGCCGCAACGAGAAACAATCCGGAAACCGCAAGACCAACTCCTGGAAGAAAGGCGATGATAGATACTCCACCGCCATATCGTGATTGCAGCCCAGTAGCCATTCCGGAAAGCGCACCCAGAACACCGCCGGCAAATACCAACCACCCTAAGAAGGATATGAACATCGATATCTTGCGGGCTGTTCCGTAATCCGACCGATACGCGGTGCCTGTCGTTCTCTTCGATGTAGTGCTTGCTCCAGAAAGCTCAGATAGATCTACATACCATTGCTCACCAATAACACGGCCAACATAGAAGCCTTCTTTTATCATCGCGACTACCTTGTCGGGAGTTAGTCCTTTTCGCTTAGCAAAATCTTGGACAGTGATCATGCCTTCGGGTGGTTCTTGTACGCTCATTCCTTTCTCCTTTTTGAGGTCTAACGCTACTGGTCACCGAGTGTAGCCATCGACCACGCCGCACACGTTCTCATCAAACAGCCCGACAATCTCCGGGTTCATCCCCGGTTCGTGATTACCGTTCCGCGCACAGTAGAACCCGGCCGCCTTCCCCGTCCGCAGCACCAGCCCGCAGGCGCACAACGCCCGGTGACCACCCTCTGCCTCCTGGCCACAGTCCGCACACCGGGCGATTACCCGGCCGTCCTCGGTTGTGTGCTCCAGTACCCGGCCGATGCACTCGGCGCAGATGTGATCAGTCAGTGCCCAGTCTCGTTTGTCCATCAGCCCGGTCCTCAATCTGTTGAACAATGCGGCCCAGCTCATCTACCAGTGTAACCGGCGCTCCGGCCGCCTCGAAGGCACTGACCAACGCTCGGTAATACCAGAGTGTCCCATCCCTACCCGCCGTGAAGCGCTGCCACAGGCGGCCGCCGTGCGTTCGCAAGTCGACCATGATGGCCCGGGCGTTGTGCAGCTTGTCAGCGCAAGAGACGCGCAGGACCGCCGGCGAGGCTTCTGCCAGATGAGCGATGTACGCTTCCTTGCGTGCCCGCCAGGGTGGCTTGGGCACCGTGTCGGCATCGGTGCAACCGTCAACGATGGCCAACACTTCGACCCCGAACCGGTCGGCGATCGCCTGCCGCAGCTGCTGCGCGCCGCCCGGGTAATCGTGCGCCTGGTCCTCAATCGCGTCGTGCAACAGGCCGGCGATAGCCTCCGCCTCGGTGCCCTCGTGTTCCAGCACCAGACTGGCGACGCCCAACAGGTGCGAGACGTACGGAATGTCCGTGCCCTTCCGGGTCTGCTCAGCGTGAAGCTTGGCGGCGAACACGAGCGCCTCAGCAAACTTGTCCGTTAATGCCATGATTCACCCTCTCTACTCGGTTTTATAGCGCTGCAATGGGTGCGTGTCACGCATCCTGACACCCTCGTCGTCGCCGATCATCACGTTGACCGACCACAGATAGTTGCCCGCGGCGTCCGTTACCCGTTCACCACGAACATCCGGTTCGCGGCCATCGATCGGCTGCAGCAGCCCTTCGGACGACAGCAAGCGCAGCAGGTCGTTATCGCTAACATGGTCCAGATCGGCTGACGAGAAAAAGAAGGTCAGCAGCGTGGCACCATGGTGCGCCCAGCACTCTACCCGGAACGGCCGGCCGTCGCTCATGACGCCCTCGCCGAAGCCAAGGTCCAGGACATCATCGATATCCGCCTTCTCCAGGTTCGGAGTGAAGTCAGATCGATCGGGTTTCGGGTATTCCATAGCAGCACTCCCAATATCGACTATCGGACACGCGCCACCACCGGCACAAGGCATGCACGGCACCGCCAGTGCGGCAGCAGCAATCATAATCGGGCTGTTTTCAGTCAGGCCCAGGACGTTGGGAAAGTTTCGGGCTCCAGAACAGGAGCCACTTGAGACGGACATAATATACCGCAGTGGCGGCGACAGATCCAGTGAAAGGCCGCGGGCTGGCGACAAACCCGCGGCCCCTGCTACCGCCCTCAATCCGGAACCCGGTGGATCACCGTACAAACGAGAACTACGGCCAACGCGTCCGGCAGGGCGCAAAAAGAAAGGCCGCAAACTCAAAAAGAATCTGCGGCCTTCCGGGTCTTTGGATTTACAGGCGTTGGAGGAAGTTCCTAAGAACTCTATTCAACTCAAGGCCCTTTCAGGTCTCCCTGCGCTCACACACCGGTACCAAGCGGAGCTTGACCGTAGTATCGGTCAGGTCGCGTTATTTTTCAAGTCCACGCCGCGCACTATTGCGCCCGGGGGCCTCGCTTCGCCGAGCGCCGAAATTTAGATCTTCATCAGTGCGCGCTCGCGGCTTCCATGCCCATGCGGTCTGCCTCTCTCTAGATCAGCACTCATTTTCCGAGCGACGCCGGCTTCCCGCTCATACGTCGTATGGCTTACGTAGTCGCCGGAACCGTCTCGATCTTCGATCAGGGCGAGAATTGCCACCGTGTCCTCGGTGCGATTGGTAATCGCCCTGTAGTTCTCCTGCTCCGTCGAACCGGCGCGATTTCGATGTCGTGTGTTTCGGTCATGGCTGGATTTCCTGTGCCAGTCCGGTGGATTGGCTCATACTGCGGCCCTCCCTTCAATCATCCGATCAACAATCTTGCGCTCAATGGCGTCCATGTCCTGCACCAGATCAGTGAGCAGTAACATCGGCGCCCTGGCCCACAGAACCGGGTCGCTTCTTTCCCGGGTATCGCCGCATGCGTGTTGCATAAGACACGAAACGCCATTCAGTGCCTCGATAGCCCGCCCCTTGATCCCGCGAACATTGGAGAGCGCTTCTCGCATCAGCTGCCGATCTCCACCCTCGAAATCATTGAACTTCGCGGCTGCTTGGGTCAAATCCCGGAAGGGGTGGACGTAATATGCAGGATCGATGGTATGAGTGCGGTACAGGTGATCGACAAACGTTTTGTTCCGACCAGTCAGGGTATTTTCGGTGTCTTTCATAGTGGCCTCCTTCGCTTGACCGATGTTAAACAACGTTTCACGTTTGCCTTTATATACACGCCTGGCATAGAATGTCAAACATTGTTAAATGCTCAGATCAGATAATGGGATCGACGACGAAAGACTGCCACCTGGGGATTCGTCTCAGCTGCGAGCTGAAGGAGGCGCTGGAACAGGCTGCCGTTCAGGATGACCGGACGATTTCAAACTACGTCGAGCGGGTGCTGCGGGAGCACATGTCGAAGGTGGCAGGGAGAGGTAGGCGCAAAGGTCGCCAGAAGCCCTAGGCGCATACGCAATCATAATTATTTAATGTTATTAAAAACTTAACATATATCCGCTATATAACCATCTTGATGTCACAAGGTGAGCTATCCATAATACTTACCGTCCATTCTGGACAGTTCGGGCTCACAACAAACAATCAGCCAGAGGCCATCCGCTACCGTTGCCTGATCAAGACGCACAAGCGACAAGCGCAAAACCGACAAGCTCCTGGATCGCGTTCGCCAGCTCGAACATCAGTCTTTACCTGAACCCATCACCGGGGTACTCCCTAGGACCGAGTAGATACCTGGCGCAGACTACTCGTAGGCCCCCCGTCCCCGCTCCGCCAGATACGGTGAACCGGCCATCTCTGAGCGCGCCAGATAACCGTTGCCACGGATCAGCTCGACGCGGGTCACCCAGGACCGGTACGGCAAATACTCGTGGGTCACACCCGTACAGTAGTATTCCGCATCATAGCCGCTCTCCCGAGACCCCATCCGGAACCGCAGATACCGGCCCGGCTTGAGCGCGTCGTCGCCGCGGACGGTAGCGCTCCCCTCTTCGTACAGCACGTTGTCCCGGTTCTGCGCCATCAGCCGTTTCAGCCGCTGGAAGACCCAGTCATCGTCGGCCTTCGATACCTCCGCGTGGCGCGCCTCGTCCAGGTCCGGAACGCTCTCGCCCTGCTCGGTCTGCACATGTAGCTTCCTGTACCCGTACAGGGCTACTCTCGCATTCGGATAATCCGGAATGAAGTTATTGTCCTCGACGGCATACGCCTGCATCTGGACCGTAGCATTATCAATCATGTTCGCCCGCGGCGCATCGACCCAATAATAATTGGCTATATTCCGGTCGGTGCGCCCGATGTGCAGGTCCTTCACGTGCTCGTAGGCCACGCCGACCGTCCCCGGATCTGGCGCACCGTCGATCGGTTTGCCGTTCAGATCCCTGTACGGCATCTGCCGGCAGACCAGGTATACGCCGTCCTCGCGGTCCTCGATGAACACCTCGTTCCAGTACCGGTCGGTCCAGACGCGCAGCATTTCCCACAGGGTCCCCTCGAAACTTTGGAACCCGAACGGCGCGATAATCCCGTCACGCACGCCCGCGGTGTCCGGGAGTATGCTGGGCTTGACATCCAGCAAACTCGCTTCCTGCAATCCCTTGAGATGGGGGTTGACCACCTTGGTCAGAATCTCCTGCACAAAGCCGGCGGTTGTGAACGTCGTCGCCCGGACATCATGGTTGCTTGTCAACTTGAACGCGGTCAGCAGGTCTTTACCGAGACCATAGGCTTTTTGGTAGAATATCTGAATGATGTTCAGCAGCTTTCCGTAATCCTGGCCCTCGATGATCACCTGCCGGATCGGCCTGCCGTCAGCGGACATGCTCATGGACCGGCGGATGGATGAGATGAATCCGCGCATGACGATGGGCAGCTTGTCCGCAGTCCGCCCCTTCAGGTGTATATCGCGCCCCATCCGGATCTCGATCGCGTCCATAGGCTCAATCCAGCCGTACAGACTGTCCTGGAAACCGCCGGGCTCCGGCTGGATCGCCTTGTTCGCCAGACGGATCGAGAAGTAGCCGAACGCCTGGTCAATGTTCTTGTTTACCGTGACCGACGAATTGTCGTCCAGCAGCTGCTCCAGGTCGATCGTCTTCCCGGCCCCCTCATACCGTTCCGATAGGCCGTTGCGACGCCGGATCGTCTTGATCAACGTGATCTTGATCCGCGGCTGGCTCGTGCGGATCATGGAAGTAGGCCGAGTTCCGCGCACTGCGCAGCGTACTGGTTGCGCTTGAACTCCAGAAGACCTGCCTCGTCAGCCGTCAGCTCACCGGCAAGGACTGCCTTTCGCAGATTCGAATTAAAACTCCTGAAACGCTCTGGCATCGACTTCTGAAGCCGCTTCCGGCACAACCGCTCGTTGTCGGCGGCTGTTTTCGTCTGCTGGGCGGCCAGCGATGTCTTCATCGCCATCATCTCGTGTTGGAATTTTTCGCACACCTCATGAAAAGCCCGGTTGTCGGGCGGCCGGAATTCAATCTCAAAGTGCCTGTCTTGCGGTAGCGGCTCGACCTCCTCGACGTAAAAGCTCGGCAAAGTTTGCGACTTCGCCAGGCTGGGCTGGGGCCCTGGGTTGTTGAAATAGGCGTGCTCGGCAGCCGCCCGCTTGCGCTGCTCCAACTCGAGGACATCCAGCAGTTTATTGAAACTCATATCGGCAAATCTCCTATGGTTAACGATTAAAGGACAGCGGCGTCTCGTGCCGCCAGACGGCAGGGTCACCCGGTAGGAAAACGAGTCCGGGCCTCCGCTGGCAGTGTTTTCGAGCTGCGCCCACCGCTGCCTGGGGCGCCCTGCTTGGAGCAGCAGGTTGATGGGAACTTATTCACCGCGCACCCGCACCCGGCAGGCGTCGCGGAACTCCCGAAGATCGCTGAGCAGATACCGCACGGACTTTCCGATTTTCAGGTACTCGGGCGGCCGCCGGCGCACCCGGCGCTGAATCAGGTTGTCCTCGGACAAACCGAGAAACGCGGCTGCGGCCGGTGTATCGAGCGGTCTTTCATCAGCGGCGATCTGCATTTTTGGGACTCACTTGTGCGTGTGGAGCATGGCCGAAGTTTATTGTCACGACACACGTGGCGTTAAAGCTGCAATGAGTCATTCATGCCCTCACCACCAGCGCCAGCCGCTCGCCATAGGTCACCAGCAGCTCACCCCGCGCGGCCTCAACGTCGGCGGAGTCCGTCAGGTAGATTCCGCCACCTTCACCGTTGTGCAGCTTGAACTTGTAGGCGTGTCGCTGAAAAAAAATTTCTTCTTTTTTTGTGCCAGGGGTAGTGCCAGAAGTGCCAAAACCCTCTTCTGTCACTTTTTGCACCCCGTCCCGGCTCAGATTCTTGATTTTTTTCAGCCGTTCTAGCGCGTCGGCATAACACGTACTCACGGCCGTCCCTCCAGCGCCGGGTGTACGTGATAGAGGACACGCGGACGCCCCCCGGTGTGATAGCGCTCGCTGCGGACGTAGCCCATGTCCTCCAGGTACTCCAATGCCGCCTCCGCACCGCGACGGTCCAGCAGGCGCCAGTGGTGCCGGTATATGTCGCGCGGGGCGAACGGCGCGACGATCTCACCACGCCTTAGGTGCCGCTCCAGCTCGCGCGCCGCCATCAATGCGTGATCGAGCGCATGGGCATAGAGTCGTCTGGCGTGCGCCTCCAGATAGCCGCCCCATGCGATAGCCGCGATCATGGACGTCTCAGTGACCGGTCCACCCTCGGGGGAGTCGGCGAGGTGCAGCAGAAGTGCCAGCGAAGGGATCAGGGAACGGTACTTGCTGAGATGGCTCTCCATCGCGGGGTGCTCGGAACCTGAGCGTAGCCGCCGCTCCAGCCCGTCGCGCCACTCGCGGAACGCCTCCACGGCAGCATGCGACAGGCGCAGATAGGGGATCGTGTCGCGCTCGCCATCGCGGTGCGCGCCGAGTGCATCCGGGACGACGCTGTCGAGCCTATCGTATACACCCCATGCAGTCGTCCGCGCCGTGCTATCCGGCCAGCGGTCCACGTCTCGCCAGGTCGTGGGCGGGTCCGGCCACACCAGCAGCTGCAGGCGCTGGAGCAGCCCATCATCGCCAGCGCCACCGTCCAGCGCACCGCGCAGGTACTCCGACAGCGGACCAGGCTGGATGCCCCCGAGCACTGATACGCATGCCGCCTCGATATCGATGGTCCCACGACCGATCCGATCGTAGATGTAGCCGCCGGTGCCTGCCCAGGCCTCCAGGTAGAAGGCTCGCGCGCACTCCTGGCCGTCGCGGTCGAGCGACCGCAGCCAGCCAGTCAGCTCGTCGCGGAATATCAGGATGCCGCGCGGGTTCGCTGCCATTAGCTCGCCGAGTTTCTCTACCGTGGGGTCCTGGGTGATGTATCGCCGGCGCGTCAGCGTGCTGTCGTCGTTCTCAATCAGCGCAGCGACCAGTGCGGGGTCCTCATTTTCTCGTATCGCCTTGCGGATAAGTTTTTTCGCCTCAGTGCGCTGCGCGCTGCGTATCACCTCCGCCTGTTCCTGCTGGCGTCGCGCAGTCTCATACTCATCGCGTGCGCGGTGCTCTAGCCGCCGCAGTGGCCGCAGCGGCTCCTGCAGCGCCGGCGTCTTAAGGACGCCGGGGCGGCCGACGATAGCGCCCCAGACATTGGGCACCACGGTCCAGTCATCATGCTCGCGAGGACGAATACCGATCTGCCGGCCGACCACGGCGGCCAGGGCCACCATCGCGCCGATCGCCGGGTAACACATAGGGCACTGCAGGCGCTCGGCGATGTCCTCTATCCACGGCCTGAGCTCATCTGGCAACAGCAGCGGATCCAGTTCCGGGACGGCGGGGAGGCCGTCTGGCAGAGGTATCAGGGCCGGCCAGTCGTCCGACGGTGCCGCTGCGTGCACGATCGTCCGTGCGCTCATGCCGCCACCTCTACGATGTGCAGGTCGCCGGTCAGCACGTCGAGCACACGTGCCACGCCATCGCGCAACAGTGCTGCGGCCAGTGCGTGCACGCGGTCGTCGGACACATCGCCACACCGGATCACGCACACCGGCGCATGGCCAGCGAGACAGCGCCAGTCGTAACCGGATGGATCATCGGCCGGCGGGCACAGAGTGCACAGCATGCGGTCGAGACGCTCGCGCGCCCATGTCCATGCGCCGTGTCCGATGGCGACCCATATGGTGACGTGCTGCCCATCAGCGGACGTACCGGCCCAGCGCTGATAGCCGCCGGCATCGGCCAAACGCTCGGCGAGCACCGAGGCATACGGCGGTCGGCGGCGGGTCATGGCGCACCCCGCATCAGCCGTGCGAGCACCGCGACATATCCGTCCGACACGTGTGACTGTTGCCGCGTGTTGGGCAACGCCTGGCGCACTGCCGGTGCGGTGTTACGCGGATGGCGGGCGGTGTTTTGCGCGGCGCGCCGGATCTGCTCGGGTCTCTGGATGGTCATGCGACTGCCGACCGGCCGCGAGCCTGAGCGACGGCCTCCTCCGGCGCGAGGTATTCGCCACGGTCCCTGGCGTCGCGCAGCAGTCGCCTGACGCGAGCCAGCTCGCCGGTGCTTCGGATGTCGAGCCAAAGAAAATAGCGCTGCTCATGGAGCAGAACGCGTCTTCCGTCGCGGATAATGACGCACATGTCGGCCATTCCATTTTCGGATGCGTGAAAAATCTTGTAGCGTTCTCAGCCGGGCGTGAACTCAGGGTGTTTTGCGCAGTGTTGCGCGATGGTGTTAAGAGTGGGCGCGGACATACTGTACCTCGTGGTCGTTGTTTCACGTGGCGTAGTGTTGCGGGATCCGCGGCGGCGATATAGGAAAGATAAGCAAGTCCCTTATCTTTCCTTGCGTTTCAGGTCATAACGATGTAGCGGTAGTCGTATTCACACAGCCTTTCGGCCGCTTTCCAGTAGTTACACACATTCCTCCGGCCGAGCCAGTCGGTGTCATGGGTGTTCGAGACACCCGATAGGATCACGCTGGCCAGCGTATCAAAGGATACACCGCGCGCTCTACCGTCTAGGACTCGAAGGTAATTCTGATACGCGCTCACTCGATTACGGTGTTTTACCGGGCTAATAGCAACGGCTTTCTTCTTTTGCTCCTGACTCAGCTTCAGGGATTTCTCGAGCCGCTGTAACTGCACTGACAGGGGCAGGTTCAGGTCAATTTTTATAACGACCTCTGCCGTCGATTCCGGTGACAGCGCACCTACGCTGATACACTCGTGCGAGAGCTCGTCATCGTCATAAATTTCCACCCGTTCAGGGCTGCAGGCGGTGACCAGCGAGAACATGAAGCCCGGGCTATCATGGCTGGGGTCTGGCAGGTATGGCGGATTCAATCCGTATTTTTCGCATAATACTCGAAATAAGGGGATGATCTCCCACGGCCGTCGTTCCGCGGTGAGCCTGGCTTTGTACTGATACTCGGTTTCACCGGCTAGAGGCCGCGGATCACAGCACGCCCAGACAGACAGCGGCGTATCGCTGGGCGGCTTCCCCCAGGTCTGGCCCGGGACCACGGCCCATTTCTCGTAGTCGGTCTGATACGATGGGTTGCGACGCAGGAATTCCCACGCCCACCGCCCAAGACTCGTCGTCGCCGGGTCCGGATACTGACTTGGGTCTTGCCAGTCAGGCAGCCAACTGGGGGGGCTTGAAGTCACACTACCGCCCGAATATCCGCTCATTCATGCGGGCAACCACGCCGGCCGTGTGCGCCTCGGACAGGTGGCTGTAGCGTTTGACCATCTGCAAGGTCTTGTGGCCCAGCACTTCGGCGATCTCCGCCAAGCTGCCACCGCTCATGGCCAGGTAGCTGGCAGCAGAGTGCCTCAGATCGTGGAAGCGGAAGTCTTCAATTTCAGCCTGCTTCAGGGCGGCTACCCAGGGTGCACGCAGGTCCATGGGCTTATACGTCACCTTGCCGTCCTCGCCGGGTATCGGCTTGCCGGGAAACAGCAGGTTCGTCTGTAGGTTCCTCACCTTGGCGTGCGCCTTCAGCAGATCCAGTGCCCGGCCGCTCAGTGGTATGACTCGCCGTTCACCGTTCTTGGTCTCGTGAAGGGTGGCGCGTCCTTGGTTGAGGTCGACGACATCCCAGGTCAAACCCATGATCTCGCCCTGACGCATGCCGGTGGATAGCGCCAGCACCACCACGGTGTACATGAATGGATTCGCGGACGACTGGCAGGCTTTCAACAGGCGGGTGCGCTCACCTTCGATCACGGAACCGTCCGGCGCCAGGCTGTCTTCAGACAGGAATCGGACGCGCCCACGCGGCAGGGACGGCTTTTTCACCTTCCGCATTGGCGTGTCGTCGAGCCAGCCCCATTCGTTCACCGCGATCGTGAAGGCGTGCGACAGGGCCGCCATATAGCGCACCGCCGTCGCTGGGGTGCGGGACTTTCCGGTCTTGTCGGATATTTCGGTCAGCAGCTTGTCCCGGCACTCGACGATCTTGGCCGGCGTGACATCGGCCAAGGTGTACGCGCCGATCTCGGCTTTGAACCACTCCAGCTGTTGCGTCTGGTCGGCCTGTTGCTTGGGTTTCGTTGGCAGTACCTCCCGGATATACCGGTCGATCATCTCGCCCAGGGTGTGCTTCTGGGCTTCCGCCGTCTTGAAGTACCGGTTTTCCTTGATCGCTGATTCAGTATTCTTTCCCCATTGCTTTGCATCGGTCAGTCGTGTGAATGTTGCACGCTGAGGTGGGAAACCCTTCAGCCGCACGTCCACGCGATACGAGACGCTGCCGTCCTTGTTCGTCCGCTTGCGGATGGAAGCCATTACACGGCTTCCGCAGTGATAACATCGATCCAGACCATTGCCGAACCTCCTGATAGGTTGGTGGTGGTTCAGGGTCGCCTGGGTGTGTCACCACCCTGGCGGCCTGCCTTACTCAGACAGGCATTAAACTACAACAAGCCGCAAATAGTAGCAACATCACATATGCAATGAGATTGTTGAATATGTTTACTCACTGTTTTACGAATATTTTTATAGTGCGCCACGACGATATGGCGCACTTCTGGCGCAGCCAGGGCACAAAATCGACAACGGGAAGGCGGCAGACCTAGGCCCGGCAGATTCTATACGGGGGTCCCGGAAATCACTCCCGAAACATGCTGGCCCCAATCAAGTCGGTGGAAATGGCGCACCGGAGCATCCACTTGTTGTGCTTTGTTGTTTAGAAGTGCGCCACCAGTGCGCCACGGACAAGAAAAAAGGGTTTTCCGTTTCCAGAAAACCCTTTTCTATCATGGAGCCGGCGAGAGGACTTGAACCCCCGACCAGCTGATTACAAGTCAGCTGCTCTACCAACTGAGCTACGCCGGCGACGCCCGAAGGGTCAGGTCGCCATTGTAGGTGAGCGGCTGATGGACCGCAAACCATCCGGTTGCCGGCTCAGGGCCTGGGTAGATCCCGCTGTCGCGCGCCATTGGCGCGCAAATACTCGATCAGCGCGGGTTCGCCGCCGTGCCTGGCGGCATGCTGCAACAGGGTCTGGCCGTGCGCATCCGGCCGGTTGACATCGGCGCCTTTGGCGATCAGGTGTTTCATCATGTCGATCCGGCCATAACGCAGCGCGATCATCGCCGCGGGCTCCCCCTGCAAGCCCGCGCGGTCGACATCGGCGCCGTGGGCCAACAATAAATCCACCATGTCGGTGCGGCGCGCCAGAATGGCCAGACGCAGCGCCTCAGTTTGAGTGACATCGACACCGCCGGCCAACAGCGCCACGACCGTCTCCCGGTCACCCCCACGTACCGCATGGTGCAACCGCTGCATGCTGGCGCGCTGAGCGATCACGGCGGCGTTTTCTTGCGCCGGCGCGCCGGGCGCGCGCGGCGCGACTGCGAGCAGCGAAAGCGCTAACATCAACAGACCGGAACGATAAACGTATTTTCGATAAATTTGTGTCACCGCAGTTTGACCTCCCTGTCGTCGGGATCAGAAGTTCAGTTGTAGGGGCACGGGCGTCGGATTGGCCAGATCGGCCAGCGTCGAGATATCCCCCTGGCTGGTGGACCCCAGCCATTTCCAGTCGGGAAAATTAATCTGCCAGTTGAAGCCCCGACTGCTGCCGAACGCCCGGGTCTTGACCGTGCCGGTGGTGGGATCGAACTGAAACAGGTGGGTGTTCTCGGTCGGCGATATCCAGTAGCCGAAGCTCTGCTTGAGGATATTGGCCGTGACCGTGGGGCCGTCCGCCAAAATGGCCAGCCGGGAAAACCGCGCCGGCGGCACGCTGAGCGTGGCGACCGTCGCGCCGCCGAAGTTGACGCTGTAGAGCAGGGTGAGCGGATCGATATTCACATCGATCACCGGGTTGTACTGGCCATCGCGATCGCTGTCGATGCGCTGGAACAACGCGGGCGTATCGAGAATTGTCTGCGGGGTGTAGAAAACGCCGTCGAGCAGATAATAATCGGTGTAATTCGCCAGCGACAGGTAACTCGGTTCGGCGATATCGCGCGTCGCCACCACCACGGCGTCGGTCTCGCTGCCCAGCCCGCCCCGGTAGACCACCTGGAGAAACAGATCTGTGGCGTTCAGCGGAATGGGATTGGCCGAAAAATCGAAACTGAAGGGCTGTGCCCGGGTCGCGCTCAGACCGGCCACCGTCACGCTCTGCGAGACGGCGATCTCCTCGTAAGAGCTTCGGTTGGCCGTGAGATCGCACGCGGTCAGTCCGGGCTCGCCGGACAGATCCGGTTGATAACAGCCGTTGCGGCGGAACCTGGCCACGGCGCGCAGGGTGCCGGCCGTCATGGCCTGCGGATAAGTCGTCTGGCCGTCGTCGACATCCGGCGTCACATTGCGCAGCTTGAGTTTGACCTTGGTAAATCCGTCGTTCACCCCGTTGGTGACCGCGTGGTCGACAATCGCGTAAACCCCTTCGTCGGGCGCCGAGATCTCCAGACGCCCGCGAAAAAAGCGGTTGATCAGACCGGCCGAGTAAGCCACCGCGCGCGGAATCAGCAGATCGGCCATGGCATCGTAGTTCTCGCGGATCAGGCTGAAACGCTCGCCCACGCCATAGGTATGGGCCGCCTCGTTCCAGGCGCCCCACGTGGTCAGCGGCACCGTGTCGCTGGTCCCGGTGAAGGCATCCGCAACCGTGCCGTAGAGCAGATCGACGCTATTGCCCCGGCTGTCGATCAGCAGCCGCTGTGGCGTATAACTGGCCAGCGTATTCGGCGGCAGATCGTAATCGCCCTGCCCGATATTCTTGCCCACCGAAAAAAAGCCCCGGTTCGAGTAATCCGCCAGCCCCGTGCGCGCGCCGACATTGGCTTGCTTGTGCTGCACACTGAAGTAGGACGCATAATCGTTGAACGCCGGCACCGGATAGCCGCCATAGACCAGCGGGCGCAGACTGCGGCGGCTGCCATTGGAATTGTCGGCGATACCCGCGCGGGCGCGTTCGTCGATATAGCGCTCGTAGTAACTCTTATGCCCGAACAAACCGGCCGGCTCGGTATAGTCATCGCCGCCGGCGTGCGGGTCGTTGCGCGTGTGCTGCGGCTGCGCCATATCCTGGACCAAGTGCACCAGATCGCCCAGCGCGCGGAACGTCGTCGCCCAGTACGCCTTGCGCAGCGCCTCCCGCTCCACCGGCGAGGCGGGCGCCGTGCCCCCCTCGCCTATGTCCGCGCCGCCGCTGCCGCTCAACCCAGTCAAGGCCCGATACATGGCCTCGCGCGCATCGAACACCGTGAAATGGTTGCGCCGGAAGGCATCGGCCAGGTTCTCATCGGCAAACACGTCCTCCGCGCCGATGGCCCAGTCAGGAGCCTTTTCGCCGATCTTGACGCCTACGCGTAAACCGCGGTCCCGGCGTGGGTCGTAGAAGTGATGCAGCGGACGGTTGTCTAATCGCAGATCATTGGAGTTGAACGGATCGTCCTTCGGATTCGGCGCCTTGCGACCGATGTGATCGTCCTCGCGGATGGCGCCTCGCATCAGCCAGCCGACAATCGACTTAGGATCTATTCCCTCGGGCATCCGATCCCCACTTTCTTCAAAGTCATGCTTACGGCGAGCAAAAACCTGATTCTCCTTGACGTCGAAATACTGCTCGCCGAGCAGGCTGACAGCGTCAATGAGCCCCAGGCCGACACTTCGATACGTCGTGTTGATCTCTGATATATCGTAAGCAACCTGCGTCATTCGAGCATGCGTCCCTAATTCATAAGCATTCACGGGCAGACTCATAATTCCACCTATGCAAACCCCATTAAGAGTCAACCCAAGGCGGCTCATCTGAGTTCTCTGGAGCGCGCATAAAAGCGTGTCCAGGCCTCCGTTGACCCCAGCGTTATCCATTCAATACGTTTCAAATGATGCAAAGCTTTTATTTTCTACTGCTTAGTCTCTGCAATTCGCTGCGCCTCGTCGTAAATGGCGGTGTACAAGACAAGTAACTTTTTCTGATTCTCGGCATTCAGATCACATTTCACCGCGACATTAAAAAGATAATCCAGCCGTTGATCCGCGCTCCTAGT
>JASBST010000072.1 GCA_030148775.1 Thiogranum sp.
TGTCGCGGGTCGCCGAAGTCTCGACCGCCGAGGGTTATTCCTTTGTGCGCCGGGAACAACTGCAGCGCTACGCCGTGATTCAGATGGACGTTCGCGGGCGCGACGTCGACGGTTTTGTCAAAGACGCCAACGCGGCGATCCAGCAGGCGGTGAAACTGCCGCCGGGTTATTGGATCGAGTGGGGCGGGGCGTTCGAGAACCAGCAGCGCGCCTTGCAGCGGTTGTCGATCATTGTCCCGCTGACGATCTTTTTCATTTTTGTGCTGTTGTACACGGCCTTCAACTCGATCAAGTACGCGACCCTGATTATCGCCAATGTCCCGTTCGCCACCATCGGTGGTCTGGTGGCCTTGTTTATCAGCGGCCAGTACCTGTCGGTGCCCTCGGCGATCGGCTTTATCGCGGTATTCGGCGTGGCCATGCTCAACGGTATCGTGCTGGTATCGTTTATCAACGAGCTGCGCGAGAAGGGGCTCAGCGTGCACGACGCGGTACGTCAGGGCGCTGAGCTGCGATTGCGCCCCGTGATGATGACCGCCAGCGTGGCCATCCTCGGTCTGATTCCGATGTTGCTCTCTAGCGGTGTCGGCGCGGAAACCCAGCGGCCGTTGGCAGCGGTTGTGGTAGGCGGACTGATTACGTCAACACTGTTGACGCTGGTGCTGCTGCCCGTGATCTATGAGTGGATCGAAACCCGGGGGAACCGACGCCAGTGAGCGAGTTTGCGACTGTCGTGTCCCTGGCATTGTTACCGGCCGTCGGCAATTTCGCCGGCGGCATGCTGGCCGAGCTCTGGCGTCCATCGAAACTGAATCTCAACCGTGCCTTGCATGCTTCGGCGGGCATTGTATTGGCTATCGTTGCGATCGAACTGCTGCCGCACGCGCTGCAAAGCACCTCCGGCTGGGTGGTCGGCACGGCCTTCGGCCTGGGTGGTGGTGCCTATCTGGGTGTGCAGACGTTTGCGCTGCGCGCGCAGCCGTCGGGTGCGACGGACATGGCGCGCATGTGGATCATCTATATCGCCGTCGCGATGGATTTGTTCAGCGACGGTTTGATGATCGGCGTGGGCGCCAGCCTTGGTACCGGCCTGGCCCTGGTGCTGGCGCTGGGGCAGATGCTGGCGGATGTTCCGGAGGGCTTTGCCACGGTCGCCAATTTGCGCGACAAGGGTGTGCCGGCGGCACGCCGCACGCTTCTGTCGCTGGCATTCGCCATCCCGGTGTTGTTGGCCGCTACAGGCGCCTATTTTCTGCTGCGTAATCAGAGCGAACTGCTGCAGGTCAGTGCGTTGGTGTTTATCGCCGGGCTGCTGACAGTGGCGGCGGTTGAGGACATGATCGGCGAGGCGCATGAAAGCGCGCAGGACAAACGCGGTTCCGTGCTGGCCATGATTCTGGGTTTCGTGCTTTTTACTTTGGTCTCGGCGGGTTTGGGACAGAACTAGTGTGGAGATTTTACTGTGAAAGAGATAAAGGCGTTTATCCACCGCAACCGTGTCGCGGACGTCGTGCGCGAGTTGTGTCAGGCGAACTTTCGCAATCTGTCGGTTATAGACGTGAAGGGGTTGCTCAAGGCCCTGGATAGCAAGGAGCAGGACTACTCGATAGAAATCGGCAATAGCGTGATCACGGAAGTGAAGCTGGAGCTGGTCTGCCGGGATGAGGTCGGTGTGGCCCTGGCGGTCAACATCATTCGCCAGCATGGCCGCACCGGACAGCCGGACGCCGGTTGGATCTACGTGAGCGAGATTAGCGAGACTTATTCGATTGACGATGACTGATCGATAACCGCCGCGGTTTTGCCCATCGGTACCTGGTTAGTCTCGGGCAATAGAGCCGGTATAACGAGAGTGGTGCTATGAAAGATTCAGGAACAAAACCGGCCAACCGAGGTGTTTTTCGGCTCGGAGTCGTCTTGACGGTCCTGGCGTCGGGTGTCGCGGGCTGCGCTAATTTTGTCAGTCTCGCGCAACGCCGGGTTGTGAATGTCGAAAGCGTCTCCTCGGAGGTCGCGCGCATATGGTGGGTGGATGTCAGAACCAACTACCAGCGGGTCTGGGTGACGGGAGAGGTCATTCGCCACAAGGAGCGACTCGACCGAGCACCGGGCCATATGGACATCGAAGTGCTGAGTCCGAATCCGGACAGACTGCCGATGCTTATTGTCAGCGCCGGTCTCGAGCCGACGAGCCCCCGCTCGTACAGCGGTCGAGTTCTCGGTTTTGTGTCCTGTATCGGCGAGCGGATTCTGCCGGGAAGCACCTTTAGGGTGGTACACGACGCCGAAAACATTTCCCATGACGTCTCCGCTAAGCGGGTTCCGGTTGGAGCGGATTGTGAACGGCCTGAGGCGTCCGGCTAGTGGTCCCGATGTCGGCAACCGCGGCCGTTGGCAAGGGTTGTGTTCGCTCGGCCCTGGAGCTGTGGACGCGCAGCGCGAGCCGCTTTCCGGTAACCGGAGACCTGTGGTGACGGAGAAGGCGCTCGGGTATCAGGTCGCCGGCGAGGAGACGGCCTCCGGCTGGTGGGCCGCGTACCGGGAACTCGGCTTCAGCCTCATGGCGGGGGGGCTGCTGCTAACAGGTTGGCTAATGAGCTTTACCGCCGTGCCCGCCGCGGTTCCCTGGGTGGCATTCGTCGTTGCGTATGCGGCAGGCGGGTATTTTGCCTTGCGCGACGCATGGCAGAGTCTGCGTCGGGGGCACCTGAATATAGATACCCTGATGATTGTCGCGGCTATGGGCGCGGCCGCGTTGGGTGCCTGGGCCGAAGGGGCGCTACTGCTGTTCCTGTTCAGTTTAGGGCACGCACTGGAACACTTGGCCATGGATCGCGCCCGTCGCGCCATAGAGGCTTTGGCCGAACTCGCGCCCAGAACCGCGCTGGTGATACGCGACGACGGTGAGGTCGAAGTGCCGGTCGACACGCTGGCTCCGGGCGAACGGGTCGTCGTCAAACCCGGTCAGCGGATCCCAGTGGATGGTGAAGTTCTGGCCGGCGCTTCGGCCGTGGATCAAGCGCCGATCACGGGCGAGTCTATGCCAGTGGACAAACGGATTGGAGATAAAGTTTATACCGGTACCGTCAATGGCGAAGCCGCCCTGCAGATTATGGTCACTCGCCTCGCCGGCGACAGCACGCTGAGCCGAATGGTTAAAATGGTCGCCGAGGCCGGCGCACAGCGCTCGCCGACGCAGAGATTCACGCAGAACTTCGAGCGTGTGTTCGTGCCGTCAGTGTTACTCGGCGCCGGACTCCTCATCGTATTACCGCCGGCGTTTGGTTTTCCTTTCGCGGAGGCTTTTTATCGCGCGATGGCGGTACTGGTGGCGGCCTCGCCGTGCGCGCTCGCGATCGCCACACCCGCGGCGGTGTTATCCGGCGTGGCCCGTGCCGCCCGCGGGGGCGTGTTGATCAAAGGCGGTGCGCATTTGGAGAACCTTGGGACCTTGCGCGCGATAGCATTCGATAAAACCGGTACCATCACTCGGGGGGAGCCTGTCGTGACGGATGTCGTGCCCTACGAGGTGGCGGACAAACAGTTACTGGAAGTAGCGGCGGCGGTAGAGAGTCGTAGTGCCCATCCCCTGGCCAAGGCGGTTGTTCTTGAGGCCAGGGCCCGGGGCCTTTCCTGGCCCGAGGCCGGCGAGTTGGAGTCGGTTACAGGAAAAGGCGTGCGTGCGGAAGTTGGCGGACAGACGGTGCAGATCGGAAATTTTGCATTGTTTGACGCGCAGGAAGTTCCCGGAGGGTTATCTCAACAGGTTTTTCGTCTTGAAGCGGAAGGTAAAACCACGATGGTGGTCAAAGCCGCGGATCGGTTTCTGGGGGTTCTGGCGCTGGCCGACACGCCGCGCCAAGGCGTCGGCGAAGTTCTGCGCCGCCTACACGACATCGACATTCAACGGACGATCATGCTTACCGGCGATAACCTGCGAGTGGGTCAGGCCATCGCGCGTGCCGTCGGCCTAGATCAGGTGCGGGCCGGACTGTTACCGGCGGATAAAGTCGCTGCCATCGACGATCTGCTGCGCCGTTATCAACAGGTGGCGATGGTCGGAGACGGTGTTAACGACGCCCCGGCCTTGGCACGAGCAACGGTTGGCGTAGCCATGGGGGGCGCCAGTACGGACGTGGCACTGGAGGCCGCGGACGTGGCGCTGATGGCCGACGATCTGAGCAAATTGCCGTTTGCCGTCGAGCTTTCGCGCGCCGCGCGTCGTGTCATTCGTCAGAATCTATGGCTGTCATTGGGCGTGGTGGCGCTACTTATTCCCGCCACGCTGATGGGTCTGGCCGGCATCGGCGTGGCGGTGGTCATTCATGAAGGGTCGACTCTGGTGGTGGTGTTCAATGCGTTACGTCTGTTGGGTCACAAGGATCCGACTGACAGAGGTTAGAGCTAGAGGAATTCCCGCTCTATAGCGATCGTGTGAGAGACGGACAGGCCGGGCCAATGGATGCGGCGTCAAGACATAGCCTTACTGGTGATTACTGGACTCCCGAGGATTTGTCGGTTCGGGCAAATGGTCGGAGCTTAAGGAGCATGTAGATGAAGTCAGCGGGTACGCGACGTCGAAGCGCCATCGCCCTGCTACTGGTAGTGCTGGCGTCCGGATTGCTGGCGGCGCTAAAGGCCTGGCTGGTCAGCCGCTATTTGCGGGGCCATTGAATGCGAGGGAACGGTGGCGCCGGCGTACGTCGTCTAGGTGTTGTTTCGCACCGACTGTAGGCACAGACATTTGGGATCCGGTTGAGCGACGATGCGGATGATGGAATAAACGCGACTGTCAGCGGAATCAGGCGCGCATGTCTCGACAGTTTCTGCCCAGTTGGCACTTTGCCAACCCGGGGATCGGCGTCCAGCAGGGGGAGCGCCGATCCCCGGCCCTTTCTTTTACTGCGATTTATGCAACCACCACGAACTGCGCCATCATGGCGTGATCTTCGTGTTCCAGGATGTGACAGTGCATCATATAGGCGCTGGTGACATCGTTCGGATCGCCGGCATAATCGTCGAAACGGCCGATGACTCGCACTGTCGCCATGGGGGGTATCTGGAAAGTGTCTTTCCAGCCGGCGTCGTAGGCCGCGGGCGGGCGACCGTTAACGTCGATGATTTGCCACATCACATCATGGAGGTGCACCGGATGCATCATGCCGGTTCGATTGCTCAGTTCCCAGATCTCAGTGGTTCCCAGACGCGGCATGGCGTCGATCCGATAGGGGTCATAAGGGCTTCCATTTATCACCCAGGGCATGGGGCCGCCAGACATGCCGAATACCCAGCGACGGGTCTGTACCGCGCTGGCGGGGTCCAGGCGTTCGATCGGACGAAGCACCTGCGGCACTACACTGGGGTCGTCTTGCACCGTGGCGACGTCAAAGCGCATTATTTCCGCGGTGCTGCCACTGCCGGCTGTATTTCTTAAAGTAATTTGTTGCCCGACCGATGCGTTGCCGAAGTCGACCACCACATCGACACGTTCCGCCGCTGCAATAGTCAGTGTGCTGCGCGTTACGGGCGCCGGCAACAAGCCGCCGTCCGATCCGATCTGTACGAAGCTTGCGCCATTACTGAGCGCCAGGGTGTAGGTGCGGGCGTTCGATCCATTAAGAATGCGTAGCCGGTACTTTTGCGTGGACACTTCCAGATAAGGATAAGGTGTGCCATTGACCAGAATGGTGTCGCCCAGCTCGCCCAAAATATTATCGCTGTATACCAGCGAGCCGTCGGCGGCAAAAGTGCGGTCCTGGATGACGATGGCGATTTCCTGATCGCCGGCGGGTAAGCCCAGCGAGCGCTCATAGTCGTCCGATACCAGATAAAATCCCGCCAGCCCCGCGTAAACATGTTCGCCGGTAACGTCCATTGGGTGATCGTGGTACCAGAGGGTTGCCGGCAATTGCCTGTTGGAGTAGACATATTCGCGGGTGGCTCCGGGGTTTACGTAATCTATAGGATGGCCGTCGTCGCCCGCCTGCATATGTCCCCCGTGCAAGTGAGTTGTGGTCTGCACGTCGGTATTGTTGTGGTGCCGAACGACTGTTTGGCGATCACTGTCGACGCGCAGGACCGGCCCGGGTGTCATTCCGTTATAGCCGAGAATGGGGGTCTGTGTACCGGGAATGATTTCCACGCTCGTCGAGACCTGCGTCAATTCGTATACGTCCTGCCAGGCGGTAGAGCTGACCGGTTGCAGCACCGGAGGTATTTTCAGCGGTTGTTGGAATAGCGGTACGCTGATGGTGCTGGAATTGCCCGGTCCGCCCATGCCGGCCAGACCCGTTTTTGGCAGTAACAGTGCCGGCGCTGCCGCGCCCAGGGTCTTGAGAAATTGTCGTCTTGTGGCGCTCATTGGTTTCATCTCTCCCTATCGGTGGTTCAAATTTTCTGTGTGTATCCGTCGCCGGATTAACCTTGCATGACGGTACGTTTAGGCTACTGATTCAAGGGAATAATGTCTGTATTCGGAGTGTGTAACTTTCAGCACAAAGCGCACATGATATGCTTGAAAAATTCGAAAAATCCGGCCGGATAAATAACACGACGAGATGAGTGACGGATTCCGTTTATGAGCGCGCAATTGCTTGAATTGCTACAGAAGCAGTATCCGGAGGTGGGAAATCTGTTGTTGTCCGCTGCGCCGGCGCTACTGGCCTCGGCTAATCTTACGCGCGTTCCCGCCGGCGCTCATTTGTTCAGAGAAGCGGAACGGTGTCGTCATTTCATGTGGCTGCTGGAGGGAACCGTCCGCGTCTTCAAACATTCGCAGGGCGGGCGGGAGATAACGCTGTATCGGGTGGAGCCGGGCGAACTTTGCGTTCTCAGCTTGCAGAGTCTTTTGGGCGATGAGGGTTTTCCGGCGGAGGCGGTCGCCGAGACGGAGCTTTACGGATTGACGCTGGAGCAACATCATTTCGACAACGCGATTGACGATTCGCGGGAGTTTCGCCGCTATTTGCTCAAGGTGCTGTCGCGACGTATAGGCGATGTCATGCAGTTGATCTCGGATGTCACTTTCCAACGTCTGGATTTGCGCCTGGCCTGTATTCTGGGGCAGTTATTTGAACGTTCGGGTGGCGAGCCTCTGAAAATCACCCATGCCCGACTGGCGCGCGAATTAGGCACCACGCGGGAGATGATCAGCCGTATTCTGAAGGAATTCGAATATCAGCAGTGTATCCAATTGTCGCGCGGGGAGATCCATCTGGTATCCAGAGAAGGATTGAACTGGTTCAGCCGCACTTAAAAAAAACACGTGTTATTTCTACCCGATGAACCAGGCCAACAGGCCCCGCAGCTCAATAGGTGCGCTACAGCGTCAGCGTCGTGGATCGCCGCTGCGTTGACAATTCGGCGTCCTGAATCCGAGGCGATAGACGATCGCGCGGTCGCAGCCCGGACCGCGGCGACGCCGGCGCCGGCCGCGCGGAGTTGATTCACGCGAAACAGTAGGGTTACTCTGGCAATGTCGGTTGTCGGTCCATGACCCCACGGGGTTACCTGCAAGGGTCCGGTTTTCCCAACAAAAGGATGAGAATGTGTCGTGGACGATGGGTATCCTGGCGTTGTTGGTGATTGTCGCCACGGCGTTGCCGATAGTGCGTACCCATGCCTGGTGGGTGCGCGGATTCGACTTTCCCCGCCTGCAATTGGCCGTCATCGCGGCCATGCTGTTACTGGCGTGGCCTTGGCTCGGCGTCGCAGGCGCGACCGGGTATGTCCTGGCCGCGGCACTGATGCTCGCCCTGGCGCTGCAGGTCTGGCGCATCTGGCCCTATACCCGCCTGCACCCGGTGCAGACACAGTGGGCGGCCGAGCCGCACACGCCCGGCCTGCGGGTGTTGGTCGCCAATGTCCTGCAGGACAATCGCGACGGCGCGGCCCTGGTGCAGCAGGTGCAACAGCATCGTCCGGATCTGTTTCTGGCCGTGGAAACCGACGCCTGGTGGGCGTCCGTGCTGTCAGCGGTGGAAACCGGGTTGCCCTATACGGTCAAGGTTGTGCAGGACAATACCTATGGGATGTTGTTGTACTCGCGTTACCCGCTGCACCAGGTGCGGGTTCGCTATCTGATCGAAGACAGCGTGCCTTCGATTGTCGCTGTGATGGAGATCCCCGAGTCGGAGCCGGTGACCGTCTTCTGTTTGCATCCGCGTCCGCCGCGACCGGCACAGGACACCACCGATCGCGACGCCGAGCTGGTGCAGGTCGGGCGCGAAGCCCGCCAGTGCCGCGGGCCGGTGCTGGTGGCCGGAGATCTCAACGACGTCGCCTGGTCCCACACCACCCGTCTTTTCCAGCGCGTCAGCCGGCTATTGGATCCCCGCGTCGGACGCGGGATGTATAGTACTTTCAATGCCAATTGGCCTTTTATCCGCTTTCCGCTCGATCATGTTTTTCACTCCGAGCACTTCCGCCTGCGTTTGCTGAATCGGCTCGGGCCTGTCGGCTCCGATCATTTTCCCGCGCTATTCGAATTGACCTGCGAAAGCCGGGCGGCGGCGCAGCAGTCGACACCGGACGCCGACAGTCGGGACTGGAAAGAAGCCGAAAACATTCGGGGCGACGCGGACGATGGCGGTGGCCGGGAGCAGGGATCGAGCCGGTAAAATTTGCGTGCCGCTGCAACTTTTACACGCCGCAACCCATCCACGGCCCGGCGGGTAAGTGGCGCCAGCCTCTTTCGCGACACTAAATTTGGCTATGGATTAGGAAGATAACTATTTTTTTTCCCGACAGGCCTGTCCTGGTCCGTTACTTGCTCCCCTAGTTGACAGGGCGGCAGGCCGCGCATCGGTGCGCGTCTTCATGCCTTTAGAGCAAGTGTTTTCAAACCAAGGAGTCACTCATGTCAGGCGAAACGGACAAGACCAAAGGAAAACTCGATCAGGCTGTAGGCAAGGCCAAGGAAAAGACCGGCGATGCGGTCGACGATCATGAACTGGAAAACAAGGGAAAAGCACAGCAGATCAAGGGCCACGGCGAACAAGCCAAAGGCGAACTGAAAGACGCTGTGGACTGACACCGCGCCCGCGGCGCAGGGAGACACCACTATGAGCAATCTCAACGATTCGCTGAACTCGAGCGATGGCGCGGGCCGTCCTGTCGGGCAACGCGCCGACAGCGGCGAGGTGGCGGCGCAGGTCAAGCGCGACGCTCGGGAGTTGAAAGACGCCGCCAAACGTCGCGCCCGGGCGACGGCTTCGGAGTTGCAGTCCGAAGGCCGGGAAGGCGCCGAAAAGGCACTCAACGAATCGGCCGGTGAAGTCGATCGCCTGGCGCAGGCGGTCGACGCCGCGGCAGACTCGTTGAGCGAGGACGAGCGCGACGGTCTGGCGGCGTACGCCACCCAGCTCAGTAGCGGGATGGCGAACTTCGCCGCGCAGTTGCGCGAGCGCAGTGTGGACAACCTGGCGCTGGAGGCACGTCGATTCGCGCGCGACAACCCGTCGGCCTTTATGCTCGGCAGTGTCGTGGTCGGTTTCGGTCTGGCGCGCTTTTTCAAGGCTTCCGGGCAGCGCGATGGCGAAGCCGACGCGGTTGCCGGTGACGCCGGCGAGACGACCGCCGGGGCGCGCCCCGATCGCAGCGAACTCGCGTGGCCGCCAGACCCCGCGGCGACCACGGGTGCACGCGGCAACGGGGAGGATGAGCGATGAATGAGCATGCACGACAAAGTGAACCTCTGGACGTCGACGACTCCACCGATACGGCCTCCGGCCGGACGGCATCGGCCGCAGGAGGCCTGAGCAGCAATTCGGTACCGGGACTCGTGCGTCAGCTGGCCGACGACCTGTCGCGGCTGTTCGGTCGCGAAGTCGCGTTGGCCAAATCCGAGTTCCGGCAGGCCGCGGCGGAACTCAAACAAGGTGTGGTGGGCGTGTCCGGGGGTGCCGGTCTGGCCTTTGCCGGCGCTCTGTTTCTGTTGCTGGCGGTGGTCTTCGCCCTTGCCAGGGTGATGCCCGATTGGGCCGCGGCTGCGCTAGTAGGCTTGGTGGCGGCGATTATCGGTCTGATTATGATCGGCTCCGGCAAGCGAAAAATGGAGCCGGCCAACCTGGTGCCGGAGCGTACCGTAGACTCGGTGGAAAAAGACGCCGACGCCATGAAGAGGAACCCGTCATGAAAAGCCTCGACAGCGACGATCAACGCAAAGGTCCGGATACCCTGGAGCGGGAAGTCGACCAGGCCCGGGCACGTCTGAGCCGTACGGTCGATGCCCTGGGCGACAAACTGTCGCCGGGAGAACTGCTCGACCAGGCACTGCGCCTGACGCGCGAACACGGTGGTGAGTTCGGCCGCAATCTAGGCGGGCAGATCAAGCGCAATCCGCTGCCGCTTTTGCTGACCGGGGTGGGCTTGGCCTGGATGATGTCGGCGACGAATGCCGAACCCGGGGATGCTCTGGGCGTGAGCGAGGACGGCATCACCGGCGATACCGATGTCGGTTTGAGCGTGCGTGCGGGCGATAAACTGAGCGCCGCCGGCGATAAACTGTCGCAGCGCTCACGCCGGCTCAAGAGTGACGCCCGCCGCGGTGCTGCCGCGGTCGCCGACCGGACCGGCACGGCGGCGCGGAGTCTGCGCTCCCAGGCACGTACCGCGCAGCAGAGTGTGCAGACCCTGATGCAGGAGCAACCGCTGATGGTCGG
>JASBST010000079.1 GCA_030148775.1 Thiogranum sp.
GCCGGCGATGATCAAGGCCTCGTTGCCGAGCACATAACCTTCGAACGCCACCGCCAGACCGGTGAAAGCGTTGTACAGCGAGATCACCACCGGCATGTCGGCGCCGCCGATCGGCAGCGTCATCAGCACGCCGAACAACAGCGCCAGCAGGAAAAACAGGAATATGGCGAAACCGGCGGGTTGATCGGCGCCCATCAGTACCAGGCCGAGTACAAGCGCGCCGCCGAAGATCGCCAGGTTGATCAGCTGCTGATTGGGAAATACCAGCGAGCGTTTTATCAGTCCCTGCAATTTGGCGAAGGCGACCATGGAGCCGGAAAACGCCACCGAACCGATAAGGGCGCCGATGACCGCCAGCACTTGAAATGAAGTGGCGTGAAAATCGCCGCGCAGCAGTTCCACCGCGGCGATCGCCGCCGCCGCGCCGCCGCCCATGCCATTGTAGATGGCGATCATCTGCGGCATGTCGGTCATGGCGACTTTCTTGCCGGTATACCAGGCCAGGCCGCCGCCGATGACCAACGCCAGCAGCATCCAGCCGTAGTTGTGCATATCTGGCCTGAACAGCGTGATCAGGGTGGCCACCACCATGCCGGCGCCGGCCCAGATGATGCCGCCGCGCGCTGTGACCGGCGAACTCATGCGTTTCAGTCCGACGATGAACAGCACCGCCGCGGCGAAGTAGCTCAGCTGGATCAACAGATTCATTTGGCGGCCCCTTTGCTGCTCTTGAACATCTCCAGCATGCGTTCGGTCACCACGTAGCCGCCGACGGCGTTACCGGCGGCCAGCATGACGCCGATAAAGCCGATGAATTTCTCCACGCCGGTCACGGCATTGCCCATGGCGACCATGGCGCCGACCAGCACGATGCCGTGGACGAAGTTGGAGCCCGACATCAAGGGGGTGTGCAGAATCACCGGCACCCGCGAAATGATTTCATAACCGGTGAAACCGGCCAGCATGAAAATATACAGTGCGGTAAAACCTTCGATCATGAGGCGTTTCCTTCTACGAGCTCGCGCGTCGGCGCGTGCTTGATTTCACCGTCGCGGGTCAGGGTGCTGCCGCTGATGACCGCGTCTTCCCAGTCGGGCCGGAACTCGCCCTCGCTGATCATCGGCGTGAGAAAGTTGAGCAGATTCTTGGCGTACATCTCCGAAGCGTGCAGCGCCAGTTCGCTCGGCACATTCAACGGTCCGTAGACGATCACCTGCCGGTGCTCGATCTGGTGACCGGGTTCGGTAAGTTCGCAATTGCCCCCGCCCTCGGCGGCCAGATCGATAATGACCGCGCCCGGTTTCATCTGCTCGACGACTTCGCGGCGAATGATTTTTGGCGCCGGTCTGCCGGGAATGGCTGCGGTGGTGATCACCGCGTCGGCGGCGGCGATGTGTTTGTCGAGCACGTCCTGTTGCTGGCGTTTTTCCTCGTCGGTGAGCTCGCGCGCATAGCCGCCGCTGCCTTCGGCCGAAACGCCGGTGTCGACGAATTTCGCCCCCAGCGATTCGACCTGTTCGCGGGTGGCGCCGCGCACGTCGTATCCCTCGACCATCGCGCCCAGTCGGCGCGCCGTGGCGATGGCCTGCAGGCCGGCCACGCCGGCACCGATTACCAGCACCTTGGCCGGTCGGATGGTGCCCGCGGCGGTGGTCAGCATGGGGAAGAAGGCTCTGCGGCGATCGGCGGCCATCAGCGCCGCCTTGTAACCGGCCACCGCCGCCTGCGACGACAGCACATCCATGCTCTGGGCGCGCGAAATACGCGGAATCAGTTCCATGGCAAAGCTGGTGATGCGGCCGTCGCGCAAGCGGGCGACGCGCTCGGGATCGCGATGCGGTTGCAGCATTCCCACCAGCACGCTGCCGGGTTGCATCTGCTGCAGGGCGTCCAGCGCGGGGGACTGGACGCTGACCACCAGGTCCGCCTGCCGGTAGAGCTCTGTAGCCGAAGGCACAATCGTCGCACCGGTGTAGCCCGCATCGGGATAATAACTGCCGTCACCGGCGCCGGTTTCCACCAGCACTTCGACACCCAATTTGACCAAACGGTCCACGACCGCCGGAACCAACGCCACCCGGCGCTCGCCTTCCTGTGTTTCTTTCGGGACGCCTAGACGTATCGGCATCGCTATCTCCCGTGCTGTGTGGGCGGGCGGCGTGGTGGTGCGGGCCGTCTTCCCAGCCCCGCACCGGCCCGATCGACCGGTGCGGCAAAAAGCCGGATGATACTGGATTCACGGGACCGAGGAAACGTCACTCCGGGCGTGACAAAACCGTGAATTGTGCCCTCTGACCGTTTACATACTACTGAATTTCTGGGATAACAAGCTATATACCGACCAGAGAGGTACAGTGTGTACGATTTACGTCACCAAGTGCTCAGAACCGACGCCTCGGGCATGCCGTTGGAATGGGTCAATTACCAGGATGCGGTAAGGTTGTATCACCTGGGGCAGGTCGCCTACAGCTGCGGCAGCCTGCTTTACCGCGTCCACGGTGGGGTATGCGCACGCACCGGCCGGCGCAGTTATATCGACGTGAATTCCATTATAGCCACCCACGGCAGCAACAAGGTGCTGATCAAGGCGCGCGCCCGTTACGTGCCGCCGCTGAACAACCCGGCGCTGTTCAAGCGCGACGCTTATCTGTGCATGTATTGCGGCGAACGCTTCCAGGTGCGTGACCTGTCGCGCGACCACGTCACCCCCATCAGTCAGAACGGCCGCGATATCTGGACCAATGTGGTCACCGCCTGCCGCCGCTGCAACAACCACAAGGCCGGGCGGCGTCCCGAGGAAGCCGGCATGGAGTTGCTGGCGGTGCCGTTCAAGCCCACGCACGCCGAATACATCTATCTTCAGGGCAAGCGCGTACTGGCCGACCAGATGGCCTTTCTCCGAGCCCACTTTCCGCGCAGCAGCCCGCTGCACCAGCGCCTGAAGTTGTAATCCGTTATTGCCGCAGGACGCGCGGCCATCAATAATCCAAGCCATGGACAGGTGGCAGACAATCGAACAGGCGCTGCGCGAATCTCTCGGCAGCGAACTGCGTCTGTCGGCGCCGAGCGGCGTGGGCGGCGGCAGCATCAACCGGGCGTATCGGGTCGACTCCAATCAGGGTCCGCTGTTCGTCAAGCTCAACAGCGCCGACAGCCTGGAGATGTTCGCCGCCGAAGCCGAAGGGCTGAAGGCGCTGGCCGCGGCCGGTAGCTTGCGCATTCCGCGTCCGCTGGCCCGGGGCGTGGCCGGCCAGCAGGCGTTCCTGGTCACGGAGTATCTCGATTTGTGTGCCGACGGTTCGGCGGTGGCCCTGGGCGAGGGCCTGGCGGCCCTGCATCGGGTCACAGCCGAGCAATTCGGCTGGCACCGTGACAACACCATCGGATCAACGCCGCAACCGAACACGCAGTGCGCCGACTGGCTGGATTTCTGGCGCCGACGGCGCCTGGGTGTTCAACTGCAACTGGCCGCCGCACACGGCGCCGGCAGGCGGCTGACGGAACGTGGCGAGCGCCTGCTGGAGGCGCTGCCGGTATTGCTTCAGGGTCATGACCCGGTCGCGTCGCTGTTGCATGGGGATCTGTGGTCGGGCAACTACGCCTATACCCGCGACGGCGCCCCGGTGCTGTACGACCCGGCCGTCTATTTCGGCGACCGGGAAGCCGACCTGGCGATGACTGAGTTGTTCGGCGGTTTCAGCCGCGAGTTTTACGCCGCCTACGCCCATGCCTGGCCGTTGGAGCCGGGCTACGGGACGCGCAAAAAACTTTACAACCTGTATCATGTGCTCAATCACTTCAATCTGTTCGGCGGCGGTTACTTGTCGCAGGCCCAGGGGATTGTCGACGGCCTTCTGAGCGAAGCAAGCTGCTGAACGCCGCAGGACCCCACCTTATGGATGACACGACTCTCATTGCCCTCACGGGTATCGGACTGATCGCGCTGGCCAGTCAGTGGATCGCCTGGTGGTTGCGACTGCCCGCTATCCTATTTCTGCTGTTGGCCGGTCTGGTCGCCGGGCCCGTGACCGGCTGGCTCGACGTGCAGGCGCTGTTCGGCGATTTGCTCTTTCCCTTCGTGTCCTTATCGGTGGCCATCATTCTGTTCGAATGCAGTTTGACGCTGCGTCTGAGCGAGATTCGCGGCCTGGAAGGGGTGGTGCGCAACCTTGTCAGCGTCGGCATGCTGGTATCCTGGGCCGTGGCCACCTTGGCGTCGCGCTGGTTGCTGGGGTTCGACTGGTCCCTGGCGCTGCTGTTCGGCGGCATTACCGTGGTTACCGGTCCGACGGTGATCCTGCCGATGCTGCGCAGTGTCCGGCCCACCGCCAAGGTGGCCAGTCTGTTGCGCTGGGAGGGCATTGTCATTGATCCGATCGGTGCCCTGGCGGCGGTGCTGGTGTACGAATTCATCGTCGCCCAGCAGACCGGGCACGCTTTTGCGCTGACGCTGCTGACGTTCATCAAGCTGATCGGCATCGGCGGTGTCACCGGCGCGGCGGCCGGTTACGTCTGGGGTCTGGTATTGCGCCATTATCTGCTGCCGGATTACCTGGTGAACGTGGCCACGCTGCTGGTTCTGTTCGGTGTGTTCACCTTCTCTAACGTCCTGCAGCACGAGTCCGGCCTGCTGGCGGTGACCGTCATGGGAATGTGGCTGGCCAACATGCGTGGCGTGCACACCGAAGAACTGCTCAGTTTCAAGGAAAGCTTGAGCGTGTTGCTGATTTCCGGATTGTTCATCATTCTGGCGGCACGGCTGCAGGTCGAGGAACTGGAATCGCTGGGGCTGCCGGCGTTGGGCGTGCTGGTCGCGATACTGTTGCTGGCGCGACCCCTGGGTGTGGCCCTGTCGACACTGGGTTCCAGCCTCAACTGGCGTGAACGTGTCCTGATGGGTTGGTTCGCGCCGCGCGGTATCGTCGCCGCGGCGGTCTCGGCGTTGTTTGCCCTGCGCCTGGAGGAGCAGGGAGTGGTGGCCGCACCGCAGATCGTGCCGGTCACCTTTCTGGTGATCATCGGCACGGTGGTGGTCTACAGCACCACGACTCGCCTGTTGGCGAAGCTGTTGGGTATTTCCGAGCCGGCGCCGAACGGGGTCCTGTTGATCGGCGCCAACCCGGTGGCCCGCGCGCTGGCGCGGACGCTGCATGAGCAGGAGTTCCGTGTGCTGTTGGCCGACAGCAACTGGGACCATATCCGTGCCGCGCGCATGGACGGCCTGCCGACTTACTACGGCAACCCGTTGTCCGAACACGCCGAGCGGCATCTGGACTTGTCCGGCATCGGCCGTCTGATGGCCGTGTCGCCTTCGGCCGAACTCAATTCGCTGGCCGCCTTGCACTATCGCCAGGACTTCGGCCGCAACCAGATTTTTACCATGCCGACCGCGCAGGAGAAAAAAGTCGGCGAGAAGCACAAGACGGCCATGGAGGTGCGCGGATACCTGTTGTTCGGCGAGGATATGAGTTACGCCAAGCTGGCGAGTCTGGTGAGTCGGAACGCCGAGTTTCGTACCACGACGCTCAGCGAGGAGTTCAGTTTCGAGGATTATAGGGCGCGCGAGGGTCAGTTCATCAGCCTGTTTGCCGTCACGCCGCGTGGCCGGCTGCAAATTTTCGTCGCCGGCGGCAAGATGCAGCCGGAAGCCGGCTGGCGCATTATCAGTCTGAGCCTGCCGGACGATGACGAAGCGACGAAAGCGGCCAAAGCGCAGGCGGCGAAAAAAGAGCGGCCTGCGCCCGACATGCTTCCCTGAGCCAGGCGGGCTCAGCGGTGATAGGGCCGACTGAGTTCGTGCACCGCCGCGATCATGGCACCGGCGTTTTCCGGTTTGATGCCCGGATGGATGCCATGGCCGAGGTTGAATACGTGGCCGCTGCCGGCCCCGTAACTGGCGAGAACTTTGGCCACCTGGGTGCGAATGTGCTCGGGCGATGCGTACAGCACCGACGGGTCGAGATTGCCCTGCAGCGCAACCTGGTCGCCGACGCGGCGACGCGCGTCGCCCAGGTTAGTGGTCCAATCCAGACCCAGCGCGTCGGCGCCGGTATCGGTCATGGCCTCGAGCCACTGGCCGCCGTTCTTGGTGAACAGGATCACCGGCACTTTGCGCTCGTCGTGATGCCGTATGAGGGCGTCGATAATCTGCGCCATCGGTTGCAGGGAGAAGTGGCAGTAGT
>JASBST010000082.1 GCA_030148775.1 Thiogranum sp.
GCAGAGGATCCCGCTACGCGCAAATTGGTGAGGCTGGCACGGCGTGTCGCCGAAACCGACGCCACGGTCATGATCAGCGGCGAGTCCGGCGTTGGCAAGGAAGTGTTCGCGCAGATGATACACCGGCACTCGGCGCGCGCCGACGGTCCCTTTGTTGCCATCAACTGTGCCGCGATCACCGAGAATATGCTCGAGGCGTCGCTGTTCGGTTACGAAAAGGGAGCGTTCACCGGCGCCTATCAGGCGCGAGCGGGAAAATTTGAGCAAGCCCAGGGCGGCACGCTGCTGCTGGACGAAATATCCGAGATGGATCTCGGCCTGCAAGCCAAACTTCTACGGGTACTCCAGGAACGCGAGGTCGAACGGTTGGGTGGGAAAGAGGTGATCTCGCTGAACGTCCGCGTTTTGGCGACAACCAACCGCAGCATGCGCGAGGAAGTGGCCGCGGGCCGTTTTCGCGAGGATTTGTTCTACCGGCTGAACGTGTTCCCGTTGCACCTGGACCCGTTGCGCCGCCGCACGGCCGATATTCTGCCCTTGGCGAATCGTCTGGTGCGCAAGTACAGCCCCGAGGGACGGATAGTGCCGCAGTTCTCCGAGCAAGCCAAAGCGCTGATGTTGTCTCATACCTGGCCGGGCAATGTGCGTGAACTGGACAATGTGATACAGCGGGCACTGATTTTGCTCGACGGGGATCAGATCGAGGCCGCGGATCTGTGTTTCGAACAGGACGCCGCGATCGGCACGGACGTCGACAGCGACAATACCACCTCGGCATCGCCGCAGGAGGGTCTCGATGGCGGACTGAAATCGCGGGAGTTCGAGTTGATACTCGACGCCTTGCGTGATCTCGGCAGCCGCAAGGCGGCCGCCGAGCGCCTGGGTATCAGTCCACGCACTTTGCGCTACAAACTGGCGCGCATGCGCGAACAGGGCATAGCCGTACCGGTTTGAGGAGAAAACAATGAGCGATATCAGCAGCATCAATCAGGTTTTGGCGGAAATGCGCCGCCTCGCCGCGGCCGCGCAGGGAGACGCCGCCCATGGGCCCCAGGCCGGCCAAACCTCGGGCGCCGATTTCTCCGCCCTGCTTAAACAGTCCATCGACCAGGTAAACGACACGCAAAAAGCCGCCGGCAAGCTGTCCGCCGCCTTCGGCGCCGGGGATCCGAACGTGGATGTGGCCGAAGTGATGGTGGCGCTGCAAAAGGCCGGGGTCGCGTTCCAGGCCATGACCGAAGTCAGAAATCGCCTGGTGAGTGCCTATCAGGACATTATGAGTATGCCGGTTTAATAAGGGGTAGGGCAGCGATATGGCATTGGTAAAAGCGGAAACTGCGCAAGGCTTTCAGAGTTTGCCGGCGATGCGTCAGATCGGTCTGATGATCGGTCTGGCGGCCAGCGTGGCGCTGGGTGTGGCCGTGGTGCTGTGGTCACAGCAGCCGAACTATACCCTGTTATACGCCAATCTGAGCAGCAAGGACGCCGGGCAGGTCGTCGACGCGCTGCAGAAATCGGGCATCCAGTTCAAGGTCGAAGAGTCCACCGGCGCCGTCATGGTGGAAAGCTCCAGGCTGCAACACGCGCGCATGGAGCTGGCCAAGGACGGATTGCCGGAAGGCAATGCGATGGGTTTTGAAATGCTGCAGAAGGATCAGGGTTTCGGCACCAGCCAGTTTATCGAGACGGCGCGCTACCAGCGTGCGCTCGAGGGTGAACTGGCGCGCACCATCTCCACGCTGCGCAATGTCGAAAACGCCCGGGTTCATCTGGCGATACCCAAACGTTCGGTGTTTCTGCGCGACCGTTCCGCGCCGACAGCTTCGGTGATGGTCGACTTGTATTCCGGCCGCAGTCTGGACGAAGAGCAAATCTCCGCGATTGTGCACCTGGTTTCATCCAGCGTACCGCACCTGACTCCGGAAAATGTCACCGTCGTCGATCAGGCGGGCAAACTGCTGAGCAGCGGCGCCACCGACAAGGGAATGGCGCAGACATCGACCCAGTTTTCCTACAACCGCAAGCTGGAAGCGACCTATGCCGACCGTATTCGCCAGCTGCTCGAACCCATTGTCGGCAGTGGGCGGGTAAAGGCCAGCGTCAACGCCGATCTCGACTTCACGATAACCGAGCGGACACAGGAAAGCTTCAATCCCGATCTGCCGGCGCTGCGCAGTGAACAAATCAGCAAAGACACCTCCTCCGGCGGCGCCCAGGCTTCCGGTATTCCGGGCGCTCTCAGTAACCAGCCGCCGGAGAACGGCCAGCTGGCGCCGCCCGGCCAGGGCGGGGGAGGCGATCAAGGCGCGTCCTCGTCGCCACGAAACAGCAGTTCCAGCAGCGTGCGTAACTATGAACTCGACAAAACCGTGAGTCATACCAAACTGGCCACCGGTACGGTAAGACGCTTGTCCATTGCGGTGGTCATCGATAACAAACAGGAAGTCGACGACAACGGAGAAGTGGTCAGCAAGGCCTGGAGCGCCGATGAACTGACGCGTTTCACCACCTTGGTGAAAGAAGCGGTCGGTTTCGACGCCGCTCGCGGCGACACCGTCAATATAATCAACTCCTCGTTCATCCCGCCGCCCGAGGCCGAGGCGCTACCCGAACCCCCGTTGTTGCAACAGCCATGGGTATGGAATGTGGGCAAACAGGTATTGGGTGCGCTCGGGGTGGTGCTGCTGATCTTCGGGGTATTGCGGCCGATCATGCGCAGCTTGGCGGAAAAAGGAGTTGCCAGCGGCGCACAGAATGCGCTGGTGCCGGTTGCAGCCGGAACCGGTCAGGCGATGGTCGGCGAGGACCAAGTCAGCCTTTCGGGCGCCGGCGCCCAGCAGGCGCGATTACAGGGGCCGGCCGGCGGCGGCTACGAACAGCATCTGGATACCGCACGCAATATCGTGCGTGAGGACCCCAAACGTGTGGCTCAGGTAGTCAAGAACTGGGTGGGCGAAGATGGTTGAGGGCAGTAAACTCAACGGCACCAGCCGTGCCGCCGTACTGTTGCTGACATTGGGCGAGGAGCGCGCGGCCGAAGTGCTCAAGCACATGGGGCCGAAGGAGGTACAGCGAGTCGGCTCGGCCATTGCGGCGATGACCAATGTGCCGCGTGAGCAGGTCACGCAGGTGTTGCAGAGTTTTTCCGAGACGGTGCAGGAACAAACCGCCCTCGGTGTCGGCGCCGAGGACTATATACGCACCGTCATGGTCGAAGCGCTCGGCGAAGACAAGGCCAAGGGCCTGATGGATCGCATTCTTCTGGGTAGCAGCACCAAGGGGCTGGAGGCGCTCAAATGGATGGACGCGCGTGCGGTGGCGGAACTGATCCGCCTGGAACATCCGCAGATCCAGGCCATCGTCCTCTCATACCTGGATAACGATCACGCCGCCGAGGTGATCCGCTATTTTCCGGAACGCACCCGTCACGACGTGTTATTGCGTATCGCGACGCTCGACGGAATTCAGCCCTCGGCCTTGCAGGAACTGGACGACATTCTCGAGCGTCAGTTTCACGGCAATCAGAATGTGCGGTCCTCCAGCGTCGGCGGCATCAAGGCGGCGGCGGATATTCTCAATTTTGTCGACAGCTCGATGGAAGGCGAGATCATGGAGGCCATCAAGGAAACTGACGCCGAACTTGGCCAACAGATTCAGGATCTGATGTTCGTTTTCGACAATCTGGTCGATGTCGATGATCGGGGCGTTCAGGCGCTGTTGCGCGAAGTCTCCTCCGAGACGCTGATACTGGCGCTCAAAGGCGCCGACGAGACGATGAAAGAGAAGATCTTCGGCAATATGTCCAAACGGGCCGCCGAGATGATGCGCGACGATCTGGAAAACAAGGGTCCGGTGCGCCTGAGCGAGGTCGAAGGCGCGCAGAAGGAAATCCTCGCCATCGCCCGACGCATGTCCGAGTCCGGTGAGATCGTGTTGGGTGGCAAGGGAGCGGAACAGTTTGTCTAGAGTGATTCGCAGTGAAGAGCTTTCCGACTGCCAGACCTGGTTGGTGCCGGAAGTCAAGCGCGAGGGCGAGCCCAAGGCGCGGCCGTTGACCGCGCGTGAGCTGGAAGCGATCCAGGCGCGGGCGCGGGAGGAAGGGTTTGCCCAGGGCCTGGAGGAAGGCAAAGCGGCGGGGCGTAAACAGTTGCAGCAGCAGGCCGACAAACTGAATGCGCTGATCCAGGTATTGGACCGGCCACTTGCCGAACTCGATGAGGCGATAGAGCGGCAGTTGACCGAGCTGGCCATGCTGGTGGCGCGCCAACTGGTGCGCCGCGAACTCAAGACCAAACCCGAGCAGGTGATCGCGGTGGTGCGCGAGGCGCTTTCCGCGCTGCCCGTGGCCTCGCGCAATGTGCGCCTGGCGCTGCATCCCGAAGATGCCGCCCTGATTCGAGAAACGCTGGTGCGCGACCCGCACGAGGCGCAATTGCAGATTGTGGACGACCCGGTGCAAAGCCGCGGCGGTTGCCGCGTGATCAGCGATACTTCGCAGATCGACGCCAGTGTCGAATCCAGGCTCAACGCTGTCATCAACCATGTACTGGGTGGTGAGCGCAGCAGCGATGGTGACCAATGACACCGCGCGGCCCGGTGTGGCAGCAGCGCCTTCGACCGTACTTGAAACGTGCGACCGAGCCGCAACCGTTGGTGGTCGCCGGCAAACTGACGCGCATGGTCGGACTGACCCTCGAAGCGGTGGGCTGTCAGGCGGCAATCGGCGGCCGCTGTGTGATCGAAACGGCGCAGAACGCTTCCATCGAGGCCGAGGTCGTCGGGTTTCACGATGATAAATTGTATTTGATGCCCATTGGCGGTTTGCACGGACTCGGTCCGAACGCCCGCGTCGTGCCTACGCACGGTGTTTGCGAGGTCCCGGTGGGCGAACAGTTGCTCGGACGGGTGCTCGACGGGGCGGGCCACCCGCTGGACGACAAGGGTCCACTGCACGCGGAACGCAGGGTGCCGCTCAGTGGCCGACCGATCAATCCGTTGTCGCGCCCCCCGATCCGCGAGCCGTTGGATGTCGGCGTGGCGGCGATCAACGCGCTGCTCAGTGTAGGTCGCGGTCAGCGCATGGGCTTGTTCGCCGGCAGCGGGGTGGGGAAGAGCGTTTTGCTTGGCATGATGACACGCTACACCAACGCCGATGTGATTGTCGTCGGGCTGATCGGTGAGCGCGGCCGCGAGGTAAAAGAATTCGTCGAGAATATTCTCGGCCCCGAGGGGTTGGCGCGAGCGGTCGTAGTGGCCACCCCGGCGGATAACTCGCCCCTGATGCGCATGCACGGCGCCATGCTGGCCACCCGTGTTGCCGAGCACTTCCGTGATCAGGGCAAACAGGTGTTGCTGCTGATGGACTCGTTGACCCGTTTCGCCCAGGCGCAACGCGAAGTGGCACTGGCGATCGGTGAGCCGCCCGCCACCAAGGGTTATCCGCCTTCGGTGTTCGCCCGCCTGCCGCAGCTGGTGGAACGGGCCGGCACCGGTGACCGCGGCGGCTCGATTACCGCCTTCTACACGGTATTGGCCGAGGGTGACGATCAGAACGACCCCATTGCCGATGCCGCGCGCGCCATACTTGACGGGCACGTGGTGTTGTCGCGCGAATTGGCCGAGGCCGGTCACTACCCGGCGATCGACATCGAAGCTTCCATCAGCCGAGTGATGGTGGATATAGTCGCGCCGGAGCATGACCAGGCGGTGCGCCGGTTCCGCCAGCTCTGGTCTACTTACCGGCAGAACCGCGATCTGATCAGCGTCGGTGCCTATCAGGCCGGCAGCAACGCGAACATCGACGAAGCGATAGCGATGTATCCCGCGCTCAGCGCCTTCCTGCAACAACACATGCGCCATCAGATCGGTTGGAGTGACAGTTTAAAAGGTCTACAGTCGTCGTTGGGTGGGGCCGGCAGATGATGACTCCGAGCGAATCGTCGTGGGGTTTCCGCGCCTGGCGGCGCTATGATTTCCTGTACCAGCCATGACCCGATCCAAACGCATGCAGCCGGTGCAACATGTCGCCCGCGGACGCGAGCGCGAAGCGATGGACAGGCTCGGTCAGAGCCGGCGGCATCTCGACGCGCAGTTGGCCAAGCTCGAACAGTTGCGCAGCTATCGCGATCAATACGCGGCCGATTTTGCCGCCAGCGGCGAGGCGGGCCTCGATGCCACACGGTTGCGCGATTATCGTGTGTTTCTCAATCGGCTGGGCGAGGCGGTTCGCCAGCAGGAGGTACTGGTCGAGCGTTATCAGAGCCAGCACGAACAGACGCGACAACAGTGGGTCGCGTCACGCAGTCACAGCCAGGCGATCGATAAAGTGGTCACCCGCTATCGCGAGCAGGAGCTGCGCCAGCAGGAACAACGGGAACAACGCGAGCAGGACGAGCGCTCGCTCAGACCGCGTAAGTGAAACTGGCACGGCCATTGCTCTGTACCCCGTAGATGACTTGAATCGATACGGGAGTTGGAATGAATCCGCCCTCTGCAAGCTTGCCGATAGCTGCCGCGATCCCGGCCCCGGGTCCGGGTGTTGGAGATAATAATCAGCTAATTCAAAGTGATAGCAACGCCACTTCTGGTTTTACCGGCGTCTGGGATCAGGTGGTCGCCGCGCAATCATCGCCCGTCCCGGCCGCTGCGGCGGATGCCCGCGACCTGCTGGAAGGTCTGCAGGCCTTGCCGCAGGGCGGCAAATTATTGCCTCTGCTGCAACAGACGCTGGATAAGGTGTCTGCCAGCGGTGTGGATATGAAGCAGTTCGTCGCGCAGCTCGACGCCCGCCTGAAGCAACTGGTGGAAGCCGGTACTCAGCTCTCCGGCCAGTCGCCGGCGCAGCAGCTCGCCCTGATTTTGCAGCCGTTGGTCGCGCAACAGCCTGGACTGCAAGCCGTTTTGCCTGACCAGATCGCCAGCGCCCTGCCTGGCGTGGTCGTTGCTGGCAGGGCTGCCGACGACCGTCTGTTGCGGGCGCTGAGCGGCGATGGCGCGGGGCCGGCGGCCAAACCGGCCACATCGGCCACACCGCCACGCGCCGACGCGGGACCGCCTGCCGGGGATCCCGGCGCAAGTCTGGCTCGCGATACCCGGATGGCGAACGAAATCTCAGCCCTTCAGCCGTTGCCGAGCGCGGGTAACGATGGCGCACAGGCTCGTGCGCCCGAATTGTCCGCTCTCGTGGCGGCACTCAAACGTTTGAGTCCTGAACCCTCGCGGCCGGTCAGTGCTGACGGCGGCCACGTCGCCCTGTCGTCACCGGTACAGACGACAACCGGGACACAGCCCGGCGCCGCACCTGCCGCGCCGGTGATGAACTTGAACACGCCATTCGGCCAGGCCGATTGGGACCAGGCGCTGGCCGAACGCATACAGTGGCTGGCGAGTCAGAAACTCCAGGGCGCGCAGGTGAAACTGAATCCGGCGCACCTGGGGCCGATGGAAGTGCGTGTGCAGGTGCAAAACGATCAGGCGTCGATCCAGTTCAACGCTCACCATGCCGGTGTGCGCGAAGCGTTGGAAGCGAGCTTGCCGCGCCTGCGCGATATGTTCGAAGCCTCCGGCGTACAATTGATCAATGTCGACATCTCCGGTGGCTCGTTCAGCGGTCAACCGCGCGCCGAAGATGGTGGCTCCAGCGACTGGGGCGCGGGTGCGATGGAGGAGGAATTGCCTGTGGAAAGCGTCAGGCAGACGACCTTGACCACCTTCCTGGGCAACGGCCGACTGGATCTGTTTGCCTAAACGGTGCTAAATCAACCGGTTGCTCTTCCGTACCCGCGTCGCAGCGGAAAAATCCACCTAACAGACTGATTGTCTTTAGGGATCTGGCTGTGCTACCTTTTACCTACAATTATAACAATGAGTGGATGTGGCGATGCCAACACCCCAGAAAAAGCGTGGGCGTCCAAAAGAGGAACGACGGCGGGCAGGAGCAAGAAAAAGAACCTCCACTCCGATTGCGGGCAAGGAATTCAATTACGTTCTGCAACTGAACGACGCCGATACCCGACTGCTGCAACGCTATCAGGCGGTCCTGGTGCAGGGTGCGGCCGGTTTTGCCGAAATCAGTTACAACTATCTGTTCGATAATCCCGATATCGCCGATGTGATGTATGCCTTCGAGCGCGACGGCGGCAACGTCGGCGAACTGGTACGTGCCATGCTCGGGCACAAACTCGAACTGCTGAACGGCCGGATCGACGAACAGGCCACGCGGCGTTCGGAGTACATAGGGCGCGCCCACTATCGTCGTGGTGTAAAACCCGTCTGGACACTCGGAGCCTATCGACTGTTCCTTGATTACGTGCAACGCCTGGTGGCAAGCGATCCGCAGATCGACGACGCGGATCGCGACGCGGTGGAAACGGCACTGATCAAACTGATTTTCCGCGATCTGGCGGTGATGACCGAAGCCTACTGGCGGGCCGCGGTTGATCAGCTGACCGATCAGCGGGACACGCTCGACGCCGAGCAGCTGCTCGCGAGCGAGATTCTGGGCAATATTCCGCAACTGTTGTGGACGGTGGATATTGAGAACAACAGTATCAGTTACGCCAGCCCTGGCGCCCGTGCCTTCTGCCAGCGCGAGTTGGAAGCGCCGATACCCTGTTTTTATCGCATCCATGGCAGCGAACGGGAACGCGTGCTGACAGCCTGGCAGCAGGTCATAGACAACGAGAGTGTTCAGCTCGAAGTCCTGATGCAGCCCTGCGAGAGCGACGAACGCGAAGATCGCTGGTTTCGCATCGCGTTTTATCCGATGGCCAATCGTCGCGGGCGTGTGCTGCGGGTGCACTGCCTGATGGAGGACGTCTCCGACCTGCACAGCGACCGCGAGCGACTGGAACAGCTGTCCACGCAGGATGAGATCACCGGCCTGGCGAATCGGGCGCTTTGGTACGACCGTCTGGGTTCGGCACTGGCCGTGGCGCGGCGAAATCCGGGCGCCGCGGTGGCGGTGCTGGTGTTGGATATCAACCAATTCAAGATGTACAACGATTCGCTCGGCAATCAGGCCGGGGATGAGCTGTTGCGGCAAATCGCCCGGCGCTTGCAAAAACTGCTGCGCGACACTGATACACTGGCGCGGCTTGGGAGTGATGAATTCGGTATCATTCTGCCTTTCCTGCAGGATGCCGAGCGCGCGGTGGAGCGGGTCGCCGGCGAGGTGATCGGCGCGCTGAGCGCACCGTTCAGCTATCAGCAACGCGAACTCTGCCTGAGTAGCGCCATCGGCATCGCGGTTTATCCCCAGCACGGCGAGGACGCCCATACCCTTGCCAGTCATGCCGACAGCGCCATGTATCGCGCCAAGTGGAATGCGGCGCCTTACCTGTTTTATGAATCGGATGCACAGCAGTCGTCAGCCAGTGAGCACCTGCAGTTCTCCGGCCAGCTGCACGGCGCGTTGGAGCGTGACGAGTTCGAGCTGCACTATCAGCCCAAGATCGATATTGCCAGTGGCGAGATTCGTGGCGCTGAGGCGTTGCTGCGCTGGCGCCATCCGCAACAGGGGCTGATTTTGCCAAAGCGGTTCATTCCCGTCGCCGAACAGCTCGGGATGATCGCTCCTATTACGGACTGGGTCCTGCACACGGCGTTGACGCAGAGCAAGCTCTGGTCACTCGATGGAAAGCCCATGCCCGTCTCGGTGAATGTCTCGGCGCGCTCCTTTCAAGCGCCGGGGCTGGTCGGCCGCATCCGGCAGGCTCTGGCCAGAGCCGGTGTGGAAGGGACGAATCTTGAGATCGAGATCACCGAGGGCAGCCTGATGACCGATCTTGAAGCCGGCGCGCGAACGCTGGATCAACTCAGCAAGCTTGGGGTTTCCATCGCCATCGACGATTTCGGCACCGGCTATTCCTCGTTGTCGTATCTGAAACGCCTGCCCATCGATACCTTGAAAATTGATCGTTCCTTTCTCGAGGACATGCTGATCAATCCCCGCGATGCCGCGGTGGTGCGCTCGATCATCGAGCTGGGTCATAACCTCGAGTGCCAGGTGGTCGCCGAAGGCGTCGAGGAGGAGGCGATCCGACAGATGCTGCTGGAGCTGGGCTGCGACCTGTTGCAGGGTTTTCATATCAGCAAGCCGTTGCCCAACGAAGGCTTCGGCGAATGGTTGTCACTGACCGCTCACTGAACGCGCGGCAGGGAGCGGAGCCAGCCAATGTTCTGGCTCCCGCTCGCGACGAACTAGTCAAATCTTCGACGCCTCTCAAATCGGTAATTCCATTCTATTGAAATAAAAGGATTAAATTTCAGCCGGTCGTGTGGCATATGTCTTGCTATCCCCTCATGCAGTCAGTATCGAAGGGGATTCACATGGCCTTGGAAGAGAATTTGGACCTGGACAATGACGCCGAGACGCAAGCCTCCGGTGGCAAATCCAAATCCAAACTTTTAATCATCATCGTTATCGCCGTCGTCTTATTGGGTATCTCCGCCGCGGCCACACTGTTTCTCACCGGCATGCTATCCGGCGAGGACGATGCCGCCGCCGCGTCCCAGGAGGCTGCGCCCGCCAAGACCGCGGAAAAAGACAAAGTCGGCAAGCTCAAGGCGCCGCTCAACTATGTGCCCATGGATCCGCCTTTTGTGGTCAATTTCAGCGGCGATTCCGATATCCGGTTTTTGCAGATCACGCTCGAGGTCGGCACCCGCAACCCCGACATGGTGGAGCGGATCAAGGAGCAGCGTCCGCTGATCCGCAACAGCCTGGTGATGCTGTTCAGCAACCAGGACCCGGTGGTGTTGAACACACGCGAGGGCAAGGAGCAGTTGCGCGCCGAGGCGTTGTCCGAAATCCGGAAAGTCATGAAGCAGGAAACCGGCGACTCAGCGGTTGAAAACGTGTTTTTTACCAGTTTCGTCATGCAGTAGGTGAGCGGTGAACGATCTTCTCTCACAAGATGAAATTGACGCCCTGCTGCACGGAGTCAGCGGCGGTGACGTAGAGACCGAAACCGACGAGGATCTTCAAGAAGGCGAAGTACGTGGTTACGACTTCACCAGTCAGGACCGCATCGTGCGCGGGCGTATGCCCACGCTGGAGATGATCAACGAGCGTTTTGCGCGCTACTTCCGTATCAGTTTGTTCAATATGCTGCGTCGCGCCGGCGAGATTTCGGTATCGGGCGTGCAGATGCTCAAGTTTGCCGAGTACGTACACAGCCTGTTCGTGCCTACCAGCCTGAATCTGGTGCGTGTGCAGCCGTTGCGTGGCACCTCTTTGTTCGTGCTCGAGCCCAAGCTGGTATTCGCACTGGTGGATAACTTTTTCGGCGGTGGCGGACGCTTCCACACCAAGATCGAGGGGCGCGAATTTACCCCTACGGAGTTGCGCGTCATCCAGATGGTGCTGGATATCGCGTTCAAGGATCTGATGCAGGCGTGGAAGCCCGTCATCGATGTCACCTTCGATTACCAGGGGTCGGAGGTCAATCCCCACTTTGCCAACATCGTCAGCCCCACCGAAGTGGTGGTGGTCAACACCTTCCGCATCGAGCTCGAAGGCGGTGGCGGCGATCTGCACGTCACCATGCCCTATTCGATGGTGGAGCCGATTCGCGACCTGCTGGACGCGGGAGTGCAAAGCGATCGTTCGGATCGTGACGAGCGCTGGACACGCTCGATTCGCGACGAAATGAAGCAGGCACGGGTCACGTTGAGCAGCACCCTGGTGGAAACGACGCTGTCGTTGCGGGAAGTCAATGAATTGCGCACGGGCGATGTCATTCCAATTGATATTCCCGAATTGGTGACACTGGAGGCCGAGTCGACGCCGGTATTTCGCGGCAGATTCGGTCTGCATAACGGCAGTCGGGCGATAAAGATCTTGCGCAAGATCTCGCCCGATCATACTGAAGCCTAGGCATGGCGGGAGAAGCCGATGAGTAACGAAACAGAAAACACGGGCGGCGGGGATCAGGACTGGGCGGCGGCGATGGCCGAACAGTCGGATGGTGATACTGCGGTGGCCGAGGCTCCGCCAGCGGAATTCGAAAATCTTGAAGATACCTCCGGCGGACCGGCGGACGACGAGGCCAACCTCGACGTGATTCTTGATATTCCCGTCACCATTTCCATGGAGATCGGGCGCACGCATATCAGCATCCGCAACCTGCTGCAACTGAACCAGGGCTCGGTGGTGGAGCTCGACCGCCTGGCGGGCGAGCCGATGGACGTACTCGTCAACGGCACCCTGGTGGCGCATGGGGAAGTCGTCGTGGTCAACGAAAAATTCGGCATCCGGCTGACCGATGTGATCAGTCCGGCCGAACGTGTCAGGAAACTCAAGTAGGTCCCGTATGGTTCTCATCCGATTGAGCCGGAAATTCGCGCCGCTTGCCTTGTCCTGTATGTGCGGTTGGGCGCGGGCGGCGGAGGAAACCGCGTCGCTGGCATCGGCCGGCGAAACGGCCACCGCCGCCGCCAAGGGCATTGCCGGCGCCAGCGATCCGCTGGCCATGGCCAGCCTGTGGCAGCTGACGTTGGGGATGCTGCTGGTCCTGGGCCTGATCCTGGGTCTGGCCTGGGTGATGAAACGTAGCGGGCGCTTCCAGGCCGCCGCCGGCGGGTTGCGTATTGTCGGCGGTCTGTCGATGGGCGCACGCGAGCGCGTGGTATTGATTCAGGCCGGGGAAACCCAGTTGCTGCTGGGTGTCGCTCCCGGACGGGTGCAGACATTGCACGTGCTCGACCAGCCGTTGCCGTCGCGGGAGTCTAGCGTCGCGGGTGGCTTTTCCGAACAGCTCGCGCGCGTCCTCAACAAAGGAAAATCTTCATGAAACGGGTGTTGTTCTGGATCAGCGTTCTGATCAGCCTGTCGCCGGTGATGGCGCTGGCCGAACCCGGTCTGGCGGCCCTAAAAGTCGAGCCCGGTAAAGACGGTTCCGAGACTTACACGGTCACCATCCAGGTGCTGTTATTCATGACGGCGCTCAGCCTGCTGCCCGCGGCGCTGATGATGATGACCTCGTTCACCCGCGTCATCATTGTCCTGGCCATATTGCGCCAGGCGCTGGGCACCCAATCGTCGCCGTCCAACCAGGTGCTGGTGGGGTTGGCGCTGTTTCTCAGTCTGTTCATCATGATGCCGGTGTTCGATAAAGTATACGACAGCGCGCTCGAACCTTATCTGGACGAGCAGATGCCGGCGCAGGAGGCTCTACAGCACGCGGCGGTGCCCTTCAGGCATTTCATGCTGGCGCAGACGAGGGACGACGACCTGGCGTTGTTCGCCAACATCTCCCACGCCAAGCCCTTTGCCGGTCCCGAGGATGTGCCCTTTTCGCTGTTGATGCCGGCGTTCGTCACCAGCGAGTTGAAGACCGCTTTTCAAATCGGTTTTCTGATACTGATCCCGTTTCTGGTGATAGACCTGGTGATCGCAACCCTGTTGATGTCGATGGGCATGATGATGCTGTCGCCGATGATCATATCGCTGCCGTTCAAAATCATGTTGTTTGTCCTCATAGATGGCTGGTCGCTGATCATGGGCACGCTGGCTTCCAGTTTCACGGTATAGGAGCGCGATATGACACCCGAAACCGTTCTCGATATCGGTACCCAGGCGATGGAAGTCACGGCGCTGCTGTCGGCGCCGCTGCTGCTTTCCGCGCTGGTGGTCGGTCTGTTGGTGGGTATGTTGCAGGCGGCCACGCAGATTAACGAAATGACGCTGACCTTCGTGCCCAAACTGATCGTGGTCGGTCTGGTGCTGATGTTCGCCGGGCCCACGCTGCTGAACACGTTGCTCAGTTTCACCACCCGCCTGATTGAAAGCATTCCGGACCTGATCGGTTAGCGCCCATGAGCAACGCGGCCCTGCTCCTGACCAGCGCCGATATCGCCTCCTGGGCGGGCTCTCTGGTATGGCCGTTCACGCGTATCGCCGCGATGCTGGCGATAGCGCCTATCTTCGGTGCCCGTATCGTGCCGTTGCGGGTGCGGCTGATTGTCGCCCTGTTGCTGACCTGGGTGGTGCTGCCGCTGATACCCAAAGTTCCGCCGGTCGATCCGCTATCGGCGGCCAGCGCCCTGATTACCGCGCAGCAACTGTTGATCGGCCTGGCGATCGGTTTCAGTCTGCAGCTGATTCTGGCCACCCTGGTGATCGCCGGGCAGACCATCGCCATGGGCATGGGACTGGGTTTCGCGCAAATGGTCGATCCGCAAAACGGCGTCAGCGTGCCGGTGATCGGCCAATATTATCTGGTGGTCGCCACCCTGTTGTTTCTGTCGCTCAACGGACATCTCGCCTTGTTGCGCGTACTGGTCGACAGCTTCCATTCGCTGCCGATCGGCGTTGATGCGCTCTCGCGGGAGGATTTCCGTGCCGTGGCCCAGTGGGGCGTGCGCATGTTCGGCGACGCGGTAATGGTTGCGCTGCCCGCTGTCGCCGCCATTTTGCTGGTCAATCTGTCGTTCGGGGTCATCAGCCGGTCGGCGCCGCAATTGAACATTTTCGGTGTCGGCTTTCCCATGACGCTGATGCTTGGCTTTGTCGTTTTAGTCTTCGCCCTCTCAAGCCTGCTACCCGAACTGCGGCAGATGCTGGACGAAGCGCTGCGGGCGGCCGCGGCGCTGGGCGCGGGGGGGCGCTGACATGGCCCAGGAAAACGAAGACGGCCAGGAGAAGACAGAACAGGCGACGCCCAAGCGCCTGGAAGAGGCGCGCAAAAAAGGGCAGGTGCCCCGATCCCGCGAACTGACGACCACGGCGATGCTGTTGACGGCTGCAATCGCCCTGGCGTTGATGGGCGGGCACATGGTCGAGCAGATCGGACGGCTGATGCACGAAGGCCTGACGATCGAACGTAGCCAGGCGTTCGACAGCCGCGCGATTGTCGAGGCGCTGGTCGATGCCATCGGGGATGCCGCCGCGTTAATGACACCCTTTTTGCTGGTGATGATAGTCACCGCCTTCGCCGCGCCAGTGGCTCTGGGCGGCTGGTCTTTCAGCGCCGAGGCGATGGCGTTCAAGCCGGAGAAAATCGATCCGGTGAAAGGCATGAAACGACTGTTCAACGTCCGCGGCCTGGTGGAAGTGGTCAAGGCGCTGGCCAAGTTTATGCTTATCGGTTCAATCGGCGCAGGCCTGCTCTGGCATTATCTGCCGGAGCTGATGCTGCTGGGTCGGGAGAACGTCAGCGCCGGTCTGGTACATACCGGCAGCATTCTCTCCCATTCTTTCATCGTGCTGAGCGCTTCGTTGTTGTTGATCGCCGCGATCGATGTTCCATTTCAGCTATGGGATCACGCCAAGAATATGCGCATGACGCGCCAGGAAGTGCGCGACGAACACAAGAACACGGAAGGCAAACCGGAGGTCAAGGCGCGCATTCGCCAGTTGCAGCGCGAAGTCGCACAGCGGCGGATGATGGAGGAAATACCGCGCGCCGACGTGGTGATCACCAACCCGAGCCACTATGCCGTGGCGTTGCGTTACGACCCGGAGAAGATGGCCGCGCCCGTTGTGGTCGCGAAGGGCGTCGAGTTGGTGGCCAGTCAGATCCGTACCGTGGCGGTGGCAAACAAAGTGCCGTTGTACGAAGCCCCGCCATTGGCGCGCGCGCTGTATTACAGCACTGAGATTAACGATGAAGTTCCGGCCGGATTGTATTTGGCCGTGGCACAGATTCTTGCCTACATCTTCCAGCTCAAGGCCAGCGCCGTCGATGGCGGACCGACTCCGGCGTGCCCGGACAGGCTGGAAGTGTCGGACGAGTTTTTCCAGGGACCCGGTACGCAGACCGGTCCAGAACGCGGCGCATCTGCTGACTGACCCGCAGGGCGCCGCAAGCAAACACAGGTGTATTTATGG
>JASBST010000086.1 GCA_030148775.1 Thiogranum sp.
AGCTCCGTGCCGGCCAGCTTTGCGCTGCCGCTGCAGCGCGCCGCCGCCGGCAACAGGCCGGGCAGTGACAACGCGCTCAGCGATTTGCCGCAACCGGATTCGCCCAACAGGGCGAAGGTCTGCCCCTTGCGAATGCGGAAACTGACCCCGGCGACCGGTTCGATCGCGTGCGCGCCGTCTCCGATCCGCACGCGCAGATCGCTCACTTCCAGTAGCGTGCTGTGCATATTCGCCGGCCGGCCGTGCGCGCCCGGCGCGCTAGCGCCCGCCCGGCAAGCGCGCGACGGCGCTCAACAGTTTACGCGTATAGTCGTTTTGCGGCGCGGCGCAAACCTGCCCGGTGGGCCCCTCCTCCACCACCCGTCCGCCCTGCATGACCAGCGTGCGATCGCTGACATATTCGACCACGCCGATATCGTGGGTGATGAACAGCAGCGCCAGTTGCCGCTCGCGGCGCAACTCCAGCAGCATCTGCAAAATCTCCGCCTGCACGGAGACGTCCAGCGCGCTGGTCACTTCATCGCAGACGATAAAGCCGGGGTTGAGCACCAGGGCGCGCGCGATGCCGATACGCTGACGCTGACCGCCGGAGAATTCGTGCGGATAGCGCCACAGATACTCCGGGTCCAACTGTACCGTCTGCAAGGCCTGACGCGCGATTTCTATGCGTTCCTCCTGCGAGGCGCCGATACCGTGCACCGCCATCGGTTCGGTCAGTGTGGTCTCGATGGTGAGGCGCGGGTTGAGCGAGGACAGGGGATCCTGAAAAATGATCTGCATCGCCCGCCGGTAGGGTCGCAGTGCGCGCGTGGATAGCCCGGTGATGGCCTTGCCAGCGACGCGAACCTCGCCGTCGGTGGGCGCGATCAGGCGCAGAATGGCACGCCCGAGTGTCGTTTTGCCGCAGCCGGACTCGCCCACCAGGGCGATGATCTCGCCGCGGCGGATATCCAGATCGACGCCGTCCACCGCTTTGACGTCGCCGACGTGGCGGCGCAATACCCCCTGGCGCACCGGAAACCAGACCTTGAGGTTCCTCACCTCGATATAGGGTTCTTGCGCCGACACCTCGGGCTTGGCGGGCCGTGGCAGATTGGCGGGCAAGGCGTTCAACAGGGCGCGCGTATACTCGTGTTGCGGACGGCTGATGATGGCCTCCAGCGTATCGCTTTCGACGATCCGGCCCTGGCGCATGACGCCCACCCGGTCGGCCATGCGCGCCACCACCCCGAAATCGTGGGTGATGAACAGAATCCCCATGCCCTGATTCTGTTGCAGCGCCTTCATCAGTTTGAGAATTTCCGCCTGTACCGTGACGTCGAGCGCGGTGGTCGGTTCGTCGGCGATCAGCAGATCCGGCTGACAGGCCATCGCCATGGCGATCATGACCCGTTGGCGCTGGCCGCCGGAGAGCCGGTGCGGATAGTCGTCGAGGCGACGCTCGGCATCCTGGATCTGCACCTGTTGCAAGGCCTGCAACGCCCGTGCCCGCGCCTCGGCCGCGGGCATGGCGGGATGATGCAGGCGCAACGCCTCGACGATCTGTTCGCCGATGGTGAACACCGGATTGAGCGAGGTCATCGGTTCCTGGAAGATCATGGCGATGCGCAGACCGCGGATCTTCGCCAGCGCGACTTCGTCCAGGCGCAGCATGTCGACGCTTTCGTGTCTGTCCGCGTCGTGGCGCAAGTCGAACCGGATGCTGCCGCCGGGGTGCGACGTAATGCGCTCGGGCAACAGCCGTATCACCGACAGCGCGGTGACCGATTTGCCGCTGCCCGATTCGCCCACCAGGCAATAGGTCTCGCCGCGGCGCACGCTGAAGCTGACGTCGTCGACCGCGCGCACCGTCTGTCCGCCGCTGCGCAGATAGGTCTTGAGTCCCTTGACGTCGAGCAAGGCGTCCATCAGGCGTCCACCGTGCTGAGGTGCGGATCGATGGCGTCGCGCAACGCGTCGCCGATCAGGTTGTAGGCGAACACGGTGAGAAAAATGGCGCCGCCGGGAAACACCGCCATCCACCAGTTGAAGGACGAGAAGCGCACCGCCTGGTTGAGCATCTGGCCCCACGACGGCGCGTCCACCGAACCCAACCCGAGGAAACTGAGCGTGGCTTCGGCAAGAATCGCCGAGGCCACGCCGAAACTGGCGCCCACCAGCACCGGCGCCACCCCGTTGGGCAGCATGTGCCGGAAGAGAATTGAGCGCAGCGGCAGTCCCGCGGCGCGCGCGGCCTGCACATAGTCCTGGTCGCGCAGCTTGAGAAACTCGGCGCGCAGATAGCGCGAATAGCCGGTCCAACTGGTCAGACCGATGATCACCATCATGTAATAAAGATTGCTGCCAAAGAAGGCGACGAAGGTCAGCAACAGGAACAACGTTGGTATGGCTTCGAATATCTCCACGATACGCATGCCGATGATATCGAAGACGCCGGAGAAATAACCCATCAGGCCGCCGATCAGTATACCGATCAGCAAGGCGATGCCGGTGGCGACAAAGCCGATGCTCAGGGCCACGCGCGAGGCGTGGACCATGCGACTGGCCACGTCCGCGCCGCTCTCCTCGGTGCCGAACCAGTGCGCGCGGCTGGGTGGCTGGAAACCGGTGTCGCCCTGGTCGCGCAGGTAATCGCGCGGCGAATAGGGAATCGGTGCAAGCACGACTTGGCTGAAGTCCGCCGCTTCGGCGCGGTAGCGTTCGTAAACCTCCAGCGCGGGCGGCTTCACCAGCGCTTGGGCGGCCACAATGGCAATGACGATGACCACCGCCAGCCCCAGCAGGCGTTTGCCCAGGCGCAGCGGGAGCGACCAGAGCAACACAATACCGAAAAAGGCGCTCAGCCAGGCGATGTCGGTGACAGTCAGCGCCTGCAACAGCGGGCTGTAACCCGAATCGCTGCGGCTGACCCACAACGGCCGGCTGTTGGCCAGAAAGGGCGCGAACACCGAGACCAGCGCCAGCAGGACGATCCAGGCCGCTCCCAGACGCGCGCTCCAGCGCGAGAAGGTCTTGCGCAACAGCCGCGCCCCATAGGCCTCGCGTCGCGCGCCCGGCCTATTCATAGCTGACCCTCGGATCGGCCATGGCGTAGAGCAGATCGGCCAGCAGGTAACCCAGCAGCGTCAGGATGCCGCTGATCAGCGTAATCGACAGCACCAGCTCCCGGTCACGCCCTTTTACCGCCTCGACCGCCAGCTTGCCCATGCCGTCGATGCTGAAGATGCTCTCGACAATCACCGAGCCCGCCAACAGTCCCGGCAGCAGGCTGGCGAAGACCGTGATCAGCGGCAGCAGGCTGTTGCGAAACACGTGACTCCAGAGCACCTGCCGCTGCGGCACACCTTTGGCCCTGGCGGTACGGGCATAGTCGGCCTGCAGATTTTCCAGCACCGCGGAACGGGTCAGACGGGCCAGAAACGCGAAACTGCCGTAGGCCAGACAGATCACCGGCAATATCAGATGCCACAGCCGATCGAGCAGAAAGCCACGCACGAATTCGCCCTGCCCAAGCGCGGCGCCGGCGATGCCGCCCAGGCATAAACCGGCGAAACCGAACATACCCAGACGCAGCAGCCGGTAATCGCTTTTCGCCAGCGCATAAGCTGTCGCGCCGAGCAACAGCGACAGAATCAGGCCGGCCGCCGGCGTGGCGCCACCGGGCAGCGCGCGCAACATGCCCCAGGCCAGGACGACGCCCGCGGCGGCGGCCACCAAGGCGCGTGCCAGGGGGCGCTGCCAGCGCGCCAGCAGCAGCGCGCCGACAAATCCAGCCAGCATCGCCAGCAGCAGGATCGCCACATCCCACAGGCTGCTCCAGTGCGGCATGAACGGCATGTCCTGTGCCACGCGACTGGACAGGCCGCTGGTCGGGAACCAGTGCCAGTATTGGTTGGACGCGAAAAAGCCGATCAGCAGCACGCCGGTGAGCATCGTCGGCACCGACCACAATGCCAGCATCACCACACTGGAGCTGACGTCGAAGCGCCCGCCGCGATCGCTGGCGGCATGGACGCCGACCATGATGGAGATCAGGTAGATCAGCGGCAGCGTCAATACGTTCAGCAGCAGGGTGATGGGCACCCGCTCGGCCAGGATCTGCGAGACCGGACGGCCATAACGGAAGCTCTCACCCAGGTCGGAGCCCTTGGTCAGGGAAAAAGTGCCCAGGTGGCCCTGGCTGTCGACCTCGAAACCGATGGGGTACACATTGTTGAGCCAGCGCAGATATTGCACCGGCGCCGGCTTGTCGAGGCCGTAACGCTGGTTGAAATACGCCTCCAGCGCCGCTTTTTCCTGCGGATTCATGCCGAATCCGTCGACCAGCGACTGGGCGGTGATACCACCGGGCGACAATGCCATGGTGGCGAACACCACGATGGTGATGCCCAGCAGCGTGGGTATCATCAACAACAGGCGCCGCAGAATGTAGCTGAGCATCGGTGGCGCTCAGCTTAGCGGTATTTCTGCTCGTCCAACGGCACGTACCATCCGATAGGCGTTTCGCTGATATTCAGCCCCGTCAGCAGCACTTCGACATTGTGCATGCGCTTGTCGACCAGCACCAGGGACTTGCCGCGGGTGAGAAACGTATAAGGCTGATCCTGGTAGATCATCCTTTCGGCTTCCCGCCACAACGGCATGCGGGCGTTCTCGTCGACGGTGGCACGCGCCTTTTCGATCAGGGCATCGAGCTTCGGATTGCTGTAACCGACAAAGTTGTCGCCGTTGTTCTTGCGTTGGTCGCTGTGGAAAATCTGATACAGGTCCCCTTCCAGGCTGCCCGACCAGCCGAGCATGATCGCCTGGAAATCCTTTTTGTCCAGCAGGTCCAGCATCACCGACCATTCCGTCGGTTTGGGAATCATCTCCACACCGGCACGCGCATAGGCGTCTTTCAGAAACAGCGCCAGCGTGGTGTATTGTTCACTGGCCTGTGGGTAGACCAGTTCGAAGCGGAACGGGCGGCCCTCGGCGTCCTCCAGCACGCCGTCCTGATTACGGTCGGCGTAACCGGCCTCTTTTAAAAGCGCGCGTGCCTTATCGGGGTGAAAGCCATAGGGTTTGAGGTCCGCGGCATGCTGCTTGCTCTGCGGGCTGAACGGGCCCAGCGCCGGCTCGCCGTAGCCGAGCATGATTTCGTCGACGATCCGTTGCTTGTCCACCAGATAGGTCATCTCCTGGCGCACCCGGCGGTCGGCGAAACGGGTCGGCTCACCGTTACGCGACTCGTTCCAGCCGATGTAGCGATAGCCGGCCGTCGGCGGCAGGTACTCGTAGTGATAACTGTGCTGCATCAACTGCGGGTCGGTCAGGAGATTGGTTTTGTACTCGCGCGGCTGCGCGCTGTAAACATCGACTTCGCCATTACGGTAGGACGTGAGACGCGCGGTTTCGTTTTCGATCACCTTCCATACCAGGCGGTTGAAACTGGGCTGCACCGGTCCCCAGTAGCGCGGATTGCGCTCAAGCTCGATGACGCCTTTGTCCGGCGACCAGTTCTGCGGATCGGCCAGGCGATAGGGGCCGGAGCCGAACAGAATACCTTTGGACTGGTTGAAGCTTTCCGGCTTTTGCAGGAAACGCGCATAAAAATGTTTGGCGAACACGGGCAGACCGCCGGCCAGGGAAAGACTGTTGTAATACGGCTCCTTGAACTGGAATTCGACCTCGTGCGGGCCCAGCGCCTTCACCGAGCTGATTTTCTCATAATAGGCGCGCTCGCGCGGGGCCTTGATACGTTCGTCCATGATAAAAGCGTAGGAGAAGGCCACATCCTCGGCGGTCACCGGTTTGCCATCGGAGAAGGTCGCCTGCGGTCGCAAACGGAACACGAAGCGCTTGCCGTCATCGCTTACCGTCCAGTCGCCGGCGAGCAGCCCTTCCCAATTCAGCGTCTGCGGATCGCGTACCAGCAGCGACTCCAGAACATAGTTCTGCACCTGGGTGGCATAGACATCGGAGGAGACCAGCGGCGTGATGGTCTTGATGGAATTGCCAAACGCCTGTACCAGCCAGTCGCCCTCGGCATAGTCCGGACGTTGAGACACGGCGAGCGAACGCGCAAAGGCCGACGGTTTGCCGCCGGCGCTCGCCGACACCCCCGGATTGGCCGTCGTCAGCGCCCCGCTGGCGACCTGTTTCTGCAGATCAGCATAGGACTGGCGCAGATAACGGATATCCCCGGATTGCTCGCTCAGTGAGCGCTGCATCTGCGCCAGTTTTTCCCACTGCCGGTCGATCATGTACATGGTGGTCAGCAGCACCGCCAGCAGAACCAGCATGGCGGTGGCGAAGAAGACGTCTTTTGCGCCGAATCGATTTTCCATAGATGCCCTGGTAGGGTGTGAGCCACAGGGAAGACTAACATCGCCGAGCGCGCCACGCCAAGCGACCTGCCGCGGGACGGCAACGCCCGGCATCCCGGCCCGGGGCCTTCCCGTCGCCGCGGTTTTACGGTAACTTAGCCGCCAACTTGCCACCAACAAAGGGCCAGATAAAGCCATGGGATTTCTTAGCGGGAAACGCGCGTTGATTGTAGGGCTTGCCAGCAACCGGTCGATCGCCTGGGGTGTTGCCAAAGCGATGCAGCGCGAAGGGGCCGAACTCGCCTTCACCTACCAGAACGACAAATTGCGCGATCGCGTGGAGAAAATGGCGGCGGAATGCGGCACCGAGATTACCGTGCCGTGTGACGTTTCCAATGACGAGGAAATCGACGCGGTCTTCGACCATCTGGACGACTACTGGGACCACCTGGACATCATTGTCCACTCGGTGGCCTTCGCGCCGCGGGCCGAACTGGAAGGCGACTATCTTGAATCGGTCAGCCGGGAAGGTTTTCGTGTCGCCCACGAAATCAGCTCATACAGCTTTTCCGCGCTCGCCAAGTCCGGCTGCCGCATGATGGAGGGACGCGACGGCGCGCTGTTGACGCTGAGCTATTACGGCGCGCAAAAGGCCATGCCGAACTACAATGTCATGGGTCTGGCCAAAGCCAGCCTGGAGGCCAATGTGCGCTATATGGCGCAGAGCCTCGGCCCCGACGGCAGCCGCGTCAACGCGGTGTCGGCCGGTCCGATCAAGACGCTGGCGGCCGCCGGTATCAGCAATTTCCGCAAGATGCTGGAGCTGATGGAACGCACCGCCCCGCTGCGACGCAACGTCACCATCGAAGAGGTGGGCAACGCGGCGGCCTTCCTGTGCTCGGACCTGGCCTCCGGCATCACCGGCGAAGTCACCTATGTGGACGGCGGCTACAACACTACCGGGATGCCACCGCTGGAGAATTGAATCAAGCGACCAAACCGCTGAGCCGGCCGCGCCCTAAGCGCATACCCGATCCGTGCGGCGGCGACCGTTCCAGGCCGCGCACTCACGGACAGCCTGCCGATCAGGATACGATCAGCCCCGCAATACGTCTTTCTCGCCTTCTGAACGGGCGATCAGCACCGCACCGCAGGAATCGCTGAACACGTTGACCGCGGTCCGGAACATATCCAGTATCCGGTCGACCGCCAGTATCAGACCGATACCCTCGGCCGGCAGCCCGATCGCCGCCAGGATGATGGTGATCGCCACCAGACTCGCCGCCGGTATGCCGGCCACGCCGATAGAAGTCAGCAGCGCGACCAGCACGATGGTGAACTGGGTCACGAAGTCCAGCTGTAAACCGTAGGCCTGAGCGATGAAGATCGCCGCCACGCACTCGTACAACGCGGTCCCGTCCATGTTTATCGTCGCCCCCAGCGGCAGTACGAAACTGGACGTACGTTTGGAGACCCGCGCCCTGTCCTGCACGCACTCCATGGTCAACGGTAACGTGGCCGACGAGGAAGCGGTGGAAAACGCGGTCAGCAGCGCCGGCATCATGGCCGAGAAGTGCGCAAAGGGGCTGACACCGGCGAGAAAACGCAGCATCAGCGGCAGCGTGATCAGCAGGTGCGCCGCCAGCGCCAGCAGGACGCTCAGGGTGAAGGTTCCCAACGACAGGGCCAGGGCGCCGACCTGATCGGCGCCGACACCGGCCACGGTCTTGGCCACCAGCGCGAACACCCCGAGCGGCGCGAATTTCATGATCAACTCGGTGATCCGCATCATGATATCGGCCACGCCCTGCCAGAACGTATTCAGCAGTGTGGCCTTTTCGCGCTCGATACGGGTGATGAAATAGCCAAACAGCAGACTGAAGAAAATCAGCCCCAGCATCTGACCTTCGGCGGCCGCCTGGACAATGTTAGGCGGCACCATGCTCAGAAAAACGCCGCTGAGATCGGCCACCGAGCGTCCATTCACCGTCTCGGCCAGTTCCCCCGGCACTTGCGCGCTCAGCCCCAGCACTTGCTGCGCCGGCTCGCCGTTCAAAATGCCGGGAGTCAACCAGTTGACGAACAGTAAACCGGTCAGTATCGCCAGCAGACTGGTGGCCATGTAAAACGACAGCGTCTTGAGCCCCAGGCGCCCGAGACCCTCGGCGCCTCCCATGCCGGAAACGCCGGTGATGATTGAGGCCATGATCAGGGGCACGATGATCATCTTCAGCGCGTTGAGGAACAACGCACCGAGAAAAACATAAACCGGATAGACAGCGACACCGAACAGCGTGCCCTCGGTTCCACTCAGCCAACCGGCCCCGACCGCCAACACCAGGGCGATCAGGATCTGCCAGTGTAGCTGCAGGCGCACCGGCTACACCTCAGGGCGCATCGGAGTCTTTCGGAATCACCACCTCGGCGTGACTGCGCAGCTCGTCGAGCAGTGACGACAACACCAGATTACGCCGCATGTTTTCCAGACCGCGCTTGAGTTGCGTACGCTGGGCATCGCTCATGGTGTCCGGATCGGCGTCTTCGACCTGGCTCAGTCGTATCAACACGTAGTCGCCGTTGGCCAGAGCGACGCCCTTGTCGACGGTCGTCTTCTCTTGGTCCGGACGCGGCAGACTGAACACGGTACGCAACAGTTCGCGGTCGTGTCCGGGCGCATCGCGACCGGCGGCGTCGACTTTTTCCACTTTCAGTTTTTCGTCCTGCGCCAGGGCGTCCAGGGTCTTGCCCTTGTCCAGCGCGTGCAACAGCTTCTCCCCCAGTTCGCGGGCTTTTCCGGCGGCGCCCTCCTGTTTCAACTGAGCGACGATCTTGCCCTTCACTTCGTCGAGCGGTGTCGGATGTGCCGGTTCGCGATCCTTTATCCGCACCGCGATAGCATCGTCCTGCCCGACCTCGACCGGTTCGCTGTTGTTGCCCGACTCGAGCACATCCTCGCTGAACGCCGCCACCCTGACTTCGGGATACTGGCCGATACCCGGCCCATTGGCGGCGGTTATCCAATCGGTGGTCTTGATTTCCAGACCGAGCGCATCGGCTGCAGCCTGAAGATTGCCGGGGTTCTCGAATACCAGGTTGCTCAATTGTTCGAGTTGGTCATAGTACAGGTCGCCGACTTTCTGCTGCCTGATCTCCTTGATCATCTCGTCGCGCACTTTTTCCAGCGGCGGTATTTCGCTCTTTTTTATGTCGGTCAGCTTGATGATATGAAAACCGAACTGGGTGCGCACCGGATCGGAGACGTCGCCCTTGTGCATGGCGAACACCGTCTTGTCGAACGCCGGAACCATGGTGCCGGCGGGGAAGTAACCGAGGTCGCCTCCCTGCGAGGCGGAACCGGGATCGCCGGAAAACTCTTTGGCGAGTTTGCCGAAATCCGCTCCGCCACGGATCTTCTTCAACACATCCTCGGCTTGCGCACGCACCTTTTCGACCTCGGCGGTGTCGGCGTCGCTGGCCAGAGGAAACAGTATATGGCTGGCGCGCCGCTGTTCCTTCGTTTTCAGCGCCGCTTTTCTTTGCTCGTACTCCTCCTGGATGGCCTGCTCGCCGACATCGATATCCTTGCCCAATACATCCGCATTGAGGCGCACATAAGACAGCCGTACACGCTGCGGCGTGGTGAACTGTTTGGCGTGCGCGGCATAGTAATCCTTGATAGCACTTTCATCCGGCTCGATTTCGGCTTTCAGAGGCTCGGCGGGAATCCGGAGATAGGAAAAGCTGCGCTTCTGCTGCTGCAGGCTGAAGATGCGCCGCAACTCCGCATCCGTGACAAAAACCGTGTCGGACAGGCCGTTGGTCAGCTGCTCGCCGGTGAACATGAGCCGCATGTCCTGTTCAAAGCGAGCCGGCGTCTGCCCCTGGCGCGCAAGCACTTCCCGATACAGATCGGCGTCGAATTTGCCCGCTTTCTGAAATGCCGCGATGGCGTGGATACGCGCGGCCAGCAACTGGTCGCTGACTGCCATGCCGCCCTTTTCCGCCGCCTGCAGAATCAACTGGCGGTTGATCAGACTGTCCAATGCCTGTTGCTTGAGCTGGCGCTCCTCGATCAGACCGGGGTTGAACGCATCGCCCAGCATCTGCTGCATTCTCTCGCGCTGATTCAGATACGCCATTTGCAACTCGCTTGGCGTTATTTCCACATCGTTGACCTTGGCGGCATAGGGGCGCGACTGGTCCTGCAGATACGAACCGAGGCCGAACAACGCGAAAGTGACAATGATAAGACCGATTATGACCCAACCGAGCACACCCATGACCCGGTCGCGAAACGCTTGCAACATGGTGGTTTTCCCGTTTTATAGACAACCCGCTGTGCCGGACTCCGTGAGGCGAGGCGTGCACACGGGCTGCTTAAGTTTCACCCAACCCTATTGTACCGCTAAAGTAAAAAAAACGGGCGCCCTCGGGACGCCCGTTTCTAAGGTGGCGGAGTGGACGGGACTCGAACCCGCGACCCCCGGCGTGACAGGCCGGTATTCTAACCAGCTGAACTACCACTCCTTAACCTTGGTGGGCGCTGAGGGGATCGAACCCCCGACATTCGCCTTGTAAGGGCGACGCTCTCCCAGCTGAGCTAAGCACCCCTGGAAGGCGCGCTAGTTTACGGCATCTTTAAAGGCTTTGCCAGCCTTAAATGCGGGCGCTTTGGACGCCTTGATCTGGATGGCTTCGCCGGTCTGGGGATTGCGCCCGGAACGAGCCGCGCGCTCGCGGACTTCGAAGGTGCCGAAACCAACCAGGGTGACCGAGTCTCCTTTACGCAGGCTTTCGGTAATGTTGTCCACCACTGCGTCAACAGCGCGCGTCGCATCCGCTTTGGAAATGTCAGCGGTGCTTGCGACGGCATCGATTAATTCTGCTTTATTCATTAAGTGCGACCCTCAATAAGATTTAGTCATTGCATAGAACAGTTCGGGGCTCGCTCACAATATGAACGACTCTACATCTGAAAACAAAGGCTGGGTAGCGGAAGGCCCCGAAGTGCAAAGTCAATTTTATACCAATCCTGAGAAGGATGCGTCAAATAAAAAACCCGTTAACCGCACAATCAAACCAGACATTGTGCGATTAACGGGCTTTTTCGACGGAATATTAATGTGTCCTAAGAGACTTTCCCTTCTCCTCGGACTTGCTCTTTGTCTTTGCTTTCTCTTCCGTTTTGCCTTCGCCGCCGGTGGTCAACGGCACCGGAGGGTGCTGCAACGCCACCTCGAGCACTTCATCGATCCACTTCACCGGACGTATATCCAGCTTATCCTTGACGTTCTTGGGTATTTCAGCCAGATCCTTGCGATTCTCCTCCGGGATCAGCACTGTGGTGATACCACCGCGGTGCGCGGCCAGCAGCTTTTCCTTCAAACCGCCGATAGGCAGCACTTCGCCGCGCAAGGTAATCTCACCGGTCATGGCCACGTCCGCCCGCACGGGAATTTTTGTCAGCGCGGAAACCAGGGTGGTGCACATACCGACACCCGCACTCGGACCGTCCTTGGGCGTGGCGCCCTCCGGAACGTGAACGTGGATATCGTATTTCTGGTAGAAGTCCTCTTCGATACCGAGCGCCTCGGCACGACTGCGCACCACTGTCGTCGCAGCCTGGATGGACTCCTGCATCACGTCGCCCAGTTGACCGGTGTGAATCAGGCGCCCTTTGCCAGGCACAATGGTCGACTCGATACTGAGCAGTTCGCCGCCGACCTCGGTCCACGCCAGTCCCGTCACCTGACCGATCTGATCGTGTTCCTCGGCACGTCCATAGCGGAAACGTTTCACGCCCAGATACTTCTCCAGATTACGCGGCGACAGCGTGACTTTGGTGCCGGTATTCTCCAGCAACAGCTCCTTGACCACTTTGCGGCAGATCTTGGCGACTTCGCGCTCCAGGTTGCGCACCCCGGCTTCGCGGGTGTAGTAACGCACGATGTCGCGGATCGCTTTCTCGCTGACCGTGAGCTCGCCGTCTTTCAAGCCGTTGTTGGCGATTTGTTTGGGCAACAGATAACGGATGGCGATGTTGACCTTTTCATCTTCGGTGTAACCGGGAATTCTGATCACTTCCATCCGATCGAGTAACGGACCAGGGATGTTCAGCGAGTTGGAGGTGGCGACGAACATCACATCCGACAAATCGAACTCCACTTCCAGGTAGTGATCACCGAAGGTGCTGTTCTGCTCCGGATCCAGCACCTCAAGCAGCGCCGATGACGGATCGCCGCGGAAATCCATCGACATCTTGTCGATCTCGTCGAGCAGGAACAACGGATTGCGCACGCCGACCTTGGACAGGTTCTGAATGATTTTTCCGGGCAGCGAACCGATGTAGGTGCGCCGATGGCCGCGAATTTCCGCCTCGTCGCGCACACCACCCAGTGACATGCGAGTGAACTTGCGATTGGTCGCACGCGCGATGGAACGCCCGAGCGAGGTCTTGCCCACACCGGGCGGACCGACCAGACAGAGAATCGGACCTTTAAGCTTGCGCACCCGCTGCTGCACCGCGAGGTATTCCAGAATCCGTTCCTTGACCTTGTCCAGACCGTAATGATCTTCGTCCAACACGGTCTGCGCGCGGGCCAGATCGTGGCGGATTTTGGTGCGCTTCTTCCATGGCGCGCTGACCAGCCAGTCGATGTAGTTGCGCACCACTGTCGCTTCGGCCGACATGGGCGACATCATTTTCAGTTTGTTCAGCTCGGCGACGGCCTTGGTCCTCGCCTCTTTGCTCATACCCGCTTTTTCGATCTTGTCGGCGAGCTCGTCGGTCTCGTTGGGCACGTCGTCCATCTCACCCAGTTCCTTCTGGATGGCTTTCATCTGCTCATTGAGATAGTACTCGCGCTGGCTTTTCTCCATCTGCTGCTTGACGCGACCGCGAATGCGTTTTTCGATCTGCAGCACATCGATCTCACCCTCGATGATGCCCATCAGGTGTTCGAGCCGTTCGCGCACGCTTTCAATTTCCAGAATGCGCTGCTTCTCATCAAGTTTCAGCGCCATATGGGCGGCAATGGTATCGGCCAGCCTGCCGGGCTCGTCGATGCCGGACAGCGACGTGAGAATCTCCGGTGGCACTTTTTTGTTCAACTTCACGTACTGATCGAACAGCGTCAACAGCGAACGCATCAACACATCGACCTCACGCTCGCCCTGGTGCTCGGCCGCGCCCTTGGCCTCGATCTGGGCGGAAAAGAACTCATCAGTGGTCTGAAACTGAACCACGCTGGCGCGCTCGGCGCCCTCGACCAGCACTTTGACGGTACCATCGGGCAGTTTGAGCAACTGCAGGATGGTCGAAAGCGTGCCGATCTCGTGTATGTCCTCGACCTGGGGGTCGTCCACTTCGGCGCTCTTTTGCGCCACCAGCAGAATCCGCTTGTCGTCATCCATGGCCGCTTCCAGCGCCCGAATGGATTTTTCCCGGCCGACAAACAACGGAATCACCATATGCGGATAGACGACGACGTCGCGCAGCGGCAGCACTGGAACCACGGCCACATGACTGGTGCTTTCGGGGGTATTTTCGTTCTGCTCCATCGGAGAGTACCTCGTATCCGTTTCTGTTCGGGAAGCCGGGCCGTTTCACGCGACCCCCGGTTCTGTCTGTAAATGGGGCTATGGTACAGCCATTTCAATGGCGGTTTGCCGCCCCAACAGGGTATCTGCAAGAAATAAGCCACGCTTGCGGCTGTCAAGTGATTGATTGCGAACGGGAGTACTTAAGGGAAGTATAGCGCTTTTCCCACGGCGCACAGGCACAGCAACGCCGTGGGAAACAGCCAACCAGACAAAAGTGGATGGAAACTGCTCAGTCAGACGCAGCGCGCTGCTCCTGCTCGGAGTCATACACCAGATACGGCTCCGACTCCCCGGCGATCGCACGCTCGTCGATGACGACTTTCTGCACGTTCTCGAGGGACGGCAGTTCGTACATCGTTTCCAGCAACACATGCTCCATGATGGTCCGCAGACCCCGTGCGCCGGTTTTTCGCTGCATCGCTTTGCGCGCCACGGCCCGCAGCGCCTCTTCGCGGAACTCGATTTCGGCGCCTTCCATTTCGAACAGCTTGGCGTACTGCTTGGTCAAGGCGTTCTTCGGCTCCGTCAAAATACTGATCAGCGCGTCTTCGTCGAGCTCCTCCAGGGTCGCCACCACCGGCAGGCGGCCGACGAACTCCGGAATCAGTCCGAATTTGATCAAATCCTCGGGCTCGACGTCGTACAGGATCTCGCCGACGTTGACATCCTCGTCGTGGGTTTTCACCTCGGCCTTGAAACCGATGCCGCCCTTCTCCGAACGCCCCTTGATGATCTTTTCCAGACCGGCGAACGCGCCGCCGACGATGAACAGGATATTGGAAGTGTTGACCTGCAGGAACTCCTGCTGCGGATGCTTGCGACCACCCTGCGGCGGTACCGAGGCGACGGTGCCTTCGATCAGCTTGAGCAAGGCCTGCTGCACCCCTTCCCCGGAAACGTCACGGGTGATGGAGGGGTTGTCGGACTTGCGCGAAATCTTGTCGATCTCGTCGATATACACAATCCCGGTCTGGGCCTTTTCGACATCGTAGTCGCACTTCTGCAACAGCTTCTGGATGATGTTCTCGACATCCTCACCGACATAACCGGCTTCGGTGAGCGTGGTCGCGTCGGCGATGGTGAACGGAACATTGAGCAGACGTGCCAGGGTCTTGGCGAGCAGTGTCTTGCCGGAACCGGTCGGACCGATCAGAAGAATGTTGCTCTTGGACAGTTCGACGTCGTCTTTCTTGTGGCCGGCCTCAAGCCGTTTGTAATGATTGTATACCGCAACCGAGAGCACCTTTTTGGCGCGCACCTGGCCGATGACATACTCATCCAGGACCTCGTTGATCTCGTGCGGTTTGGGAAGTTTGCTGGTGCCGGTGGAGGATTTCTCCTGCATCTCCTCGCGGATGATGTCATTGCACAGCTCGACACACTCGTCGCAGATGAAAACCGACGGGCCGGCGATCAGCTTGCGCACTTCGTGCTGGCTCTTGCCGCAGAAAGAGCAATACAGTAATTTTCCGTCGTCGCCCTTGGTGTTGCGATCGTTACTCATAACCGATATCCCCGACTTGCGGTCTCCCTTCCCTTCTGTTCAGCGGCAGATCTTCACGGGTCTGAACACCCGCGACGGACCTGCAAATCGCCTGTTCCTATTCAACACCTTGCGGACCGGTCTGACAAGTGTTTCCGGCCGTAATCTGCGGTTATTCAGGCCTCTACTCGGCCGCCGTCTTGCGGGTAACAAGGATTTCGTCGATCAGCCCGTATTCCACCGACTGTTCCGCGCCCATGAAATTGTCGCGATCGGTATCGGTCTGGATTCGTTCCAGCGGCTGACCGGTGTGGTTGGACAGGATCTGGTTGAGACGCTCGCGGATCAGCAGAATCTCGCGGGCGTGGATATCGATATCCGTGGCCTGGCCCTGAAAACCGCCCAACGGCTGATGAATCATCATGCGCGAATGCGGCAGGCAGTAGCGCTTGCCCTTGGTGCCGCCGGCCAGCAGCAAGGCCCCCATGCTGGCGGCCTGCCCGATGCACATGGTGCTGACGTCGGCCTTGACGAACTGCATGGTGTCGTAGATCGCCAGTCCGGCGGTGACCGACCCGCCGGGCGAATTAATATACAGATGGATGTCCTTGTCGGGATTCTCGGATTCGAGAAACAGCAACTGCGCCACCACCACATTGGCCATGTAGTCTTCCACCGGTCCGACGACGAACACCACCCGCTCCTTGAGCAGGCGCGAATAGATATCGTAGGCCCGCTCGCCGCGCGCGGTCTGCTCGATGACCATGGGCACCAGGTTCAACGCCTGTGTGTCACCTGCTCCGCCTTTGCTCATACTGTATGACATCAATGCCTTCCTATTCCTGGCGGGCCCGTTCAGGCCTGCATTAATTCGTCAAAACTCGCTGGTTTATCGACAACTTCCGCCTGTCCTGCAATCCACTCCATCACCTGCTCTTCCATGACCAGGGTTTGCACACCCGCGAGCATTTCCTGATTGCTATAGTACCACTGCACCACTTCTTCAGGTTTTTCGTAAGACTGCGCCAGGTCCTCGATGGTTGCGCGCACCCGTTCCGGATCTATCTGCAATTGATTGCGTTTGACAATCTCGGCGACCAGCAACCCCAACGATACCCGCCGACGCGCTTCGGCCTCAAACTGGCCGCGATCCGTCGCTGCATCGGCTGCGGATTCCGCTTTCTTTATCAGGGCGGAAATTTCGCTTTGCACCAGGGACGCCGGAACCTCGATATCGGCTTTGCTCAACAGCGCCTCGAACACCTGCTGTTTGAGCTTGGATTTGATAGCCGCCTGCAACTCGCGCTCCATGTTGTGGCGTATTTCCTCACGCAACTTGGCCAAGCCGCCGTCACCGACACCGAAAAGGCGGGCGAACTCATCATCCAGCGGTGGCACCTCCGCCGTCGCGACAGCGTGAACCTTGACATCGAAGACCGCCTTCTTACCGGCGACTTCACTCGACCCGTAGTCTGCGGGAAATGTCACCTCGACCGCTTTACTCTCTCCGGCATTGACGCCCACCAGCTGTTCCTCGAAACCTGGGATCATGGAATTGCTGCCCAGTTCCAAAGGAACGCCGCTGGCTTTATTGCCGGCAAAGGCCTCACCGTCGATGGTGCCCTCGAAATCAATCTCCACTCGATCGCCCTCGACGGCGGCGCGCTCGACGGGGCTCCAAGTCACCCGCTGGCGCCTAAGTTTTTCCAGCATGTTGTCGACGTCGCTTTCGGTGACCGCGACCTGCGGGCGCTCGAGGGTGATGCCGTTCAACGCTGGTGGCTCGATTTCGGGATATACCTCGAAAATCGCAACGTACTGCAGTTCCTTGCCCGCCTGATTCTGTGTCTGTTGGATATTCGGCTCCCCAGCGGGGCGCAAATTTTCCTGCTGTAACGCCTGCTCATAGGTAGAGGCGATCAACTCACCGGCGGCTTCCTGTCGGACTTGGTCGCCGTAGCGCTTCTTGACCACGCTTAGCGGCACCTTTCCCGGTCGAAAGCCGTCCAGGCGCACACTGCGGGCGAGTTGTTGCAGCTTGGTTTCTACCTGCTGGTCGATCTGATCGGCGGGGATCTCGACCGTCATCCGGCGTTCCAGCCCGCTGGTCGTTTCAACAGAGACTTGCATGTTTTTTCCTCAAAACTGAAGGTGATCTTTATTCAATCATTCTGGTGCGAAAGGAGAGACTCGAACTCTCACGGGTCGCCCCACTGGAACCTAAATCCAGCGCGTCTACCAATTCCGCCACTTTCGCAATTCCACCCCACACACCAGAAAGCCGGCGGATCAAAGGTGGCAAACTATTATACGGGTTTGGAAAAACCAGCATAACCCCGCACCGAGCAGGGTAATAAAAAGCCCGCGCGAGGCGGGCCTGAATGGTGGGCCGTGAAGGACTCGAACCTTCGACCAAGAGATTAAGAGTCTCCTGCTCTACCAACTGAGCTAACGGCCCGATACGTCTTGCAAAATGGGGCGAGCGACCGGGATCGAACCGGCGACAACAGGAGTCACAATCCTGGGCTCTACCAACTGAGCTACGCCCGCCACTGAACTTTTCACGCTGCCGCGCCACGCCGGCGACAGCCGGATCACCTGCAAAATTGGCGCCCCGGAGAGGATTCGAACCCCTGACCCACGGCTTAGAAGGCCGTTGCTCTATCCGACTGAGCTACCGGGGCTCGAGCATCCGCCATTGCAGCTACGGCACACCTTCTTAATTGGTCGGGGCAGAGAGATTCGAACTCCCGACATCCTGCTCCCAAAGCAGGCGCGCTACCAGACTGCGCTATGCCCCGCGGTTTTCCCGGCCGGCCGCGCGCGGCTCGCGACCGACCACCGGACGGGCCGGCGATAATACGGCGCAGCGTCGGTACCGTCAACGGCAGGGCGACACTATAGCAGAATTCGCTGCGCGCTTGTCGGGTCAGTTCGCGCGTGCGAGAATCGCGGGCCTTGTCCCGACCATGCAACCGACCCAAATGAACGCCCGACTCATCGACGGCAAAGCCGTGGCGGCGGACCTTCGCCGACAGATCAAGGACAGTATCGACCGCCGCCTCGCCGCCGGCCGACGTCGCCCCGGGCTGGCGGTGGTTCTGGTCGGCAACGACCCCGCCTCCGAGATCTACGTGCGCAACAAACGCAACGCCTGTGCCGAGGCCGGCCTCCTGTCGCGTTCGCACGACCTGCCGCCGCAGACCAGTCAGGCGCAGTTGCTGGCACTGATCGACGAACTCAACGCCGACCCGGAAATCGACGGCATCCTGGTGCAGCTGCCGCTGCCGGAGCACATCGACGCCGAAACGGTCATCGAACGCATCAGGCCGGACAAGGACGTGGACGGCTTCCATCCCTACAATATCGGCTGCCTGGCGCTACGCATGCCGCAACTGCGTCCCTGCACTCCGCGCGGCGTGATCACGCTACTGGACAGTATCGGCGAAACCTATTACGGCCGCGAAGCAGTGGTGGTGGGTGTGTCCAACCATGTCGGCAGACCGATGGCGCTGGAGTTGCTGTTGGCCGGCGCGACGGTCACCTGCTGCCACCGTTTCACCCGCGACCTGCGCGCCCAGGTCGCGCGCGCGGAAATCCTCGTGGTGGCCGCCGGCAAACCGGGGCTGGTGCCGGGCGAATGGATCCGCGAAGGCGCCACGGTGATAGATATCGGTATCCACCGCAGCGATCACGGACTGGTTGGCGATGTGGATTTCGCGGCCGCGCAGCAGCGGGCAGCCTGGATCACGCCGGTACCCGGCGGAGTCGGTCCGATGACGGTGGCGACGTTATTGCAGAACACCTTGTTCGCCGCCGAGAGCCTGCACGCGGCCTGAAGCTATCGGCGCCGTCGTCAGGCGCGGCGCCACTGGGTACCGCCGGCGGCATCCTCCAGCACGATACCCAAATCACTCAACGCCCGGCGGATGCGATCGGCCTCGGCAAAATCCCGCCTCGCCCGCGCTTCGTCGCGCTGCCGGACCAGGCTCTCGATCCGGCCATCGTCAGGGGCCCCGGCGTCGCTGCCCGCCTGGGCGCGCAAATACTGCTCCGGATCGTTCTGCAGCAAGCCCAGGCGGGCACCCAGCAGACGCAGCTCGGCGGCCAGGGCCGCGCCGGCGGACGGATTCCGCTCGCGCGCCCGGTTGACCGCGCGCGCCAGATCGAACAGCACGGCAAGCGCCTCCGGGGTGTTGAAATCGTCGTCCATCGCCGCCTGGAAACGCCGGCGATAATCGCCATCGTCCGGCGTCGCCGATGCGGTTACGCCGCCGCGCAAGGCGGTATACAGGCGCTGCAACGCCGCGCGCGCCTTGTCCAGATTGTCGTCGCTGTAATTGAGCGGGCTGCGGTAGTGGCTCGCGAGGATGAAGCAGCGTATCTCCTCTGGCTGATAGCGCTGCAGAATTTCGCGCACCGTGAAAAAGTTGCCCAGCGACTTCGACATTTTTTCCTCGTCCACCTGGACAAAGCCGTTGTGCAGCCAATAGTTTACTAAGTGCTCGCCGGTGGCGGCCTCCGACTGGGCGATTTCGTTTTCGTGGTGTGGGAACTGCAGATCCATGCCACCGCCGTGGATGTCGAAATGGGCGCCGAGGCAGTCCGTGGACATGGCGGAACACTCGATGTGCCAACCCGGGCGCCCCGGTCCCCAGGCCGACGGCCAGCTCGGCTCGCCCGTCTTGGCGGCCTTCCACAGCACAAAGTCGAGCGGATCGCGCTTGGCGTTGTCCACATCGACGCGCGCGCCGGCGCGCAGTTCGTCGACGCGCTTGCCGGAAAGACGGCCGTAGCCGGCGAATTTGTCCACCGCATAATAGACGTCGCCGTTGTCCGCGCGATAGGCGAATCCTTTGTCGACCAGCGTGCCGATCATGTCGAGAATGTCGCTCATCGACTCGGTTGCCCGCGGCTCCGCGTCCGGGCGCAGCACGCCCAGCGCGTCGGCGTCTTCGTGCATGGCCTGGATGAAGCGCGCGGTCAACGCCTGGATATCTTCGCCGTTCTCGGCGGCGCGGGCGATGATCTTGTCGTCGATATCCGTAATATTGCGCACATAGGTGACCTCGAATCCGAGCTCGCGCAGATGCCTGACAATCACGTCGAACACCACCAGCACGCGGGCGTGCCCCAGGTGGCAATAGTCGTAGACGGTCATGCCGCAGACGTACATGCGCACTTTGCCCGGTTCGATCGGAACGAAGGTCTGCTTGCGCCGCGACAAACTGTTGAACAGTTTCAGCATGCCGTTTCCACCTCGCGACAATAGTCCAGCGCCGCACGCAGACGCTCGCCACGGGCCCGCGGGCCCAACCAGTCCCAGATGCGGCCCATTTCGGGTCCGTGCGGGGCACCGCTCAAGGCGATGCGCAGCGGCATGTACAGCGCCTTGCCCTTGGCGCCCGTACGCGCGCCGACCGCTTTGGCAAACTCGCCGAACGCCGGCTCTGATACCTGCGCCAGCTCCAGGGCGGCGGCGAAAAAGGCACTGCCGGCGCCGCGCAGCGCGTCGCACTCAGGCTCGCCGGCGGGCGGCGGCAGGTCGCCGCACAACCTCCGCGCCCAGGCGGCGACATCCTGCGGCGTTTCGATATTGTCCCGGACCAGGTTCACCAGGGCGCTCAGCCGGCTTTCGTCACAACCGGCCGGTGCGGCGCCGAGCGTCTGCAGACACCAGGCCAGCAGCGTTTGCTCGGAGGCGGCCAGAATCGCCTCCTTCTGCCAGTGGCGCAACTGCGCCGGATCATAGCGCGCCGGCGCGCGGCCGAGGCGTTCGAGCGAGAACTCGGCGGCCAGCCGCTCGGGCGTGGCAAACGACTCTTCGCTGTAACTGTGCCCCAGACGCGCGAGGTAATTGAGCAGCGCCGCCGGCAGATAACCCGCCTGGCGCAACTGGCGTATGCTCTGGCTGCCATGGCGCTTGGATAGCGGGCTGCCGTCTTCGCCCACCAACAGCGACAGATGGCCATAGGACGGCGCGCGCAGGTCGAGCGCCTGCAAAATCAGTAACTGACGCGGCGTATTGGTCAGATGATCCTCGCCGCGCAATACGTGCGTGACCCCCATCAGGGCGTCGTCGATGGCGTTGCTGAAGAAAAAAGCGGGTGTGGCATCGCTGCGACGGACGATGAAGTCGCCGATGTCGTCACTGTTGAAACTCTGCGGCCCGCGCACCAGATCGACGAAATCCACCCGGGTGTCACGGGGGACGCGAAAGCGCAGCGTCGGGCGGGCGCCCGCGGCGATACGACTGGAGACCTCCGCGGGCGACAAGTGGGCACAGGTACCGGGATAGCGCGGCGGCTGGCCGGCCGCCCGCTGCGCCTTGCGCGCCAGCTTCAGCTGCGTGTCGCTGCAAAAACAGGGATAGACCGTACCGGCGTCCTCCAGGCGCTGATAAAAGTCGGCGTAAATCGCACCGCGCTGCGACTGGCAGTACGGTCCGTGCGCCCCGTCCGCCTGGGGGCCCTCGTGCCACCCGAGTCCCAGCCACTGCAGATCCTGCATCAGCGCCTGCGCATGTTCGGGCCGGCTGCGCTCGGCGTCGGTATCCTCGATACGCAGTAAAAAAGCGCCGCCACGGGCGCTGGCATACAGATAATTGAACAGCGCGGTACGCGCATTACCCAAGTGGATTTCCCCGCTCGGACTCGGTGCAAACCGGGTTTTCACAGTGGTTTCGTTCATCGCTTTCCAGGGCCTACGCAACGCCGCGCATGGTAACAAAAATTGGTCGCCGGCGCGGAAATCGTTATCATGGACGTTTATCAGTCTTCAGAGGAGACAGCATCTTGACGGTACACATGCAGACCAGCAAGGGCACCATCGTACTCGAACTGGACGCCGAAAAGGCGCCGGAAACCGTGGCCAACTTTCTCGACTACGCGCGCGCAGGCTTTTTCGACGGCACCATCTTTCACCGCGTGATCCCCGGCTTCATGATCCAGGGCGGCGGCTTCGAACCGGGCATGCGGCAAAAGTCCACCCGGGAACCGATCAAGAACGAGGCCGACAACGGACTGCGCAATGACCTGGGCACCATCGCCATGGCGCGCACGCCCGATCCCCACTCCGCCACCGCGCAGTTTTTCATCAACGCCAAGGACAACGGTTTTCTGAACTTCAGCGCACCCAACGCCCAGGGCTGGGGTTATTGCGTGTTCGGCAAGGTCACCGAAGGACTGGACGTGGTCAAGGACATCGAACAAGTCGCCACCACCTCGCGCTACGGCCATCAGGACGTGCCGCAGGAAGACGTCGTCATCTAAAGCGTGCGCGTCGAGGACTGATGCCGGCCGGGCCCCGCCCCGCGGCGGCTTGGCACATGGCCACGCTGTTCATCTCGGATCTCCATCTGCACCCCGAGCGCCCGGCCATCAGCCGTTGTCTGTTGGATTTTCTGGGTCGTCTCGATCCGACGCAGCGGCTGTATATCCTCGGCGACCTGTTCGAGGCCTGGATCGGCGACGATCACCCCGAACCGGCGTACCGGCCGGTGAAGCAGGCGTTGCAAAACGCTACCGCCGCCGGGGTGGAGATTTATTTGATGCACGGAAACCGGGACTTTCTTCTCGGCCCGCGCTTTGCCCGGGAAACCGGCTGCACCCTGCTCGCGGATCCCACGGTGATCGATCTGTACGGTCGCCGGACGCTGCTGATGCACGGCGACTCCCTGTGCACCGACGACCGGGAATACCAGCGGTTGCGCGAGCGCCTGCGCGATCCGCAGTGGCAGCGCGAGGCACTGGCGCTGCCGGTCGAACAGCGCTTGCAGTTCGCCGAGCAGGCCCGTCAACTGAGCGCAGCCGCCGGCCGCGAACGCGACGCCGCGCTGATGGACGTCAATCAGGATGAAGTCCGGCGTGTGCTGCGCCGGCACGACGCCGACCTGCTGATCCACGGCCATACCCACCGGCCCGGCATCCATCGGTTCGAAGACGGCGGCCGCCGGCGCGAACGCGCGGTACTGGGAGACTGGTATGAACAGGGTAGCGTCCTGCGCGCCAGCGACGCGGGACTGGAATTACTGAGCTTGCCAACCTGACTCAGTCGGCAGCGGCCGGTATCACGGCATAAGCTGCCGGCACCTGAAACAGCGCATCGTCGACGACGACATCGCGCTTGAACCCGGTCAGCTCGCGCCGCTCCCCCGCCTTGTTCCAATCGGCCAACAGCATGCCCTGGCGCAGCTGGAAATCCGCAGCGTAAAGATAATGCGACAGGAAACACGGCGTTTGCATCTCAACCGGCGTGCGCCCCAGCGTGCGCGCCTGTTGCACCGCCAGCGCGCGGTTGAATTCCTGCATCGCCAGCCGTACCGGTTCGAGAAAACCGGGTGCCACCAGTGCCGTACGGCACACTTCCCCGCCCGCGGACAGCTCCACCTCCAGCGGTTCCCGGCCGGCGACGGACGGCGCCCCCCGCGCGCTGCGCTGGTCGATGCTGAAGCGCAGGGTCGGCGGCTTTTGCGGCAATGACCCGGCACCATCGACCTCGAGCACGGTGCGATTATCCCGCGCCACCGAGTAGATTTTACGCGCCTGGCGGTCGAACAGCAGGAAGTCGCCGCTGTCCACGCCGTCGTCCGAGCGCATGAAACGGGGGGTCACGATATAGCGCACACGATAAGGCGATATACCGGGTTCCTGTTTCTGGAACCAGACTACGGTGGCGCTGGTCTGCGCGCGGGGCGCGCCGGTGACGCCCAGGAGCACTAGCGCGGTGAGCAACAACGCAGTCGTTTGGGAACCTATCTTGAAACCTGTCAGGATTTGCATGCCGCCAGCACCTCCAATTGCCGCATTTCCTCGTCGTTGAAACCCGCCTGCAACCGGGCGGCGTAATGGAACGGCCGACGCACCTGCCCGGCCATGTAGGCCTGCAACAGTTCGACGAACACGGCATCGGCGTCCACCCCGCGCTGCCGGCACAGATAACGGAACCAGCGACTGCCGATCTCAACATGACCGATCTCGTCGCGAAGAATGGTTTCGAGCGCCGCCACCGCGGCCGCATCGCCGGTTTTACGCAGCTTCTCCAGAATGCCGGGTGTCACATCCAGCCCCCGCGCCTCGAGCACGCGCGGTACCAGCGCCATGCGCACCAGCGGATCATGCGCGGTCTTGCAGGCCATTTCCCATAAGCCGTTATGGGCGTCGAAATCCCCATAAGCATAGCCCAGTCGCCGCAGGCAATCGCACAACAGGCCAAAATGCAGCGCTTCCTCGCGCGCCACCCGGACCCAGTCGCGATAGAAGTCGAGCGGCAGTCCGCGAAACCGGTAGACCGCGTCCCAGGCCAGGTTGATGGCGTTGAACTCGATGTGCGCCAGCGCGTGCACCAGCGTCGCCCGTCCCTCCAGGGTACCCAGTTTGCGCTTGGGCAACGCCCGCGGCAGCACCAGTCGCGGGCGTTCGGGTCGACCGGGATGGGCGACGGGTAACGGCGCTGGCGCATCCGCGGCCGGGGACAGGCGATCGTGTCGTACGTCGTCGAACACCGCCTCGGTGAGCCGGCATTTCTCCTGCGGATCCTCGCAGCGCAGACAGCGCAGCGCCCGGGCAAACAGATCGCCGTTCATGAGCCTGGCGCGGCCTGAGCATACATGGTTTTAATAACTATCATCAGATAACACTATCAACCAACTGTTTACAAAAAGATTAATCCCGGTGATTTTCTTCTTTGACAGGTCTCGCCGCTTTGTGCATGCTGATGCCAGGCCTTGAGAGGGGTAGAATGATGACTATACCGCACCACGCCCTCGAAGTTTACGAACCCTATGACTACCACGGTGCCAACCCTTTGAGTGTGGCCGGCGTTGCCGTTGTCACCGGACCGATGCGCGACAATTACTACCTGGTGCAGCTCGATCACCCGGTCCTCATCGACGATACCCACGTGACCCAGCTACTGGTGCAGCCGCGCTACAATGGCGACGAGATCGATCGCGCGGTTTCCAGTACCTGCACGGTCAATATCGCCCGAGTGGTTGGCGACACGGATCTGATGAACCTCGAGCGGGTGAGTTTCGATCAGTTCATCCGCTGGGGTGTCGGCAAAATCAGCCCTCCGGCCTGAATCAATCGCGCAGCAGCTGAATCCTGCCACTGACCTGCACGCTGATCCGGCTGGTGCCCTGATCGAAGCTGGGACTGGTGAGCGCCGCCTTTCCCACGCTCGCCATGGCCTCGGCACGCAGCGATACCGGCTGCTGCATGCCGCCGCTATGGACCGTGGCGTCCATGAGGCGGTAAGCCTGGGCGCCCAGCGACTTGCGAATCAATTGCGCGCGCTCGCCAAAAGCCGCCAATGCCTGTTCGATCAACCCGGCCTCGACCTGGCGACGTTGCGCGGCGGACACGGAGAACTGCAGCGACTGGACCTGCAGCCGCTCCTGCAGAACGCCCAGCGCGCGGCTAAGCGCCTCCACGTCGCCGGACTCGAGCCGCAACTCCTGCCGGCCGCGCCAGCGAACGATCCGGCTGTCCTCGTAGACCGGGAAGGTCTGATAGCCGCCGCTGTTGGAACGGATCGCCTCGCGCTGCTTGAGCTGGGCCAACGCCCACCCCATGGTGGCGTTGATCTGCTGCGCCAGTTGCGCCGGATCGCGATGCTCGACGGTAACGCTCAACACCGCCTCGGCGCGGTCGTTGACCACCTCGCGACTGACCTCGACCTGGAAACTGACCTGGTCCTCGGGCGCCTTTTCCGAGGCCGGCGTCGGCCCGTACAGCGCCATCAGAACGAACAGGACACCGATCAATCGGCTGCGCATGCTGCGTCTCCCACTATGCTTTCAACCCACGCGCCAGATCGGCGCACAAATCCTCGAACGTCTCCAGACCCACCGCCACCCGCACCAGGCCGTCGGCGATGCCGGCCTCCTGCCGCTGTTGCTGGCTCAGGCGCCCGTGGGTGGTGGTCGCCGGGTGAGTGATGGTGGTCTTGGCGTCGCCCAGATTGGCGGTGATCGAGCAGATGCGCGTGGCGTCGATCAACCGCCAGGCGGCCGCCTGCCCCCCTTCCACCTCGAAGGCGACGATGCCACCAAAACCGCTCTGTTGTCTAGCCGCCAGTGCGTGCTGCGGGTGCGACTCCAGCCCCGGATAAAAGACCCGGGTCACGCCGGCCTGTTCTTGCAACCATTGCGCCAGGCGGCCCGCCGAGTGGCAGTGCGCCTGCATGCGCAGTGACAGCGTTTCCAGCCCCTTGAGGAAAACCCAGGCGTTGAACGGACTCATGCTCGGCCCGCAGGTGCGTAAAAAACCGTACACCGCGCCGCCGACCAACGCCTCGCTGCCCACCACCGCGCCACCGACGCAGCGCCCCTGACCGTCGAGGTATTTGGTCGCCGAGTGGATCACGATATCCGCGCCCAGCGCCAGCGGGCGCTGCAACGCCGGCGTGCAAAAACAATTGTCCACCACCAGCAGGCAATCGTGGGCGTGAGCCAGTTGCGCCAACGCGGCGATGTCGGCGATCTCGGTCAGCGGGTTCGAGGGCGTCTCCAGAAACAGCAAGCGTGTGCGCGGCTGTATCGCCGCCTCCCAGGCGGCCAGATCCTGTTGCGGGACGAAGGTGGTGTCGATGCCGAACTTGCGCAAATAGTTGTCGAACAGCAACGTCGTGCTGCCGAAGACACTGCGCGACGAGACGATGTGATCGCCGGCGGCGAGCAAACCGGCGCACGTGGCGTAGATTGCCGACATACCCGAGGCGGTGGCCACGCAACGCTCGGCGTTCTCCAGCGCCGCCAGACGTTGCTCGAAGGTGCGCACGGTCGGATTGGTGAAACGCGAATAGATGTTGCCCGGCTGCTCGCCGGAAAACCGCGCGGCAGCCGCCGCCGCACTCTCGAAGACATAACTCGAGGTGGGAAAGATCGGCTCGGCGTGCTCCAGCTCTCCGGTACGCTGCTGACCGGCGCGAACGGCCAGGGTATCGAAGCCCGGAGAAGACTCGGTTTCGGACATATGCATTCTGCTCCGCAATTGCTGACTGACCTGCGGGCGTGAAAAAACCCGCTCCCGACCAACAGCGAAAGCAGGCGCCATCGCTTTAGCCGCATTTATTAGGCGCCCGCAAGCTGAAACTCAAATCGGCGCTCGATCGACAGGCTAGACAATCTCCCGCGCGGGTGTCAAGCGTTATTGTGCATCTCTATCACCTCGTCGTCGAGGATACGGCGCTCCTCCTTGGCGATGTCGTTGCGCAGATTCTCGAGATGATTGAGGTAATTGGCGGTCACGCCGCCGGTCACATACTCGCCGGTGAATACCGAGCAGTCGAAGGCGCGAATCTCGCGGTTGCCGCGCCCCACGGCGGCGATCAGATCCTCCAGGTCCTGGAAGATCAGCCAGTCCGCGCCGATCGCCGCGGCGATCTGCTCGACGCTGCGGCCGTGGGCGATCAGTTCGTCCTTGGTGGGCATGTCGATGCCATAGACGTTGGGATAGCGCACCGGCGGCGCGGCCGAGGCGAAGAACACGCTTTTGGCGCCCGCATCGCGCGCCATCTGGATGATCTGCTGCGAGGTGGTGCCGCGCACGATCGAGTCGTCCACCAGCATGACATTCTTGTCCTTGAACTCCAGCTCGATGGCGTTGAGCTTCTGGCGCACGGATTTCCTGCGCTGCTGCTGTCCGGGCATGATGAAGGTGCGGCCGATGTAGCGATTCTTGATGAAGCCTTCGCGGTATTTCACACCCAGATTGTTCGCCAGCTCCAGCGCC
>JASBST010000093.1 GCA_030148775.1 Thiogranum sp.
GCAGTTCCTCGATGAAGATATGATCGGCCAGGCGCAGCAGTTCGGCGTATTGTTTTTTCACTTCGCCGAGGATGCGCACGCCCAGCCCCGGGCCGGGGAACGGATGGCGGTAGACCATGTCATACGGCAGGCCCAGCTCCATACCCAGCTTGCGCACCTCGTCCTTGAACAGCTCGCGCAACGGTTCCAGCAGCTTGAGTTTCATGTAGGCCGGCAGGCCGCCGACGTTGTGGTGCGACTTGATCAGGTGCGCCTTGCCGGTCTTGGCGCCGGCCGACTCGATCACATCGGGATAGATGGTGCCCTGCGCCAGCCACTGGGCGTTTTTCAGTTTCTCGGCCTGCTCCTCGAACACCTCGATGAACAGCTTGCCGATGATTTTGCGTTTCTTCTCGGGGTCGCACTCGCTGCCCAGCGCGCGCAGGAAACGCTTTTGCGCATCCACCCGGATCACGCGCACACCCATGTGTTCGGCGAAGGTGGCCATGACCTGGTCGCCTTCCTGGTGACGCAGCAGGCCGGTGTCGACGAACACGCAGGTGAGCTGATCGCCGATGGCCTTGTGCAACAGCGCGGCCACCACCGAAGAATCGACGCCGCCTGAAAGGCCCAGCAATACCTCCTGGTCGCCGACCTGTTCCCGGATGCGCGACAGGCTCTCGTCGATGATGTTGTCGGGCGTCCACAGGGTCTGGCAGTCGCAGATCTCGCGCACGAACCGCTGCAGGATGCGTCCGCCCTGGCGGGTGTGCGTCACCTCGGGGTGAAACTGCAAGCCGTAATAGCCGCGCTCGTCGTCGGCCATGCCGGCCACCGGCGCAGCGTCGGTGCTGGCCATCAGCTTGAAGCCGGCGGGCATGTCCACCACGCGGTCGCCGTGGCTCATCCACACATCCAGCAGGCCATAGCCCTCGGCGCTGGTATGGTCCTCGATATCCTTGAGCAGCCGGGTGTGGCCGCGGGCGCGCACCTGCGCGTAGCCGTATTCGTGATGATCGGCGTTCTCCACCTTGCCGCCGAGCTGCGCGGCCATGGTCTGCATGCCGTAGCAGATGCCGAGCAGCGGCACCCCCAGCTCGAAGATCAGCGCCGGGGCCAGCGGCGCCTCGTCGCCGCCGGTCACGCTCTCGGGACCGCCCGAGAGGATCACGCCGCGCGGATGAAACACGCGGATGTCCTCGGCGCTCATGTCCCAGGGGTGGATTTCGCAATACACGCCCAGCTCGCGCACGCGGCGGGCGATCAACTGGGTGTACTGGGAGCCGAAATCCAGAATCAGGATCCGGTGGGCGTGGATATCGGTTTGTGACACGGACATCAGGACCGGTAGTTCGGCGCTTCCTTGGTGATGGCGACGTCGTGCACGTGGCTTTCGGCCATGCCGGCGTGGGTGACGCGCACGAACTGCGGCCGCGTGCGCATCTCCTCGATGGTGGCGCAGCCGGTGTAGCCCATGCTTGAGCGCAGACCGCCCATCAACTGGTGGATCACCGGCTGCAGCGGCCCCTTGTAAGGCACCCGGCCCTCGATACCCTCGGGCACCAGCTTGTCGGCCTCGCTGCCCTCCTGGAAGTAACGGTCGCTGGAGCCTTCGCGCGAGGCCATGGCGCCGAGCGAACCCATGCCGCGATAGGACTTGTACGAACGGCCCTGGTACAGCTCGACCTCGCCCGGCGCCTCCTCGGTGCCGGCGAACATGCTGCCGATCATGATCGAATAGGCGCCGGCGACAATCGCCTTGGCCATGTCGCCGGAATAGCGGATGCCGCCGTCGGCGATCAGCGGCACGCCGCTGCCCTTGAGCTCGTGCGCCACGTTGGCCACGGCGCTGACCTGCGGCACGCCGACGCCGGCGACGATGCGCGTGGTGCAGATCGAACCCGGCCCGATGCCGACTTTGACCGCGTCGGCGCCGGCCTCGACCAGCGCCCGCGCGGCGGCCGCCGTGGCGATGTTGCCGCCGATGACCTGGATGTCGGGAAACTGTTGTTTCACCCAGCGCACCCGCTGCAGCACGCCCTCGGAGTGACCGTGGGCGGTATCCACCACAATCACGTCCACGCCCGCCTCGACCAGCGCGGCCACGCGCTCGTCGGTGCCCTCGCCCACGCCGATGGCCGCGCCCACGCGCAGCTGGCCCTGGTCGTCCTTGCAGGCGTTGGGCTTGTCGCTGGCCTTCTGGATGTCCTTGACGGTGATCAGGCCGCGCAGCTTGAAGCCGTCGTCGACCACCAGCACCTTTTCGATACGGTGCTGGTGCAGCAACTGGATGACCTCGTCGCGCTCGGCCCCTTCCTTGACCGTGACCAGCTTGTCGCGCCCGGTCATGATCGAAGAGACCGGCGCGTCGTAGCGGGTCTCGAAGCGGGTATCGCGGTTGGTGATGATGCCGACCAGGTTTTCGCCCTCGACCACCGGCACACCGGAGATGTTGTGCTGCCGGGTCAGCTCCAGCACCTCGCGGATGGTGGTGTTGGGCGCCACGCTGATGGGGTCCTTGATGACACCGCTTTCGTATTTCTTCACCAGCCGCACCTGCGCCGCCTGCTGCGCGATGGTCATGTTCTTGTGCACAATGCCGATGCCGCCCTCCTGGGCCATAGCGATCGCCAGGCGCGATTCGGTGACCGTGTCCATGGCCGCCGAGAGCAGCGGGATATTGAGGGCGATGTCGCGTGTCAGCCGGGTGGTCAGATCGACCTCCTTGGGCACCACCGTGGAGTGGTCGGGCAGCAGGAGGACGTCGTCAAAGGTCAGGGATTGCTCGGAAATGCGCAGCATTCAGTACACCGTGGCAGGCTTGGAGTTAGCGCGCCATTATAGGTTTTGCCGCCTTCCCGGTAAACCGCCGGAGCGGATCGTCCGCGTGCCTATCGGCCCCAATAACCCCACTTCGCGGCAGGTCGAGCTGAACGGGCTGAACAACTGACTTCCCTTAATTAACCCGCGCGTCCGCGAATGATCTGAGCCGCCCCGGCTTGCGCTGAATCGCGCTGCGACCAGGCGTCGAACCATTAAGCTGGGCGGTCGCCGCGGTGGTTGAAATTCTGCGGACCCCTGGGTTAAGTTACCGTAATACCATACACTAAGAATGGATTCTTATGCGACACACCCTCTCTCTTCTGTCGTCCCGCCTCGGTCTCCCGCTTATCGCCTGCGCGAGATTATCGGAGATGTGACGATCAACCCGACGCGCGGCTACCAGATACAGTCTGTTACCTAACGTCAACGTACGCAGCACTCTCAGCCTAGGCAACTCCACCACCAGCGATGATAACGGGCGATTCCTGATTCCGGAATGGGAAAAAGCCTACACCGAAGACTGGCAGAAAAACATCAGCCCGAGGTATGTAGACATAACGGCGTACAAGCCGGGTTATCAGTTCTCACCGCGTCAGATACAGGAACAGAGCGATCTTAAGAGGATTTTTTATATTGAGCCTTTTGAGGGATCCAGCGAGGAAAATTTAAAACGATTACAAAAACTCAACCAAGTGACCGGCTGTCATTCCGCCAACAAAAGCCAGCAAAATCTCCTGGCACTTCGAAAGTCCATTTTTGTAGAAGCAAGTCATCTCGCAAATGCCAGCCGTTACCCGAAGGCGCTTGAAGATATACGTTACCAGAAAGAGATTATTGAGCTTGGTTACGAGGCAGCTCAGAAACGGCATCTCGGACGAGCACCTGCACAACCCTAAGCTGTCGCAACAATTTGACCCGTGCAACCCAGGAGGTTGGAGGGGTGGCCCGCCCGTGTACCCGCCATCATCGCAGGTGGTCGCGGACCCTCACCGTGCTTAACTTTATAGCACATGTTGTTGAACTGTATTCCGATCATTCGGTGCCGCCTCTGCAATGGGTCGCCGGCGCTGCGCCGGTGTGTGGTGATGCCAGCTGCCGTTTGCAGCCGCGCCTGGTGTCGCCGCAACAGGGAACGTTCAACATCACGCTGTAGCTGCGTGGTTCGGCGTGAAGTGGTCACCAGGGATAAGCGAGGAGGCTCGATATGCATATAAACATCCTGAAAAGCAGCCGCAATACGACCACAGCAGGCAAGCCTGTCCGTCGACAATTCTTCGCCCCGCTTGGTGTCATCGCCCTGCTGTTGCTGGGCACGCAGACGGCGCAGGCGCTGCAAGCCACCGACTCCGGCAACGGCGGTCGGCCCAACGAAGTAAGGCTGCTATGGACCAACGACACCCATGGCTTTTTCCTGCCGGTGTGGCATGCCGAACCGGATAACGTCGATCAATACGAGGGTATCGCCGCGACCGAAGGCAAACTGGGCGGTTATGCCCAGATCAGAACCCTGGCGAAGCGACTCAAGCACCGCCGCGTCAACGCCCTGCTCACCGACTCCGGCGATACTTTCGACGGCTCGCCGGTGGCCCAGTTGACCCGGGGCGAGGCGGTCATCCCCGTATTGAACGCCATAGGTTATGACGCCTGGGTACCGGGCAACCGCGACTTTGCCTGGGGCAAGGAGGATTTTCTGCGGGTCGTCGGCCTGGTCGATTTCCCGACCATCGCCACCACGTTGCGTTATTCGAACAGCGAGGCCAACACACCCGAACAGCGCGGCGAACTGGTTTATCCGCCTTTCCTGGTGAAGGATCTGCCCACCAAGCGGGTGATCCTGCTGGGCCTCGTGCACCCGCTGGTCGACCTGGGCGGCGCCTTCGCCACCGGCGAACAGCTCGCGCCCAACGGCTCGCCGGAGGGTTTTGAAGTCGCCGACGAAGTCAGCGCATTGGTCGCGGACCTGCGCCAACAGTACAACCCCGATCTGGTAGTCGCCATGTCCCATTTCGGAAAACTGCAAGACGAGAAATTCGCAACTCTGCAAAGTGGGATCGATGTCATCCTGGGCGGCCACTCCCACGATGTATTTCAGGAACCAAAGGTATTACAGGGAGCTGATGGGCGTAAAGTGATCGTGACCCAGGCCGGATCACACGGCGTGTACCTGGGGCAACTGGACGTGCGCGTGGAAGCCAACGGCGAGATAACCATTGCCGATAGCCAGATTCATCGCATTGTCAGTAAAGATGTAAAACCTGATCGCAAGGTTTTAAAGCTTGCCCGAAAGGCCTACGCGCCATTCAAGAAGATGCTTGAAGAAGAAATCGGCACGACATCCACGCTTATCTTGCGACGGGGTGAAACCCAGTCTAACATGGCGAACTTCCTGTGCGATACCTATACCGAGATATTCGGCGCGCAGTTGTGCCATTTCCGGGGAATACGCTATGGAGAGACCATCATTCCCGGCGTGCTCACGGTGGGCGACGTATGGAACATGGTGTCGCCGAACTGGGGTGACAACCAGGTCTACGTCGGCATGGTGCCCGGGAAGTTTGTCCGCAACGTACTCAACAACCTTCTCAATCAGCAATTCGGCTCCGACCCCTATCAGTGGCCCGGCGGCGATGTCATGCGCTGGAATGAAAAAGTCCGCTATACCTACAGGGTCGATGCGGAAGAAAACAAGCATCTGGTCGACCTCACCGTCGACGGTGATCCGATGGTGGTCAACGGCGTGGCCAACCCCGAGTTTCTGGAGAAACTCTACAGCTTCGCCGCAACCACACCGCCGCCGCCCTTCCCGGAAACCGCGCAGGTCGTGCCCGATACCACGGCGGTTGACGAGATCGTGAACTACATCAAGCAAGTGCAGATGATAGCGCCGGTGCTGGACGATCGCACGGTGCAGCTCGACGACGACGGCTTCAACGACGATTAGTCCGGACAGATGCCACAGCGGGTCGGCCTTTCCGTTAGCGCGGCCCGACGTGGGCCGCTGCACTCTCTCCCGGCCGCGTCGGCCCGCTGGCGCAAGCAGTTTTTTGCTCCTCTGCTGGCCATGATGCTGCTCGCGACCGGCCTGGTAGCGGCGGTCCATGCCCATGAGTCCATCGGCAGCGTGAGCAACGCCGTGGTGACAATCGACGAAGCGTCCATCGACTATTACCTGCGGATTCCGCGGCAACTGCGCCCGTTCATGTTCGCTACCACCGAGCTGCGCTATTACAAGGATTATTTCAGCCGCGCGCTGCTGCTCGGCAGTGCCGGCCAACCCTGCCGCCTCGAGGCCATATCGCCGTTCTCCGCGCTGTCGTCGGGCAACGAGATCGTCCGGCTCAGTTATCGCTGCGCGGCGCCGGTGCGCGAGCTGACGATCAGCAGCGAAGCCCTCCTGGATGTGGACGATAAACACGTGCAGGTGGTGAAGGTGTTCGCTGCCGCCGATCTCGACCAGGTACTGGGCGAGGCGGTGCTCGATGCGCGTCACACCCGGGCGCAGCTGCACATCGGCAATGACGCGCCCTCTCTACTGGCCGCACGCCTATGGCGGTTCTTCGAACTCGGCGTCGAACATATTCTGATCGGTCTCGATCACATCCTGTTCATCATCACGGTGATTCTCGCCACCACCGGATGGCGCGACACGCTCAAGCTGGTGAGCGCCTTCACCGTCGCTCACAGTATCACCCTGGCGCTGGCTTTCTTCGGTCTGATAGCGCTGCCCGCCACGCTGGTCGAACCGCTGATCGCACTCAGCATCCTGTACGTCGCCGTCGAGAACGTGCTGGCCAAACGGGTGCGCGCACGCGTGCTGCTGGTATTCGCTTTCGGGCTGGTGCACGGCCTGGGGTTCGTCAACGTATTGCGGGAGCTTAGCTTTGAAAAAAATGAACTGCTAAGCTCGCTGCTCGCTTTCAACCTCGGCATCGAGGCCGGACAGCTGTTAATCGTGCTTCCGTTCGTGCTGCTGCTTGACCGCTTACGCCGCCACGCCTGGCAGCCATCGGCGATTAAATATGCCTCGCTGGCCACCGGGCTGGCCGGTCTGGTGTGGCTGCTCGAGCGTCTGCCTTACAAGCCCCTGGCCGGGTTGTTCGACAGGCTGGCCTGAATGCGCTCGATAGCGCCCAGGGGATGTCTTTACGCAGCGGTCGTATTCGGCGGCTGGCTGATCGCGTGCCCGGCCCGCGCCATGCATTTCGCGCAGATGCAGGCGATCGCCGGCGTCGCCCTGCTGGACGCCCGCGTCGATGCCCTCATCGAAGCCTACGGCCGACCCGCGATCATCGAAGATGCCGGGCCCGGAGCCGGGCGCGCGGCTGAGGACTCAAGCGGGCTGTCGGCGAACGGTGACTGGCGTCTGGTGTTCACACCCGAGGCACACCCCGGCGGCCGGCCCGCCCGGCGGGACTTCAAGGCGCAGGGCCTGACGCTGAAGGCGTTCAAGCACTTGGTCATACACGCGCAGGGCGGCGTTGGGCGGGTCGTGATCCGGCGCGCGCCGCTGAAAACCAGTTACGAAATGCCGGCGGACCCTTATCAGTCGCATCGGGTCGTCACGGTTTACGCCGATCTGCGCCGGCCCGTCTCCCGCGCTGACATCGAACTGGTCTACGGTGGTCAGTACGAACGCGTAACCGACAACAGCGGGGCGACATGGCTGCGCTACTGGGTCGTCCAGCTCCAGGGGCAAACACCGCTGCGTCTGTACGCGGTGGATTTCCGGCTGGACGAAAGCGGAGAACGCATCACCGGTCTGGCCGCCAACGGCCCGCGAATAGGCTTCGTCAAAGCCGAACTGGTCAAGCGCTCCCGGATCTGGGAGCGCAATCTGTACGATTGAGGCCGGCTTCCCGTGAGCGCCTTCTCGGCGTATTGGAGTTTTGGCCGTCGGTTCATGACCGGGCGACGTCCGCCGCCAAGTCGACGGATTCACAACCGCGCCCTCGCCTAAACAATCGGAGGTTCCTCGTCCACCAGCGGATGCACCGGCAGCTCGTCGGCCTGAAAGGCCTCCACCTGACTCTCGGCCTGGCGCAGCGATTCGAAGCGGGCGATATGAAACAGCGCCTCGCCCTCGTTGACCAGCGGCAGATTATGACGCCCGATGATGATGCCGGCAACGTTGCTGCTGACTTCCAGCTCCTGGCTGCCGAAGGGGTCGGCGATCATGCCGATCACGTCGCCCCTGCGCACCCGTGTGCCCAGCGCCGCGGTCACCCGCAGGATGCCGCTGCGACCGGCGCGCACCCAACTGCTGGTGCGCGCCACCATCGGTTCGGGCACGTTGCCGCTGCGGCTCGAGCGCGGCAGCATGTCGAGTTCGCGCATCACCGAGACGATGCCTTTGAGGCCGGCGCGGATGCAGTGCTCGTCGAAGCGCAGGGCCTCGCCGCCCTCGTAGAGCAACATGGGTATACCGCGCTCGGCGGCCACTTCGCGCAGCGAGCCGTCGCACACATCGGAGTTGAGCATCACCGGCACATGGAAGGCGCGGGCGATGCGCGCGGTCTC
>JASBST010000094.1 GCA_030148775.1 Thiogranum sp.
CGAGTCACCACAGGACACCGATCGCAAGCTGTCGGGTTTGTGGTTGAAGTTCGCGCTGGCAGCGATGATGACGGGATCCGCCGGCTGGCTGCTGGCGCACGCCGCCGTTCCGATCGCCGAATACAGCGGTTTGTCGCAAACCGTCATCGGCGGTCTCCTGACCGGCCTCACGAGTTCCCTCCCGGAGCTGATCACGGCGCTGGCCGCGGTTCGTATGGGCGCCTTGACACTGGCAGTTGGCAATATCTTCGGCGGTAATGCCTTCGACGTACTGATCGTCGCTTTCGCCGACTGGACCTTTCCCGGCGGCTCGGTGTTCGCGGCACTCAGCGGCCAACAACTGTTTCTACTCGCGTTGTCGTTGCTGTTGACCGCGATTCTGCTGATGGGGATGCTGTACCGCGAAAAGCACGGTCTGGCCAATATCGGCCTGGAAAGTGTGCTGGTGCTGGCGCTTTACCTCGGCGGCTTCGCGTCACTGGTGGCGTTTGGCTGATTCGCCAGCCCGCCCGCGCAGGTCAACGATCCACACCCCGCAGGCGCTTTGACCAGAGTATGAACGCCGCGGGAACATGCACCAGACCGAACCCGGTAAGAAATGCGACGGTCTGATACCACCCCGGATCGTCGCGCGCCCAAACCAGCGCACTCCACCCGACGCCGAAGCCCACGACGAGCAACAACAGCCGGCTGAACATAGCCATGCCTCGACTGGCCGTGTGGTACGGCAATCGCCAGTGCGCATACCCGACCGCCACCAGCAGCGGAAAAAGCAACACCCATTCGATCAGCATTTCCGTTGTCCCTAATCCAGATTCCCGTGCAGGTCAAGCCGTCTTGGTAAACTGAAGGAATCCAGGGACGTCGTCATTGAGGATCGTCAATCACCAGGACTGCTATTTCGGCTTTTATCACACATCGTCGACCAACGCGCAGAACATTGAGCCGCCGCTCCGGTGATTGTTATGATTGCGTCTTGGACAGTCCGACGAAGTCACCAATCTTCATTCTTCACTATATTCCGCAGTTCCGCATACGCCGAACGCGTCGGTATACGCCTGGCGCGCATTTTTCGTCATGTGATCGTAGAGATATTTTCGTGATGCACACAAGCCTTGTGTGTAAGGATGATCGGCAAGTAAAGCAGTGCGCACGTCGCGATAGCCGATCGGTTCCCGGCTTCCCTGTGGACAAACGTACTCTTCGTAATCCCCACTAGTGACTAGTGTCGCGTTGACCGCGCCACAGCGCACCGTGACAAAGGGGTCCTCATCGTTGAGATCCTCGGGACGGTGATGGGCGACGACGCACCGGTCGCTGAGCACCGCCGTGGGGACGAAAAAGCCCATCGCATCGGTCGCCCGCGTTAGCGCGGTATCCTCGCGCGCCCTGAAAACGACCCGCGCCTGATTCGGTACGTGGCAGCCTCCGCATTCGTTCAGCTCAAGAAGGCGCTGCAGTTCGTCGCTCTGCATCGGCGGCTTGTTTTTGGGCCGGCGGTGGCTGCGGGCATGCGCCCTGAGCCTGGCGGTGGCTTTTTGTTGCGCCGTATCATCGCCCCGCGGCCAGGACCACCCCACCAGAGCCGCATGCGGTGCGGCTCCCAGCGGACGATAGACGTGCAAGCGCTGCGATCCGTCCTCCAGAATATAGGTGCCCCGGACATCGGCCACGGTCCAGGTCGCGTCGCCGTTTTCGTCTTTCACCCGATAATATTCGACCCGGTCGCTGCGCGTGCCGGGGGGAAATAGCAGCGAGTACCGGCCCTGATCCGGCAGATAAACGACGTCGATCTTTCCGTCGGCGGGCACGCGCGACCACACGCGAATAAGATCGTCCCGATCGTGGGTAGTAGGCAGTCGGATCGAAGGCAGCATGAGACGATAGCCATTGTCGCGCCAATAAGATGCTGGATCGTCGATGCGCAGCGCGCGCGGATATTGGTCGGCGGCGATGGTAACAAACGACGCCGAAAGCATCAGCGTCGCCGTGGCGAGTCGTACCAACAATAGGCTCATGGAAACACCCTCGATTGTCGCCCGGGTACACGCAAACTCCGCCCATCAGCAGATCCCGTTGCCAACCAAACTAGCAGGAAATCAGGGACAGGGTGTTATATTTTGTGTATACCGCACGACGGACCGGGATGGGCGGCCGTGCCGATGACGACGCGCTGTCGGCGCGGCTGCGCAACCGGTTCAGGCGCACAAACGGGCGAGCAAGCGTCGGGCGGTTTTCCTGAACTGGTGCAGAGGCCGGGATTTGGCGGGATTCACGGGCTCCGCCAGCAATTCCGGCCACTGCTGGCCGATGAGCCGGTGGAACAGCCGGTGGTCAGGGGACAGACGGTGTTTTTCCTCCACCGACAGCATGTCGATAAGAATTTGCCGGCAGTTGAACGGCGTAAAGATTTCCCGCCAGGCCAGGTCGAATTCCGCCTGGGTGGCGGCCAACCAGTTGCCGTGGGCCTGCTCCCAGGAGAACAGATCCAGCAAATGCACCCCGTGACGTGCCCGGCTGTCCGCCAGCCAGCGGGTATAGGCGTCCAGCGCGAAGGGGTGCTCGCCCATGCGCTGAAGAAAGGCGAGATCCCCGGCGGTGAAAAACGGCTTGTTGGCGTCGATGCGTTTGCGAAAGGGCTCCCGGGCCACTTCCGCCCCGCTACCGGTCATCACGGCTTTTTGTCGTCCATAACGCAGGCGGATCGCCTCGATATCGCCGCCGTAGACCTCGTGCGCCGAAAAACAATGCGTCCTGAACATGGCGCTGAAGGCATCCGACATGGCCGGAAGCGCCGCTATGACGCTGTGGTCGGCGCCGATACGACGCGCCAGCCGGGCCGCGATCACAAGATCGGCGTGTTTATCCGGCATGGTCTTCTGCCGTACCGTGATCAGGCGCAAGCGATCGCCAAGCGCGCGCGCGGCCGACAGCACCATGCGGCTGTCCAGTCCGGCGGTCATACCGAGCACGGCATCGAAACGATTGGCGAAGGCGCTCACCAGACCCGTCAGTCTTTCGCAGATCCTCGGGACCGCGATCTCCAGATCGATTGGCGCCAACGGCGCCAGCGGCCAATAACGTCGGACTTCCCCGCCGTCGAGGTTCAGATGGTGGTTCGGCAGCAGATGGGTAATCTCGCGGAAGGCGGTACGATTACCCGGCCACCGGTTTTCGTCGTGGGCACGAAACTCCGGCGACGCCATGAAATCCGCCGCCTCCCGGCTCACCTGCAGCTGCAGATGCCAAGCCAACAATCCCGGTTGCGAGCCCACCCACAGCGGCAACCCGCTATCCGGTGGCGTGAAGAAAATCTGCCGCAGACCAAGCGCGTCGTGAAACATCAGGCGCCTGTCGCCCTGCCGCGCAATGATAATCCAACGTCCGCCATAGGCTGCGGTGGCGCGAATCAGCGTGTCGAAGTCGTCGAAACGGGCCAACAAAGTCCGGCAAATCGTGGCATCGTCAGCCGCTGGCGCGGCCGGGTCGACCATATAACCGATCATGGCAAGCGATTTGCCGACGCCGGTCGCGCGGCTGAAGCCCAAGTCCGGATGTAGCGTCAGCTTCAGGTCCGTGGCGATATCATGACGCCGCCAGCCCCGAAGGGCTGTGACATAATCGGGACCTAGCAGGTACTGACCGCAATAGTGCTCGCCGGGAAACGGCGTATCGATCGACGCTGTGTCCGAACCGGTGAGCACGGCCGTCAAACGGCGGTCTTCTTGCGAAGAATCCGCCATTCGCCGTCGACACTGGTGTCGCTGCTGGCACCTTTGTCCTCGAAGCCCAGACGTTGCATGGAGACCACGCGCTGGCGCTGTGCTTCGACCCACACCTCCTCGAATCCGAGCTCGCACGCCAGTTCGACGCGTGCGCTGACGACGCGCCTGGACAAACCGTTACCGCAAAATTCCGGATGAATCGCAAGGCGGTTCAACACACCGACGGGGTAGCGCATCTGATCCAGATAGGGCCCGAAACTACAGCTGTCAGGGATTTCGCCGGCCGCGCGCGCGCCGCACAGACGGCCGCAGCCGACGATCTCCCCGTCGCGCAGATCGGCGACGTGCCAACCGGCGTAGTCGAATTGGTCGAGACGGAACCGTTGCCGGGCGACCGCCGCGTCGATCAGTCCACACCAGACCCGCAGGCGGAACTCACCGATCCGTTGCAACAGGTCGGTGTCTTCCTCGCCCTTGAAGATGACCAGCGGTGTCACGACCATAACCCCAGACTACCGTCGCCCATGACGCTGATGAATGAGCCATAGGCCAGGCGGTCCTCGGAATGATCGACGGCGTGGAAATTGCGCGAATTGATCAGCACCACGTCGCCCTGTGTCACCGGTACCCGCAACATCCGGCTGTCGGCGACCACGTCCTGGTGGTAGTAGTAACTGTCCTTGACCTGGTAGCGGTCATCTTCCGCGCTCCACAATTTATCCCACAGCAGGAGATCCCCCCCCTGCGACGGAATGCGCAAATAGAAATTCCACGCCAGTTGCGCCACCGCGTCGGCGACCGCCCAGCCTTGCGAATCCTGGGCGGCAAAGTCCACGTGAATCGGGCTGAAGCCATTGCGCAACTTGCCGTTGCCGGCGAAATAGGCGCCGCAGTCCGGCTCGCGCATTACGTCAGCCTCGAATTCGACACCGCGCAGTTCACCCAGGAAACGCTCAAGCGGAGAGAAGCTGTGTTGGAAAATTTCCACGAACGCGGCGTTGAACTGGCGAGCCATCTCGAAATAATTGGATTTCGAAGCGCACAGACCCTGTTCATATTGACTGATACCAAGGCGGGTGACTTGTTCGATGCTCTGGGTACGGCCCGCGTCGGTCAACAAGGCCCGCATGAAGGATTCGCATTCGGCGGCACTGGCAAAGCTCTCGAGCCGTACCGCCGGCACACGGCCCGCGGCCAGTTCGAGAATGGCGGTGCGATTGAACGTCTGTATCTGGTCGCTGACCCACATGGCTATCGAAACGTCCTGGTGACTCTGCTGGCCAAGCAATAGCTGGATCGCAGATAGTAACTTCTGATTCGGCTGGAAGCGGTATTAATTTATGTGCTTTTTATTACCGTCTTACGACGACTGCGGTTTTCGGCCACAGCGTACGCGAAATCCGCCGAGCCGATGTGCTTCATCGCAGCCTTCAATCTGTCGGGAGTTGATTTCCGGATGACTCAGCCATTATCGTCCACGCAATGTTAATTCATCAATGATCGTCAATACAAAACATCAAATTCATCGATTTGAATAAAGGTTCCCGGACGGGCATACTGCGCCGTTGGATCAAGCCTCCCGCTCCACCCGGGGCGACCCGGTTGAAAATCGGGACAGGAGGCACAGCCACCCGCTCCGGAACAATTCCCCCGAGCGGGCGAAAAGCGGGCCGGAGTGTTCGCGGGAGGGAAATAACCGCCCCTGGCGTCGGGCCATCTGTCCGGCCCGTTCATGGTCCATAGCCGCATTCCATCGGTTCCCGGCGGACCGGTGACCGGCTTCGTCGATTTACACAATGAGGCCCCACCCTCGTGGCGGGAAACGAAGTATGCAAGCGTTACTCTATAATTTGATGCCTTTTCTGCGCTGGTTCCCGATGACCCGGGAAGGCCTGCGCGCCGATTTGTTCGCCGGTGTCACGGTGGCCCTGGTACTGGTACCGCAGAGTATGGCCTACGCCCAGTTGGCCGGTCTGCCGGTGGTCTACGGGCTATATGCTTCATTTGTACCGGTGATTGTCGCCTCACTGTGGGGTTCGTCCAGCCAATTGCACACCGGCCCAGTGGCCATGCTGTCCTTGATGAGCGCCGCGGCACTGATCCCTTTCGCCAGTCCCGGCAGCGCCGACTTCATCGAGCTGTCCATCATGCTGGCGCTGATGGTCGGTGTACTGCGCCTGGCGCTGGGGCTGTTTCGCCTCGGCGCTATCGTCAATCTGCTGTCGAGCCCGGTGATCGTCGGTTTCACTAACGCAGCGGCGCTGATCATCGGCCTGTCGCAGTTGAGCAAAGTGATCGGCGTGCCCTTTCCGCGCACCGACACTTATCTTGAAGACCTCGCCCGGGTGGTGATGCAGATCCCGGAAATGCACCTGGGAACCGCCGCCTTCGCCGTGGCCGCCTGGCTACTGATCGTGATGTTGCGCCGCAAGCTGCCGTCGATGCCGGGCGTGCTGGCCGCGGTGGTGGCGGCCACTCTGGTCAGCGCGCTGATCGGTTACGAGGAGAAGCTCGATATCGCCAGCGAGCAGATTCAGAGCCCTGAGGTGGTCGAGGCGGTACAGGCGTTCGACACCGCTCACCGTCGTATCAGCGAACTGACCAACGAACTGGCGGACCTGAACCACCGCGCCGACGAGTTGGAAGCCAAAGGCGGTCTGGAGCGTATCGAGCAGGCGGCCAATCTGCGCGCGCACGCCGTGGTGATCAAACAACAGCTCAAACAGTTGAAAGCGGATAACACCAAGCGTCGCGTCAGCTTGCACGCCATGAGCCTGTCGAGCGTCACCACCAGCGACGGTCGACAGCACTTTTATCTGCGCAAGCAGGTACCCGAGGGTCTGGAGACCGACGCCAACCTGTGGCGCTTTGATGGGGTGAACAACAGCGACGTAGTGCTGTCGGCGGGCGGCGCGGTGGTCGGCAAGATCCCGGAAGGCCTGCCTAACCTGGCGGTACCGACCGTCCACTGGGAGCTGCTGCTCGCTCTGTTGCCGGCGGCCATCGTCATGGCGCTGATCGGCTTCATGGAGGCGACGTCCATTTCGAAGGCCATCGCCACCAGCACCGGTGAGCGCATCGACACCAGCAAGGAGCTGGTGGGACAGGGGCTGGCCAACATCGCCGGGAGTTTCTTTGGCTCCTATACCGTCAGCGGCTCCTTCTCCCGCTCCGCGGTGGCCGCGCGCACAGGCGCCAAGACCGGTCTGTTCGCCATTATCAGCGCTCTGGCCGTTGTACTGGTGCTGCTGTTCTTTACCTCCTACTTATACCACCTGCCACAGGCCGTGCTGGCCGTGATCGTGATGATGGCGGTGTTCAGCCTGATCCGTATTGAACCGTTGCGACAGGCGTGGAAGGTCGATCGGGTGAGTGCGTCTATCGGCATCATCACCTTTGTGGCGACACTGCTGATGGCGCCGTCTATCGCCAACGGCATCCTGCTGGGCGTGGCGCTTACCGTGCTCCATTATCTGATACGCATCATGAAGCCACGCGCCGAGATTGTCTCGCGCAAAGCCGACGGCACCCTCGGTGGCATCCGCGCCCACGGCCTGGAACCGCTCAGCGAGAGTTTCGTGCCGGTGCGTTTCGACGGTTCTCTGAGCTTCATCAACGTCGCCTACTTTGAGGACATCATCCTGGAAGCCCACAGCGAATACCCCAACGCGCAGGTGATCCTGGTGGTGGCCAGCGGCATCAACGATATCGACGCCTCCGGCGAGGAGAAGATTCGCGAGGTGGCCAAACGCCTGCGCGATGTCGGTGTCACCCTGGTATTCAGCAGTCTTAAACACCAGGTATGGAAAGTACTGGTGCGCAGTGGCCTGGTCGAAGAACTCGGCATCGATTGTTTCTATCCCGACAAGCAGACGGCACTTAAAACCTTGTGCCAGCGCTACGGCGGGCGTTGTCGCGAAATGGGTATGGGGGGCACGCCAGAAGATAGCGCTGCGACGGCTGGCGCCTGAGCGCCAATAGAGTTCGCATCGCGGGATGGAGGCCGTATTCGTCCAATGACCTTAACATCGACATTTGCCTAGCAATGTGGTTCTTGGAAAAGGAGTTCATGCACCCGCCATCCCGGACAAGTTAGCGTAGGTTGACGCCTCTAGCGTATATCCAGGTAGAGTCTATTGCTTTTAGATTGAGCGAAGCGCCACTCGTCTGCAACACACGAAAAGAAATAATATCGCCGGGCTGAACAGGGATGGCAGCGCTGGCCCCATGCTGAATAAAATTTTGCCCCGCCAAGCTAGCGTCCTCCTTTACATTAAGTCGGCCAGGTACAGGGACCATGGCTCCATTTCTCTCCAACGCCATCTGGATTTGACGCAACCCCGCCGTCGGGCTGTAATCCCATGCCAAATTCGCTTCTATTTCCAAGTATGTGAAGTTCGGATGCTGTGGGATAACAATTTTGCCAGGATAAGCGGGGTCTTCCATTCCCTCGGTATCATAAACAGTTACATCTGGGTACACGTCAGTGAAGCTTCCAGAATAGTTGGGTATCAATACGTCGCTGGAAAACGCCAGCAAAATACCTTCCGCAGCGAAGGCCGCATTCCATAACAATGAACCTACGACAACGAGAAAAACCGTTACAAGCTTACGCATGGTGATACTCCTATATCAGAGAACAGCTTCGAATTGCGTTCCGTTGCACACTTAGTTCAAGAGAAAAAGATACCCGACGAACGAAAACGAACAAAGCACTTTAGCGGCAAAGGCGTGACAAACCTTTCTCCGATTCACTATTCCTTAACGACTCTCATCTACACTTAACACCACCGACCACCCAAGCTCACTGATCATTAGTACTGCGATCGCTACCAGCACTTCCAATATTGATAGCCGCCGGGACCACAGCTTCTCGTCACCCCGATCGCCGGCACGGCTACCAGTCTTGACAGATTAGGACATACGTCTATTGAGCTTACAAGTCATCCGGTAGCAGCTGGGGTGCTTTCGACCTCGCCTCAGGCTGCAGATATCCCTGAGGCACAAATGCAGGTCCGGACCGTTGAGAAATCTGATGCACGCAAAGACCACCCCCGACCAAATCGCCGCGGCAGCCGACGAACTGTTTTATCGACAGCGGTACGAGCACACCTCGTTCGCCGACATCGCCTCCGCGGTGCACATCTCGCGCGGAAAATTCTACTATCACTTCAAAACCAAGGATGACATCCTGACTGCCGTCATCGAGTCGCGCCTTGCCGCGACCGGCAGGCTGCTGCAACAGTGGCAACAGGCGCCCCCCTAGGACCGCATTCGCAGCTTCATCGACATCCTGCTCACGAACCGGGCGCTAATAAAACATTACCGCTGCCCGGTAGGCACGCTGCGCGGCGAACTGGGAAAGATCGGGCGTCCGGCTCAAGCGGATGCCAACCGACTGTTCACGCTGTTCCGGGTCTGGCTGCGAGGACAGTTCTGGCAACTCGGTCGCCGGCGGGATACCGATAAACTGGCCATGCATCTGTTGGCCCGCAGCCAGGACGTGGCCACCCTGGCCACTGCATTTCGCGACGACAGCTTTATTCGTCAAGAAGTCAAACTGCTGCATGCCTGGCTTGACACCTGCGCAGGCGAAAACGCTTATCCCACGCCGGGCAATGTCTCCGACGACCGACAATTTTTCGCTGAAGGAGACAAACGAATGTTTATCGTGCTGTTGAAATTCTCCGATCATAAAGCCAAGGTCGGCCAGCGCATGGACGTGCACAATGACTGGCTCACATGTGGTTTCGCTGACGATTATTTTGGCGGGCAGCCTGCAGCCGCAACTTGGCGGTGCCATCGTGGCGCACAATACCGGTTCCGCCGCTCTTGCCGCGCGCGTGAAGGAGGATCCTTTTGTGGCGCAGAAGATCGTGAGCAAGGAGATACTGGACATCAGTCCTGCCAGGGCAGACGACAGGCTGAATTTTCTGCTCGCTTGAGACGATACCGGTCTTGGGTTGCGCCGCGGCGTCGCCGTTGCCTACATAAAAACAGCCGGGTCGGATGACCCGGCTATCAGCTTCGACTAATGTTTCAGCAACGGCTAGCGGTCGAAGCGGGCTTGCTGGCGACCGGCCTTGGCGAAACCGCGCTCCTCGTTGCGGCGGGAAAAGGCAAACAGGTTCATGAGATCCCCCACCGCCGGTGCATTGACCGGCCGGTACGGGTCGTCCTCGCCGGCGACCGGATTGGGCAGATTGTCGCGGCTGCGCGCCGACAGCGTCCCCAGACCCCAGTTGCGCTCGATGAATTTGATCACCGAGGCGTGATCGTAGTAGGTGTGATCGACGTAACCTTTCTTCGCGAACGGCGACACCGCGATCATCGGGATACGCGTGCCGTCGCCGAAGAAGTCGATCGGCTGGATGTAGCCGGAGTCGTAATAGCCGCCGCCTTCGTCGGTAGTGATCAGGATGGCGGTCTTCGCCCAGAGCTTCTTGTTGGCCTGCACCCGGCCGATGAGGTCGGTGACGAACTGCTCGAACTGCGCCAGGGTGGCGTTGGCCGGATGCCCCGCCATGCTCTCGAACGGCCGCACGAAAGCCACCGCGGGCAATTCGCCGCTGGCGACGTCGCCGTAAAACTGCTCGACGCCCTGCAGATTGCTCTTCAGCGAAGTCGTCATGATGCTGCTGAAGCCGATGAGCGGATCGCAGATACCACAGTATTCGCTGGTCGGCTCGGCATTTGGCACGCGTCCGCCGCTGTAGTATTTCCACGCGACCTGCTTGGCCGAAAGCGCATCGGCTATTGTCGGCACCGTCTGGGGCGGCAGGGTGAACTGGTCCGCGCCGAGCGCCGCCCGGGTTCCGTCATAGTGGTAACCCAGACTGTAGTTGTTCACCAAATAGTAGGTGTTGGCGGCACAATTGCCGTCACGGAACGGCCGGTACGGCAGCGAATGCAGATAATTCTCGATAGCCGCGACACCGGGCTGCGTGCTATCGGCGCAATTGACGTAGGAACCGCCGCGATAGCCGTCCTCGCTGTACCAATTGTTGAGACCCGGCTGAGGATCGGGGTTCTCTATCTGATTGGAAGGCGGCACATCCCGGCGACCGTTGTTATTGTGATAGGCAACGTCGGCGGTGACCAGCGCGATAAAATTGGCCCCGGTTCCGCCCATGATGGCCTGATGGTAGTTGTCGCTGATCGCATAGCGGTCTGCCAGGGCCTTGAGACCCGGAGCGTCGCCGGCGCTCATATTGTAGAAACCCATCGACTCACCGCCCTGATTGGGCTGGGTCGGGGTCGGCGAGAAGCCGTCGTTGCTTGGCCCGATGCTGGCTGTGGTGGCGACCCAGGGGAACAGATCGTTGCGACCCTGGTTGTACTGCTGCCACATTTGAAAGAAGCGGTGCATGGGATCGCCGGTGTGGGCATCGGCGGGGACATAGCGGGTGATCTGAAACGGTCCGTTGGGCAGATCGGCGGGGAAACGCTCGTCCGGTACATTCTGCGGCAGGCCGGTGGCATAGGTGGTGTTGGGTTGCGGCAGTGTGGCGTAGGCGCCGGTACGCTCCGGATCGATGCGGTAGCTGTCAATGTCACTCGCCTGTTGTTGTGCCGCGGCGGCGAAATTCGGCCCGGGTGTGCCGTCGGCATTGATGATGCCCTTGGACAGCAGATTGTCGATACGCTGTCCGCGCCGCGGCCGGTAGCCGGCAAACAGATTGTCGAAGGTATGATTTTCGCCGACGACCACGATGAGATGTTCGATCGGGGTGGCGGTACTACGGCCGCCCTGTTCATCCTCATGCCCATGCTCATACCCCATGGCAAGGGGCGCAAAAACGCTTTGGCCAATGAGAGAAAGACTGACGGCAGCCGCCAGCGATTTACGGGAGTGCTTGAATCTCATAACAACGCTCCTGTTCAGAAAAAGGTTAAACACATACACTGCAACCGGTGGTAGGCAATTCGGTCGACGGCGATTATTCGCCGGCACTGTGACCTGGTGATGTCGGTTATATGAAAGCTTGTTAGGGTTTGTTAGGAATGCAGCAAGAAACACCCCCCTCTTTACGAAAGATTGAGTACAGGAGTCACAAATGGTTTTGTTGGTACTATCGCTGCTAACGCTCGCGGCCCTGCTTGGACTGGCGATGGTGGTGCTCGGCGTACGTTATCACCGCGGTAGCGCGGCGCTTGCCCGTGGCCACGGGGGTACGGCACTGCTGGCCTTCTCCCTGCTGATTGTCTACTTGCTGCGCAGCCCCACGGACAAGCTTTACAACAATGCCGCCCTGCTATTGTTTCTTGGAATCTGTGGCGGCGCGGTGTTGTTTATGTTGCGAGACGGGGACAAACCGCCGCAGATGTTCGTCGTCGCACTGCACGCGCTAATGGCGTTCGGTGGCTTGCTATTGCTGGCCTATGGTTACTTCGCCGGGTAAGGCCGAGGGTGGTGGCGATGGGTATTCATCCCGCTGCCCCGGGCGGCCCTGTGCCGCCGGGACTGGCAAAAAAAAGAAACCGAACTGGCACCGACACCCGCCGTTTTGTTATCAGGCGTTAGCTGGAGGGTGACGAAAAATAGCATAATGATTTGATAAATAAAGCGAATATAAAAATAACCCAAAAATCGTCGACACGCGACAAATAGAAGGCAAAGGAACATTCAGTCTCTTGACTATTGTTCGTGTACGTACTATATTCATTCCAACCTTAAACGAACGGTCCGGCAATGAGCAGATATAACACAGGCAAAATTCTGGGCGAACCCTGGTTACCGTTGATGCGGGAATTGGTCTGGGCCTATCAGGCCTTTTCACAGTATTCCAACCAGCATGTGAAGAGCCTCGGTTTGACGCCACCCCAGTTCGATGTCCTCGCCACACTGGGCAATACCGAGGGCATGCCCTTTAAAGAGCTTGGAGATAAAACCTTAATCACCAAAGGCTCGCTGACGGGCATTGTCGATCGAATGGAAAAAAAAGGCTGGATACAACGGGTGAACTCAAATGAGGACAGGCGCTCGACGCTGGCTCGCTTGACTCCGGCAGGACATAAACTTTTCGAGCAGGTGTTTCCGCTTCATCTGGCGCATTTGGCACGTGCATTCAAACGTCTCGACTGTCGTGAGCGAACGGAACTGATGACGTTGTTAGGCAAGTTGAGGAAAAATTTTTAAAAAAATTTGATCATATAATACGTATACGTACTATCCATAGGCGAACGTAATTTTCGGGAGAATACAGACCATGCAATGTTCACAGCTTTTATACGTAAAACCTCGCGGCAGGCATGTCCGCCGGTGGTCGGGTCGGGTAACCGCAGCTGCGCTTTCGCTGCGGCCGCTGCAGCGGGATCGAACCGCCACCAAACTCTTCCACAGTACTGCCGGAGACCCGCAGTGCCGCCCGGCGCGGTCATGCGGTCTCCGGAAATCGGCCGTCGCGAGATGGCGGCCATACCCAAGTCTGGCAAACAGCCCCACTCTAGGAGAAACCATCATGCAAGCACCTATCAAGACAGCCGTCCACAGTATGACCCTCATTGCAGCCCTCAGCGCCGCACCTGTATTCGCGGCCCCTCCCGCGCAAGGCACTTATAAGATCGACCCTCAGCACACCAGCGTACACTTCCAGGTGAATCACCTCGGTTTTAGTGAAGTGGTGGGCCGCTTCAACAGCTTGTCGGGTAAAATCAATTTAAAGCCCGACGGCGACTCGAAAGTCGACGTGGAGATCCAAACGGCCAGCGTGGATACAAATTACGACAAACGTGACGACCACCTGCGCAGTCCTGACTTCTTCAACGCAAAGCTGTACCCGATTATCCGATTCACCTCAAACAAGGTCTCGTTCAACAAAAACGGCGATCCCGTGGAAGTCACCGGCGAGCTTACACTTCACGGAAAAACCAAACCGGTCACATTGAGCGTCCAACCGGTGGGCGCCGGCGATGATCCGTGGGGCGGTTATCGCGTAGGTTATGTCGCTAAAACGGTTATTAAACGATCCGACTACGGCATGAATTTCATGCAAGGCGGCATCGGCGACGATATCGCCATCAACCTGAACATCGAAGCCATCAAGATATAAGTCGATTGCGCGCCTGGCCAGAAGACCGGGCGCGCTTCGCCTTGCCAAAATCATGAATATGACATTACAACTCGTACTCCCTGCCCTGGTTATGCCAGCGCTCTTTTCATTCGCCATGCTTTGGCTGGCCAGGCGTAAACCAGGTACAGGCAAGGCACTAATCCTGGTCTGGCTGCCATTATATGTTTGGATAAACGGCGTACCCGAGTTTCCCTCGCGGGATGCCACCAACTGGCTGTGGCTGGCTGCGCTGCTGGCCGCCGCGGCCGTTATGCTTGTCCGACAAAGGAGCCTGCTTGCCACGGCGCACAGCACCGTGCTGCTCGCCGGCCTTCTGACCATCGCATGGCCTGTAATCCACTTGATCAGTGTCGCGTTCACGCTGACCTTGGGTGCGGCGCTGCTGGTCGGCGGTCTGATTTACTATCTTCCCAACGAACGGGCCACGCTGCCGATAACCGCGACGGCCGTGAACACCGCGGGTATCGGCCTGGTTTCAGCGCTCGGTGGCAGCTTGCTCGTTGGTCAGCTGGCTATCGCCCTGGCGGTGGTCCTTGGTGCCTTCACGTTGGCGGAAATCTTTTCCCGAAAAACACGCCTCAACTTTCCGTCTGAGTTTCTCGCGCCCTTTGTCACCATTGACCTGCTATTGCTCGTGATTGGACGCGTCTATGCCGACTTACCGATAGGCCCGGTGGTGCTGTTGCTTATCTCGCCACTGGTAGGGCTGCTGTTGCGCTGGCGCTATAGTGTCGTTGTAAGTACATCTCTGGTTCTTGGGGCTCTGCTGTGGTTACTTGTTGGCAGCGGCTCTTCAAACTATTACTAGACCCTATGTCTCTGCCCGCTCTATTTATCAGCCATGGCGCGCCGGACACCGCGGTGACGGACATGCCTGCAACCCGATTCCTACGACAGTTAGGCGAGAGACTGGAGCCAGTCGACAACATTGTTCTGGTTACGTCGCATTGGCTGACGCACCATCCTTTGCTGTCGGCGCAAGCGCAACCGGCCACCTTGCACGACTTCTACTGGGGACCTGATCCGGCACTATACGCGATGGAATATCCGGCAAAGGGAAATCCACAGCTCGCCGAAGAAATCGCCCTGTTACTGGCCAACAATGGAATCGCCGCCGGTATTGATGTCCAGCGTGATATGGATCACGGCGTATGGACGCCACTGGTTCACCTCAAACCCAAAGCCGAAATCCCCGTGGTGGCGCTTTCGACTCAGCCCTATTGCGATACACGCCACCACCTGGCGGTCGGCCGGGCGCTGGCTCCGCTCAGGGAAAAGGGCGTATTGATTATTGGGAGTGGCGCGGTAACACACGACCTGCGCGGCATAGGCGGGTCTTGCGCCCAGCAGGCCGCGCGCTCCCACGCGCTCGAGTTTTCACAGTGGGTCAACAACTCTATGAAAACAAAGTCCCTGGATGCTTTGCTGAATTACGAAAAGGAAGGGCCGCACGCCGCGATCAATCATCCGACGCCGGAACATCTTCTACCACTGTTTGTTGCAATGGGCGCCGCAGAAGACGGGCCATGGAGACGGATTCACAGCAGTTGGTCCTATGGGGTCCTGGCGATGGATATTTACAGCTTCGGTTAGTCCAAAATTCAATGCTCGTTAAAACGCGCAGCCAGTTCGTCGATGAACAATCGGACCTTGGCCGATAAATGCTTGCGGTGCGAATAGACCGCGCACAGTCCCAACTCGGGAATTTTGAAGTTCTCGAGTACAAGCCGGACGGTGCCGTCGGCAATGTCCTTGTCGACAACGAATCTGGGACAGACCGAAATTCCATTGTCCCTGAGCACCAACGCCCTGACCGCGATTGCGCTATTGACGATATATTTTGCAGCGATATTTATTTTCTCATCGACGCCTTCAAACCCCCAACAGCCGCCGCCGCGGAAGTTGGAATCAATAATACACTGATGTTGCGACAACTCCCGCGGGTGTTTCGGCTCTCCAAACTTCTTTAGATAGCCGGCAGAAGCACACACCACAAGGGGAATACTACACAGCCGCCGTGCCACCAGACAGGAATCCTGAAAGTCCGCGATCCTGAGTGCGAGATCGAAGCCTTCTTCGACCAGGTCGACGACGCGGTCTGTCAACACCATGTTAAAGTCTATATCGGGATACTTTCGCGAGAAATCAGAAACGACCTGCATTATATACAGTTCGGCGAAGGTCGTCGGCGCACTTATATATAGTTTACCCGTGGGCTTGCCATGCGTCTCGTGGGCTTCGGTTTCCAGCTCATCAAGCTGCTCTAATAGCTGTAGACTCCCTTCGTAATAGTTTCGGCCCACGGTGGTCAGATTAATCTGCCGCGTCGTACGTTGTAGCAGGCGGATGTTCAGCTCGTTTTCCAACTGAGCAACATATTTGCTCAGAAGCGTTTTGGAAATGTTGGTTTTACGCTCAGCGCGGGAAAATCCACCGGCCTCGACAACCGCCACGAACGCCCGAATACAGGTCAGCTTATCCATGCCACTCGCCTCTTATTGTCTATATTTTTGCAACAGACTATCAACAATCCGCTGCATTGTGTAACGCCGGAAGTCGAATAATACTGTAGTTAGGTGTTACTGACTGGGTTGAGAAACGAATGCGTTATGCACCAAAACTTCGCATTAAGGCAGGACCGGCGGATGCACAGCCGTAAACCGCGTGATCGACGGCGGCGGGCAGCTCTCGTGCCCGCAGTGGTTATTGCCCCTCCAGCGTCAGCAACAAAGCTTGCTAGCGGCATAAAGCGGCCGGTTTTTAGGCACTTACCGCCAAACCGGCGAGACGGAACGCGCTAGCGGGAATTCTTAACACTGATTCAGGGGACAACAAAATGTTAATCAATGGCAAATGGTCGGAAAACTTTCAACCGGTTCAGGACGAAGATGAGCAGGGACGCTTCCTCCGGCAGGCTTCGCGCTTCAGGAATTGGATCACCGCGGATGGATCGGCAGGGCCTACGGGCACCGACGGCTTTGCGGCTGAAGCCGGTCGCTACCACCTTTACGTGGCGCTGATATGCCCCTGGGCCAGCCGTACCCTTATGACGCGCAAGCTCAAGAAACTGGACAACCTTATTTCGGTTACCGTGGTCGAGCCGTTTCTGTACGATCAATGCTGGCGTTTCGGCGACTTCCCAGGTTCACAGCCCGACCCCCTTTACGGTTGCCAATGGGTTCATGAGCTGTACACACGTGCCGATTCCAATTATACCGGGCAGGTGACCGTACCTGTTTTATGGGATAAGAAACAGGACACCATTGTTAACAATGAATCCGCCGATATCATCAGAATGTTCAATAGCGCCTTTGTTGGCCTGGCCGAGGAAAGTCCGGATCTCTATCCTGAGCACTTGCGCGCTGAAATCGACCGGATCAGCGACCGCCTGTACCGGAACTTCAACAATGGCGTCTATCAGGCGGGTTTTGCCACCACGCAGTTCGCTTACGAAGAAGCGGTAACCAAGGTCTTCGACTCCCTGGCCTTTTTGGAACGCCGTTTGACAAACAGACAATTTCTTGTCGGTGAGCAGCTGACCGAGGTTGATATCCGGGCCTTTGTGACATTGATTCGTTTTGACGTCGCGTACTACGGCCTGTTCAAGACGAATCTCGCCCATGTTTGGGACTACCCACAGGTCTACGCTTACATGAAACGACTATATGCAACCCCTGGTATCGCGGAAACGGTGAACTTCGAGCATATTCGGCAGGGGTATTACTCGATCAAGGCACTAAACCCCACCGGAATATTGCCCAAGGGACCGCCCGTGGACGAAATAATCAAACAGAAAAAAGAAAGAACCCCTGTATGGGCCATCGCCAAATAGGTATTTCATCGCTTTGAACTTATCGCCGGCAAAACTAGTTTTCGAGGAAACGCCTAATATCCACATCCTGAAAATGCGCCCGACGAAACTTATCCTTGAGTCTGAACGGAACAGTACAATCGAAGATTGTTTTGCAAGAGGTTCCATGAGCCGGCAACAGCGGATTGAATTCCGGCGTTTGTGACGGATCCAGGGGATGACACCGAACCCCAGGTATGAACAGCGTATTGACGTCCCCCTGATAGCGGGTTGTCATCGCCCACAACACATCATTTGTGTCGAAAATATCCACGTCGGGATCAACCAGGATAATATGTTTAAGCTCTGAAAAAGCGGCGAAGGCCGCCAGCGCCGCCTGGCGCTGTCTCCCCTCATCGTGAATGGAAAGCTTATCGAACTGCATAATCGCCAGGTATTTTCCTCCACCGGCGGAATGCGCGTAAATATTCTTCAGACGGCCCGGCATTGCCGCTTCCACATGATTGAGAATACTCGCTTCCGTGGGAATGCCGGCAAGATTGGTATGCTCCTCCCCCGGTCCGATGATTGTCTGTAAGATTGCATTACGCCGGGTGGTCACCGCCGTGACCCGGATGACCGGCAATTCCTTCTGCGCCTCTCCCATATAACCGGGGAACTCAGGCATGGCATAACCGGTATTGGTGTTGGCATCTTCCCGCACGCGCTCGCCGGGCAATATCTCGCCCTCGATGACCACTTCGGCATGCGCGATCGCCTTGGCCGCGACCGTTCTGCAGTTCACCAGTTCTACCGCGCGTCTCCTGAGTCCGCCGCCGATGGTAAGTTCGTCGAAGCCTAGAGGGGTGGTGGGCGCTTCGAAACAGGCTCCGACGTATAGCGCCGGATCCAGGCCCATGTTGATTGAAACCGGCAGCGGCTGACCCTTTTTTTCCGCCTTCATGCGAAACTGGTCGATATGCCTCCCTGGCACGAAATACACACTCAGTCTGTCGGGTCCCTGTACGCAGAGCCTATGAATGGTAACGTCAGCCTCGCCGGTCTCGGGATCCTCCGCTCGAATCAGCCCCATATTAAAGTAAGGACCCGCGTCCTCGGCGGTATTGGTGGGGGCCGGCAGTAAGGTGCGTATATCAAGCGGCGCTTCGTGAACCACCTCCTGACAGGGGGCGGGAGCGGAAATCGTGACCGGATCGATACGATGCCTTAAAGCTTCCAGCAGCGTGAAGGGCAACCGCTCTTTGCTCGTCCCGAGGAGTAACGCGGTACGTTCGCGACTGGCCATCACACCGGTAATGACCGACAGATCGTGGTTTTTTACATTCTTGAACAGCATCGCCGGTCCAACCCGCGTTGGCGGTTCAACTGGCGTACCGGCACCGATATGCCGGTAGACACCGGCCAGCTCACCATCCGGATCGACTTCGACATTCGTCGACAGCAGCTGCCCCGGGTGTTTGGCGAGCAGAGCGAGTGCGGAGCGCAGATCATAGACTTCAGCGGAAGAGGCCATTAAAACGTCCTGTTGTCAGTGTATAGTTCCAATTTACAAACTATACCGATACAGAAATTATGCGTCTATAGCAGAGCGGGTTACGCGGCCGTAACAACCTCTTCGAGCAAGTCATTCTCAAACTGCGAGCATATAAATGACACCCCTGGTTCTTTCAGCAATACCAGGCGCAGCACGCCTTTGTCGATTTTCTTATCATGGCGCATAAACTCCATCATCGCGCGATGACTGATATCTTTCGGCGCATTGACTGGCAGACCCGCTCTTTTTACCAACGAGTAAATTCGGTCTTTATCGCTTCCGCTCAGCAACCCCATGCTACAAGACAACTCTGCCGCCAGACACAGCCCGATGGCGACCGCCTCGCCGTGCAGAACCTTCCCGTATCCGCTCGCCGCCTCGATTGCGTGGCCAAACGTGTGCCCCAGGTTCAAAAGCGCTCGTTGGCCGTCTTCCCGTTCATCCGCTTCTATCAGGCGCGCCTTGTTCCGACAGGACCGGGAAATACAAAAAAGAAGAGCTGCGTATTCCCGAGCCATTATTTTCTCGATATTGCCCGACAACCAGTCAAAAAACGCACCATCGTTGATCAGCGCGTACTTGATGACCTCCGCAATTCCCGCCGAATACTCGCGGGCAGAAAGCGTCGCCAACGTGTCCACATCGATCACGACGCCCGCCGGTTGATGAAACGCTCCTATCATGTTTTTGCCCAACCTGTGATTGACACCTGTTTTACCCCCAACCGAGGAATCCACCTGAGACAACAGCGTGGTCGGGACCTGGATAAGATCAACCCCGCGCTGGTAACAGGCAGCCGCAAAACCGCTCATGTCCCCGACTACGCCGCCGCCCAACGCCAACAGGGTGCAATCTCTGTTAAAACGGTGCTCTAACAATCGGTCAAGTATGGTGGTTACCGTTTCAAGCGTTTTGTACCGCTCACCATCAGCAAGTACGACTGTTTTTACATCATAGTTTCCCAACGCCGCCTCGACCTTTTTCAAATATAGCCGTGCCACGGTCTCATTTGTCACAATCATAACCTGGCTGGACCCGATAAACTTTGCATAGGTGTCGGTTCGGGATATCAGATCTGTTCCTATAACAATAGGATAACCCCGTTTGCCAAGATCCACTTTCACTACTTCGCCGATATGTGTCACTTTCAGTCCCCCAATCGATGTCCTATAGACCGCATTCTGTACACGCGGAGTCAAATTTAACACGCGCCCGGAAAAACTCGGAAAACTACGCCGCCACTCCGTCGAGATCCGAAATCGTCGCACGGCGCTCGCGCACCGCCTGGGCGAGTGCTCTCAGGGTATATTCGGTATCCGCCCAATCAATACAGGCGTCGGTTATACTCTGGCCGTACGTCAACGGTTTTCCTTCAATATAGTCCTGTCGGCCTTCTTTTAGGTTGCTCTCGAGCATTACACCTACAATTTTTTGCTCTCCACAGGCAATCTGCCGCGCCAACTCGATGGCGACCTTGATTTGGTTTTTGTGCTTTTTTTCGCTATTGCCATGACTGCAATCGACCATTACCGCGGGATTCAGCCTGGCCGCTTCCAGAGCGCGCGCGGTGGTTTGAATATCCTCGCTCGAATAGTTCGTGCAGCCCTTTCCTCCACGCAATATAATATGCGCATCGTCATTGCCGGTAGTGGTAAAGATTCCGGTCGCCCCGGAACCTGTCAGCGAGATAAGTCGATGTTTATGTTTCGCCGATATCAGAGCATCCACCGCAACCTGAATGCTGCCGTTGGTGGCGTTTTTGAACCCGACGGGGCAGGACAAACCGGAGGCCATTTCACGATGAATCTGACTCTCAGTGGTGCGCGCACCGATAGCGCCCCAACTGATGAGATCCGTTATATACTGAGGCGTCATAAGGTCCAGAAATTCACTCGCGGCCGGAAGGCCGAGTTCGGTGATATCGAGCAACAGCTTTCGTGCCAGCCGCAGGCCTTTGTTGATGTCGAAACTACCATCCAGGTCCGGATCGTTGATCAGACCTTTCCAGCCCACGGTCGTACGCGGCTTTTCGAAATAGACTCTCATCACGATGTGCAGATCATCGGCAAGTTCGTCGCGCAGTGCTTTCAGCCTCTCTGCATAATCAATCGCCGCGCCTGGATCGTGAATTGAACATGGCCCTACGATTACTACAAGTCGATCGTCCTGGTTGTGAAGGATATTGTGGATTTCCCGCCGTGCGTCTTTGACCCTTTTCGCCAGCATCGGGGTGATAGGGAATTCCGCCAGCATTTCCGGGTAGGAGCAGACCTCCTCTATATCGGCGATTCTCAGGTTGTCCACTTTAACCCCTACGGTATTCTTAGCTTCCATGATATTCTCCTGATTACAAGATTTTAGAAAACGCAGGCAGTTACGCCGCCTTTTGATCCGAAGCCGGAAACATCTTCATGAAGAGTTCGCGTTGCCGCATTAGGTGCGCGGCCGCTGTGTCGATGCCGGTTTGCGGGACCAGAAAATCCTCGAGCGCATAAGCACCGTCATAGCCATTCATATACAGCAGATTCAGCAACTGCCTCCAGTCGACCATTCCCTTATCGATGCCTGACCAGCCCCACTGCCAGGATTCGTCCTTCAATATCCACGAGGTGTTTTTAACGTGGACATTGCTAATATGGTCCTGCACAAGCTTGATGCCGAACTCCCAGTCCTCTTTGCCCTCCACCACCATATTGGCCGGGTCAAAGGTAAGCGCGATATATCTCGGATCCAGGTCGGCCAGCAGAAAATAGGCGCTGCTAAAACTGCTCATCACCGTTCCCCAATGCAACTCCAGCAGCACCTGCAGATTTCTGAGCCTGGCTTTACGCTCAATATCCTTCAGACAGGATCGTAGTGAAACCATCAGCTCTGCGGGTTGTTTCCTGGGCTCGTAAGAAGGCAGCAGCTCACGGATATTGGCCTGGCGCGACACTGACGCCTTGCAACTGCGGGGCAATACCAGCCGAACCCTGGGAACGCCCATGTTGTGACATACATTGAGCATACGGTCGACTTTGGCGTTTTCTTCAATCGGCAGGTAGCTGTTCAGCACCTGAACCTCGATTTCGTCTTTCTCAAGTTTACGAATGACATCGAGGCCTTGATGTTCGAGCTCATCAAGGCTTTTGTGTCCGTATTCATGAACCCGTAACTCGATCGTCTTGAACTGCGCCGTCTTGACTACCGCCGCCATCTGATCGAAGTCGAAACCGGGCAGTACCGCTGTGCAAAGGTTAAATGTGGGCAACATATCTCTGACTCCTGGATAAATGTGATTGGCTTTCGGCTGAGACCACTCAAATGCATCGGCCCGGCAGCTGGGGAAAAGTATTGGGAATAGAGACCGCGCTTACAATCAGGTAACTGTGGAAGGAATGTTTCTGAATCAGAAACGCCGACGCGAACAGTGACCGCTGGGTACAAATCACGCTCATCAAAAAACACGGACACGAGGGCGACATCTGCACAGTCGTAGTGCATCGCACCCGACACGGCCGGGTCATTGGAATGCAGGCATTGGCTCGACTGTATAGGAGATACACAGAGGCCCGCAGAACCTGCGCATAAGGGAAAAAGCGGCTGATTCGCGGTTCGACCTGGACTCGGCCCCAGGTATATCTGATAGCGGTGACGACCTACGCTCGGTAGCGTGCATCTGGACGCTACACTGCCACCTGTTAAGAAATTGAGTGGGGACGCGTTGGGAATCCGGGTCGGCTTGTACGCCGACGTGACGCATGTCCGCCTCGACAGGATTGGGAGATATGCCCGACCTCTAATCGGCCCCTCCACTGCATAGTGAGAAATGGACGGACGCCATCGCAGGGCCAGGCGTTGGACGATTCGCTGATCAAGTCAAGTGTCCACGGAGCTGCCGGCGCGAGGCACGCCGATCCCGTTCACGCCGGCTTGGCCCCAGCGACGGCCGGCACAGCTGAAGGCGGCAGGCGTGATTGTTCAGGGCGAGATCCCCGACGCCCCGGTTATTTCTTCGGAACCACGGTAACACTCCCGTTACGTTCCAAATAGGCGGCCGCAACATCCTGGACACTTTGCATACCGTAGGCACGAATAGCCTCGGCAAGATCGCCTTCGCTGAAGCCATGGTGACGCATGGTTTTCCAATCAACCTCGCCATCGCGCACCAGCCGCACGGCACGCCCTTTAACCAGCCATCCAAACCACTTATAACGGTATGCCGTCAACGCCAAGGCCCAATAAAAAATCACCAGTGCCGCGGTGGCGATCAATGTGGGAACGACTGGCGCATTGGCGGTAAGTGCGCGACTCAGATTCGAACCGATCAGCACGGCCAGGATGATGTCTACCGGTGCCGCTTTGTTGAACACTCTTCGACCGGCGATACGCAACAGCGCCAGCCCGAACAAAAAGACAAGCACAGCGCGCAAGATCATTTGCCACCAGGTAATATCGGTGGCCTGACTGCCGATATAGGTATGCAAACTCGACCAGTCCACGCTGATATCTCTTTCAGTGGAACCGAGATTAAAATCCTTTCCTTTTCACAGTCAACTGTGCTGCGTCACCTTATTGAACCGTTGTGCCGATAACAGCGGTCGATATTGACCCGGACGAACGGGCCGACGGTGAAACCGCCCTATCGCTGTACTGCTGGGCCGTAAAATCGCATTATTCTCCGCGCTGAGCAAGAGCATATCCGTTTGCCGGCAGGGTGCAAACTAGACCGGCTCTGGCGCCGTCAGTATGGCGTCAAGCAGGCCCGGGAAGCGGCTATCCAGATCCTCGCGTCGAAGCGAATTCATGTACTGTGTACCTTCTGCGCGCATTTGGATAACGCCCGCCTCGCGCAACACCCTAAAATGGTGAGAAGCCGTGGACTTGGCCACGGGCAGGCCAAAGGTGCCGCAGGCCTGCTCGCCTTGTGCCGCGATACTCTTCACGATGGTGAGACGAACCGGGTCACTGAGCGCATAAAGAACCCGTGACAGACTCAGGCTGTCCCTGGGTGGGTGATTTAATAGCCTCATCATTGCAGTATCGCATAATAGCGTGCTAAAGTCCTATTGTTCTAAAGTTATAAAACAATAGGAGAATAACATGCTCGCCTATGAAATACGAAATCACAATCAAACAAGCGCTCTGGCACTTGTCGAGCGCGACAATCCGCGGCTAGGCCCCGGACAGGTAGCGATCGAGGTAAAGGCGGTCTCGCTGAATTACCGCGACTTAATGGTGCTGGACGGCCTTTATCCGGACATGCCGTCTCCTATTATTCCCTTGTCGGATGGCGTCGGTGTGGTCACGGCCGTCGGCGACGGCGTAACCCGGGTAAAACCCGGGGACCGCGTGGCGGGACTATTCGACCAAAACTGGCTATCGGGCATACCACCCGCACAAACCCGAAGCCTGGGGGGTGAAAGCGACGGAGTGCTCGCGCAACAAATCCTGTTGCACCAGGATGGAGTGGTGCAGGTGCCACGACATCTAACCGATGAAGAAGCGGCAACCTTGCCATGCGCCGCCGTGACAGCATGGAACGCCTTAATGGCGCAAGGCGAACTCAGGCCGGGAGAAACAGTGCTGATACAAGGCACGGGAGGGGTATCGCTATTCGCCCTGCAGTTCTCGCAGCTGGCTGGCGCCCAGGCCATTGTCATCTCGGGCAGCGACGAAAAATTGGAATTGGCACGCCGTTTAGGCGCAAACCAGGTGCTCAACTACAAACAAACGCCGAACTGGGATGAAGCGATACTCACACTTACCGAAAATAAGGGTGTCGACCATGTGATCGAGATCGGGGGCCCCGCCACCTTGCCCCGATCCGTGAACGCCATTCGCAAGGGAGGACAGATCAACCTCATCGGGCTAGCGACCGGCATGACTGCCACACTGGGTATTCCGCCTATACTCGTGAAACAGATTCGAATGCAAGGCATTTACGTAGGCAGTCGGCTGGTATTTGAACAGATGAATAGCGCCATCGAACTCCACAAGCTAAGACCGGTGGTGGATCGTGTGTTCTCATTTGACGACGCCATTGAATCCTATGAATATATGCGCAAGGGTGACCATAGCGGTAAAATCTGTATAAGCTTATAAGCTATGAAGTCTGTGCCCTGATCTGATCGCGGATAGCGGTGCGGGTATTCTCACCAACGCTCTTCACGGCCATTGCAAGCTGAACTGGCCTGTATTCTCTATCCAACCATCTTCCCGGTGGACTCGTTCTTCGACGCGGAATGTCGCGAGCGATAGCATTAGTCGGCTACTTTCGCCAGACTTTTTTGAATCCGAGATATATCGACTTTATGGACGAGCACCGGCTTGCGACCAAGGCGCTTATGATACGGACAATCATCAGCCCGGGGGCACCGCCTTTACTCAGGCTGGGGCCGCTAATGGCAGGTCCGGCAAACATCGCCGATCAGTGCAACGACCGTCAGTGCTTGCAATCCGAATGATCGCCTTTGCGCGGCAGCAGCGCATAACGGTTCGCCTCTGAGTCGCACTCGTGTGCCGGACTTCGCGGTTTACGGGCCGACCGGGACCGACGAATAATATACTGCTTCAGGTCCGACTCACTTGTGAGCTTGATGCTTATATTATCATCACCAGTACTGATCATAACTCTCCCATTGATCACCAGATTCTGCTTTTCAAGCATCTTGGAACTAAGGCCATATCTCATTGTACCCGCACCGGAACCATCGAACTTCAGTGTTTTGTCTGGGCTGGATAAACTGAATTTTTCTGTCACATCGAATAGTGCCGCATCCTCTTCGATTCGCTTAAGCCTGTATTCGAGCGCGTGATCAATATTTAGCCCCGCTTGACTAAGTCCGGGTATCTCGATAGACGGGTGCGCTCTGAAACTGTCACCTACTTCGAGCCGTCGTTTTGGTACTTCTGCATACGAAAGCACGGCCCTCATCATTCCCTCCAGCGCCGCTCGCTTTTCGGGTTTCACGGAGCCCCCGAATAATTGGAAGCTCTCCACTTTACCGTTGGAGCCTACAACGCCTTTTGCCATCATACCGATCATGTCTTTCCTGGCGTTAGCGCTTGCGCCTTGTTCATCTTCCAGGTAGGAATCGGCATCCTCGATTTTAATTGCAATCCGAAAGCTGCCGTTATCGCGCGCTCGGCCTGTTATTTTTTTAATTCTGATAGTTCTATGGTAGCTGTATTTATATGGAAACCTTATACCAGGTTGTCGATATAGGTCCGCGATCTCGCCATCGCCTTCAACGTTCAACAATACTTCACCGTGAGCACTGCTGATCGTTTTGACTGCTCTACCCGGTTTTTCAGCCATATCAAGATACAGGCCGTCGTCCGCACGAACATAGACTGGCGGCATGCATATTGGCAATAGGGCCAGCGCAATCCCTCTCGCTTTCATTTTCAGCTATACCTTTACTGTATTTCAGAATACCTACTACCTCTACTCAGGCTAGATTTTCAGTATTACAAGAATATGAACACTTTTTAGACTTTCTCTCGGGCAGAACACACACGTGACGGACGTTTCTCTGAGACGCACGGAACGCGCCTTGGTGGCGCCGTCGCCCAAACCCGGATACACGACTCAAAGCAAACGCAGTACACCGTCAAACCACCGAGCGCGACTGGATAGGCATGTGCTTCAACCAACCTTCGATAGGCCGCGCCTGCGTCAAGCGGCTTGAGTGGCTTCCAGTTTCATAAATATATGCGGAAACACCTACGCCACGCAGATCCCGCCGACGAAGCGGGGTCAGCGGTTAGGTGGCAGGCCGTCCAGGAGCCGCCCCGCAACGAGACGGGAGAAAACAAACAGTGAAATAGCTCTTTTCCGCGCCAGGCTACATTTTCCGGCCGGATCGAATTCGCAGTCCGCATTGACTTTTGTTAATGAGAGCCGGCCCTTCTCCCGCTAGGCTTATTACCAGCCGCCTACATCGCTTTACCTTGCGGACCTGCAGGTCAGCCCAGCCAACGCCGGTGGTCTCGCTTGCGAGCCGGGAACGCAGATCTCGTTAATAAGGACATGCCATGAAATCCATACCGCTTCCGTATCGCACCATTGCTCCACTTCTGCTTTCACTGAGTTTGCTCGCCTGCGCAAACACGCCAGCGCCGGTCGGCAGTGTCGCAAAAGCCGAGACCGCCGTCGAACAGGCCCGCGAGGCCAAGGCCGACCAACACGCGCCGCTGCTGTTGCGCCGCGCTGCGCAGAAGGCCGACGAAGCCCGTGCCGCGCTGAAACGGGAAGAGCACGTACAAGCCCGACGCCTCGCCGAAGAAGCGCAGGTCGACGCCGAGCTGGCCCAGCAGACAGCGCTCTCAGTGCGAGCGCAACAGGCGGCCACGGAGCTGCGCAATAGCCTGGATTTATTGCGCCGCGAACTGGGCTTGCCGGCGCCCCAGTGAGTGGCGGATAGACTCAACCGCACCCGATTTATTTGGATAAGGATTTCACTATGACGCATTCATTGAAAGTATTGTCGCCGCTGGCTGTGACGCTCATCCTCGCAAGCTGTGCAGGAACACCCGAACGCAATACCGCCCTGGAAGAGGCCAGAAACTCGGTCGACCAGGCGCAGGGCGATCCCGCGGTCAATCAGTATGCGGCGGTGGAAGCGCAGAAGGCCGAAGAACAGTTGCAGAAGGCCGAATCGCTATGGAAGGCGGGAAAACCCGGCGCCGAGGTGACTCATGCGGCTTATCTCGCCAAGCAGCGGGCCGCAATCGCCGAGCAGAAAGCCAAGATGGGCCTCGCCGAAGAGGAAATACAGAGCGCGCAGGCCAAGCGCGACGAGATCCGTCTCCAGGCGCAGACGCGCAAAATACAATCGGCCGAGACCTCGGCGGCGATGCACCAGCAGACCGCCGAAAAACTGCAACAACAGGTCAGGGAATTGCAGGCCAAGGAAACCGAACGGGGAATCGTTCTGACACTGGGGGATGTGTTGTTCGACACTGATAAAGCGGTATTGAAATCGGGTGCCTATCCAACAATTGCCAAACTCAGCGAATTTCTCGATCAGTACAAAAAGCGCAGCGTGCTCATCGAAGGCTTTACCGACAGTCGCGGCACGCAAGAGTACAATCAACAACTATCCGAGCGACGCGCCAACGCCGTGCGCGACGCGCTGGTCGAGCGCGGCATCGATCCGCAACGAATTCGGGTACGCGGTTATGGCGAGGCTTATCCGGTGGCTTCCAACGCCAAGGCCCAAGGTCGTCAGCAAAATCGCCGCGTCGAGATTATTATTTCGGATCCGGACGGCCAGATTCAGGAGCGTCGCTAAACGCCCCTCCCTCCTCCCGTGCGCAATGGAAACAGCCATTCCACTGGCCGCAGTCCATTATCAAATGCGGTTGTCCCGTAAGGCTTCCCCATCCAGACTACTCGTGTCGCATTGACTTTAACGGGTCGCCGACGAGTCCCTGCACGTTCCTCATTGTGCCGGGACTCGTCAACTGCTGTAGCGACACGCGCTCCAAGCTTGCACCCGTCACGTAAGGAGGCTTTATGAGATTTGTGGGACTAATCTGTCTACCGGCTCTGCTCAGCGCATGTGCGGGACATGACCGAAGAGAGGATCGACGCGAAGACCGGCGGGAGGACCGACAGGACCATCGATACGACGAGACTGAAAGCCGCCTTTGGTTCAAGGAGGACGCTATTGCGGCGGCGGCCTCTCAGCGAATGCTCATAGTGGCTGAACCGACCCGTGCGCGAAACCAGCAGCAATCCGCTGCAGGAGATCAGCATGGCATCGGCTATGAGGAGTCCGCCATTTTTCCGATGATTGCGGCGGCAGAGCGCGGCCCCGCAAAGTAGTCGCGCGCGATATGGAGCAGATTTTTATCGATGCCCTTATTTGTCGCTTCCGCTATCAACCGGTTGATATAGCCAGATTCACCGCCGGCATTTTCGTACCCTCTTTGATCGCGTTCACTCGTCCTGGCTGCGCCAGAAATGACGCGCTTACGGAGTAAGCATCTGCCCGCTGAGTATCGGTCACGCTGACCGGTGGCAACAGGCCCATGGATACTGAGTTCAGTTTCCCGCCAGGCCGGCGTGCCGGCCGAATAGCATGGTGATGTTCATGCGGCTGTTTTCATACCCCTGCCGGAAACGGAACCGGTCGGAACGGTGAAACATGTTCGAATGAAACATCACCGCTCGGTTTTCGCGGTAGGGAATAACCTGCGTGCGCGCGCCTTCGAGGTAATCCATGATCTGCCGCAGAACCCGGGGGTCGTCTTTCTCCGTATTGGTCGTGTACCAGTCCCAGTCCAGCGGCTGCTCCCTGTCATAAAGCACCAGCCCGCCATGATCTGTGTCCAGATTCGCTGCATCGGGCGTTATCCAGAAGTTGAACGTGACCGCCGCCTGATCCGAATGTGGTCGCACACCGTCGCCTTGCGCCGCCTGGCGGTAACACCAGAGATTCTGCAGATGCAACGACCCCAGCACCCCCGGCAACTTGCGCTTCAGTTCACTGGCAATTTGGTAGAGAACACTGCAATTAAAGCCTTCCTCGAGATAGGACGAGACAAAGGTATTGCGGCTCTGCCTGAAGAAAATCGTCGATTCTAGACAAAATTCCCGCAGGCTGGCCAGGGCGTCAGTCGTAAGAAAATTGTCGAAAAAAGTCATGCGCCAGGGTGATTCCCGATAGTCTCTCTCGAGTTTTTCCCCGTCCAGCGAGGGATTCACGGCGCTTCCGGAAACCGGCCTGCTGTCCGCGTAATACAGGGCACGCGTGAGAACGGCCTGCACCTTTTCGGTTTCGGCGCGAGACAGCGTGATCAACCCAAAGTCTCCGGTTTTTCCGGCATGAGCCTCGAGGATGTCGCCATAGGTATCCGCCAGTCGCGCGAAACTGGGATGCAGCCGGCCCCGCGCGATCAGATAATCGATATGGCCGATCAGGTTTTCAAAGAAAAATGGCGCGGCGGAGACCGGCGCCCCGCCCTCGGCCAAAGGCATTCTCTGTTCAAGATAGGGCCGATTCCCCCACCCCTCCCCGCGCTCCCGGACGAAAAGCCTTGTGAAGACCTCTCTCGCCTCGGCATGCTTGTCCCGAGCGATCAACGCGAAGCCGAGCATCGTATGCGCATCGCGCATCCCGGGATGAAATTCAAGCAGGAGCTGCAGAAGTTGTTCCGCCGCTTCGAATTCACCGGCATCGCGCAGGGATCGCGCCTGTGCAAGCGTGGCCGGGGCGAAACGATCGCCCGCGTTGAGTGCGGTTCTGAATGCGCGCAGTGCCTCAGTCGGCCTGTGCAGGGCAAGCAGTACCGTTGCACGCCGAAACTCGGCGGGTGCAAGGCCGGGCGCCAGGAACAGAGCCTGCTGATAAGCCGCCAGCGCCGCCTCCAGTTCTCCCTGGTGTTGCCGGGCCTGACCGAGAAAAAGATGAAATACCGGCTCGCGATCGTTGATCCTGATCGCGGACCCGATCAGTTCAATGGCCCGTTTCGGGTCGCCCTGGCGCAACGAGAGCGCGCCCAACAAATGCAACGCGTAGGGATGATCCGGCCGCTGCTCCAGAGCCCGGCGGTAGCAACCGGCAGCCTCATCCAGGCGGCCGGCCCGGTCGTGTTCCATTCCAGTCTTGATCAGACTGTTTTCGTCCATCTACGTAGGCTAACACCAAAGGCGTATCGGCGGGGATACGTGGATGGTCACGAAAATACCAGGTTCATAACCTATTGCCAATCGGGGGAAAACCAGCTCAGTCAGCAAATCAATTTTTTAGGTTTGACCGCTGTTCCGCTGGCACACTGGGTGGGAGGCTTCAGATTAGTTGTCATTGTCCCGGGTCTTGACGGCCCCGGAAAGCACCGAATCGATCACCGCATCCGCTTGAGAGTCGCAGCGCCTCAAAGCAGCCGGCCAGCGCGGTCGCTACCTCATTCGACCAAATGCGCTCTGCCCGGCTTGGGCAACGGCACCGGCCGCTCTTCACGGTCGACATATATCAGCAACGCCGGCATGCCGGGAGCCCTGCGACTCAATCCATCATATCGGCATAAGGTGATATCTGGTCGAATATCACGGCAGGGCCATATCCATCCACGCTGATTTGTTGCTGATCAATATGGATATCGTCGCCGCTCAACACCCCTTCCCCAAATCGATAAACCGGCTCATCAGTACCTGACAAAACCGCTTCATGGTGCAAACCGGTCTGCGCATGCACGCGCTCGTTGCGTTTCGCGTGACCGACCATCGCCCGTCTCCCGTGACGTTTTTCCAGCATGCGGCGTACCACGTGCGGTGCCAGTAATGCGGTACTGGCGTTATTCCCGCCAAAACCCTTGGCATTGATAAATGCCACGTCCATGCTCTCTCTGCCGATCTCGATATCGTCCGGGCCGATATGAAGATGCCGGGAATAAACATCGTTGGCCACGTGATCGATGGTTCCTATACCGGGTATGATTCCTTGATCCCACACGCCCAAACTCGCAATGATCTGGTCCCCGCCGGCCGAGCCGATAGAATGCCCCAGATAACACTTTATTGCGCTCACCGTCCAGTTATCGATACCAAACGCTTGTGCCGTACGGTCCAGTATGTGGGATTCGGTCACACGATTCTGAAGCGTACCGCTACCGTGTGCCTGTATATAGCTGCGATGTCGCAGGCATTCATTCCCCAGCAATGCGCGAACCGATGCTACGGCACTTGCAAATGTAAGATAATTACCCGCCCCCGGCGCGGCAATGGACTTTTTGAAGCCATCCGCGTTGATGAATACTTCGTTGACAGCGGCGTGAATGGTTGCACCCAGTTCCACCGCCAACGCGTCGTCAAACAATACGACAAATTGAGCTGATTCTCCGACTACGAAGCCGCAATTACTGGAAAATGGCCGGCAGGAGCGAGTGAAATCGGCGTCGGTAACACCTTTATTTGCATCGAGCGCCAGTAGCTTCTCTTCGGTCGCCAACGCACCCATTGATGCATACCCTTCAACTATTTCGGGCGTTATCGGCGCCTCGCTGCTGCCAACCACCGCGACGCGCGCGCGGCCGGCCTGGATATCGAGCACCGCCTGATTCAGGTTGTAGAGAAACGACGCGCACGCGCCCAGATTCGCGCCAGTACGTCCCAGACTACCGAGAACATAGGCATTGACGAAATCCGCCGTCATCTGCGCAAAACCAAGAGGGCAGAGTTTGGGCGTCACCGGCCTGCCGTGGTGTCTCGCGCTCAGCATGCCGCCTGTGCCGGCGGGATCCAGCTGCCCCATCGCAGATCCGGCGTATACACTGATAGCATCCGGTGACACACGGTTTCTCACGACGTCCCAATCAATGCCCATGGACTGGAGTGCATCGGATACGCCGAACACCGCCATCTTCAGCCCCCTGGGATGATGACGTGACGCGTAGCGCTTCCCGGGGTCGAACCCAGTGGGTAGCTGGCCTGCGGATTTTACCGGCGAGACCATATAATCGGGCACGTAAAAGCCGCTGAGATCAGTGATTGAAACTTTTGCACGACCGGAATCGGACACTATAATGTGCCAGTTAGTCGGTGTCTGCCGGGGCAATTCGGAGGCGTCACATTCAAACGACAGCGTTGTACCCGCAGCGGTCTCCACCCGCCGGTTCCAGGGTATGCGTTCGACATCGAAATGGAGGGATGCCTCCAGGCGACGAACCAAGGTTCCTGCTTTTACCTGTCGCCGAATGATTGTTTCCGGTAATGAAGCATCCAGATTCATGAGTTGCGACAGGGAAGCAACGGTATCCGCTGCTACCGCCGAGGGCAACGAGTCCAGTACGAGTCGGTGATACGCCTGATGATGACTACTGCGTCCGGCCGCGTTGATTCCGCCAAAGCCGACGATCACTGGCAAAGGGGTCATATCCACATATCCTAGGGGTTACAACCGCGTTAGTTTAGCGTCGAGAACAGATGGATTGTTGTTGAAATTAGCCATAAAATTACATTCTTTAGCCACCCTGAAAATGTAACGGCGCCATGCGACACATCAGCATTTTTCTCTATCCCCAGGCACTCAGCTCGAGCATCGGCCTGCCTGCGGAAATGTTTCAGGCCGCAAATGAAATTTCCCGGGTGCGGAATCGCCGTCGCAGTGTCCCGAAGATAGAAATCGTGGGCCTGGGAAATGACATGGTCCAGCTGGCGGGCGGAACGCGTATGCTGGCCGATAAGGTCTGGGGGGACATCGCGGACACAGACCTGATCATTTTGCCCGCTCTCTGGCGCAATCCGCTGAAACTCGCCTCCACACAAGACGCCCTGCTGGCTTGGTTCAAACGTCAATGGGAGAACGGTTGCCAGCTGTGCGCGGTTGGCAGCGCCAGTTTCCTGCTGGCCGAAGCCGGCTTGCTCGATGGCAGGCCGGCAACGACTCATTGGCATTATCTCAGTCAGTTTGCGCACGCCTATCCGCAAGCCCAGCTGCAGCGAAGTCACTTGATCACCAAAGCCGGTCGTATTTTCTGCGTCGGTAGCGTCAATGCGCTGGCCGACCTGGTCGTACAGCTCATTGCCGAATCCTTCGGGCGCAGTATCGCGCAAAGTGTCGAAAGCCATTTCTCGCCCGAGATCCGCCAACCCTGTAACACCCGAATGTTCGATTTCGAAGCCAATAGTCCACACGCCGATGAAGACATTCTGAACGCCCAGCACTGGTTGCGCTCCCATTATGACCAATCGATCTCAATCCCGGCGCTCGCCGCGCGCCTGAGTATGACTGTCAGAACATTCAATCGACGTTTTAAGAAAGCCTGTGGTTACGCGCCAAGCACATACCTGCAGAACGTCCGCATGGAAAATGCCAAAGAATTATTGCGCAGCAGCAACTACTCTGTTGCAGAGATTGCCCACCAGGTGGGTCATCCGGATCCAGCCCATTTCTCGGCAAAGTTCAAACAATGGGTCGGCATTCCTCCCCGACTTTATCGCCTGCAGGTCCGACAGAAACTGTTCAGCGACAACTGGGATGCTCAACTATAAGCGCTTCAATTTGTTCGATACCCCAATACTGTTTTATCAGTCGCTTGTTCGCTCCGCTCAATAAAATCTATGATTCCCTGAATCACCTCATTATCTGAAATAATCCGATGATGACCAAGGCGGCGGGTGGTAACCAGTCTGGCATTGGGCGTATAGGCTTCAGAAATCTTTTTTGCCTGACTGATATCGACCATATGATCACCGTCGTCGTGGATAACCAGTATCGGAATATTCAATTTCTCAGCTTCATAGGTAACCGAGAACTGCTCCCAGATACCTTGAACGGGAAGAAACAACTGTTCGATTCGCCGACGAAGATTTTCTCTGACTTTCTCATTCACCCCGAGCTGCTCGCAGAAGGCCTCTTCGAGATAGTCAAAGTCACACACGCCGCTGATGGCAACCGCCTTCTCTGCCGGCACCGGCGAACGTAGTGCACGGAACTGACACAATACGCCGAAGGAGTGGGCGACCACCGCCGAGAAACAGCCGTATTTTCCGGCCAATTGCCGACAGATCTCCTCATACTCCAGAATAGACGTCTTATTTCCTGACGATTCGCCATGCCCGGGCGCATCGAAAGCGACCGGACTGTAACCAAGCTCCAGCAGCCGCGAAGCCAGTTCGGCGAAACGAGAGGCCCGGGAACTCCAGCCGTGCAACATCAGCACCGGCTTTGTGCCGTCTCCCCAATGATAGACTGTCACCCGCTTGGCATTAACAGTAAGCCAGCTACCGCGTGCTGACGCCATCCGCTCTTCTTCCCAGGACCGCAATCTGGATCTGTGGGTGGGCCTGCAAAACAGGTAGAACGCCACCGATCCGGCAATACGCGGGGATATAGCGCCTAAAATTTTGAGGCTGCCGCAGATAGTCTTGATTACCATACCGTGTATTCCTGTCAGTAGTCAGTCGACCTTGCTGTCCATGCAGGACCAGTACGGGCCTCTCAACTGGCGCCGGAGAATCTTGCCGCTCGGATTACGCGGTATGTTTCTCACAAATGCAATTTGGTCGGAGCCTTGAAACTGGCTATTCTGCTCTTGAGATATAACATTAGCTCCGGTCAGCTACAGGCGCCGCAGGCGGCAAGCAAACCGCCTTATTATTAGAGTACAGTATCGAACTTAGGTCACGGCCGCATAAGAAAAAGCCGATATTGGCTGGATGCGGCGTCTCTCCGACAATGGATAATACCTGCCTGTTGCCGATTCGATGCATCACCGTGATGCAGCACGAATTGTCCTCCATCGAAACTCCATCGGGGAAACCGACGCTTCATCCGAAAGCGAACTCGATAGTTACACCTCGTGAGCAACAGCTGAACTCCTCCCCAATATCTAGATACTCGTCGTTAGAGAAAATCGGCCGCTTGCATTCGTTCCGCAAAGGGTATCGCCAGCGCCGACCTGGAGGGCCAACACCGTCGCGGCCAAAATTTCACCTCTCCCAGATCGCTGAAGCTGACCTTTGTCAGCGCTGGAACTCAACGTGCGCGGCCTGGCCGGCTTGCAGCGTATCGTCGTCCGCCTCGAATCCGACCCGCACGCGGTACTTCGCCGGGTTGCCGGAGTCGGCGGCGATTTGTATGACGTGACCGTCGTAGCGATGCCCCCCGACCTGGACCCTGGCTGGCAGGCCGTTCTTCAGACCCGCGAGTTTTTCAACGTCGAGGCTTGCCTGCGCGACCATGGGGCGGTCGCGGCCGAGCACGATCATCGGCGTGACCTGGTCGCGGTTGACGACCGTTTCGCCCACCTGCACCGGTGTGGCGAGCACCCGGCCGCCGTAGGGCGCGCGCAACCGGCTGTACTCCAGCGCCAGCCGGGCGGCGTCGAGGCGGGCCTGCGCGCTGGCGTAATCGGCTTGTGCGCTCGCGGTGGCTATTTCCTGCAATTGCAGGTCGTGGACCGCTATGACAGTGCGTTCGTACAGCGACTGGGTGCGTTCGAGCTCGCGCTTGGCTTCATCGCGCCGCAGTTTTTCCTTGTGTACCTGCGCGGTGGCGTCGCGCAGCCGGGTTTCGAAGGGGCGTTGGTCCAGTGTCAACAGGACCTGACCGGCGGTTATACGGTCGCCCGGGACGACCGGACGCGTTTTCACCACGCCCGAGACCGGCGTGCTCAATGTGGTGCGCTGCGACCAGTCCAGCACGGCGGGATATTGCTCGGCGTATACCGTAAGGCTCAGCCCACTGAGGGCGAGGCCAAGTATCCAGGACTTAGTCATGCGGGTCCCCTTGTCTGTCGAGTGAGGTCGGCTGCAAATAGGGTGAAAAGGATTCGCCGCTGAGCGCGCTCAGACGTGCCCAGTCCAGGGCCAGGGCGTACTCGGTCTGCGCCGCCAGCAGCGCGGCCCGCGACTGGCCGACCAGGGCGGTGCCAAAGTCGGTCTTGACCTGCAACTCGTAAAGCGCCTGGGCGCGATCGAAATCAAGCGCGCGGTAATCGGTGCTCACCTCAACTTGCTGGCGTTGCGCCAGCAGTGTCTGGATGTCCAGCCAGACATCCAGCAGATTCTGTCGCAGGTCGAATTCCAGTTGCTTCAGTTCGGCTTCCAGGCGATGCATAGTGGCGCGTGCACGCGCGACCTCGGCGTCGACACGCCCCCCCCGGTACAGCGGGATGTCCAGGCGCAGTTCCACCTCCAGCGGATTGCGCGAGCTGATGTCACGGTTCCCGGCGGCGGTACTGACCGAGCCGCTCAGTACCGGGCGCGCACCGGCACGTTCGGCCTTTATGCGCAGGCGTGCGGCTTCCAGGTCCGCCTTGAGCGACTGCACGCGCGGGTTGTTCGCCAGCGCCGCCTTGACCAGGTCTTCGTACTCGGGGAGCGCCTGGTCGTTTTCCTGCAACGGCGGCGGCGCGAGCGTCGCCGGAAGATCGTCCGGGCGGTTCAGCAGCTGCGCCAGTTTTGCGCGGCTGCTGCGCTGGCGCGCCTGGGCACGCAGGCGTTGCATGCGCAAGGCCTGATAGGCGTTCTGTTGTTCCAGCAGACGGGAGTCGGAAACCTGCCCGAGCTCGTTACGGTCCCGCAGGCGGTCGGCCTGCACAAAGGCCACCGCCATGGCCTCGTTGTCGCGGGCGAAGGTCAGGTCTGCGATCAGCACATCGAAAAACGCCTGCATGACACGGATCCGATACTGCGTCAGATCCGCGCTGAATCGCAACCTGCCGCCGTTGACGCGGGTTTCCGCGGCCGCCTCCAACGCCTCGGTACGGCCAAAATCGTAAAGTTGTTTGCGCGCAAACAGCGCGGCGCGGGAATCGTTGTGGCTCTGGTCCGTGGCGACGTCGGACGGTTCGATGAAGCGCGCTTGCAGGCGCGCGCCGATATCGATGTCGTCGCGGGCATAGGCCCGGGCGGCGTCGGCCTGCAGCGACTCGATATCGGCGCGGCTGGCGCTCAACAACGGGTGGTTCTCGCCCGCCAGACGCAGGGCCTCACCCAGGCTCAGCGGCTCGGGCAACGCCTGCCCGGCCAGGCCGGCCGCCGGCAGGTGCAGCAGCAGACCGAGCACCGCCAGGATCGGCCGCAGGCCGTGCCGCCTGGTACCGCGCCGGATCATTGCCGGGCGGTTTGCTTGCGCCTGTCGCGCTTGTATCGGGCGAAGGGTTCGTCGCGGTAATGACCTTCGGCGGCATATTGGCCGAGCCAAAGCATTTCCTCCACGCCGCTGGTGGGACCGGTATAGCGCGCGACCAGTTTGCCGTCGGTATTGTAAAAGGCGAACACGGGGGTGGCGCGTACCTGGAACTGTTTGAACGCGAAGTCCTTCTGCGTGGTCGTCCTGCCCTGGAAATCGGTGATCTCCAGATCCCCCTCGATGTCGACGCTGAACAGCCGAAAGTGCTTGCGAAAATACGCCTGCACTTCGGGCTGGTTGAGTACCGTGGTCTTCATGCGGTGGCAGAAGGGGCAGCTGTCCATTTCAAAGAAAATCATCACGCCCTGTTTGCCCTCATTGCGCGCGAGTTCGGCCTCCTCCTGGAAGTTGCCGAAGGTTTCCTGGAAAAAATACTGCGCCGGGTCCCGGGTTTCAGCGCCGGCAGGCGACAGAACGATCAGACTCAGCAGAAGCGACAGCAGGCGAAACATGGCGCAAAACCAACGGTAGCGTGTATATACACTGATATTCTGGAGGACGAGCGGGCGCCGCAATTTGTTCCACATTGCAACCTATCGCACGTTGAAGCCCACCCGGTCGGTTGTTGGCGAAGGCTCCAACGTCCTGGCCTCTTTGCCGAGCGGTCGAAAGGTCGGGGGCGGGGTGCACCGGCTGCGGGCGTCCCGAATGTCGCTTCGCACCTGTTATACAAGAGTTTTTTATTTATTGTCCAGTTGTGGTATAAAAAATATTCGATCTGCGCTAAGGGCAATCATCAAAAAAACCAGTCACCGCCTTAGTCACCAGTCTCTCCCAGACCGCGCCGGTCTCCGCCACTCGGCTGCCCCCACCGGCTCGTCCGAATTCGCTTGGATCACACGCGGCACAACCCCGCTGATCGGGTCGGCGCAAGACCGGTACATCCCGGAGGATGTACCGGTGCCGCCGGCGAATCTCCACTGTGCCGGTCAATAGGTCGTACAACGAAAGTTTTCATCGACCACCAGACAGGGGGTGTCGGCCGGCAGAATTTGCAGCGATTTCAGAAATTCTATGACAGCGTTCTGGCCCGAGGCCGCCAGTTCCCTGAACGCGTTACCGGATTGTTCGGCTTCGCCATGGTGCGCGAGCACCGCTTCGCGCATAGTCGTATACAGACCGTGATGACCGAAGCTGTGTTGGTTGGCAATGCCCCAAAGCTTACGGGTCAGGAATTTGCTATTGCCGGCGAAAAACTCGGGGGATCCGGTCGGATGGTTCTGGCTCAACGGCTCGACGTCGCCATCACACAGTCCGTCCTTGATCAGCTCCGGGTTGGCGTCGCAGGAGGGTTTACCGGTAGTGATGTCGTGCAGTTTCAGGTCTGTGTACGCCGGAACCGTTACCACGCCGTTACGCGCGTGCAGACGCGGCTGTGGCAGATCGTCGCGCGTCAGGTCCACCTCCAGTGTGGCCACGCCATCGTCCCGTCGCAGGGTGCCGGGCGGATTGAACGGACTGGGTTCCGAGAAAACCCATCCCTTGTCGGTAAGCGGCAGGTTTGGGATATGGCAGCCGGCGCAGCCGATGGTATCGAAAAGGCGCTCGCCCCGCACAATGGCCGCGCGCACCTTTTTATTGCGCGGAATGACACGCCCCGGGGCCGGGAGGGTGGCCTGGAACACGGAGACTGCGGTCATATCGGCAATCGTCAGCTCGTTGGCAAAACCGTCTTCGTCCTGATCGACGTCGGTGCCGAAGCGCTCTTCCGACTGAACTCCGAGCAGCCGGGTGAAGGAGTTGTTGCTGAACTGCCGCAAAGAAATGACGGCCCCGGACTGAAAGAACGGCTGGATTATCAGACTGGGCGCATCGGTTCCGCTCGTCAGCAGGCTCGGCGCCGGCAGACCGAGCACCTGGGTGGTGTCCCAGGTTCCGTCCGGGTTGCGAATCAGGGTGCCGAAGTCGATCCCCTTCGATGACAGCGCACACTCGCTGCCCGGTGCGCAGGCAGCGGCCAGCGCCTGCAGGTCGGTGGTGATCTGCCGCGCCAGCATCTCTATGTAGCCGGACCCGAACATGCCCGTGCTCTTGCGCGCATCGGAGATATTTTGCAACGTGACCGGCAGGCCCCTCTCGTCGAGCGTGCCGCGGGTAATGACGGTGTCGTTACGATCGAAGGTCGCGAAATCAAAGCAATTGGCCAGCACAAAGACATTGCCGAGGGTGTCTCCGCCGCCGACCCGCGGCTGAATATGGCAGCCGATGCAGGAACCGGCCGCCGCGCCGGAAAAGCGGTTCATGTTTCTCGGGAATGTGAGCGGCGAAAGCGGATCGGTCAATTTACCGTCATTACCTTTACCGAACGGCCGGCCCTGGCCCTCCTGACTGGTCCAGCGGGCGGTGAACAGCTGCTCACCGTGACTGACCAGCTCGGGAAGCGTGATGTCGAACTCCTGACCGTTTTGCAGGTGCGTCGGGATGGCGAGTTCACGACCGATAAACGCCGGGTCGAGCACAGGCGGATGGCTGATAAACTCGTCCTGGGTTGTCGCCGCGAACGAAGACGCGCTGAGCAGCGATGTGGCTACCATCGCCGGTATAACGTGGAGTCTGCTGAATTTATACATTGAATAGTCCCTTTTCGTTTGTTGAACAACAGCTCAATGAGTCTGTCCGCTGTCGGCGCGGCGATCGCGGCATTGGTAGTTCTCGTCGACCACCGTGCACGGTGTGCCGGGCGGGAGAATCTGCAGCGATTTCAGGAACTCGATCAGCGCGTTCTGGTCTTGCGCCGCCAATGCCCGGAACGCCTCGCTTGATGCGGCTGCCTCGCCGGCGTGCGCAAGCAGCGCCTCGCGCATCGTCGAGTATTGTCCGTGATGACCGAACGCGTGCTGATTGGCGATCCCCCAGAGCCGCCGAGTGATGAATCTGCTGTTGCCGGCAAAAAATTCCGGGCTGCCTATCGGTTGATTCGCATCGATCGGCTCGACGTCGCCGTCGCACTCACCGCTATTGATCAGATCGGGATGGGACGCACAGGACGGCAAGCCGGAGGTGATATCGTGCAGCTTCATATCCGTGTAGGCGGGTACCCGCACCACGCCGTGGCTGACGCGCAGGCGCGGCTGTGGCAGCCGGGCGCTGGTCAAATCGACCTTGAGACTGGCGACCCCGTCTTCCGGGCGCAGATTGCCGGGCAGGTTGAACGGACCGGGCTCGGAGAAGACCCACGCCCCGTCGGTGAGTGGCAAACTCGGTGTATGACAGCCGGCACACCCGATCTGATCAAACAAGCGCTCGCCCCGAGCGATGGCGACACGAAAACGTTTGTCGCGCGGAATCATGCGCCCGGGGACCGGAAGCGTGGCCTGGAACAGCGTCACGGCGGTGACATCGGCCCGTGTCAATTCATTGGTAAAGCCGTCTCCATCCGGGTCGGCACCAAATCCGAAGCGCTCCTCCGACTGTATGCCGTGGTGTTGATTGAAGGCACCGTTGGTGAAGTCACGCAGGGATATGACGTTGCCGCCCTGACGGAAGGGCTGGATGATCAGGCTGGGCGGCGCACTGGCGGACGTGGCGAGGCTTTGCGGCGGCAGTCCAACGACCTGCGATACGTCCCAGGTTCCATCCGGACGATGTATCAGGTATCCGAAATCGACGTTCTTCGCCAACAGCCTGCAAGTTTCGCCCGGTTTGCACCGGGACGCGCGGCCCTGAAGTTCCCGGGTCATCTCGCGTGCCAGCATCTCGATGAAGCCGGAACCGAACATACCCACGACCTTGCGTGAATTTCCGATCGACTGCAGCGTGGTCGGTTGCAGTCGCTCGTCGAGCGAACCGCGCGTCGCGACGGTGTCGTCGACCGAAAATGTCGTGAAGTCGAAGCGATCGCCCAGCAGCGTGATATTGCCGGCGAAGTCGCCACCGCCGCCGGTCGTCGGCAGGTTGTGACAATTCGAGCAGGCACCGGTGTCCGGCCCGGAGATACGGTTGAAGTTACGCGGAAAGACCAGCGGCGAACTCATGTCCGAAAGCGGTTCGCCGGTGCCTTTGCTGAGCGGTCGTCCCTGCCCCTCCTGGCTGGTCCAGCGCGCCGTGAACAGACTTTTTCCAAATTCAATAAGCTTTGGCAGCGGTGTGCGGAACTCTTCGCCGTCGCGCAAATGGACCGGGATGGATTTCTCGACCCCGATCTGATCCGCAGGATCGAGTTGCTGTGACTTTGCCGGCCAGGCCGGAAGAAAAAGGGTGCTGAGAATCACGAAGGTGCAAGCGAGAGTTCGCCGCGACATAGCTTGGTACTGATCCATCATTATCTCCTTATGGGATGCCAAGGACGCCTGCGACCGGCTCCAGCGTCGCGGGCGTCCGTCCTTACTTTCCGCTTGTGTAACTGCAACCTACTGGAATCCGATACGCCCCCTCACCGACAAGGTATCGAATTGACGAAATAGAACGGCACCCAACCAAATGAATAGTTTTCCAGGGTGCGACAACGTATAAGTTTAGGCGTTGTAGATTACAAAGATAAAAAACGGCGAAAAATATTCCCGGTTTTTTTGTTTCTTCACATTCACCCGGAATAAAACGCCTCGGCACCTCATCTTTATGCTCGAATGCGGATCGAACTACAGGGAAAGGACAATATGTATCACGATTGAAGAGATTCCGGTGTCTGCATTCGGCAACGATCGCCCGACCCCGCACACTCGTACCTGTATCCGTGACCTGACCATGTTATAACTAATAACGATTGCGCCAATCGAGGGGCCGTGTCGTTTCGCGCTCCAAGCGCCGCGCGATGACCGCCTGCTGTAGCGGGCCGCCGTAACGCGAGTACGCGCGCGCTAAATTGGCAAAGGACTTTTGTAGCTTATGGAGGAGTTTCAATGAAGATTCTGGTTAACTTTCAGATAGACAAACCCCTGGAACCGCGACTGATCGGCGACAACGTCATCTACCGACCGGACCTGGAACGGAAAGGCCCCGGTCACCTCGGGAAGACGCTCGCTGCGGTGGCGCCGGATGTGCTGGTGACCTGCCAGCTCCCCGACGTCGTCAGTGTCGCGAAATGGATACAGACAACCTCCTCTTTTCCTGTCTTTATCGTCTGTATCGGCGACTATCCCGAAGCCGTGCAAACGGTTGCCGGCGTTCCTGTGTATTGGGTATCCGCCCAGGGCGACCTCAGCGCGGCCGAACGCGCGCTGATCCTGACCGAAACACTGCACAGCAGGCAGCTCGACGACGAATGCAACCGGCCGTTGCGAATCGCGCGCCAACAGCATCGCAGTGCGCCGCAGGAGCATGTGGTACTCGTGGGCGCCGGCGCGGTCAATCTTCTCACGGCATATTATTTACACGAACAGCGCTATCGTGTCTCGGTGATCGACGCCAACCCCGACCCGCGCACCACATCGGCGTGGTCCCAGCTCGGCTGCACGCACGGCGGCTGTGACGGACGCATGTTCACGCTCACCGAATCACGCTACCACCTGGCAAACTATCAGAACACCGATACCGAACCGGCCCGACCGTTCCAGGATCGCATTGCGGCCAACGGCTGGCTCTGCCAGGACAGGCACGAGCTCGACGGTACGGATATTGCGTGGATTACGGAATATACCCAGACACCGACCTGGCTCACGTCCGTCCTGAATGAAGACATCATTTCATTCAACCGGCAGAGCGCGCCGCTGTGGGAGGCGCTGAAACAGGATTGTCCGTCGATCTTCGATGGTGTCGGCTATACGCCAACTGTGTTACGCGTGTATTCGACCCGGGAGCAGTTTGCCGCGGCGACGGTTAACGAAGCACGCGTGGGGGCGTTGAAACGTGTTCTCGATCCGGCTTCGCTGTGCCGGGAACACCCGGGGCTGGCGCAAGCCGTGCGCGACGGCGCCATAGTCGGTGCGCTGGAGGTTGTCGGCTTTACCGTCGGTATACATCGCTTCTCGGCAAAGCTCATCGGACTGCTGGAAGACGCTGGCGTGGATTTTCGCTGGAATCAGCGGGTCACCGAGGTCGCCAAGGAGACGAACGGCGAGGTGCGCTGTCTCCTGGCGGGGAACGAATCCATCGAGGCGGATCACTATGTCATCTCTCCGGGCGCCTATGGCGGCTCGCTACTGAACGGCATGGTTTGCGGCGAACAAATCAGCGGCATCGCAGGAGCGTGGCTGTCTCTTCCCAATACAGAACCCCGTCTTGCCGCGTCCATGAAAATCTCCAGAGTCGGATTCGCCGCCAGCGGTGCGGCCGAAGGGGCGAATGTCATCGTCGATTCGAGCACGGATGGAGAGTTCATCCATATCAGCTCTGGGCACGGCTACCTTGGCCGCGATTGCGAGTCAATCGACATGGGCGCGGTCGAAGATCTGTTTCGTGTGGTCGATGAGACCGCCCGCCGCTACTTCCCCGCGGCATACGACGCCGCGCAACGCAGCGGCCTGCTGTCAAGCAGCCGGCGCTACTGCGTGCGGCCATGGACGCCATCGGGGCTCGGAATATTCGAGATGGCGCCCACTCGAAACGGCGGATTAGTGGTCGTGACGGGCGGACATAACACTGGGGGATTTGCACAGTCACCCAGTGTCGCAATGGCCGTGCTGGCGGCACTGCGTGGCGAGGCGGCGGACATGCATCGGGCCTACCACCCGGAACGACTGCGGCGTTTTCTGGCCGACGGGTCCTTCCGGCGCAGGGTGACACCCGTGGAGGAAAGCGCAGCGGACATCGGACTGGCCTACCGGGACGATTCGGCAATGGCCGAGTCCGGCGCTAGCGGAACCCTCTACCAGTGACGGGTCTGCCCGCAACCGACAAACCCGCCACGACGGATAAATCCATGACAAGCGCTTCAATCGGTATCGTCGGTTGCGGCCCCTGGGGATTGTGCGTACTCGAGCGCATCCTGTCCCGGGCGCGCCGCATCGACGTCGGCGGCCTGCGGATACACATCATCGAGCCGGGAGAGCCCGGGATGGGTGTGCATTTTCGTGGTTTACCGGATTACCTGCTGCTCAATACCAAGTGCAGCCAGGTATCGATGTTCGTCGAGGACGAATTCGGTGATATCCCGGATCCCGTCACCGGCCCCAGCCTGCTCGAATGGGCCCGCGAGCAGGGCTATCGCATGAGTCGGGACGGCTTTGGCGTCTCGATCGGCGAGGGCCGGGAGCTGTCGCCGGGGGATTTTGTGCCGCGACGACTGCTTGGGGAGTATATGAACTGGTACTACAGCCGTCTGTTACGAGACGCGCCGGGCAACGTCACCATTACGCACCACCGCGAGCCGGCGGTCGATGTGGAAACGGCTGACGCGCGGGAACGCATCCTGCTGCACGGAGGGGATGAAGTCTGCGTCGACTACGCCTTTCTGACCACCGGACATACCAGTAACCGGCCAAGACCTGAACGGGCCGGCGCGGCGGACGACCGCACCCGTTTCACCGTCGAGTATCCTTTGACAGCCTGTCTGGGCGATATCGAATCCGGCACGAAAATAGGCATCGAGGGGTTCGGTCTGTCGGCTATCGATGTACTGACCGAGCTGACCGTGGGAAGAGGTGGCCGATATGTCCTCCCCGAACAGGGAGGCCGGCGAACCTATCTGCCCAGCGGGCGCGAACCGTCAATCTACATGTTTTCGCGCTCCGGGGCACCTTACTGCGCGCTGCCGGTTTCAACCGGAAATGCGCCCAGGGTGACCCGCCAGGCGGAGTTCTTTACGGTCGAGCAGATCGATGCATTACGTCAGGTTCGACAGTGCCGAACGGGGGACGCCCGTCTGGATTTGTTTACCGACGTCCTGCCGTTGTTGTGGGACGAAATGAAACTCGTTTTTTACGAAAGCAGCGCGCGCCTCAGCGCGGGCGAAAAGTCGGCACGAGCGCTGCGCAACCGGTTGGTCCAGTCCTGGCATAGCGGCGACTACGAAGCCGAACTGCTGCGGGCGGCCAGGGACTACGGCGAGTTCGATCCCGAGAGTTTCGTCCTTCGCCCTGTTCCACCGACGATGCCCGACAGCGACACCTACCAGCACCGGATCCGCGCCCTGCTCGAAGACGAACTCGTCGAGGCCGGCAAAGGCGAGAACGCCAGTGCGCGCAAGTGCGCGCTGGAACTGTTCCGCGTGCTGCGTAACACGCTGCGCTACGCCGTCGACTTTGAAGGTCTGATCCCCGCGGCGCGGGTCGATTTCCGCAGGCGCATGGCATCGGCTATCAACCGGGTGATCGTCGGTCCTCCGGCGGCACGTTGCGAAGAATTGCTGGCGTTGCTGGACGCCGGGATTCTGCATATTCCCTTCGGACCCGCTCCGTCCCTGGAAACGCCTGGCGACGGAAAAATCGAGGTGCGGTCCACGGCGTTCGCGGTACCGCACGCCGTAACCCTGGACACCGTTTGTCACGCCTACCTCGGGCATCCGTCAGTGGACAGATCCGGTTCGCGGCTGTTGACGAACCTCTACCGCCGGGGTAGGTTGCAGCCCTTCGGGGTCGACGGTGAGTCGCTTGGCGGCGCGATGCTGGATCGGGATTTCCATCCGGTGGATACCTCCGGCAGTGCTCAGTCCCGCATTTTCGTGCTCGGGCAGCTCGCGGAGGGAATTCGCTACTTCAATCATTACATTCCGTCGCCTCAAAGCCGGTTTCAGGCTTTTCGGGATGCCGACGCCTGCGTGCGGGCCATCCTGCAGCCGGGAAAGCACGCTGCCGCGACGCCGGCGACGGTCGTTTAGTCCATGCCGAAAAAGGAGTTCAGCCATGCCAATGGATCGTAGAACGTTCATCAGGGCCGCAGCCTCGGGTGTTGCGGTCGGTGCTTTGAGCCCCGCATCGCTGCTGCGGGCCGCAACCGGGCCCCGGCTTCAGGCCGTGGCCTTCGATGCTTTCCCGATATTCGATCCGCGTCCGGTTTTGAAACTGACCGAAACGCTGTTCCCGGGAAAAGGGGCGCAACTTGGCGAAGTGTGGCGCACCCGCCAGTTCGAATACCAGTGGCTGCGGGCGCTGTCGGGACGTTACGTCGACTTCTGGCAGGCCACCGAGGCCGGCCTGACCTTTGCGGCCCGTAAGCTGGATCTCGAACTGACCGGCGAGAAACGCGACCGGCTCATGGGCGCGTTCCTCCAACTGAAAGCCTGGCCGGATGTGCCGGTGGCGTTAAAAACGCTCAAGGAAGCTGGGGTTCGGCTGGCGTTCCTGTCCAATATGACGGCCGAAATGCTGCGCACGAATATGCGCAACGCCGACCTGGAACCCCTCTTCGACCAAGTGATCAGCACCGACCTCGCGCGGACCTACAAGCCGGATCCGCGCGCCTATCAGCTGGGTGTCGACGTGTTGCAACTGAAACGCGAAGAGATCGCCTTTGCCGCTTTCGCGGGTTGGGACGTGGCCGGTGCCAAGTGGTTCGGTTATCCGACATTCTGGGTCAATCGGGCGCGGTTTCCGGTCGAAGAGCTTGGCGTTGCGGCTGACGGCGTCGGCACGGACCTGAGCCCGCTTGTGAAGTTCATCACAGGATAGGCGGGGCCTAGCGGCAAGCCATTTGGACGTCAGCATCCTCAACTACGCGCTGGCGGCGTTCATTGTACTTTGCGCCTATTTTATCCGCGGTGTCTCCGGCTTCGGCTCCGGGTTGGTGGCGGTACCCCTGCTGGCGCACTTTCTGCCGCTGACGTTTGTCGTTCCGCTGATACTGATAACCGACTTTGCGGCCTCCGTCGCGCTGGGTATTCACGTCCGTCGGAGCGCGCGCTGGGACGAGATAGGTCCGTTATTGCCGTTCGTGTTTGTCGGCACTATTGCGGGAACGACCCTGCTGGTTAACGTGTCCCGGTCGTCTTTATTGTTGGTTCTCGGCACGCTGGTGGTGATCTTCGGTCTACGCTACTGGTTCAATCTGCATGGCTCGCGGGTGATACGCAGGATCTGGGCGGTACCGGCCGGTTTGATCGGCGGCACTATCAGCGCCTTGTTCGGTACCGGTGGACCTCCATATGTGATTTACCTGAATCATCGTATCGAGCAACCGTCCGAGTTGCGGGCGACGTTTACCGGTTTATTCTTCTTCGAAGGGCTATGGCGCATCGTCACCTTCATATTCGCCGGCTTGTTCCATGATCTCGCATTGATAGCCGCGACACTTGCGGCATTGCCGCTGGTTTTTCTGGGCCTGATGCTGGGAAACCACGTGCACGTCGGCCTGACCGGCGTACAAATGCAGCGGATTATCGCTACGCTGTTGCTAGTCAGCGGCGGTTCCCTGGTTTGGCAGGCTCTGGGGTGAGGCCACCGCCCGACGCCTGCCGCGACTATCGGGATCAGGCAACCGTTTCGATGCGCAACGACTGCCCGCGGCGCGGTTCGGTACCGCATATGGCGCCATTGCTGCGTAAAGACCCGGCATAGCCGATCAATCTTCCAACGTTACCGGGGTCTCGAAGCCCGGTGGCTTGATCGCCAGCACCGAACAGTCGAGTTGCTCCAGAATGGTCTCCGCGGTATTGCCCATGGTGAACCCACGGACGCCGGTGCGCGCCACTGTCCCCATGACGATGCAGTCGACCTGCAGACGTTTGGCCAGCGCCGGAACCTCGTTGCGGGCCGACCCCTTCAGCAGGTGCGGTTGAGGCTTTATGTAATCCATAGCATCCGGACCCAGTTTTGCGCCGGTCTCTTGCATCAGCGCATCCAGAAGCTCGGCGTGACGCTGCCGTATCGCTTCGACATAGGCGTTAACCTTGTCTTTCGGCTGGAGCATGAATGCCCCGTGGCGCATGGCGCTCTCGCCGATCGCCTCCCAGGCATTTACCACGTGCAATTGCGCGAACTCCGACACAGCCAGAGAACTGGCCAATTCCATTACCGTGCCATTTAATGCCCGGCGTGTCTTCAGTTCCGCTGGCGGATAGTTGTCGTCCACGTCCACGGCAGCCAGGATGCGCGCGTAGGTGTCCGCCGCCCCCGGTTTGACCAACCAGACCGGGCAAGGGCATTTTCGCAACAAATGCATATCGTCACTGGCAAAAACCCGATCCAGCCATGCGGGCGATTCGGGGCATTTGATTACCAGATCATGCCTGTTGCGCAACACCTCCCGGATAATTTCCAGGTACGAAATACCCTCCAACACTTTAGCCGTGATCTTGGCTCGGGACCGGTAAGGCTCGATCAAAGTCTTCAACCGCTGTAACTCAGCCTCCGTCACTCCGGCCTGCATAGCCCCTGGCGCCAGTCCGACCTCAGGTAGTCCGATCCTATCCCGCACGCGCTCGGTAACGGCAGCGACCGTCGCGCGTGCCTGGTTGTTCTCCGCGAGTATCACGGTCCGGTCAAGGGCGCACTGGTAATCAGCCTGTGGCTTGATCACACAAAGAATATTCTTGAACCGTTCCATCTCATCCACCTCCTTTCATCATGGCCCGTCACGCCTTCAACGCGACGGCAGGCATGGCACCGCCATCCCGACCAACAGAACAAACCCCGCGCCCTTGACCAGTACGGCGCATGCCGCCCGGGCACATCACCGGCGGCACCCCGGGACATCGAGGCCATGACCAACACGACCAAGTCCTGCACGATCAGACAACCCAGGGCGATACGACCACGCAATGCAGCCATCTCACGTTTGTCGCCGGGCAGTCTGGCGATGATGGCACTGGAGAATAGCAACACGACGCCAAACTCGTACCGTCTCTTGTGGCAGGCCCTGCCAAGACCGACTCATCGGAGACTAAGCCGGCGTGGCAGCCTGTTCGGCAAAACGGAAAACATCGTAGATAATCTAATATAATCAATCGGATTAAGCATTGACCTGGGTCAAGAAGCCAGGCGCAAACTGACCGGCGTACAAATGCAGCGTATTATCGCTACGCTGTTGCTAGTCAGCGGCGGTTCCCTGGTTTGGCAGGCTCTGGGGTGAGGCCACGAACGATCGGCGAAGGCTGCTCCTCAATCGCCACCAGTGAGCGGCTGGTCCGGAATAGACATTGCTCTCGGCAGCGGTCACCCCTGTTCGTGAGAAACGCCGCCGCCTGACCCACGGGAGGAATTCTGTGCCAGTAGTGTCGCAGCCAGTAGATTCTCCAGCGCTTGCGGCTCTGGTGGCTTGACCAGATGGTGATCGAAGCCCGCCTCCGCCGAGCGGCGGCGGTCTTCCTGCTGGCCCCAGCCGGTCACCGCCGCCAGCACTACACTCTCCAGCCCGGGCATGCTGCGGATACGGCGGGCGACTTCGTAGCCATCCATGCCGGGCATCCCGATATCAAGCAGAACCAATGCCGGACGGAACACCTGCACCGCTTCCAGCGCCGCGTTGCCATCGTGAACCACTCGGATTTTATGACCTTTCAAGCGCAGCAGCATGGCCAGCGCTGTGGCGGCGTCTTCGTTGTTGTCCACTACCAGAAGCCGCAGACCCGAAGGAGCCACTTCTTGCTGCCGCTCGCAGGTTTCGCTTATGGACAGCGCCGGGCGCTTCGCAATCGACTGCGGCAGCCGAACGACGAATTCGCAGCCCCTGCCCGGTCCGGCACTGTACACCTCGACCGAGCCGTCGTGCATTTCAACCAGATTCTTCACCAGCGTCAGGCCGATGCCCAACCCGGCTTGCGCGCGGGTAGCCGAATGATCGCCTTGCACAAACAACTCGAAGACATGGGGCAGCACGTCCGTGGCAATGCCGATCCCGGTGTCCTTCACGCGCAGCACCACCGCGCCCGCTTCAGAGCGGGCGGACAGCGAAATTCGTCCGCCGGCTTCCGTGTACTTGGCGGCATTCGTCAGCAGGTTGCCCATTACCTGGGAAAGACGGATCGGATCGGCGTTGAGAACCAACGAGGCGCACGGCAATGAGACGTCCAGGTCGTGGCCATTAAGATCGATAAGCGGCTGTGCGGTCTCAACCGCGCGGTTGACCACGGTGGCCAGCTCCACCGGCTCCTTACGCAGTACCACCTTGCCCCGCATCACACGCGACACGTCCAGCAAGTCATCCACCAACCGCACCAGTTGATCGACCTGCCGCTCCATGACGTCTCGGGTGCGCCCAGCCAGTCCGGCGTCCACCTCGGTCATCTTGAGGATTTGCAGCCCGTTACGGATCGGGGCCAGCGGATTGCGCAGTTCGTTGGCTAATGTCGCAAGAAACTCGTCCTTGCGCCGATCGGCGTCTCGCAGCGCGTCTTCCATTCTCTTGAGATCGCTGATATCGGTGTTGGTCCCGAACCAGTAGAGAATGCGGTTGGCGTCGTCCCGCAGCGGATTCACCCGGGTAAGAAACGGGCGAAACTCCCCATCCGCGCCCTTCAGGGGCAATACCATGTCGAACGGCTCGCCGCCGGCGACGCAGGCGTTCCAGCGTGTCAGCACCTCGGGCAGCAGCTGTGGATCGTGGACCGATTGCCAACCCGAACCTTTCACTTGCTCGAGCGTGGTGCCGGTATATTCGTACCAGCGGCGGTTGAACCAGAAGACAGAGCCGTCCGGGTGGGCCATCCACGCCAGCTGCGGAATCGTATCGGCCAGCAGCCGCAGTTTTTCCTCGCTTTCCCGCTGCGATCTTTCAGCCAGCTTCCATGCGGTGACGTCCCTGGTGAAACAGCGGGTGTGAACGAATTCGCCATTGCGCCAAAACACATTGGAGTCGATCAATACGTCCTTCACCAATCCGTTCTTGCACTGCAGACGCGCCGGATACGCGCGTAATTCCTCCCCGGCCTGCAGGCGATAGAGGATGTCACCAATTACCTCGCTGTCGGCGTGAAAGTCGACGATGGAACGGCCTACATACTCTTCTCGGCGGTAGCCGAGCATGTCGAGTTCGGCCCGATTGGCCCGCAGGATCGTCCCGTCGGGGCCGACCCAGTGCAGACCGACCGTGGCATTGTCGAAAAAATCGGCAAGCTCCTGTTCGCTTCGTCGGATCTTTTCTTCGGCGGTTTTCCGCTCAAGAAACTGAGCGACGTTTCCGGCCACCGTCCCCATCATCTCCAGGAGGTCCGCATCAGGTTGCCGAATCTGGTGGCTGAAGAACTCGATCACACCCAGGGTCTTAGTGCCCACCACCAGCGGACAGGCAAACGCCCCATGCAGGCCGTCCTTCGCGGCCGACGCAGCCCGCGGGAAATGGGTGGCCTTGACCACATCGCTCAGCCAGGTCGGTTCACCGATCGCCCAGACATGGCCGGGCAGGCCGTCCCCGCGCCGGAATGTGCGCTGCAGACTAAGGGTCTCCAATCGGGTAAGCGCGACATCGGGCGCGCGCCAGCTCTGCAGGAGTCGCAAGGTGTCGCCGCCGGGTGCCAGCGTCCAGAAGAAACCCGCGTCCCAACCGAGACCCTCGCAGACAGCTCGCAACAAACCCGTGGCCGCCTCGGCGGCAGTCGCGGCTTGCGACAAGGTCTCGGTGACAGCCAGCCTGGCATTGCGAAGCCTCTCGTGACGGTTTCGTTCACTGATGTCGCGCACGTAAGCGGTGAACAGCGGCGGATCGGTTGGAATCCGGGCGATCGCCAACTCCACCGGGAATTCCGTAGTGTCCGCGCGCAAGGCGGACAGTTCGATCCGCTTGCCAAGCACCGAAGCTTCGCCGGTGGCGAGGTAACGCGCTATGCCCCGGTGGCGGGAATCCCCCGGCGTCGGCGGAATGATAAGATCGTCAAGGTCGCGCCCCACCACATCCGCACGTCGGTAACCGAATGTTCGTTCCGCCGCCGGATTGAACTCGATCACCTTGCCGTCGGCGTCCATCGTAACGATGCAGTCGAGGGCCGTTTCCAGGATGGCGCTCTTGCGGGCCTCGCTTTGCCGCAGCCGTTCCTCGGCCCGCCACCGCTGGAGGACGATGGCTACCTGATTGGCGCCAACGCCCAGCAATACCCGGTCCTGTTCGGCCGGAAAGCCGGTCCGAAGCGAGCCGGTGACGAGAACCCCTTCGTCCTCTCCGGCGCCAAAATGGGTCACGACGACGTGCAGTGTCCCGGCGGAAAACGGGTCGGGGATCGTCGCCGGCGACTCCGTGCGGTCCGGCAACCAAGTCAGCGAGCTTCTGATTGCGTCGAGGTGCGCGGCGTCCGCGCCGCGTTTGCTGCGAATGACTTCGACCGCCCCCTCGCCAGCCGGCCCCGCCAGACGGATATAAACCAGCTCCAGCGCCAGCGTATCCAGCAGCACGCCGGCGACACTGCGCACTATCCCATCCGGCCCGAGGCCGATCCACACGGCAGGCAGGCTCGAAAGCGCTATCAGATCCCGCATCGTCCGCCGCAGGCGGCGATTCTCTTCAACGACGTTTTCTAACAGCTCCATAGGCGACAGGGTTCGACTTCCGCTTGGCCGCGATTCGGCTTAACCGACGACTTTCCCGGCCTTGCGCTCCTCGAGTTCCTTGAGCATCTCGTCGGGAGGGACGTAGAACGGATTCTGTTGCAGGGCACCGCCGATGATGACCATCGGGTGCGTGCGCATGACATCCACCACAACGCTGGCGTCGAAGCGGGACAGGTCATAGGTGCAGACGACCGGATCGTGATACGCCGGAAGGAACTGGTTCAGGCGGGTTTCGTATTCGACGATATCGTGGACGCCCGGCAAGTCCTCCAGCGCCCACTCCATGTTGGCGATCAGCCGGGTAACCCTGCCGGGCGGCTTGCCGGTCGGGTCCAACGCCTCTTTGATGGTGGCGATCATCCGATGCTGATCGAAGTGCCCACCTTGAAGGTACGCGTCCTGCCAGCGGCGGACCTCGAGTTGTCCCGCAGCCTCGGAGGCGGCGACGTCAATCCCCTCTTGTTCCAGCCGCCGCAGATGATCGGGCCGATGTTCGGGGTCGACGACGTGGAAAGCCCGGTCGCCTTTGTCGAAACCATCCTTGATGAACGGCATCAGCACGCGGTATTCCTCCTCCTTGGAATGAAAGAATGCGCACACATGGCAGGAGTGGCTCAGAACCGACCCGCCCAACCTTACTTGCTCTATCGCTGCAGTCATGACGTTTCCTCCGAACCCTGTCGGCTCCTTATCTTGATTATTTCTTTATTCTACTATCTTATTCACCTCCCGGAGGACACAAATGGCGCCAAATCGTTGGCGTCCCTTGGATTTGGGCACGGGGGGATCGACAGAACTCGACGCATTGACTTTCCTGGCGGCGCTTTACCATTCGTATGCGCCAGGTACCAGGGGCCGCGACCAGCGGTTTCAAGCGGTATTCGGGAAAAAGTAGAAAAGCCCTGCGAGCTGCCACACTATCGCGCAACCGCGGGATGTTGAAGTCCCAGCTGCGCTGTCAGCCGGTATCGGTCACGCGCCTGGCGCGCATTGCGTTACGAATGCCTGGAGTCGAGCGGGTCGTTCTGACGCTGCTTATCCGGGCAGTCGTCCGGCCACACCTTGGTGTGGCCGGTCTCCGTCGAGGCCGGCCGCTGCCGGATGCGCGCGGCCGGTAGGTTTACGGCTGTTTGGGCGTGGAATACTCGGCGACTTTCTGGAACGATTCCCAGATCGTTTCGTATCCAACGAAACCCTTTTCATTAGGTGCGTTTTGACGGGTTTTCAGGAAACGCGTCTCGCCCTCGGGCACCTTGGGCCGTTGTTTGGATGGTTCGCTCATAGTAGATCACCTCTTTGTCGTTAGCGTTTAATGTCGGCGTGTCTTCTCGGGCCCGCAAATGGGAACGATTTGCCACGCTATGTTTCAGATAATTCACCCTGTATCAATGTCCCGTCGGTTCTCACGACCGAGTGGCCATTCAACCAGGTCAGCATGGGCCGGCCCGTAAGATACGCCCTGTCTGCGCGCGGTGCAGTATACTAGCATCTCCGCGCCGGGGATGAACCGATTCTCCCCTTGAATGTTTATCTGCACTGTCTATCGGGAAATAAGCCTGAATGACTTCCTGCGCGGTATACTGGAACCCGCTCGATTTGCCCGTTCCTGACAGCGCGCGCGAACCAGTCCTCAGCTTCTTCAAGATTCCAGGCAGGCATCGGAAGCACAGAGGACGCGTAGACCGATGAGCAAGACAGGAGGCGGTTGAAACCGCCGGGGCCAGGATGAGAAAATAACAGGGATCCATTGTGTTCCTCGAGCGGGAAGTGGAGACGGAAATAATAATCCCTGTTATTGATGGGGTCATGGAGGGTTCAGGGGCCTTTTCCGGCACCCGTTCAGGGCGAGATTCTAGATCCTTCGCCTGAGATTGAAACTGAACCCGCATTCTTTCGCTCCATCCTCTGGCGAAATTGAGCCGCGCTGATTCGCGAGCGGATCGGCATATCTGTTTCCATAACTATGGCAGTAGGTTAGACCGATTTTCACTGGCCCCGAGCCAGTCTTGACTTTATAATAGTGGGATTTCGTCAAACTTATGGAATGAAAACAGGTGAGTGCCGCGTCGGGTGCGAACCAGGACCAGCTATAATTCGGGGCCAGTCGCTCGTTATGACGGCTCACGGACGCCGGCTATAAAATTCACATATGTGTCATAAAAATTACAAAATTAGCATTCATGCCCGTTGCAATTCACACTGCACGCGCGCTAATGATTCTTAATAATATTGATTAGCTAACGATTAGTCTAGGAGACGCCTACATGCTCAGCACCAACCCCTTCTCCGAACTTTCAACGGTCATTTCGCCAGACATCATGCAGGGCTACGTCATCCTCATGGTCCTGGCCGTGATCGTCGGAACCATTCTGGACATGATGCACAAGAAAAGTGCCCAGTACTTCTTCGAAAATGCAAAAAAGGCACAGAAAGACGCCAAGCGCTCCCTGGGTGGTGGCGAGAAAGCCTCGCTTGCGATTCAGACTGTAGCGAATGAGGTCTTGACCTCTTCGGAGTTCAAAAGCACCCGCCGTCGTATCTCGCACCTGTTTACCATGTACGGCTTTGTCGTCTTCGTGGTCAGCACGGCGGTGCTGATTTTCGGCTACGCGACCGAAGCTGCCGCGGGTATCTGGCCGGTACTCTGGCACCTGGGCGCGCTGGCTCTGTGCATTGGCGGCTACTGGTTCTGGTTCGCCATTCGCGTCGACGTCGCCGCCGAAGGCGTCAAATGGTACAACTTCAACGGCCGCGGCGATCTGTTTATCGTGGGTTTGATCAGCACCGCGACGTTCGCCCTGCTGTGGTCGTTCACCCAGGGTGCCGGGGCATTGAACATGTTGTTCTTTGTTCTTTTCATTGCCTCCAGCACTGTGCTGTTCGGTACCGTTTTCTGGTCTAAATTCGCGCATATGTTCTTCAAGCCTGCCGCGGCCTACCAGAAAAAAATCATCTATGCTGACGGTTCCAGAGAGGGGCTGCCCGAGGATTACGATCTGACGGACCCCGCGGTTCAGAAACGTTTTCCGGATATCCCGGAGTACATGGGCACCAACCCACCCAACATGGGCCCAGGTATTAATCGCGAACCTCCTCGTCACTACTAATCAACTTTCAGAAGTAAGGAGTATTCACAATGCCAACTTTTGTATACATGACTCGTTGTGACGGGTGTGGTCATTGCGTCGATATCTGCCCGTCGGACATCATGCACATCGACACGGTCACCCGTCGCGCCTACAACATTGAACCCAATATGTGCTGTGAGTGCTACTCCTGCGTCAAGGCCTGCCCACATCAGGCGATCGACGTTCGCGGATACGCGGACTTCGCACCGCTGGGCCACTCGGTGCGCGTGAAACGCGACGAGGAAAAAGGCGTCATTGCCTGGCGCATCAAGTTCCGCAACGGCAAGAAAGACATGGATCTGCTGGCACCGATCACGACCAAGCCCTGGGGTACCTGCATCCCCAAGCTCAGCGAGGTCCCCGCGCCGTCCAAGGAACAACGCGACAGCCAGCTGCTGTTCAATGAACCCAAATACATTCGTATGGACGACGGTGATATTCACACCCTCAAGTCCAATGGTCTGAAAATGGTGCAAGGGGTGGAGGGTTACTGATGGCCTACAAAACAATCGTAGAAGATAATATCGACATTCTGGTGGCGGGTGCCGGCCTTGGTGGTACCGGTGCGGCCTTCGAAGCCCGGTACTGGGGCCAGGACAAGAAGATTGTTATCGCGGAGAAAGCCAACATCGACCGTTCCGGTGCAGTGGCACAGGGCCTGTACGCAATCAACTGCTACATGGGCACCCGTTTCGGTGAAAACAACCCGGAAGATCACGTCCGTTACGCGCGTATCGACCTGATGGGCATGGTTCGCGAAGACCTGCTGTTCGACATGGCGCGTCACGTCGACTCGGCGGTCCACCAGTTCGAGGAATGGGGTCTGCCGCTGATGCGCAATCCGAAGACCGGCGCCTACCAGCGTGAAGGTCGCTGGCAGATCATGATCCACGGCGAATCGTACAAGCCGATCGTCGCGGAAGCCGCGAAGAAATCGGCGGACAAAGTCTTCAACCGTATCTGCGTCACCCATCTGCTGATGGACGAGAGCAAGCCGAACCGTGTCGCCGGCGCCGTGGGCTTCAATGTCCGCACCGGCAACTACCACGTGTTCAAATCCAAGACCGTGATCGTCGGTGCCGGCGGGGCTTCCAACATCTACAAGCCGCGTTCGGTCGGTGAAGGTGCCGGTCGTGTCTGGTACGCCCCCTGGTCGTCGGGTTCGGCCTATGGCCTGCTGATCGGCGCCGGTGCCAAGATGACCCAGATGGAAAACCGTATCGTATTGGCCCGCTTCAAGGACGGTTACGGTCCTGTCGGCGCCTACTTCCTGCATCTGAAAACCTACACCCAGAACGGCCTTGGCGAAGAGTACGAGTCCAAGTGGTTCCCGGCGCTGGAAGAGATGGTCGGCAAACGTTACCTGGACATCGAGGCCTCTCACCTCACCCACCGGCCGATTCCGACCTGCCTGCGTAACCATGCCTTCATCAATGAGGTCAACGCCGGCCGCGGCCCGATTCACATGGTGACCATGGAAGCGTTCCAGGATCCGCATCTCGAAGAGATCGGCTGGCACAACTTCCTCGGCATGACCGTCGGTCAGGCCGTGTTGTGGGCGGCCACCGACGTGGATCCGAAGTACGAGAACCCGGAGCTGACCACATCCGAACCCTACGTGATGGGCTCCCACGCGACCGGTTGTGGCGCCTGGTGTTCGGGTCCGGAAGACATATCGCCGCCGGAGTACTACTGGGGCTACAACCGTATGACCACGGTCGAAGGCCTGTTTGGCGCCGGTGACGCGGTCGGCGGCACGCCGCACGCGTTCTCGTCCGGTTCCTTCACCGAAGGGCGTCTGGCTGCGAAAGCCGCCTGCAAGTACATCGATGACGGCAAGGGCGAAGGTATTGTTGTTTCACAGGAACAGATCGAACGCCGTCGGAAAGAGATCTACAAGCCGATGGAGCATTACAAGATCTACCGTAACGAAATCACCGCCGGTAGTGTGAACCCCAACTACATCAACCCGCGTCAGGCACTGGACCGCCTGCAGAAGCTGATGGACGAGTACGCCGGCGGGGTGACGGTCAGCTATATGACCAACGAGAAGTTGCTGAACATCGGCCTGAAGAAGCTCAAGATTCTGGAAGAAGACCTGGAGAAGATCGCCGCCGAGAACATCCACGAGCTGCTGCGTGCCTGGGAAGTCAAGCACCGCCATCTCACCTCAGAGGCTGTGGTCCAGCACACGCTGTTTCGCAAGGAAACGCGTTGGCCGGGTTACTACTACCGGGGCGATGCGATGCGAGTGGACGACGACAACTGGCATGTACTGACCGTTTCACGCCGTGATCCCGTGACCGGCGAGTACACCATGGAGAAGGCACCCCTGTATCACATCGTGGATGAAAACGGATAATTCCGAGGCAAACTGGGGTTATACTAGGCACCCCGCTTACGCGGGGTGTCTTGTTTCCAGACCCGGCCGGAACATGACCAGCAGATGCCGGTCTTTATTTTTTCTACAAACAACTTTCGACATAACGGTTAAATGATGGCGATGACAAGCGAAGCGACAGAACCGACCGACCAGCTTAAGAACATCCTCGATCATACCGATGAGGAAATCACCCGGATCGCGCACCCCTTGTGGGACGACCTGATCAAGTACTCCAACGAAGGCAAGTACGGCCTTTTCATCAAACACTTCTCACGCGATCTCCTGCGCGGTCTGAACGAAGTTGAGGTGGGCAAACAGTTTGCCCGCAGCGAGCTGACCCGCAATCTGTCAACGGACTACGATTTTCTTGGCCTGATCCGTCGCGGCCAGCACGTCACCTGCCTGTATCGGGTCAGAAGCACCAAGAAGGAAGGTGAATGGCTGGGCCGTCTGGTGCTCGGTTACGAGCGCGGAGAGGTCAGGATTTTCGCGGCGTCGATTTTCTAAGAGTGAGCTTACAGGTATGTCAGGTATGAACAAAGACAGCGTTGCCGATGGCAAGTACGTCGAGCTGAAATACAAGGTCATCGATGTCAAGACCAATAGCGTGCTCACCGAGGTGGAATACCCGCTGGGCTATGTGCATGGCGTGAATACGGTGCTGGCGCCCCAGGTCATGAATGAACTTGAAGGCAAGGCCGTCGGCGACACCATCGAAGTACCCATCGACTGCAACAAGCTGTACGGCCCCAGGGACGAATCCCTGGTGATCACGGAAAACATTCACGATGTCCCGGAAGAATACCGCAAGGTCGGCACCGCCATCCTGATGGAAAACGACAAGGGCCAGACCAAAACCTTCACCGTGACACGCATTGCTGAAGACGTCATCTTCATCGATGGCAATAATCCGCTGTGTGGCAGGGAAGTCATATTCAAACTGGAAATCCTGACGGTACGCGATGCGACGGAAGCGGAAATCGCCCACGGCGGCAAGATCGAGGAAGGTCCGGACCTCGCCGGTGGACAGACGATACCGATACAGTAATCGGTCTTTTGTATTAAAACCCGACCAGACAGGCCGTTCAGAATGAATCTCAAATTCGATGCCGAACATTTCGACAAGCTGCAGGCCGTTCTCGCCGCCGAGATCGCACAACGAGTCATGATCAAGCTGCAGGAAGCCGGTATGGAAGGCGCGCAACTGGAGGAATGCACCGCCGGCATCACCTTCAGCATTGCGAGCGTCATCGATGACATGGCGGCGATTGAGTCCGCCGGCGCGGAGGTCAGACCTTATTTGACTTTCCGCACGGGCGACGACGAGCTGCTGCATTGCGGCGAAAATTCCTGCACCAATACATTCGTATACGATGCGTTGAAAAAACTGTTCGGCTGATACGCAGCTGCCGGATGCCGGCCACTGGATGCCTTTGCAACAGGCGGCCCGAACGCCTGGACAGTTGGTTGATTGGAGAATCCATGATCCAGGCCTATTCGAAACGATTGCTCTCGCCCTACAAGGGGATGGTTCAAATCGTCGAAACCGAACGCGCCAGAGCGTTAACCCTGGAAGGCACCGACTGGGCAATCCAGTTCAGGATGGATACGGGCCATTCCGGTCAGCGGGATGGGACGGGCCCGCCGCCAAAAAAACAATATATCCGTGTCGCCAATATCGACGGTTCAGAGATCCAGCGATTAAAACTTCCATACCATCTGGATGATGGCATGGTCGAACAACAGGTACTCGTACTGGCGGACTACGTGAAGGATGCGACACTGCCGTTTCCACCCGCGGACGAGTACGAGTACTGGCTACTAGACGAGAAAAACGAACAACCGCTGGCGCTGATCTACTCCTGCGTGAAGGCCGAGGAAATGGCCATGTACCCCCGGCAACTGGAATGGACCGCGACCCCGGCTTCATTGAGCGCCGTAGAGAAAACCCCCGAAGAACTCAAAGTCTATACCCCACCGGTGAACTATCAGCTCGAACAGCTGGTTAACGCACGCGCCGGACGCAATCCGCGCGCCGCCTGGATGAAGCGCAGGGATTCGCTGAATTACGATTTACCACCCTGCCTTGTCTCCGAAATCTGGGAAGAGGAAGAACATCAGCGGCTTTGCAGGCGGTTTATCGCAAGACTGGCACCCCGCCTGCTGATGCTGCATGAGCTTGAACCGCATGACCGGCTTCGGCTGGAACAGGAGGCAAAGGCGCACGCGCTCGAAGTCGATCGGTTCTTTCCGCTTTATCCCGCTGTTGCGGACGAGAAACTGATGTCATCCATTCGCGTCGAGGCGCGACTGCGGCTGGCTGCGGGAGAGGCGAAAAACTGATGGGAAACATTCATTGCCGATGCGAGGCATTCACCCTATACCTACAAATTCCCAAAACTCTCGGAGACCGATCGTTATGCCACAGTATATTTTCGTTTACCTTGGGGGCGAGTTCCCGACCACCCCGGAAGAAAGCCAGAAACATCTCGAACATTACCAGCAGTGGCTGAACGCCCTTGGCGAGCGCGTCGTGAGCGCGGCAATTCCATTCAAGGACACGCATACCGTGCAAGCCGACGGAACCGCCACGCCGGGCAGCACGAGCGCAATGTCAGGGCTCAGCATTATCCGCTCGGCATCCATGGACGAAGCGCTGGCCGCCGCCAAATCATGCCCTTTCCTCGAGATCAATGGTGTACTGGAAATCTCGGAAATGGTCGAGATGAACGGCCCGACCGGTGACCAGGGCGGCGACGCCAACTAATCTCAGCCACACCTGCAAGCGCGAGCAAGATCCATGAGCGAATCCTCCAAAGATGTCGATCCCCAGAGCATCGAAAATTCGATACAAATGCTGAAAAGGCATCTCGGCGAAGAGCAGATCAAGCCACTGCTGGCCGTACTGGAAGCCCTGGCGAAAGATCCGGATAACGAAACGCTGTTTCAGCAGCTATCGGATGTCTTCGGGGGTCTTGGCATCCTGCAGGGCGCGGTACTGACATACGCGCCCTGTTTAGCGATTCTCCTGTCGGAGAATCCATTCAATGATGCCGAGTGAGGAACAACACCGCGCCGGGCTTATTACAACACCCGCCGATATCCTCATACCGATGACCGGTGAGTGCCCACACAGTCCTCGAAACGTTTACGTAGTTCTTATCTACAAAGAAAATAACAGGATAAGGCTGTCATCCTGTTAGGCCGACTTTTTAGTTTAAGTACGATCAACGTGGTCCATATATGACGTGTCATAGGTCCGACCAGACGGATTACTCTGAGCGTTTGCCGAGATGACTGCATCAGTCCGACCAGATAAGCCGAACTGCGGCTCAGCTGTACAGGTAAATCCGACCCACAGAAGAAAGCGTGTTATCTCTACTAAGGGGTTACTGCTTTCAGGACGCTATAGCACGCGTCCGCCCCACCGCCCTGATCGCAGTTGCTTTAATCGCCTCCGCTACTTCTTCAGAGGCTTTAGCACTCTTCATTGCGCGTGCGACGTTTATCCCACCGATAAGAATCCCCAGCATGGACCAGGCCCGCGCACGCCGATCTTCATCTGAACCTCCAGCGAGTCCACGCGCAATAAGGGTTGCAATCATAGACATTTTTTTTTCAAAGGCCGCATGGACTTCAGTGCCGCAACGTACCACCTCTGATGTCAACGTTGCCATCGCGCAGCCGCATTCGAGATCACCGCGGTGTGGTTTGCCCAGGTAGTATTCTACGAACGCCTTGACCCAGTCGGCACCGTGCTTGCTTTGAAATTCCGGCACACCTTCGATGACCTCATCGAGACCGGCCGCCAACGCAACGTCGAACGCCCCGTCTTTCGAACCCAAATGCGCATAAAACGCGCCTGATGTGACGCCGGCTGCCTTGGCGAGTCCGTCGACACCAATCCCCGCATAGCCGTGCTTGCGAAAACCGCGTCCGGCTGCTTCGACGACTTTCCGCCGGGTTTCTTCTTTATCAATACCTTTATGCCGCATGACCTTACCCCTTTATAATAACGACCGCTATTTAGCGGTTGACATATAGTGATCGTTATTTAATACTGTTTATAACGATCACTATATTATGATCGTTACGATAAATCAACAGGAGACAGCCCGTGGCCAACAGAGAACCCTCCACCTATCGATCCCTCGGCTCGCCGATGGGTCGACGCAAAGCGCTCAAGCACACCGCGACAGCACTCACCATCGCTGCCGTCACTGCCTTTGGCGCACTTACCGTAGCAGCACAAGAAAACCCCAGCCCCAAGGAGGAGAACATGACTCAGAAAGCCTATGTATATACTGAACTTCAGATATCAGCCCCGTTCAAGGACGTACCGTGGCAGAGAATCAATAAAGACATCAAGAACCAACCTGGTTTTATCAACAAAACATGGCTTGCTGGTGTTGGGAACAACTCGGCGGGTGGATTTTACGTCTTCGATTCTATCGAGCACGCACAAAAATTCGTTACTGAGTACTTTCCCGCCGAGGCAAAGGGATTTGGCGTCGCGCAAACGACGCGCGTGTTTGATGCTAGCGTGACCGAAGAAGCCAGCCGTGATATGAACTCCATGCACTGGGACGGAAAAATTGACGGTAAGCCTGGCGCCTTCGTCTACACGGAAGTCCAATTACATGCAGTGCCGTTTAACGAAGCCGCGCCATGGCGAGATCTTAACCCCACCCTTAAGAAGCAACCGGGCCTTATGGCGAAAACCTGGCTTAGCGGACTTCACACGGGTACTCCTGGCGGACTGTACGCGTTCGACACCGTCGAAAACGCACAAAAATTCGCCGTGGATTACTTCCCAACCGAAGCCAAAGCACTAAATGCCGCCTTCTATACCCGTGTATTTGATGCCAGTGTGACCGAAGCCGCCAGCCGTGATATGAACTCGCCATTCTACAACTGAGTCCCGCCCGCTTGCGGAAATCCGACGCTGCGTCGGATTTCCGCAACTTCAAAATGGAGTTCGTTGGCGGAAAACCACCAAAGGAAGAAATATGGATGAAGCGCCGCGACGCCAGGTGGTAGCACGGACGGGCCCGACAGGTGCTACTGAAAAAATAGAACGCGCTAGTTGCGCCTACGCGCTCCAAAAAAAGCTGGAAAATCCAGATCAGTTTTATCAGTATATAACCACCCAAACTTGAGAAGTCACGACAATCGGATGTTCAGGGTTATCCGGCGGGTAAGCGAAGCATAAAAAAGCCCTGCTGGGCGTAATAATTTAGCGGTAGGCAATAAACACGGTCATTCTCGTAACAGTTGCGAGGCACCATGCCATTCGGGTGCGCGGCTTATCGCGCACAATGTCATCTAACAGGGAGGTATTAATGAAAAATCCAGCGGCGTATTGTTGTTTACTGGCAATGTTGGCCACGGCCGGCTGCAATAGTGATTCAACGACCACGGAAACGCGAACGTTCTACGTCAACCATCACAAAGCGGAATGCGGCGCAGCGGCGCTGGTGATGTGTCTTCAGACCAAGGTCAATCTCGACGACAACTGGTTAAATTTCTTTGACGTCATCCAGGGCTTTGACTACGAATGGGGTTATACCTATAAAATCGAGGTCAAGGTCGAGACCGTTGAAAACCCACCCGCCGACGCGTCGTCGTTAAAGTACACCTTGCTAAGCGTGCTCGAAAAGCAGCAGGAGCCCGCAACCACCTTGTTTGACGTCTCCGCTTCGCGGGCTACCGGCCTGATCACAAAGGTGTCCGATGGCCTGTATCGAATTTATGACGATAAAGACTTTAGCTGCACCCCGACACAGTGCGCTACCGTGGACACGCTCATCGTACAAGATCTGGGCGTATTGCTGGAGGTCTCGCACAACCCGGACCCCGCTCAACCGCTGGTACTGTCGCAGGTGAAATGCAGTGCCGCGCGGGCGTCTTTTAACGACTCGTGTTTGTGATACCAAGGTTATTTGACAAACCGCCGGGCGCGTTTGTCGGGACAAGCCTATCGTACCGTCGACGGCAGCGCCGGCTCCCGCCATGCGTCGAAAAGAGCCACCAAGGGTCCTGGCCGCGGCCGGTGCGTATGACAGCCACTGCAAGACGAGGCCACGGCAAAGCCGCAAAGGCATTCGTAGTATAGGAAGTATACCCCCCTTCCCCTTGAACAACCAATGCGGCTACTTCGAAGTAACACGGCTATTTCGC
>JASBST010000100.1 GCA_030148775.1 Thiogranum sp.
TTATCTCCTATGGTTCGAATCGAGTTATCGGACGCTTTATACTGAAGTTTAGAAAGCCACGACTTTTTAATTTGAACCGGGTCACACCCCCGCCAAATTTATGACACTTCCAATCAGGCTGTTACGTTTTTTCCTCGCCTCGGGCTTTGCGCTGCTGACGGCGGCGGTGGTCGTTCTGGCGGCCGCCTATTTGTACATCGCCCCCGATCTGCCGCCGATCGAGCAGCTCAAGGATGTTCAGCTGCAGGTGCCGCTGCGCATCTACAGTGCTGACGGCGAGCTGATGGGGGAATTCGGCGAGCAACGGCGCAAACCGGTGCACTACGACGAGCTGCCGCAAGCGGTGATCGACGCCATTCTGGCGACCGAAGACGACCGCTTCTTCGAGCATCCCGGAGTCGATTACCAGGGGCTGTTGCGGGCGGCCTTCGAACTGGCGCGCACCGGGGAAAAGCGTCAGGGCGGCAGCACCATTACCATGCAGGTGGCGCGCAACTTTTTTCTCAGCCGCGAGAAAACCTATTTGCGCAAGCTCACGGAAATATTCCTGGCGTTGAAAATCGAGCGGTATTTGAGTAAACAGGAAATCCTGGAGCTGTATCTGAACAAGATCTACTTTGGCCAGCGCGCCTATGGCGTGGGTGCCGCGGCGGAGATCTACTATGGTCTGCCCATCGACCAGTTGAGCCTGGCGCAGGTGGCGATGATCGCCGGGCTGCCAAAAGCGCCGTCGAGCAACAATCCCATCAGCAATCCGCAACGCGCCTTGCAGCGGCGCGACCACGTGCTCGGGCGCATGTATGTCCTGGGATATATCGACAGCAGCCAGTACCAGGCGGCGTTGCGGGAGCCCGACAACGCCAGCCTGCACAGCGCCACCATTGGCGTCGAGGCCAATTATGTCGCCGAGATGGTGCGCGCCTATATGATCGACCATTATGGCGACGCGGCCTACCACGCCGGCTACAGTGTGGTCACCACCCTCGACAGCCGCCGTCAGCGTGCCGCCACCGACGCGCTGCGTCACGATCTGTTGGCGTACGACCGGCGTCACGGTTATCGCGGTGCTGAGGCCCATGTCGATCTCTCCGCAAAGACATCGGCGGTGCTGCGGTCGACAGGGCAAGCGCCCACGGAGCAGCAGTCCACGGAGCAACAGTCCAACGAGCAGCGATACCGCGACTTGCTCAAGGCGCGTTCCACGATCGGCGGCCTGAAACCGGCGTTAGTCACCGCCCTGGGCGAACGCTCGGCACAGCTGTATGTGCAGGGCGTCGGCCCGGTGGAGCTGGATTGGAAGGCCATCTCCTGGGCGCGGCGCGCCATCGCCGAGAATGTGCTCGGGCCCGAACTCAAGAACGCCGCCGATGCGTTGAAAGTCGGCGACATTGTGCGGGTCTCGCCCGAGGGAGACGGCTGGACCCTGGCGCAGGTGCCGCAAGTCTCCGGTGCGCTGGTGTCGCTGCGCCCGAGCGACGGCGCACTGCAGGCGCTGGTTGGCGGCTTCGATTTCTTTGCCAGCAAGTTCAACCGCGCCATTCAGGCGCGACGCCAGCCTGGCTCGAGTTTCAAGCCCTTTGTCTATTCAGCGGCACTGGCCAAGGGTTACACGCTGGCCAGTGTATTCAACGACGCTCCGGTGGTGTTCGACGATGCCTCGCTGGAAACCACCTGGCGGCCGGAGAACTACAGCGGCAAGTTCTATGGTCCGACTCGCATGCGCGAAGCGTTGACCCACTCGCGCAATCTGGTTTCCATCCGCCTGCTGCAGGCCATCGGACCCCACTATGCCGCCGATTATGTGCGTCGCTTCGGTTTTGGCCCCGGCCAGGTGCCGAAGGATCTGTCACTGGCGCTCGGCAGCGGCAGCGCCACACCGATGGAAATGGCGCGCGCCTACAGTGTCTGGGCCAATGGCGGTTTTTACGTCGAGCCTTATTTCATCGACGAGATAAAAGATGCCGACGGCAATACCCTGTTCAAGGCCAACCCGCCGCTGGCCTGTCCTGAATGCGACGAGACCGGCAGTGGTGTGCCGGACACCCCGGATACGGCGCAACAACCACAGGCGGCGCAAGCCGACGACGGGAGCGCGCCCGCCGTGGAAGCCATCGTCGGGGACGCGCAGGCACCCTCGCAGCCGCCCCCGCCGGTGTATGCGCCGCGGGTGGTCGATTATGACAACGTCTACCTGATGACTTCGATGATGAAGGACGTCATCAGGCGCGGCACCGGTCGGCGCGCCATGGCACTGGGACGCGACGATCTGGCCGGCAAGACCGGTACCACCAACGATCAGCGCGACGCCTGGTTCTGCGGCTTCAACACCAGCCTGGTGACCACGGTATGGGTGGGATTCGACCAGGTACAGCCGCTCGGTTTCGGTGAGACCGGCGGGCGCGCGGCATTGCCCATGTGGATCGAGTATATGAAAACGGCCCTGCAGGACGTGCCGTCCTCCAGCCTACCGCAGCCGCCGGATCTGGTGACGGTGCGTATCGACGCCAAGACGGGTTTGCGTCTGCCGCCCGGTCAGGCCGGCGGTCTGTTCGAGATGTTCCGTCCGGGCGAGGTGCCGCAGCGTTTCAGCGAGCCGACACGCGGGCGCGTGCACGCGCCGGGACGCGACAGTGGTGAGCCTCTGTTTTGATTTCGGGGTGACAGGAAAAGCTAGTGGGACGCGATCAGCAAATGCGCGTGCGCATCGCGCAAGAAGCCGCCCGCCTGATGTCCGAGGAGGGCGTACAGGACTTTTATGCCGCCAAGCGCAAGGCCGCCCAGCACCTGGGCGCGCCGGATACGCGCAACATGCCGCGTAACCAGGAGATCGAGGCCGAACTGCTGGCCTACCGGCGCCTGTTCGGCGGCACGCGGCAGGACGATCATCTGAAGACGCTGCGTACCGCGGCGACCCAGGCGATGCGTTTTCTCTCGGCCTTCCGTCCGCGTCTGGTCGGTTCGGTGCTGAGCGGCACGGCGGGGCAGCATGCGGACATCAATCTGCATCTGTTCGCCGACACGCCGGAGGAGGTCAGTTTGTTCCTGCTCGACAACAGCATTCCGTTCAAGTCGGCGCAGAAACGGCTGCGGGTGACGCGCGACAGCTGGCAGGAGTTCCCCGCCTACGAATTCATGGCCGGCGAACACCCGGTGGAACTGGTGGTGTTTCCGCTCGAAGGGCGGCGCGAGGCACCGCGCAGCCCGGTCGACGGCCGGCCGATGCAGCGGGCCAGACTAGAAGAGGTCGAGCGTCTGCTCGAGGCGGGCGACTGAGCGCAGCGCCTGTCCGCGGCGCATTGGCTCAGAAACTGGCCGCGGGCTGGTAGTGCTTGGGGTAGCCGGTGCGCGCGACGCCGGAATCGACTGCCGCCCGTGCCACCGCCGGCGGCACATAGTCCATCAGGCGTGGATCGAAGGGTTTGGGAATGATGTACTCCGGGCCGAACGCCAGGCTCTGCAAGCGGTAGGCTCTGAGGATTTCCGGCAGCACCGGTTCCTGCGCCAGCACGCGCAGACCTTCCACTGCCGCTTTCTGCATCTCGCTGTTGATGGCGCGGGCGCGGACATCGAGGGCGCCACGGAAGATGAAGGGAAAGCCCAGTACATTATTCACCTGATTGGGATAGTCGCTGCGCCCGGTCGCCATGATCAGATCCGGGCGGACCTGGTGGGCGATCGGCGGGTCGATTTCCGGATCGGGGTTGGACAGCGCGAAAACGATCGGCCTGGCGGCCATGCTGGCCAGCATATCCGGCGTCACCAGGTTGGGGCCGGAGACACCGATGAAGACGTCGGCCCCGCGCATCGCCTCAGCGAGCGTGACCCGGTCCGTGTCGATGGCGAATTCCTGTTTATAGGGGTTGAGGTCCTGGCGCTTGCGGCTGATCACGCCGCGCCGGTCCAGCATGAGGATTTTGTCGGCGCTGGCGCCAAGCTCTTTCAGTAGCCGCATCGAGGCGATGCCCGCGGCGCCGGCGCCGAGGCAGACAATGTTCGCCTCGGCCAGTGTCTTGTCCTGCAGTTCCAGCGCGTTGAGCAGGCCGGCGCAGATAATGATGGCGGTACCGTGCTGGTCGTCGTGAAACACCGGGATGTCCAGCCGCTCGCTCAGCGCGCGTTCGATGTCGAAACAGCGCGGCGCGGCGATATCCTCGAGGTTGATGCCGCCGAAACCGGAGGCGATACGCGCCACGGTATCGACGAAAACATCGATCTCCTGGGCGTCGACCTCAAGGTCGAACACGTCGATTTTCGCGAAGCGCTTGAACAGTACCGCCTTGCCCTCCATCACCGGTTTTCCGGCCAGAGCGCCGACATCCCCCAGGCCGAGTACCGCCGAGCCGTCGGTAATCACGGCCACCAGATTGCCCTTGTTGGTGTAGCGATAGGCCAGATCGGCGTCGCCGGCGATCACCCGTACCGGTTCGGCCACGCCGGGCGTGTAGGCCAGCGACAGTTCCTGCTGAGTGGTGCAGGGTTTGGTGATCTGGGTCGCGAGTTTGCCGGGTACCGGAAACTCGTGATAGTCGAGCGCGGCTTTTTTCAGGTCTTCGAACATGCTGGTTATCTTTCGCTGGGAGCGGGCGCCATCATAGCAGTCTTTGCCGATCAGCGGATCGCGGACGGTTCAATACAGGTGAAGGTTGGCCGGATGGCCGATGTTCATGCGCAGTTCACCCCGATTCTGGCGGATCCAGCCGCGGACTTCGACAATCCGCCCGATCCAGTCCTGCCCCGGGCGCGGATCGAAACGCGACAGATTCTCGTTGGCTACGCGGATGGCGAAACGGCCCTGCAAATTGATCCAGGTCGCCCCCTGACTCTGGTTGACGCGCGTGACCCGTCCGCGCACCAACTGGAAGCCGTTGGTGTGCAGGTCCAGCGACGACGACTCCCGGGCCTTGCCGGTCTCGCCGCGCAAGACCCCGCGCTGGGCGGCGCGCGCCGCCGCCTCGGCTTTTTTGTCGCACTCGACAAAGCGGATATCGGGCGGGATCGCCACCAGCCAGCCGAGACCGGCGCGCAGCAGTTCGCCGCTCAGCGGCGTGCCATCGGGCAGCCACAAATAGGCCAGCGCGCGCCCGTGCGGCCCTTTCGCCTGTTCGCCGGGCAGATAGCGCAGCTCGTTGTGCTGGCGAAACAGCAGTTGGCGCAGATGGTCGCGAGCACGGATCGCCAGCGGTTGCGCCGGCCGTCCGCCGTCGGCCAGCTCTGGTGTGTTGATACCGATCATGCGCACCCGGGTGCCGTCGTGCAGGGTGAGGGTGTCGCCATCGTGGACGTAGCGCACCTT
>JASBST010000002.1 GCA_030148775.1 Thiogranum sp.
CGAGGCACGCCAGGCCCCGGGCCAGCACGTTGCCGAGCACGCTGGCCGCGGCGACGTAGCCGAGCGCCGGCACACCCTCGTGCTCGCGCCGCAGACGGGTGAAGCCTAAATGCCCGCGGTCGGAGACATGGATGGTGTGGATCGGGCAGACGGCGGATTCCAGCTCCGGCCACAACCCCAGGCCCGAGAAAATGCGCTGCGAACCCTGGGCCAGGGCGATGCTGCGTTCGTCGTCGGCCGCGCCGCGCTCGCCGCCGAGCGGCGTGGCCTCGACCACATGGGTGCGTATCCCCGCCTGCCCCAAAGCGCAGGCCAGGCTGGCGCCGACCAGACCGCCGCCGACGATCAGGACGTCGGTGTCATTGCTCATGGCGATCCACTGGGCACTCGCCCGGGCGGGCGCGGCGCCGACACCCTGGGTAAACGACGGACGCCATACAGCGAACGGTTAGGCCTGCTCGCGTCACTCATTCACCTCCTCACCGCGCCAACGCCGCTCATCCGGCCATCAGCGCTTCGATTTCGTCGGCCTGCTTGGGCACCTGTTTGCTGAGAATGTCGCAGCCGTCACGGGTGACCAGTACATCGTCCTCGATACGCACGCCGATATTCCACCATTTGCGTGCCACTCCGCGCCCGGGCGAGATGTAAATACCCGGCTCCACCGTGAGCACCATGCCCGGTTCCAGCACCCGCCATTCATCGCCAACCTTGTAGTCGCCGACATCGTGCACGTCCATGCCCAGCCAGTGACCGGTGCGGTGCATATAAAAGCGGGTGTAGGCCAGCTCTTTGATCAGCGAAGGCGTGCGGCCCTTGAGCAGACCGAGTTTCACCAGGCCCCGGGTGATGGTCTTGACCGCCGCCCGGTGCGGCGCATCCCAGGTGTTACCGGGGTAGACTTCGTCGATCGCCGTCAGTTGCGCCTCCAGCACCAAATCGTAGACGGCGCGTTGCGCCTTGCTGAAGCGACCGTTGACCGGAAAACAACGGGTGATATCGGAAGCATAGCATTCATGTTCCATCCCCGCGTCGATCAACACCAGGTCGCCGTCGCGCAGCTCGGCGTTGTTTTCCGTGTAGTGAAGAATACAGGCGTTCTCGCCACCGCCGACGATGCTCGGATAGGCGGGCTCGCCGCCGGCCTTGCGGAATTCGTGCAGAAATTCCGCCTCCAGTTCGTATTCCCGCATGCCCGGGCGACACACCTGCATGGCACGCTTGTGGGCACGCGCGGCGATGTTGGCCGCCTGGCGCATGACTTTGATTTCCGCGCGGCTCTTGTACAGGCGCATATCGTGCACAAAGTGCTCTAACGACACGAACTCGTCCGGCGTATGCTTGCCCGAGCGCGACTGGCGGCGCAGACCGCTGACCCAACCGATGACACGCTGGTCGAATTCGGGTGCCACACCCATGGTATAAAAGACCCGTTCGCGGTTTTCCAGCAGACCGGGAAGAATATCGTCGATATCGCCGATGGGAAACGCGTCGTCGGCGCCGTAGCGCTCCACCGCGCCGTCCGGGCCCGCCCGCCGGCCGTTCCAGGTCTCCTTCTCCGGATCACGGTCGCGGCAAAACAGCAGGAACTCGCCATGGTCCCGGCCGGGTGCCAGCACGGCCACCGCTTCCGGCTCGGAGAAACCGGTGAGGTAGAAGAAGTCGCTGTCGGCGCGAAACGGATAGTCGATGTCGCGATTGCGCAAGCGTTCGGGGTTGGTGGGCACAATGGCGATCGCATCCTGACCCATCATATGCATCAACTGCTTGCGCCGGCGGGCGAATTCTTTTTGATCCATAGTCTTCGCTATTGCAGTCGGGCCGGCGCCCGGCTTGGCTGCAACTCCTCGTTAATGTAGAGCACCCCGATACGGACGAATTCGAGCACCTCCTCGAAAGCCGCCAGTTCCGCCTCGTCCTGGGTATCCAGTTCGAAATCCACGCGCGCGATCTGCGTCAGATCCTGCAGCAACTCACCGATCGCCTCGGGCAGTTGCTGCGCGTCGGACACGCCGCCGAGACCGAGGCCGGAGAGGAATCCACCGCACCAGCCGCCGAGCGACTCGGCCCTTTCGCGCAAACTGTCGTCATCGTCCGGCAACAGCAGCGCGAATTCCAGCGCCGGGCTGTTGAGGCCCGCCAACGTCTCCTCATAGAGTGCCTGCAGCCGCTTCGCCGCCGCCACCTGCGCATCGTCCTTCGGGTTGTAGTCGTCAAACACCTGTGTCATCCACAGCCTGGGGTCGGCGCTGCCGACGGCGCAAACCAACCCCGCCAACAGCCCGTGGCAATCGGCGGCATCCAGCGGCGCCTGGGCGCGGACCAGCAGATCCTCGATTTCGTAATAGTCAACACTTTGATTTGCAGACATTGTATAATTATCGCACAGCGTCGAGATTGACGCATTTTTAGCCCTTCACTATAGTGGGTGCATGTCGAATTCTACTCCCCAATCCGTCACCGAACAGGAACTGCGCAAACTGGAAGCCCGCCTGGAAGACCTGGTGCGCACCATTTCCCGGCTGAAGGAAGAAAACCGTTCCCTGCGCAATCAGCAGGACAGCCTGGTGACCGAGCGCGCGGGCCTGATCGAAAAAAACGAACTGGCGCGCAACCGCGTCGAGGCGATGATCAACCGCCTCAAGGCGATGGAGCAGGGCGCATGAGCCGTCCCGCCAAAGACGCCAAGCCAATGCGGATTCACATCCTCGACAAGGAGTATCTGGTGGCATGCCAGGACGATGAGCGCGAGGCGCTGTTCGCCTCGGCCGAGTTCCTGTCGGAGAAGATGAAGGAAATCCGCGACACCGGCAAAATCGTCGGCGCCGACCGTATCGCCGTCATGGCCGCGCTCAACATGGCACACGAGTTGCTCGAACACAAAAACGCCAAAGACGACTATCAGCACGTCATCAGCTCGCGTATTCGCGCCCTGCAGGAAAAAATCGACGTGGCGCTGAATAACGGCAACCAACTCGAACTGTAGCGTGGCCGCACGCGGGCGGCCGCTATCCGGGCTCTCGACCCGCAGCCGCCGGACCAGGCTTGCCAGCGGTGACTGTCGCCTTGCGGCGACCCGACGCCAACAAAAATAAAGCGCACACCCCGTGTGAATAAATCCGCCAGAAAAAGCCGCGTGGCGGCACAATCTTTTGTATAATTGTCCTGTACCTTCTGCGCTGCGCGTTAGCGGTTACGATCCTCTTGAGCCTAATTATTGTCCTGGGGGATGGGCTTGGCAGGACCCGTGTGCATGTCCGCCGCGAGTGGAAAGCCTTCGGTCCGTCACTCGTCCCCACCTGAACCACTGGTTCAAGGGCAATAATCGCGACGGCAAGTGCGGAAGGTGCGCTTTTTTTGGCATTGTGGCCAAATAGCGAACATGTGCGATCGCTCCAAACAACGACGACAATTACGCGCCCGACGCCGCTCCCTGAACCCGCAAGAACGTCGACGACGTAGCGAAGCCCTGTGCCGGCGCTTGTTTTCGCAGGCGTTGTTCCGCAACAGCCGGCGCATCGCGGTCTATCTCGCCAGCGACAACGAAGTGGACACCAGGCCGATACTGGAACGCGCCTGGAGTCTGGGCAAGGAAATCTATCTTCCGGTGCTGGCTCCCTTTCTGCACAACCGGCTCTGGTTCACCCGCTACGAAGCGGACACGCCGCTGGTGCGCAATCGTTTCGGCATCGCCGAACCGCGCAGCGTCCACCGTCGACGTATCCCCAGCCACGCCCTGGATCTGGTGCTGACCCCCCTGGTCGGCTTCGACACCAATGGCAACCGCCTGGGCATGGGCGGCGGCTTTTATGACCGCAGCTTCGGTTTCCTCTGTCGGCGCCAGCGCTGGCGCAAGCCACGGCTGGTGGGGCTGGCCTATGACTTCCAACAGCTGTCCGAACTGCCCGCCCGCGATTGGGATGTTCCCTTGAGCGCGGTGGCCACCGACAGCGACTGGCACGTTTTCACCCACTGACATGAAATCTAAAAACGCCCGGGGGCAACACACATGAACTACTGGCTGATGAAATCCGAACCCGATGTTTTCGGCATCGAGCACCTGCAGGCGATGCCGAAAAAAACCGAACACTGGGACGGCGTACGCAACTATCAGGCGCGCAACATGATGCGCGACGACATGAAGCGCGGCGACCAGGTGTTTTTTTATCATTCCAACTGCGACGAACCGGGCATCGTCGGCATCATGGAGGTGGTCAGGGAGGGCTATCCGGACCACACCGCCTGCGACCCGGAAAGCAAATACTACGACCCCAAAAGCGACCCGGACAATCCACGCTGGTATATGGTGGACGTGAAATACCGGCGCACCCTGAAGCGGGTGATCACGCTGAGTGAACTAAAAACCTATAAAACACTGGAAGACTGCCCGCTGGTACGCAAGGGCAACCGTCTGTCGATCATGCCGCTGACGAAGAAACAATGGGACTTCATCCTATCGCTGGAAACGCGTAAAGCCAAAGCCTAACCGCCGAGAAACAGGGCGTAGGCCGGGTTGTCCTGCTCCTCGAAATAAATATAGCCCAGCTCGTCGAGAAAGGCGCGAAAGCGGCGCTTGTCCTGCGCCGGCACCTGCATGCCCACCAGCACGCGGCCGTAGGCGGCGCCGTGATTGCGGTAGTGGAACAAGCTGATGTTCCAGTCCTTGGCCATGCTGGAGAGAAACTTCAACAGCGCGCCGGGGCGCTCCGGGAATTCGAAGCGATACAGCACTTCGTGCTCGAGGCCCCGGGCGTGACCGCCCACCATGAAACGGATATGCGTCTTCGCCATTTCGTTGTCGGTCATATCCACCACCGGATATTTCTCGGCCCGCAGTTTGTCAATCAACTGCTGGCGCTCTTCGTCCTCGCCCGACAGCTGCACGCCGGCGAACACCTGTGCTTCGCGTTGGTCGGCGTACCGATAGTTGAACTCGGTGATACCGCGCCTGCCCAACGCCTTGCAAAAGCGCAGAAAACTGCCCGGACGCTCGGGGATGGTCACTGCCAGCAACGCTTCGCGCCGCTCGCCCAACTCGGCGCGCTCGGCCACGTAGCGCAGGCGGTCGAAATTGATAGTGGCGCCGCTGTTGATCGCCACCAGGGTCTGGCCGCGCGCCGCGTCGCGTTCGACATACTTTTTGATTGCCGCCACCGCCAGCGCGCCGGCCGGTTCCACCATCGCCCGCGTGTCGTCGAAGATGTCCTTGGTGGCGGCGCAGATTTCGTCGGTGCTCACCAGAATGACTTCGTCGACGTACTGGCGGGCAATGCGCCAGGGTTCCTTGCCCACCTGGCGCACCGCCACGCCATCGGCGAAGATCCCCACCTGCTCCAGTACCACGCGACGCTTGCGCCTGAGTGCCTCATACATACAGGGCGCATCCTCGGGTTCCACGCCGATCACCTTGATTTCGGGACGCAGGGCTTTCAAATAGGCGGCGATACCCGCGATCAGTCCGCCGCCGCCCACCGGCACGAACACCGCGGTGAACGGATCGCGGTGCTGTTGCAATAACTCCATGGCAATGGTGCCCTGACCGGCGATCACGTCGGGGTCGTCGTAGGGATGGATAAACACCATGCCGCGCTCGGCGGCCAGCGTCCGGGCGTGCGCGTAGGCCTCGTCATAGGTGTCGCCATGCAACAGGGTCTTGCCGCCCAGCGCCTGGACCGCGGCGACTTTGATGCCGGGCGTGGTCCGCGGCATGACGATCAGCGATTTGAGTTTGCGGTGACCCGCCGCCAGCGCCACCCCCTGGGCGTGATTGCCGGCCGAAGCAGCGATGATGCCATTGGCGCATTCGGCCTCGCCGAGGCCGGCGATCTTGTTGTAGGCCCCCCGCAGCTTGAAGGAAAACACCGGCTGCAAATCCTCGCGCTTGAGCCAGATGTGATTGTCCAGGCGCTGCGAAAGCGTCGCCGCGTAGTCCAGCGGCGACTCCACCGCGACGTCGTAGACGCGGGAATTCAGGATTTTTTTCAGATAATTATCGGTCATTAGCGGATAATACAGGTTGCATCGGGGTGGCCGTCAACGGCCGCCGACGTGAAATCCGGCCCCCGGTCGACGCGCGCCCCCAAAAAACCGTATGATTCCCCAAAACCGCAGTTCGGAGAAGAAAGTGAACCAGGACGAATTGAAGAAACAGGTCGCCGAAGCGGCCCTGGAATATGTGGAATCCGGTAGCATCATCGGCGTCGGCACGGGCTCGACCGCCAACCATTTCATCGATTCCCTGGCAAAAATCAAGGGCAGAATCGACGGCACTGTCGCCAGCTCGGTGGTCAGCGCCGAGCGCCTCAAGAGTCACGGCATTCCGGTCATGGACCTCAACCAGGCGGGGCAACTGTCGCTGTACGTGGACGGCGCGGACGAGACCAATGAGTTTCTGCAACTGATCAAGGGCGGCGGCGGTGCGCTGACACGCGAAAAGATTGTCGCCGCGGCCAGTGACACTTTCGTCTGCATTTGCGATGAAAGCAAACTGGTCAAGGTATTGGGCACCTTTCCCCTGCCGGTGGAGGTCGTTCCCATGGCGCAGAGCTATGTCGCGCGCGAACTGGTGAGAATCGGCGGCCGGCCGGAACTGCGCCAGGGCTTCACCACCGACAATGGCAATATCATCCTCGACGTCAAGGGGCTGGAAATCATGCAAGCCCGCCAGCTGGAAAGTCAGCTGAACGATATCGCCGGCGTGGTCACCGTGGGTATTTTCGCCAACCGGCCGGCGGACGTGCTGCTGCTCGGCACCGCCGCTGGCGTGGACACACGCAAGGTGGCCTAAGTACGCAGTCGCGCGATAGCGCGGTGGCCGATATCGCGGCGGTAAAACGCCCCTTCCCAGCGGATGGTCCGGACTCTGGCGTAGGCGCGCTGCTGGGCCTGGGCGACATTCTCGCCCAGGGCGCACACACACAAGACCCGGCCACTGGCGGTCACTACCCGGCCCTGTTCGTCCTGCGCCGTACCGGCGTGAAAGACTTTCACCCCGGGCTCGTCGGCCCGCTCCAGCCCGCTGATGGGATCGCATTTGCGATAACCGGCGGGATATCCGCCGGCGGCCATCACCACCCCCAGACTGGCGTGTGCATCCCACTGCGCCTCGACCTGGTCCAGGCGACACTCCAGCGCCGCCTCGCACAAGTCGACCAGGTCGGATTGCAGACGCAGCAGGATGGGTTGGGTTTCGGGATCGCCGAAGCGCACATTGTATTCGAGCACTTTGGGCACGCCGTCGGGATCGATCATCACACCGGCGTAGAGAAAACCGGTATAAGGCCGGCCGTCGGCGGCCATGCCTTTGACGGTCGGCTCGATCACCTGCTGCATGATGCGCCGGTGCATGTCGGCGTCGACCACAGGCGCCGGTGAATAGGCACCCATGCCGCCGGTGTTAGGACCGGTGTCGCCGTCGTCGCGCGCCTTGTGATCTTGCGAGGTGGCCAGCGGCAGCACGTGTTCGCCGTCGACCATGACGATGAAGCTGGCCTCCTCGCCCTGCAGGAACTCCTCGATCACCACCCGGTGTCCGGCTTCACCAAACGCGTTACCGGCCAACATGTCGCGGCAGGCGGCGATGGCCTCATCCTCGCTTTGCGCCAGAATCACGCCCTTGCCCGCCGCCAGGCCGTCGGCCTTGACCACGATCGGCGCGCCCTGGACACGGATGTAGGCACTCGCCGCCTCCAGATCGGTGAAATTGCCATAGGCGGCGGTGGGAATGCCGTGACGGGCGAGAAAGTCCTTGGTGAACGCCTTCGAGCCTTCGAGTTCGGCGGCCGCGCGGCTGGGCCCGAAAATCCGCAGACCGGCGGCCTGAAACCGGTCCACCACGCCCAGCACCAGCGGCGCTTCGGGACCGACCAGCGTCAGATCGACGCAGCGGTAGCGGGCGAACTACAACAGGGCGTCGATATCGTCGGCGGCAATGGGTAGATTTTCCGTGCGCGGTTCGGCAGCGGTGCCGGCGTTACCCGGAGCCACATAGACGCGTTGCACGCGGGGCGACTGCGCCGCCTTCCAGGCCAAGGCATGTTCGCGGCCACCGCCGCCGATAATCAGAATTTTCACTCTGTGCTCCCGTACAGTCAGGTGCGCCTGCGAGCCGCCGGCTTAATGACGAAAGTGACGCATACCCGTGAACACCATCGCCATGCCGTGTTCGTCCGCGGCCGCGATGGTTTCCTCGTCGCGCATCGATCCGCCCGGCTGGATCACCGCACGGATGCCGGCCTGCGCGGCCTGGTCGATGCCGTCGCGAAAGGGGAAGAAGGCATCCGAGGCCATGACCGAACCCGCCACTTCCAGACCGGCGTGCTCGGCCTTGATGCCGGCGATGCGAGCGCTGTTGACTCGGCTCATCTGACCCGCACCGACGCCGATCGTCATAGCGCAGCGGGCATAGACAATGGCATTGGACTTGACGAATTTCGCCACCCGCCAGGCAAAGAGCAAATCCTCCATTTCCGTGTCGCTGGGTGTGCGTTTTGTCACCACGCGCGTCTTTTCAAGCAGACTGAGGTCGGCGTCCTGTACCAGCAGGCCGCCATTGACGCGCTTGAAATCCAGCCGCGGCGCGGCGCTATCCGGCCACCTGCCGCATTCCAGCACGCGCACGTTTTTCTTGGCTGCCAATAGCGGTAACGCCGACGCCTCCACCGCAGGTGCGATAATCACCTCGACGAACTGACGCTCGACGATGGTCTGCGCCGTGGTGGCGTCGAGCGGCCGATTGAAGGCGATGATGCCGCCGAAGGCCGATTCCGGGTCGGTGCTGTAGGCGCGCTCGTAAGCCTCGAGCAAGCTTCCGCCCTGGGCCACGCCGCAAGGATTGGCATGTTTGACAATGACGCAGGCGGGCGCGGCGTCGAATTGCTTGACGCACTCCAGCGCCGCGTCGGTATCGGCGACATTGTTGTAAGACAGCGCCTTGCCCTGCAACTGACGCGCGCTCGCCAGGGTGGCCGCCGCGGGATCGTGTTCGATATAGAAGGCGGCACCCTGGTGCGGATTCTCGCCGTAGCGCATGCCCTGGGCTTTTTTGTATTGCAGGCTGAGTGTGCGCGGAAACGCCTCGCGCTCCCCTTCGGACGAGCGCGCCCCCAGGTAATTGGCGATGGCGCCATCATAGCGCGCCGTATGTTCGAACGTCTTCACCGCCAGGCGATAGCGCGTCGGCGCCGTGACCGCGCCGCTGTTGGCGGCCATTTCCTCCAACACCACGCAATAGTCGGCGCTGTCGACGACGACCGTGACCGCGGCGTGATTCTTGGCCGCGGCGCGGATCAGGGTCGGCCCGCCGATGTCGATATTCTCGATCGCTGTCGCCAGATCGCAATCGGGGCGCGCAACCGTCTGCTCGAAAGGATAGAGATTGACCACCACCATATCGATGGCGGCGATGGCGTGCTCGCGCATCACCGCGTCGTCGGTACCGCGGCGCCCGAGAATACCGCCGTGGATTTTCGGATGCAGGGTTTTCACCCGACCCGCCATCATTTCGGGAAAGCCGGTATGATCGGACACTTCGATCACCGGCACGGCGTTGTCGCTCAGCAACTTGGCCGTGCCACCCGTGGAAAGTATCTCGACACCGGCGGCGTGTAGTTGCTGTGCGAAAGATACAATACCCGTTTTATCGGAGACGCTGATTAGCGCGCGCTGAATGGCAGACATGATAAATACCTGAGAGCTAAGGCACGGAACCTCCTTGCTCCGTGTCCCGCTGAGTTAAGACGAAAACAGAAAAATCAACGAATGAGTTACAACAAACCGTGTTGTTTGAGTTTCTTGCGTAAAGTACTGCGATTGATCCCGAGCACTTCGGCCGCCCGCGTCTGATTGCTGCGGGTGTGCTGCATGATGCTTTCCAGCATCGCCTGCTCCACCTGGCCAATGACCATGTCGTAGACCCCTTCGGCCTGATGGCCGTCGAGATCGCGGAAAAACAGCTCCAACGCCGACTGCACCGCAGCCCGCAGAGGCTGCTTGCGTCGTTCCTGGGCCACCAGCGTGCGCGCTTCCTGTGCGCTACGTTCCTGAGCCACCCGCGTGTGCGCTTCAGCGCTGCTGCTGTGCAGCGATGCCACCGCGCTCATGCCGCCATCTCCCCGGTGGCGGACAAACGATCAAAGTAGGTTTCGATAAGGGTCATCTGCTCCTCGGCACTTTCCGCGCTGTTGATCTGCCGGCGGAACCCGGCACCGTCACGCTGGCCTTTGCTGTACCAACCGATATGCTTGCGCGCCACCCGCACACCCGTGTATTCACCGTAAAATGCGTATAAGTTATTAATATGCTGAATCATAATGGTGCGAATCTCCTTCGCCCGGGGCTCCGGCATAAATTGCCCAGTGGACAAGTAATGTTCAACTTCCCGAAATATCCAGGGTCGTCCTTGCGCGGCCCGACCTATCATGACCGCGTCGACGCCCGTCGATTCCAGTACCTGCCGGGCTTTCACTGGGTCGGTAATGTCGCCGTTGGCGATTACCGGCACCGTGACAGCCTGTTTCACATCGCGAATCGTCTGGTATTCGGCTTCGCCGGCAAAGCCGCAGGCACGGGTGCGCCCATGAATGGCCAATGCCTGCACGCCCGCCTGTTCGGCGACTTGCGCCACCACGACGGCATTGCGGTTACCGGGCTCCCACCCGGTGCGAAGCTTGAGTGTCACGGGCACATCGACGGCCGCTACTACCGCCTCGAGGATCCGCCCAACCAGGTGTTCGTCTCGCAACAGCGCTGAGCCCGCCATGACGTTGCAGACCTTCTTGGCCGGACAACCCATATTGATGTCGATGATCTGGGCGCCGCGCTCCACGTTGAAACGCGCCGCATCGGCCATCATCTTCGGGTCGGCACCGGCAATCTGCACAGTACGGGGTTCAACCTCTCCCTCGTGATCCATCCTCCGCAACGTCTGTCTGCTGCCCAACAGTGCCGAATTACACGACACCATTTCCGAAACAGCAAGACCGGCGCCCATCGCTTTGCACAGCTGTCTGAACGGCCTGTCGGTTACGCCCGCCATCGGTGCAAGTACCAGACGATTGCGCAACTTGTAAGGACCGATCTGCATACGGTGCAAAGAGCTCCTCAATAAATTACGAAGGGAAAGGCGGCCAATCATACGCCCAGAATTCTTTCGGGAAAAGTCTTGACAGAATTTTTTTCCTGCATCCATGCCGGTGGCGCAGAGGTCTTTTTTTATAGGCTGGAACGCCTATCAACGCTTGACAAGTACGAGTGTGTAAAAATTAACCACTTGCAATCGATATTAGAGAAAATCGAACTGGAAGGAAACGGCGCGTTTACCGGGGTCGACCACTTCCAGCATGACCAATGTTTGTTCGCCGGGAGCCATGCCGCGCGCCGGACTTGTGTCGTGCAAATATTCCTCCGGCCGAAAACGGCGCACCGCCACCGGCGCGCCGGAGATATCGGAAAAGGCGATCTGAAGCACTGGATAAGCCTGCACATAACTGGCGCGGTTGACAAATGCCGCGCTCACCAGCAACGCATCCTTGACGTTGGGGTGGTCGCGCACTTCGCGCTCGACCATCTCCACACGCGCAAGATCGTGGCGCAGCGGCAGGTTGCACGCCAGGGGCTGGCACAGCCAGTCGAGCGCCGGTCGCAACGCGCTGAGCTGCGCCAGGCGATTGCGATCCCACCAGGCGTATTGGGCCAACAAGGTGAGCGTCAGCAGCAACGAAGCGCCGAGCGCACCCCAGCGCGTGCGCGGTTCCGGCGTGACCGTCATCGCCTGTAATAAAAGTCTTTCCGCCGGATCGTCGCTAAGATCATCCGCCGAACCGTCCCCGGGAGGCACGAATTCGGCGGCGCAGGGTTGCGCATAGCAGTCGGCATCGCTGCGCCCCAAACCGGACGCAGACCGCTCCGCGCCGGCCCCGATCCCCGGCTGTCGCGCCACCGCGGTTTCGGGCCGCGGCGTTTCGACCGGGCCCGGCAACGCAGACGGATCCGCGGCCGCCGGCCGGACCGGCGCCTGCGCGCGGGTGTCCGCCTGCCGGGTCTCGCCGGGGTCCATCGCAACGCCGGAGACCTGGTCCAGGGCGCGATCGACCAGGGCGTCGATTTCCCGCGCCACGTCCTCGGAGCGCGGGTGCCGGTGGGTCAGCGCCTGCCGCGGATCGTCAAAAACGGCCGACACGGCGTCGAAAACCGTGCGGCACTGACTGCAACGCACCTGCCCGCCGGCGGCGCCGAGCTGGGCGGCGGTGATGGAATACAGCGATTGACACGCGGGACAAGCAACGTACATGGGATTCCCTGCCAGAGTTTTCCTTGATCGACTAAGACCTTTCAGCGGCAGACCGGCGCAGCGCCTGAAGTCGCACCCAGCCGTCGCGCTCCGCGCCGGGCAGGAAGTCGAACCGGTCCGCATAGGCCTGCCGCACCGCATCCGCCTGCTCGGCCAGTATGCCGGAGAGCAGCAGATGGCCACCCGGCCTGACCGCCTGCGTCAATCGCTGCGCCAACGCAATCAGCGGATTGGCGAGAATATTCGCCATCACAAGATCATAGCACTGCGCCGATGCAGCATCAGGCAGACGGGTTGTCAGCCGCGCCGCGACCCGATTGCGGGTCGCATTTTCGACACTGGCGACAAGCGCCTGGGGGTCGATGTCGACACCCGCGGCCGCGCGGGCGCCCAGCTTCAAGGCGGCGATGGCCAGCACACCAGAGCCGCAGCCATAGTCCAACACCGATAAGCCCTGGGGCGGGTGGCGGTCGAGCCATTCCAGGCACAGGGCGGTGGTGGGATGGGTGCCGGTGCCGAAGGCCAGTCCGGGATCAAGATCGATCAGCACCTGGCCCGGTGCCGTCTCGGGCCGCTGTCCGGCCGGACAGATCCAGAGTTTGTCGCCGAAGCGCATCGGCTGGAAGCGCTCCAGCCAGACCCGTTCCCAATCACGATCTTCCAGGTCGACGAGCTGCGACCGCGCCAAAGCGTCGGCGCCGAAATCCACGCCCAGTGCGCGACGCACGCGAGCCAGATCCACATCGGCTTCGAACAGCGCGGTCACCCGGGTCGTCGGCCACAGCGGCGTCGTGCCCGGCTCGGGCTCATAGAGCAGCTGATCGGCGGCGTCGACCAGCGTGACCGACAACGCGCCCTGCGCCTCGAAAAAGGCCGACAGCCGCTCGGGATCCAGATTGCCGGCTTCGACGGAAAGTTGTTGCCAGGCCATGCATAGCGTCCAAGGGGAAAACAGATACGAGCGAACCGGTCACCGACGCGGCTCACAAACCGAGTTTTTTCTCCAGGTAGTGGATATCCGTGCCACCGGCGATGAACGCCGCGTCATTGCAGATATCCTGGTGCAGCGCGATATTGGTACGGATGCCATCGATGACGATCTCGGACAGGGCGCCCCGCATGCGCGCCAGGGCCGAGCCGCGCTCGTCGCCGTAGGCGATCAGCTTGGCGATCATGGAATCATAATGGGGCGGTACCGCGTACCCATTATAGATGTGCGTGTCGACACGGATACCGGGGCCGCCGGGCGCGTGGTACTGGGTAATGGTCCCCGGCGACGGCATGAAGGTCTTGGGATCCTCCGCGTTGATGCGGCACTCGATCGCGTGACCGCGCCAGCAGATATCTTCCTGCGCGTAGGACAGTCCTTCGCCGGCGGCGATGCGCAACTGTTCCTTGATGATATCCACGCCGGTGACCATTTCGGTAACCGGGTGCTCGACCTGCACCCGGGTGTTCATTTCAATAAAGTAAAATTCCCCCTCCTGATACAGGAACTCGAAGGTGCCGGCGCCGCGATAGTTCATCCGGCGACAGGCCTCGGCGCAGCGCTCGCCCATGGCGGTGCGCTGCTGCTCGCCGATCCCGGGCGCCGGCGCCTCTTCGCTCACCTTTTGATGGCGACGCTGCATGGAGCAGTCGCGCTCGCCGAGGTGAATGGCGCTGCCTTCGCCGTCGGCCAACACCTGGAATTCGATATGCCGCGGCGTCTCGAGAAACTTCTCCATATAGACGGTGCTGTCGCCGAAGGCCGCCTGCGCCTCGCTGCGGGTCAGGGCGATCGCGTTGCGCAAGCCCGCCTCGGAGTGCACCACCCGCATGCCGCGGCCGCCGCCGCCGGCCGCCGCCTTGATGATAATGGGGTAACCGATATCGCGCGCCAGCCGGAGATTGGTGTCATCGTCATCGCCGAGCGGCCCGTCGCTGCCCGGGACGCAAGGGACGCCGGCGGCTTTCATGGCGCGGATCGCCGCCACCTTGTCACCCATGGTGCGAATGCTCTCGGCACGCGGCCCGATGAAGACATAACCGCTGTTCTCCACCCGCTCGGCGAAATCGGCGTTTTCGGCGAGAAAACCGTACCCGGGATGGATCGCCACGGCGTCGGTGACTTCCGCGGCGGCGATCAGCACCGGAATATTCAGATAGCTCTCGGCCGACGCCGCCGGCCCGATACAGACCGATTCGTCGGCCAGCAGCACGTGCTTGAGATTACGGTCGGCCTCGGAATGCACGGCGACGGTCTTGATTCCCATCTCCCGGCAGGCGCGCAGGATACGCAAGGCGATTTCGCCGCGATTGGCAATGACGACTTTATCCAGCATGGTCAGCTGATGACGAACAGCGGCTGGCCGTATTCGACCGGCTCGGCGTTGTCGGCCAGAATGGCCGTGATTTTTCCGGCTTTGTCGGCCTCGATCTGATTGAGCATCTTCATCGCCTCGATGATGCACAGGGTGTCACCGACACTGACCTCGGAGCCGACTTCCACGAACGGCGTCGCCCCGGGGGAGGAGGCCCGGTAGAAGGTGCCGACCATGGGCGAATTGACGGTATGGCCGGCGGGGGCGGACGTCAGCTCGGCGGACGGCGTTTCCGTGACGCCCGGGGCGGCGCTACCCGCGGCCGCCATCGCGGGCATCATCGCCAGCGGCGGATAGGCTTGCGGCGCGCCCGCCGCCTGCCGGCTGATACGAACGGATTCTTCACCTTCGTGAATTTCTATTTCCGCGACACCCGATTCCTCGAGCAACTCGATAAGTTTCTTAACCTTACGAATGTCCATGGTGTTCCTGCAGGCCTGGTAAACGCGCGCAAGTATAACGTCATCTGCGGGGAAATGTTAGGGAAATGCGCCGAATTTCGGCGATTGGGCGTCTCGACAGCTAGCTCTTGCGTAAATAGGCGAGCGCGGCCTGCAGCGCCAACTCGTAGCCGATAGGCCCCAGGCCGCTGATGACACCGACGGCGATGTCAGAAAAATAGGAATGTCGACGAAAATCCTCACGGGCGTGAACGTTCGACAGATGAACTTCGATGAACGGAATGCCCACCGCCAACAGGGCATCGCGCAAGGCGACACTGGTGTGAGTGAACGCAGCCGGATTAATAATAATAAAATTAACACCTTCATCGGCTGCGGAATGGACCTGATCGATAAGTTCATATTCTGAATTAGATTGGAACGTGAGCAACTGTACGCCGGCCGCCCTCGCCACCGGCCCCAAGCCACGGGTAATATCATCTAAGGTAGCCGAACCGTAATGCGCCGGCTCGCGGACACCGAGCAGGTTCAAATTCGGACCGTTCAAAACTAGGAGCGTGGACATTGCTAGCCAAATCACCAAAAATCCATAGCATCATAGCAGCGGGACATCGCGATAATCCAGCTATGCGCGAGACCAGAAGCGCAGAGACATCAGGACCCCGCTAACCGTGCTCGCAAGACGAGACTAGACGCATGGGCAACGAAACCGGTACCGCTACCGCGATCTGCGCCTTTGACGCAAGAATGTAAGGAAGGATAGTCGAAGCAAAAGTAAAGCGGCCAATAAAACCGGGAAATCCAACCCGATCCGGTTAACATCCGACAAAGTTCGCTTACCTAGCGTGGCGCAGCCTCCACCACTCGAAACGCCGCCGTCAAGCCTGAGAACAACCGGACCGCCCGGATCGACGATACGACCGTTGGCCACTTGGTCATTGTCGCCGCGCCCCCCATCGGTGAGATGGAGCGTCACTTGGTTAGCGGAAATCTCGGCTCCAGTCCCCGTCGTCGCGTCAAAAGCAAAAAGATACCAATGTTCGGGCACGAGGAACGGGCTCTCGCCCGGAAGCCTACCAAACTTGAAATAATCGCTCGCTGAACGTCCCTTGGGAAGATACAGCTTCACCACAGCGCTACCACCGGAGCCAGACGGCACATTATCGACGATGAAAGCAAAAAAACCATTGGCAAACTCCAGCGTACCCTCGTTGATAGTTGGGACTGCACCGAGTGACGCACCCTCCACCAAACGCACATCGCGCAAGACACCAACTGAAGTTTCGATCGTCACATAATTACCGGCTTTGTCCAGCAAACTTGTCACGTTTTCCTGGGAAGCATCCGGTATCCCGTCCCGATTGGCATCACCTTCATTGGGCGCGGCCTGCTCGACACGGTCACTTACACCATCGGCATCCTGACTAGCTGTGGCGACGATTGGAACATCAATCGAAGGCTGAGTAGGATCGTTGCTTCGTACTCGTAAGACCGCCCTAAATTCGCCAGCGGCTGTCGGATTAAAATTGATCACTTCACTGCAAGCCGAAGATCGTGGCGCGATGGGAATATCGATACAGTTAGCGGTTGCGACAGAAAATAGCGCTGCATCCGTTCCCAAAACATCTACCGCAGATAGAAACAAATCGTCGACACCCGTATTTGAGATACGCAACGAAGCTGTTCTCGACTCCCGAAATCGAACATCAGGAACTACAATCTGCTCGGGCAGCTCAATAGCCGGCTCCAGTAGAGCCACATTAGCCTTTAGGCTGACCTGCGCCATTTGATTACCAGGATCAGCCAGCACATTAACTGTCGCAGTCTGCTCACCCACCGAAAAAACAAACAACTTCACCAAAAAGGCACAGCTTTGCCCGATGGCAAGCTGAGCACCACTACAACCGTTGGCGGAGCCAGGGATACTGAACGCATTTGCAGAATCATTGGAAATCGACAATTCAAGCGGAAACAGCTGCCCTCCCCCATGATTAGTCAGCGTTACATTGAGTTCCCGTGGTTGCCCCGTTCCAACCGTACCAAAATCGAGCGCCAGCGGTTGAACTTCAAGTACGGGCGTCTCTGGGACCCCCCTTCCACGTACCGTAATCACCAAGCCTGGCCGATCAGAATCGTTGGACGGGACGTCGAAACTATCCTGCAAGTCTCCGACAGCGTTGGATGCCAATGCTATATCGACGGCACACGTGGCCGTGGGGGCGAGCGATCGTCCGGAACAGTTGTCACCACCACTTGAAAAACTAAACGGCGTGACTAAACCGTCGCCCCCTCCGACACCACCGACTAGTAGGTCCTGGCCACCAATATTCTGGATGGTCAATGTCCGGGTGACAGGATCGCCATTTATAGCAACGAGACCAAAGTCCAGCTCTACAGAATCAGGATATACCGCCGCGGGAGGGTCGATAACAGCCCGGCGCAACGTGATAAGATTCGCCTCGTTAACCGTAGCTGTAACGTCGATGACAGGCAAGGATACAAACGCGCCACCCTCGTTCACCACGCCTAAAGCACTCACACTGTCGATGAGAGTCATACCATCACCAAGAACTCGGCCGAATACCGTGAATCCGCCGTTTTGGCTATCGAGATTGGCTGAATTGTCTCGCAGGTTAACAAACCACTCCGACGTCGCACTATCTGGGTCACCTCCCAACTTGGCCATAGCAACGGTACCACGCACATTTGAGCGAGTCGGATCAAACTCGTTCTGGATAGAAGCGTCTGTGGAAATGTGTGGAGCGCTATCTGGCCCGAATGCGCCCAGCGTCGAATCGTAAGCATAACCACCGCCCTGAATGACGAAATCCGGGGCACTGCGATGGATAAATGTCCCGTCATAACGGCGACCGCCTTTCCCATCGTCGATATAATTTAGAAAATTGGCAACGGTGATCGGCGCGTCTACGTCAAAGAGCGTCATGTATACCGCCCCCCCTGGTTGGTTGCCAAAATTCAGATCCAGTCTCACCACAGTAGCGGCAACCCGCTGAACATAACAACAGGTCAGAACAAGTAGTAAGATAAACCAATAGCTTAATCTCGACATTTAATTCTACTTATTATTTAGTTCAGCTCGCCATCAGTCAGAACTTCGAGCCCCTGCGAAGCCTAACCCCGGCACTAGTCTACCGATAATAGCCATTTAGGGTAAAGCGTGCCCGCAAGAATTCGCGGATCAGAGTGCATCCGAGGTACCAGCGGCGCCAAACCCACTAAAAACTAGTTAAAATCCGACATGGATATTTTCCTGATATAATTTTATTTATGGCAACCCATTTACACAATAAAACAAATTATACAACAGCATCGAAAAACGAATTTGAACCAGACTCCGCTTCCCGACGCCTGAGATTAACTTAACAACATTTCGACGATTCACCTGCTATGGTAGCGAACAATATTAAACGCGCCGAAGACCTGTTAAGGGCAGGGCGTATATCAGAAGCGACAGCCTACTGCACCAGGGTGCTGACCTTACACCCGAACGTTCCTGAGATACGGGAATTGCTTGGCAATATCCTGCTGAACAGCGGCCATGCAATCGAAGCACAGCTTCATCTTGAGCACGCGAGCCGACTGCGGCCAGGGAACGTCAACATCCTTCTCAGGTTAGGAGCCGCCCAGCTCGCCGGAGGAGCCACTGGCGGCGCGGAAGACACATGGAGAAAGATCCTCGAACTGGATCCCGGCAATGTAGAGGCTCGAACACACCTCGGCGACAGTGCCGCAGCTCGCGCCGCGTTCGATGAAGCATGCTTCCATTACCGTGCCGCATTAGAGCAAAAAACCCACGATGCAAATCTGGTATGTCGACTGGGGCGCATGCAACTACAACAAAACCAGAGAGAGGATGCATTCTTCAGCTTCTCCCGCGCAGTTGAACTAAACCCTCAGCTAGCGGAGGCACATTTTTATATCGGGGCTCTGTATCTGGACAGTGCGAATGTCGAACAGGCGCTGCATCACTTTCATCAGGTCCTGAAAATTCATCCGAACAGCCCGGAAACTCACGGCAACATCGGGGCTGCCTATTACATGAAGGACGAGCTGGATCTCGCCTGCGTATCCTATCGTCGCGCTATTGAACTGGCGCCCCGCTATACCGAAGCACTGAACAATCTCGGAGCGCTTTTGCATCGCCAGGGAAAGGTCGTGGAGGCGAAGAACGTGTATGAAAAGGCCGTCGCGGTTCAGCCTGACAATATGTTGTGGAAGTTTCGCGCCACCTCGCTATGCCCCACGGTGACCGGTTCGCGCGATGAGATAACCGCGTATCGGGAGAAACTACTTATTGCGCTGCGACGATTCGCGGAATTAAGACCAAAAACTTGCCCCGAACAGCTGGTCTCCGAAGGAATCTATCCGCCGTATGCCCTTATGTACCAAGGAGAGGACGACCGGATCATCCGCGAAGCATACGCGCGAGCTTTCCAGCATATCTTCCCTGCACGCGAGCCTGAACCGCAATCTGGATTCCCACGCATCGGGTTTCTAGTAACCCGGCTGCATGAGGATATATTTCTGCGCTCCATGTCCGGGATCATCAGCAGATTAAATCCCGATCTCGCGGACCTGTACATTATCTGCGCCGCTAGTGCGGCTGATCACATGCGCCAGCAATTCCCCGATCGAGCACTCGGCATCATTCCGCTCAGCGGTCACATCAGCCAAGACGCCGAAAAAATACGCAGCACGCATTTGGACGTGCTATATCACTGGGAAATTGCCACAGATGCGACCAACTATTGGTTGGCATTTTTCCGCCTTGCGCCCGTGCAATGCACCTCGTGGGGAATCCAAGTCACCTCAGGCATTCCGACCGTAGATTACTACCTATCGAGCGAGTCAGTAGAACCCGAAGACGCGCAGAACCATTATACGGAAAAGCTGATACAGGCTCGAGAATTATTGAGCTACCAATATTCGCGCGCCCACCCAAAGCACGTCTATCCGCGCGAGCATTTCGGAATAGGCAACGACAAGAATCTATACTTCGCAGTACACCAAATCGGAAAATTCCACCCGGACTTTGACCCTGTGATGGCAGAAATCCTGCGGAAAGATCGAGATGCAGTGATAGTCATTGCGCGAGACCGCTGGGGTCACGCGGCCGAGCAGCTTGAGGCCCGCTTCGCAAAGACGATTCCCGAGGTCGCCAAACGCATCCTGTTCGTGCCCCGACTGCCGCCAGACGACTACTACAACCTGATGGACCAATCAGATGTAATTCTTGACCCCCCTTATTACGGAGGAGTGAACGTCACCTACGATGCACTATCATTTGAAAAACCGATAGCTGCGAGCCGCTCACCGTTACACATAGGGCGCTATGCGGCCGCCTGCCTGGAGCGGGTCGGGGCCAGCGAGTGCATCGCAGAAAGTCTGGAGCACTATGCCGAAGTTGCTGTACAACTCGGCCGGAATAGAGACCATAGGCTACAGATAGAGAAAGTCATCAGAGAAAACAAAGGCGAACTGTTCGAGAACAAAAACTCTGTATTCGAACACGAAAGAATTTTTGAGCTTCTTATAGCAAAGGCGCGTACATGAATATCGCCTTCTACACGCAGGGCACCTTATTCAATGGGCGCACCATTGACGAAAAAGGATTAGGTGGCAGTGAAAGCGCGCTTTGCTTTATCGCCAGAGCGTTACACTCTCTTGGCCACAATGTCAGCGTGTTCAACAACTGCGATCATCCGGGCGATTATGACGGCATCCGCTACTCGAATTACTCGGAACTGGTGGCCTATTCACGAAGCAACAATATCGACATCTGCATATTTTCACGTTTTTATGAGCCTATAGCAGAAGTTCGGGTACGAGCCCGGGTACTTTGGCTGCACGACATCGCCAGCACACCCTACTATCAAGATGCAATTCCCGTATTAAATAGTATGGTATCGCGCTATTTTTTTATCAGCAAATGGCAGCAGCAAGGATTTCAGCGTGCGTTTCCGATTCCTGCCTCGCTTCAGTACCTGACCCGCAACGGTGTCGAACCGAAACATTTCTCCGCTTCGGTGCAGCGCGAGCCTGCAAAGCTGATCTACGTCAACACGCCCTATCGCGGACTAGACGTACTGCTGCAACTGTTTCCCGCCATTCGACGCGCCGTCCCCGAGGCAGAGCTATTTCTATTTACGGGCATGGCCCTATACGGCAGCCAGTTCGCGGCCTGGGAGCAAAGACTGGCGCCGTTGTACGACCTGGCGCGCAGCATGGAAGCCGTCCATCTCTGCGCACCGCTGCCGAAACGCGCACTGGCTGCCGAATTGCTATCGGCGCGACTTGCCCTCTACCCGAGCCACTTTCCAGAATGCTGCAGCGTCGCTTCGCTAGAATGTCAGGCTGCGGGCACTCCCATGGTGACCTCCGCGCTGGCCGGACTGCAGGACACCATTATCGACGGATTCACAAGTGTACTAATCCCCGTTGACGACACCGAAAGAATAAGCCACTCGCCGCTGTATCAGGCCCGCTTCATCAATCAGTGCATACGATTACTCAATGACGATTTAAGCTGGCGGAAGCTTAGTGACAATGCCAAAAACCATATCAACAAACGCTTTACCTGGCGCACGATTGCCCTCGAGTGGATCGACGAATTCCAAAAGATTCTTGCTACGCCCGGTTAGCCTTTAGTTTATGCCGTCACTCCCTGCAGACTGACGCGAGTTTTCGGACTTTCCCGGGAAATCGCTGAAGGTATCCCGCGCACGCCTGGATACCAGCAGATAGCAAATCGCGGCAGCACTGGCCGCGATTTGAACCCAGGCCAGGTCTCCTATTCCCCAGGAAATCCCAACTATTACCGGAATTACCTGGCCGATAATATTGAGCGCTGCGGAACCGATCAGAAACTGTCGCCCACACGACCATATCCTGCGGACGCGTGCCGATGCGTTTGCGCTGCGGCGCGTCCAAGCATAGACCACCGCCAACGCAGGAAGCCCAGCCAGCGCCGCAACAATCGGGAGCAGCTCATAATCGCCGTATACCATACTGAACAGCTCCCCCCGACTGCGGATATCGACCAACGAGACAATCAAAATCACATAAGGCCGCACCAGATAGAGGATAACAAGCCACATCGGCATACTGACTTTGAGACAAAGCTCCTTGTTGTAGGCATCAGGCGGATAAATCGTATTCACTGATGTTCCTCATCCATCGAAGTATAAATGGGATGCCTGTATACTCAGAGCCGCAGGTCGACTTTCGTGCGGCGTATCGAGCAGAAAATGGGTCGCTAAACTCTCTGTTCTGACAATATGCGCATACATGTGTGGGTGTTATCTCGGCATAGAGCACGGCTTGTCAATCCAAGTATTCAGACACCAGGCATCCGCGCATGATGCTGGCGCAGAAGCACTAGGAATCCTTTCACAGGCTCCCCTTTTTCGATCCTCACAACAGTATCCTCCAGCGAGACCACTTCGAATCCAAATTCATCGGCAAGCTCCCGTAGGTAGCGTTCGGCATGAGCGTAACGCGCCTTCAGGTGCAACTCAAATGGGTACACTTCAGTGGACTCGACGGAGAAGACAAACACACCGTGATCTATCAGTGCGGTACGAGCACCGTCGAACACTTCGTTCAAATCACCAATATAGGGGAACACATCCGCACCTATGATATGGGAGAACTGAGACGCTCCGTCCTTCATGGGCTTTACAACATCTCCCACCATCAGATCATCGTATACACCTCTTGCCCGCGCAGTGTCGATCATCTTGGGCGACAGATCTACGCCCACTAGCCGGCGAGCATGCTCCCGAAACCGCGGACCGCACAAACCAGTACCACAACCAATGTCAAGAATATCCAACCCCTTGCCCAGCAGACCGGCGCGAGCTAGCATCTCACCAATCTTTTCAGGAATTCTGTAACTAAGACGACCCACCAGACTTTCGTCGAAGGTTGCGGCGTAGGAATCGAACAAGCTCGCCACGTATTGCGAATCGGCTCGTTTAGGGGTGGGGCCGTCGCCGAGTGCAGCCAGGATATATCGTGTCTGGGAATTGCCTGGGTCCAGTCGCCCAGCTTCACGCATATGGATAAGCGCCCGTCCCCGGTCGCCCATGTCTCGGTAGGTTATCCCCAGACAAAACTGCGCTTCGGCATTGCCCGGTTCGAGCTCCCCGGCACGAATGGCGCATGCCAGGGCCTCGTCATGCCGTCGCTGTCGAAGCCGTACTGCGGACAGCCCCAGCAGCGCCTTGACGCTAAGCGGATGCTGTTCGAGTATAGATGAGTAACTGCGATCCGCCGCGTCCAGGTCGGAGCACTCCACCAACAACTCCGCGAGACCCAGCCGGGCATGCAGATTATCCGGCGCTGCCGCCAGCACATGGGAATAGATCGACTGCGCACTACCGCTGTTGCCAAGCTTGCGACAAACACAGGCCTTGTTGATCAGCGCATCGGGATAGCCCGGCTGAAGCCGGATCGCTTGATCGAAACAGGAATCGGCCTCTTTCACCGCCCCAAGCGCCAGCAATACACTACCTAGATTGTTGTAACCCTGAGGATTTCCCGGCTGAAGCTTCAACGCTGTCCGGTAACATTGTTCTGCCTGCCGATATTCACCCTGGCGGAACCATAGATTACCAAGGCTCGTCTGCGCTTCACTGTCGCCGGGACGTTCGACCAGAACACGCTCGAAACACGCCTGAGCTTCATCGATCTTTCCCTGCTCCAATAAGGCTGCTCCGAGATTTTTCAGAGCACCGCTATAGCCGGGCTGCAACGCGACGGCACGACGCGCGCAAGACTCCGCCTCGGTATAACGGCCAGTCATCCCATTGATCGCGCTCAGCATGTACCAGGCTTCGGCGTCTTTTTTGTCGGCTTGGCAGATTTCGCGAAACGCGCTGATGGCATCATCGAGACGCTGGTTGCGAAACAGTGCCATCGCCTCAAGCTTTCGCTTGGCCAGATTCTTTTTTGTCGCCAAAAGCACCCTCCCACAACCCAGCGCAACCGTCCAGGCAACAACTGACCATACTAGCGCTAAAGCCTAGGGCACGAGCAAGTCGTCGCCGTAGCGAGAAACTGGGCCAGATGACCCTTACGGAGCAATACTGGCAGTGATTCCACCAACAGGATAACCGTCGATGTCGAACGCCTGCACACTATTGACGGTCAGATTCGTCACGCCTCCGGCGACATAGAACTTGAAATCATGCATAACCGTGATCTCGCCATCGCGCGCTGGCAAAAGCACTATTTTCATAGTCGCGCCATCGTCGTTCCAGGAAAGATTTTTTATGTAACCCAGCGGATTCACAACATAGGCGCGCCCCACCCCTCCGTTGTCGGCATCCGGATCATGCGTGAGTTCTACCTGTACAGCGTAGGGAAGAACCGCGCCATCCAGCGATACAGTGTAATGACCGACTCGCTTCAGTGATGCCAGCATCTCCGCACTAAGCGGGCCAACCGACTCCGCATCAAAACTACTAGTGCTACCATCTGGAGCAACTATCTCCACTGTCGATCTGGCGGTTTCACCCTCGGGGTTATCAATCATGATTTCAGTCGCCCCTCCGCCGACCGGTAACGACACGGGCAGATCTACAAACACCACCGTCTGCCACCAGTCCTTGTCGCTGTCGGAAGAGCCATTGGGAACCGTAAAATTCGCCGTGGTACTTGCGTAGGTACGTGCGAACGGCGTCAGATCCTGATCTGTCTCACGCGATATGATCATGCTCGCCAACGGATCGGGATATAGGTTGACGACCGCTCGGACCCGCGTATCGCCCGGTGAATAGATGGTGGGCACCCCTCCCGGCGGCGTGATCGTGACGGTGATGTTGCTGGGATCGAAGTGATGCTTCCAACCGGCAGCCACAGCGACGGTACCACCGGCCCGAGCGTACTCGTGAAATACCTTGTCGCCGGCACAACTCCATACTAATGGCAGTGTCAGTACGAGAAGAATGGCTACCCTAGCCCATTTCGTCATCTCATTCTCCCCCGTTTTTTTGTTCTGTAGGATTTGCACCGACAGCATGCCGGCGACCACCTTTGATGAATAGGTTATCGGCTTCGATCGCGGGGTGCAAGAATTCATCAAAAGCGCATGGTGCACGGCCCACGCTCGAACGAATAGGTCTATATTATTGATAGTTAATGACTAATATTCACCTGACCCGAGGTCTCGAAGACCGTTCCGACCCTAGCCTCGCAAACCGCCGAACCGCGCCCTCTTGCATTCCCGCTAGTGGACCGACACACTGAAAATGGGCATATAGAGCTAGCCTGAGTACGATCGATACTGGCTGCCCATGGCCAAAAATTAATACCAACTAAATCGTCTTGGCGAGACAGCGTCGATGGTCATAAGTTAAGGAGCACGCGGCTTGACCACGTTCGATGGTACACTAACCGCTAACCCTGAAAATGAACTAAATTATTACACTTGGGTACCGAACAATGAGTAACGAAAACGTCACCGAGATGGTCGAACAGGCCAGCGCTCACGTGGAAAATCAGAATTTCAGCGAGGCTCGCACACTTTACGCCGAGATCTGCAGAATCGACGGCGACAATGCCGAGGCTTGGCTTATGCTGGGCGCGATTGACGGCCAGACCGGCGCCGTGGCGAGCGCTATTGACAACGTCCAGCGCGCCATTCAGATCCAACCCGACTATGCCGATGCTCATCTGACTCTGGCCCATCTCCAGCACGCAGTTGGTCAGCCAGAAGCAGCGCTGGAAAGTGCGCTGACGGCAACGCGTGTAGCACCAGACTACGGCGAAGCCTGGGTGTTCTTAGCGGGTCTGGCGGGACAATCCGAAAATCTGTACGACACAGAAGCGTTCAGCCGCCGGGCGGTAGACTGCCTTCCTGACAACGCCGCGGCGCACGCTAATCTTGCCGGCTCGCTGCACCGGCAGGGGCGATTGCAGGAAGCTCTATGTAGCTACCGTAAGGCTCTTGAACTCAATCCCTCGCTGTTCGACATCCGGGTGAATTTCGCTAACGCCTTACTTTCGGATGGCCGATACGATGAAGCGGTCGCAAGTCTGGAAGAATGCATCGGCCTGACACCCGACCACCTCGACACCCGTATCAACCTCGGTATGGGTTACTTACTGCAGGGCCGTCTAGATGCCGCAGTCAACACGCTGACAGAGGCCGCGTCCAGCGCTCCAGAATCAGCCGAAGCCGAGATGCGTCTCGCTATGGCGTTAAAAGAACGTGGCGATCTCGAACAGGCGCATGCCCACTATGTACGTGCACTAGAACTGAAACCCAACGACGCGGTAATCATGTCGGAAATCGGCCTAGTACTCGAGGCGTCGGGCAGATTGACGGAGGCGCTGGAAACCTATCAGAACATTCTGCAATTCGCCCCGGATTCCCCGGATATTGTTGCCGCGGAAGCCAGCGTATGGGAAAAACGCGGCGACCTCCAGGCGGCATTAGCTAGACTACGGCCCATCATAGACGAAGGAAGAACAACCCCGAGAGTAGCACTAGTGTTTTCGCGGCTTTGTCCAGAGCTGGATGTTTGCCAAGAGGCGATGAGTCTACTGGACTCACAGCTCCATTCCGAGAATCTCACCACTTCGCTGCGCGCCGAGCTGAATTACGCAGCGGGACGACTACTGAACAACGCCGGTCAGTACAGTAAAGCATTCGAAAGATACACAGAAGCCAACACCCTTAAACCTCGGCAATACGATGCAAGCGAATACGCCAATTACATCGACAGGATCACCGCTACATTTACGCGAGAAACACTGGATCGATTGCCGATTGCCACGACAAACAACCCACGCCGCCCTATCTTTGTTGTGGGCATGCCCCGCTCCGGGACCAGCCTGATCGAACAGATCCTGGCCAGCCACCCCAAAGTCCACGGTGGTGGAGAGCTCAAAACGATTTTCAATATTGTCGACAACATTACCGAACACACTGGTACAGCCACCTTCCTCGAAGGTGTGCTCGAACTCAATCAGACCCATGTCAATAATCTGGCTCACGAATATCTCGAACGACTAAACGAAGTATCGTCCACTGCCGACCGTGTGACTGACAAAATGCCTCATAACTTCCATCACCTTGGATTGATTAGTAAACTTTTTCCTGAGGCGGCAATCATTCACTGCAGCCGCGACCCGCTTGACACCTGTCTTTCGTGCTACTTTCATGATTTCTCGGGACACCACCCCTACGCTTACGATCTCAACGCGCTGGGCGAGCATTACGCTAACTACCAGCGACTGATGAAGCATTGGCGAGACGTTGGTGTCCGTTTCTTTGATTTATCCTACGAAGCGCTGCTAGAGGACACGCGAACGGTAACTCGTTCGCTACTCGATTTCTGCGATCTGGACTGGAACGAGGGCTGCTTGCGTTTTCACGAGACCGAGCGTACTACACTCACTGCAAGCTATGCACAGGTTAGGCGGCCACTTTATCACTCGGCCGCCGGACGCTGGCGAAACTACGAGCCCTTTATCGACGACCTCAAGGCCAGGCTGGGCTCCTAGCAACAACCAGTAATGGGCCTACGGAGCAAAGTGTCCCGCAAATCCGGCCCCAGATTGCCCGGTAAACAGCCCACCAAGGCCGATCTTTTGGCGGCGATACAGCGGCGACGACTGGGCGAGGCCAGGACCCTTGGAACGCGCCTGTGCGAGCTCCACCCAAATGACGCCGAAGCCTGGTTCCTGCTTGGATCAATCCACGGCGGACTCAAAGACTTTCCGGCCGCGGCGCAGTGTTGTCACCGCGCAGTAACGCTGCAACCTGCCAATGCAATGGGTCACCATAATCTCGGCATAGCGTTGAGCCGATCCGGACAGTTCGATACCGCTATCGACGCCTTTCGTCAAACACTGAAACTACGCCCCGACATGATCGAGTCTCGGCTCGAACTCGCCAACGCACTCCAGTTGTCCGGCGATCACCAGCGGGCCATCGACACCTACAGACAAGTGCTGGCTCAGTGCCCGGATCTAGTTGCGGCGAGTATCAACCTGGCGCACGCCTATGTGGCGGCGGGAAGTCTCGAGGCATCAGCAGACGTCTGTCAGCGAGTTCTCAAGCAACAACCGGACCAGACAGAGGCGCTGCGTCTGCTAGCCGATATCAATCTGCAGTGTAGCCGGTTTCAGCAGTCCTGCGACCTGTTCAGGCGTCTCATCCACCTGAACAGTGGGGACGCGAGCGCATACGCCGGGCTCGGCAGGGCACTTAAGGAAGCCGGTCAACTGGATGAAGCGTTGGAAAGTACGCGACGGGCTGCGTCAGTCGAACCCAACTCCCCCGCCTGGCAGCTGCAATTAGGAACCATTTATCAAGCATGCGAGGAACTGGAACAGGCGCTTGAATGTTACCGATCGGCACTAATGCTGGCGCCTGACCTGGCGCCGGCAATCAACAATATCGGACTGGTCCTGCAGGCACAGAACAGAGCAGATGAGGCGATCGGTTACTACCATAGAGCGATCGCCCTGGCCCCTGATCAGATTGAGGCGTACGTCAACCTAGCCAAGAGTCAGCGTGAACTGAACCAATTGGAGGCAGCAGCGGCAACGCTGGACGAGGCTGTGGCGCGGCAACCCGATGCGGTGGCTCCGCACTGGGACCGATCGTTAGTGTGGTTGCAGCAAGGTGACTTTAGTAGGGGCTGGCCAGAGTATGAGTGGCGGTGGGAAGGCAAGGGACTGGTGCGGCGGGGCTTTCCGCAGCCACTGTGGGACGGCGCGCCATTGCAAGACAAGACACTGCTAGTGCATGCCGAACAAGGCATAGGCGACGAGATCATGTTCGCGTCCTGTTTCCCGGAACTGCTCACGCTTGCCGGGCACCTGATTATCGATTGCGACCCGCGGCTAGCGCCGCTGTTCGCCCGCTCATTCCCGCGAGCTCACGTCCACGGCGGCACCCAGGCCGAAAGTTTCACTTGGCTCGATGCACTGCCACGTGTCGATTTCCAAAGCCCCGCCGGCAGCCTATTGCGCCACCTGCGTCCGACTCTGGCGACGTTTCCCGCGCACACCGGCTACCTTCAGGCTGATCCCGTCCAGCGCGAACACTGGCGTCGGCGGTTGGAAGAGATCGGCCCGGGTCTTAAGGTGGGGATCTCTTGGCGTGGCGGTCGTGATGCGACGCAGAAGGCGAAGCGTTCGATACGGCTGTCGATGTGGGAGCCCATCCTGGAAGTACCTGGCGTTCAATTCGTAAGCTTGCAGTATGGCGACTGTGTCGCAGAACTCGAACAGGCCCGAGAGCAGCTGAGCACGCAGATCAAGCACTTGCCGGACCTCGATCCGGTCGCTGATCTGGATAGATTTGCCGCTTTAATCGCCGCACTCGATCTGGTCATCTCGGTCGACAACTCGACGGTGCACCTGGCCGGCGCGCTGAACACTCCAGTTTGGTGCCTGCAGCCGTTTGCAGCCGACTGGCGCTGGCTATCGGACACTGAACACTGTCACTGGTACCCCTCCCTCATACACGTGCGCCAGCGAGCGCCTGGCCAGTGGGACCGTGTGATAGCTCGAGCGTCTGATCGGCTGCAGCGCCTCGTCGGACCAGGGAGTTGAAGCTGTGAATATGACTCCGCCGTCGAGCTGCGATAAATCCGAAATCACAAGACTGATCCAGAGTCAGCAGATCTCAACCGCCCATGAACGCTGTAAACAGTTGTGTTTACGGCATCCGAACGACGCGGAGGTCTGGTTTCTGATGGGTGCGATCAACGGCCAGCTGGGTGATTTCTCCGTAGCCGAAAAATGCTGCCGTCGGGCGCTTGAGTTGGCACCCGGCCAACCAGCCCTATTGACCAACCTCGGGGTTGCCCTATTGCACCAGGGCAAAACCGAGGAAGCGAAGCGACAGCTGCAAGCCGCGACGCGAGCCGACGCTTCAAACGCCGCCGCATGGCTGGAGCTTGCCAATACCTACAAGCTAAGCGCGGAACCCAGAGAAGCGTTGCGCGCCTATGAACGGGTTCTGACTCTGCGACCGGGCGCCTACGCCGTCCACTACAATCTAGCGCTGACTCTACTGGAACTTGACCGAGACGACGACGCCAGCCGACATTTAGCGCAAGCTATCAAATTCAACAATCAGTTCCTGGATGCGTATCTACACCTGAGTGCAATATATATACAGAGACGACAGTTTCGACAGGCGGGCGAACTCCTAAAGAACGGCCTGCATGCACTGCCCGGGAATGCCGAGCTATATTTCCGATTGGGGGTGGCATGCCAGGAACAGGGAGAGACCAACCGCGCCATCGAATGCTACCGACAAGCACTGGAGTCAGAACCCGCACACGTCGATGCTCATATCGGAATTGCCGGCGTGCTCGGCCTGGAAGGAAACTATGATGAGGCTCATCAAATACTGCGAAAAATACTAGCAGTACAACCACCGACGGCCTCACTCGGCATAACGTTTGCAAATCTTGCATCACGGATCGGAGCCGAGCGGGAAGCCACCGACATGCTTCTGCAGCTCCTGAAAGAACAACACACGGAACGAATTCGCTCCAAATTGGAGTTTGCTCTTGCCAGCCTGTACGACCGCGCGGGCGAGTACGATACCGCCTTCGAATACTTTCGCAGCGCCAACCTCAACGCCGGCACCCGCTTCGACGCTCGCACCTGTACGGACGGATTTAACCGACTGAAAGCAGTATTTTACAGCTCTCGCTCCGAGCCGCGCGTTCGCACCTCCGACAACAGTTTGCGACCTGTATTCATTGTTGGGCTACCGCGCTCTGGAACGTCGCTCGCAGAGCAAATTCTAGCCACTCATCCGAAAGTCTTCGGCGCAGGTGAGCTGCCACTGATACATGAGTTACCTGAACGCGTTCGCGCAATAGCCGGCATGGCCGCGCCACCTTACCCTCAGTGCCTGAACCTGTTGACCTGTGAGCAGCTCGAAGCTCTGGCGCAAGAATACTTTGCGCATTTGAAAGCGCGTTCGGAAACGGCATCTTGGGTGGTTGACAAGGCACCGATCAATTTTTTACATCTTGGACTGATAGACCGCATGTTCCCTGATGCCCGAATCATTCACTGCATGCGCGATCCGATGGACACCTGCCTATCGTGCTATTTCCACGATTTCAGCGGCGACTATGCCTACGCGTACGACTTACGCGATCTTGGTTTCTACTACCGGCTCTATGAATCGCTTATGCATCATTGGCGTAAGCATCTCGATATAGCGATTCATAATGTTCGATACGAAGATATAGTAAATAAACCCGAACGTGAGATCCGACGGATGCTTGCCTTCTGCGGTCTGAACTGGGATCCAGCCTGCATGGAATTCCACAAAACAAAACGAACAGTTGCTACAGCGAGTCACAGCCAAGTGCGACGGCCACTGTATTCCAGCTCCATAGGCCGCTGGCGCAACTATGAATCGCATCTTGCCGACCTCTCAGACGCATTGTATGGTGGTGATTGATGTCTAAAAACCGCGTGCTTGATCAAGTCCGCCATCTTTGCGGTTGTCAGCGTTTCGCCCAGGCAGCTTTACTTATCGATCACTACTGCGAATCTCACAGCGTGGACGCAGACACCTGGTACGTCCGAGCATCTGTGCATGCGCACCTAGGCAATCTTGATCAAGCAATCGACAGCTGCCGCCGCGTCCTGATCGTTCGACCGCGAGACCGGGGGGCACGTTACAATCTTGCTGTCGCGCTACAGCATGCCGGACGACTGCACGAAGCCCGCGACGCGTTTGACGAACTTCTAACGCAGTACCCCGACGACGTTCGGGCGCTGCGTGCCGCCGGAACTCTCAGCCTCCAGTTGGGCAATCTTGATCAGGCCGTCGCTCGGCTGCATCAGGCGGCGTCCAAAGAACCCGCCGACGACAACACACTTATCTCGCTGGCCGACGTCTTGCACAGAAAAAAAGCGGATAGAGAGGCGCTGAAAAAGCTTAATGCGGTTTCACCCGCCAGCAAGTCCACGGCAGAATACCAGTTTCTTCGCGGCGTGGTGTTGTATGCGCTGGGACGGCATGAACAGGCCCTGGATTGTTATCGGCATACGCTCAATCACGACCCGCGCAATGTTGGCGCTCTCAACAACCTCGGCCATCACGAAATGGAGCAGGGGCGTTTTGATAGCGCTGTCGACTATTTCCAACGTGCGGTGAATCACAACTACAAACATCCCCTCTGCCACCTTAATCTCGCCATTGCCCAGGAAAGCCTAGGCCACTTGGCGGTGGCGGTCGACAGCTACAAAACCGCTCTATCGCTCGATCCTGCATGTGCGGATGCCGCCGTGCAGATGGGCTTCTGCCTCACCGATATGGGCCGCTACACCGAGGCCGACGCGGCCTTTATCGGCGTATTGGCCACTCGCCCGGGACACGAGCCTGCCCTGGCGGGTCGCGCCATGCTCCTGCACCGCAGGGGACAGAACGCCGAGGCGCTCGATACGCTCGCACCCTGCCTCGCCTCTTCACGGCTCGATCCACAGGCGGCACAGGTTCTCGCCCGAGTTGCACCGCATATCGGTCGCATTGAGGAATCCATTGTCTCGATCGAAAAGTCTCTAGAATCGGTACGAGGCGACCGGGACGCCGAAGCCTCTATGCGCTTCGCCCTGGGTGAACTCTATGACAAATCGGGAGAGTACGATCGGGCCTTCACATGTTTCCGTGATGCAAACCGTGTCGCCCCCGGCCACTTCGATAGTGAGCAACACCGCCGCTTCATTGATGATATACGCACCGTTTTCTCTCCACAGGCCATGCCACGACTTCCGCGCTCCGATCTCCACACACAACGGCCGGTTTTCATCGTCGGCATGCCGCGTTCTGGCACGACCCTCATCGAGCAGATACTGAGCGCCCATCCCGACGTTTACGGTGCGGGAGAACTCACCATAATCGGTGACATCGCGCATGGGCGGCTTCCCCTGACCCGCGGGTGGGCTCCATATCCGGCCTGGATCTCCCGTCTCGATGCGACCGACATCGGCCGCTTGACGGAAGCGTACCTCAACTCTCTTCCTCAAGCGTCATCCCACGCCGTACGAACGACGGACAAGATGCCGCATAACTTTCTCTATCTAGGGCTGATCGAGATGTTGTTCCCCGATGCCCGTGTCATTCATGTAAATCGGGATCCGCGCGACAACTGCCTCTCTCTTTATTTTCAGCGGATGAATCCGATGCACGCCTATACCCAGGACCTCCGGACGCTGGGAACTTACTACATACAGTATGAGTCTTTAATGCGACACTGGAATCAAGTCGTCGGCATCCCCATGTTTAACGTAAGATACGAAGATGTGATCAACCACTTCGAGGAGACGTGCCGCTCCCTGATCACTTTTTGCGGCCTGAAATGGGATGCACGATGCTTGGCATTCCATGACATCGACCGCGCGGTCAATACACCCAGCTATGACCAAGTACGCCGACCGATCTACCGCAGCTCGGTCGACAGATGGAAACACTACAAAGCGCATGTTAGCGGGCTAGTTGAAGCCCTGCATCCTGCCGGCACGGGGGATTTCTGACATGAACAACAGGGCACTCAAACAAAGAGCCACCAGTCTGTTTCACGCGCAAGACTACACCGCAGCGTGCGGTTTGCTGAGTCAGTGCTGCGAGCAAACACCGGGCGACATCGAGGCGTGGTACCTGTTTGGCGTGGCCAGCGCCATGCTCGGCCACCTCGGAAACGCGGAAACTGCGTGCCGACGAGTACTTAAACTGAATCCCGCCATCCCCGGCGCTTATGTCAATCTCGTGAATGTTTTGTTAATGACCGATCGTGTTCCAGAGGCTGTCGATGCTTGTCTGAAAGGCTTGGAGTGCGCCCCAAAAAATGCTCAGCTCAAGAGCCTGCTCGGTACCATCAGATGGCGCGAGGGGAAAATTCCTGAAGCGATTTCAGAGTTCGAAGCTGCAATTGCGCTGGACCCAGACCAAGCGGAGACACAGAACAATCTCGGTGCGCTGTTATGGGAACAGCGTCGCTTCGAAGAAGCCGCAATTTACCTGCAACGCGCGCTGTCTCTAGCGCCGGAGTATGCAGATGCGCACGCCAATCTCGGCAACGTCTTGACCGAGATGGACCGGACCGACGAGGCCATTCACTGCTATCGCAAGGCGCTGCAATTGCGGCCTGAGCTATCCAAGAATCACTGCAATCTCGGCAAAGCCTTACAGACTCAGGGCGATGACAGCGCCGCCATGACGTGTTTCGATGCAGCGATCAGAACAAATCCTGCGGACGTAGAGGCAATCATCGCGAAGTGTGAACTTCTCGAAGTAATGAATAGAGCGGACGAAGGGCGGGAACTAATAGCGCCCTTGATGAAACGTAAAACCCCTTCTGCAAAGGCGGCACTGGCGTATGCCAAACTCGCATCCGATCAACAAACTAGATACCAAGCTATCGAATATCTCGAATCGGTCTTGCATGGCTACGTTCCCCCACGCGAGCAGGTCGATATTCACTTCGCGCTCGGGGATATGTATGACGGCATCGAGGAATACGACAGCGCCTTTCGTCACTACCGTATTGGCAACGAAGCAGATTCCCGGCCGTTTGACCCCGAAAAAGCCAAGTTCTCTGTCAGCAATATAATGCAGTCGTTCTGCAAGCAGACGCTGGGCAGCCTGCCGCGTGCGGAATGCGACTCGGAAGCCCCCATGTTTATCCTCGGCATGCCCCGATCAGGCACGTCTTTGGCGGAGCAAATACTGGCCAGTCACTCCGACGTTCACGGTGGCGGCGAGCTCGATTGGCTCTGTAGTATTACCGGCCGCCTGCCTGCGTTGCTCGGCAGCTCTCAACCGTATCCGGGCTGTATTCGCCTGCTGACAGCGCAGGCTATCAACACGTGCGCTCATGAGCATCTGGATCGACTGCGCACATTGGCTCCGCAGGCGCAGCGCATCAGCGACAAAACCCCCATGAATTTTCTCGATATCGGACTGATCACACTATTATTCCCAAAAGCGAGGATTGTCCACTGCCGGCGCGATGCGCGTGACAATTGCCTGTCTATTTACTTTCATCGTTTCAATGCCCACCATGCCTATGCGACTGATCTAAGATCGCTGGGGTTATTTTACGGGCTATACGAACAGTTGATGCAGTATTGGGAGAACGTCCTTACAACAGAAATTTTTCGGATGGGCTATGAAGAGACAGTAGCCAAGCCCGAGGACATGACCCGCGACCTGATAGCGTTTGTCGGTCTGGAGTGGCAGGAAGCCTGTCTGCGATTCTACGATTCGCGCCGCATCGTGCACACCCCCAGCTACAAGCAGGTTCGACAACCGATCTATAGCCGATCCGTCTGGCGCTGGAAACACTATGAGCAGCACCTTGACCCGCTGCTGGAAGCCCTAGCACGGCCTCTGAAGATATGACCACGCCCGTTCCCATCGCCGAACTTAAGCGGCAGGCGGAAAACGCATTTTCGGCTGGCGACCTACATGCCGCCCGGGACCTGCTCAGGAAGATTTGCTCGGCAGCTCCGGACGACTTTGAGGCCTGGCAGCATATGGGCCATGCCTGCGAGCATTTGGCACTGTTCGAGGACGCGCTGCTTGCCTGGAACGGCGCACTGCGGGTAAAGAAGACGTCGGCCATGGCGCTGTACGGCCTGGCACAGGCACAGCTGCAACTGGGCGATTTTCAAGGCTGCATCATAACCTGCCGCAACTCGCTGGCGCACGATGCTTCCCGGGTCGGCATCCGTACGCTGTTCGCGCGCGCAGCCTTGGCGCTCGGTCAAAGCGAAGACGCGGTAGAGTGTCTACGGCAAGCACTTGTCCTGAAAGCGGACTCCGCGCCCTTGCATCATGAGCTCGGGAAAGCTCTGCTTGCCCAGCAGAAGGCTGAACAGGCGATGGACTGTTTTCACCAGGCCATCAAGATTGACGCTACTAATATTCAATATTTTTTGGATCGTGGTCTGTGCTTTTTAGGACAAGGGGATCTGATAGCCGCCGCGCGGGACTTTAGCATTTGCACAGAAATGCAACCGAACTATGTACCTGCCCTGATTAACCTGGGCATGATCGCGCTCGCCGAGGATCGACTCCAGGACGCCATGATCTATTATAAAAAAGCGCTGACCGCAGACCCGGCTTCGACCGAGACACTTTGCAATATAGGGCATCTGCTTCTGCTTATGCACGATTATGAAGGCGCTCTGGCACATTACCGCCAGGCCGCTCGGATCGCTCCCGATGATCCGATCGCCGCGGCAGGCGAGGCCAGCGCCCTGGAACGCCAGGGCGACAAAGAAGCCGCGCTGCATCGTCTCGAACCCTTTCTCGAAACTGAAAACACGCATTCTCGAATCGCCTGCGCCTTCGCAACCGCCAGTTCGGCCAAAAAGCAGGAGCGCAACGCCGCCGCGCTAATGGAACGCGTGTTACAAAAACAGTTCCTGACTCGCGACGAACAAACCAATCTACATTTCGAACTGGGACGCCTCTACGATCGCTTTGGCGAATACGACAAGGCCTTCCGGCACTACGCGCAAGGCAACGCCGCGGTACCGCGCTGTTTTGATCGTGACCGGCACAGCTCGGCGATCGACGAAATGATTTCTACTTTTTCCGTAGACTTCTTCGCCCAGACAAAACCAGCATCCAATACGGATGAAATGCCTATTTTCATCGTCGGTATGTCCCGTTCAGGCACCAGTCTGATCGAGCAGATACTTGACAGCCATCCCAACGTACACGGCGCCGGGGAACTGGAAAAGATCAAGAAAATCGCCGCTCGATTAGCGCAGCAGGGCGGTTCTATGGGCACCCTTCCGCAATATCTTACCCGGATTCGCCGAGGCGAAATCGACCAACAGGCGATGACTCATCTCACTTGGTTGCATGCCGTCGCCCCAGGCGCCCGTTTCGTTACCGACAAGATGCCCAGCAACTACATGTTCCTGGGATTGATCGCGCTGTTGTTTCCAAAAGCGCGCGTGATCCACTGCCGGCGCAATCCAATGGATTCCTGTCTCTCGTGCTACTTTCACCAGTTCGCCAGGGGCCACGACTACAGCTACGACTTAGGCAATCTCGGTCACTACTACCGGGAATACGAACGACTCATGCGCCACTGGCGTGAGACCCTGCCGTTGCGCATGATCGATATCCAGTACGAACAGTTAATAGAGAAATTCGAACCCGTCACCCGAGGATTGCTGGATTTTCTCGGGCTTGACTGGAACCCGGCGTGTCTCGCCTTTCACCGCAACCCTCGCCTGGTATCCACAGCAAGCTATGACCAAGTGCGCCAGCCGTTGTACAGCCGATCGGCAGGGCGCTGGCGAAACTATGAGCAACATCTCAAGCCATTGGGAAAAGCGCTAAAACAAGAATAGGCTATTACGGACCTGCCGGCCAACCCCGTAAATTCGCCGGACAGGCCGCTGTAAGTTTGATATCGTAACAGCGTTCTGCAACCGCCGAGCCCATGGAGCGCGAAATGTCTTACGACTGGATCAATACCGCCATCGACACGATAGAGCTAAGGCAGCAGTTCGGACGAAAAGGACGCTTGCGGATAACTAACATACTCGAACCCACTCGCGCTGTCGCCATCCAGCGAGAGCTTGCTACATTGGCCACATGGACACTCTGTTATATAGAAAAGGGGCAACCGCACGGCGTTGCGCTGCACGAGTGGGACACGTGGGGACCGACACGCCAAGCCCACTTTCTAGCCGCGGTCAACAAAACCGCAGCCAGCGGCTTCCAGTTTCTTTATCTGCATCACGCGCTGACAGAGCTTCCGACCACCACTGCCCCCGACTCGGCACTGAGACAATTTCAGGGGTATCTCCAATCCTGGCGTTTCATCGAATTTCTCAAATCCGTCACTGGTAGTCAAGATGGCGTACGCGTAGATGCCCATGCCGCCCGCTTTTCCTCCGGTCACTTCCTCAACAGGCATAACGACTCGGAAGATCCGGCCCGGCGCATTGCCTATGTGTTCAATTTTACGCCTGAGTGGCGCGCGGACTGGGGCGGAACACTGCATTTCATGGAACGAGACGGCACTATCAGCGATTCCTTTGCACCTCTGTTCAATTCGCTGGTGCTGTTTCGGGTACCTGTACTTCACTATGTCGCCCCGGTTGCCGCATTTTCGCCGACGCCGCGCCTATCGATCACCGGCTGGCTGTATGCGCAATAGCGAAGGTGCGCTACCCGTCCTGCCGATGGGTATGGCCGGAAACCGACTAATACGCATCTACCGGACTTTTCGGAATAGACTGAATGGGTTAGCCAAGGTATGATCGGGTGATCAACCACTATCAGTATCGTGTCGTTACCTGGGTATGCACACTCATCAACGCAACCATTGCATTATTTCCGGAACAGGCCGGGCCGGCACATCATTCCTCGTACAATTGCTAACGTACCTGGGTCTCGACACTGGATATACGGCATCCAACTTGGTTCTACATGCTGGCGCCAGGGCAGGACTCGAGCATGATATACGCATGCCGGATTGCCCCTATATCATAAAAAGTCCCTGGCTGTGTGATTATCTCGCCCATGTTCTGGAATCCGGAAGAATCAAGATAGACCACGCGTATATTCCCTTCCGTGCGCTGCCGGCGGCAGCGGAAAGTCGAATATTTGTGGAAAAACAAGTGAATGGGCCGCACTCATACAAAGGGTGTCCCGGTGGACTGTGGCACACCAGAAACCCTGAAGAGCAGGAATCGATCCTCGCCAGACAATTCTTCAAGCTCGTAACTGTACTGGGGGAGTGGGATATTCCGACAACGTTCCTCTCATATCCGAAGCTGGTACGCGACCCAGAGTATTTGTATCGCAAGTTAAGATTTCTTGTTGAGGATATTGAGTTTACCTGTTTCGAGCGCGTATTCCGTGGCACCGTAAGACCTGAGTGGGTACACTCCTTCGGTGAAGAGGCGGGAGATGGTAAGTGACGTTTGTGATAGACCGGTGGGGAGTGATTATCGGAAGCAGCAAGCTGCGGTTTCATGACGCTATGGGTGGTGAAAAATCCATGCTTGACCGGGCAAAAGAGTGACACACATGGCTGAACCAAAGATACTGGTCATAATTCCCACATACAATCGTCCTGCCATGTGCGGTCGGGCAATAGAGAGCTTGCGAAGACAGGACTTCCAGGATTGGTTGCTGGTGGTAGCCAAAAACGGTGGCGCCAAACATCTTACCGACTACGTTAATGCTCTCGGGGATCAGTTGGCTCAACCACGGACGCGACTACTGGTGTTACCGGAAAAGGGGCTCGGCTATGCCCTGAATGAAGCTGTTCGTCATTTCGGGACTCCACCTTTTTTTGCCGTCCTGGAAGATGATGATGAATGGGCGCCGGAGTTTCTCTCGACTATGTATCGATACATTACGGAGACCGGGGCTGATGCGGTACACTGCATGCAGATCCAGGAGCCGGATAACAAGCAATCTAACGGTGCACCCATGGACAAGGCTCGTATTCGGATGGTGAACTGGATAAATTTCCCCATGTGCTTGTTCCGGGTCGACATGTTTCACAAAGTAGACGGTTTCTGCAACGACGCAGGGCCGGCAACGGACTGGGATTGGCACCTTCGCAACCTGGCGGCGGGAGCGCGATATGAATTCCTGAACCAGGTGTTGGTGAGGCACCACTGGCATGGCTCCAACTACTGTGTGCAGGTGGATGGCCGACCGTTCGTTATGGAGCGTATGCAGCAGGGTTTTTACGGGTAACGCTATCGTGTGTGGTTTAGTGGGACCCGCGTATACGTTAACTGTCTTTCAAGCGCATGAAAGGTAGGTAGTTATGAGAGGGATGGGCTATGACCGGCAACCCAGTCAAAGTTGATATCTGTTGCGGAGGTAACAAGCAACCCGGCTTTATCGGTGTTGATATCGTGGAGGCTCCGGGCGTGGATATCGTGTGTGATCTTAGGGAGCGATTCCCGTTCGAGGATAATTATGTAGATTACTTGCGCGCACATGACGCCATTGAGCATCTTCCGGACAAGATCAAGACCATGAACGAAATCTATCGGGTGTGCAAGAACGGCGCGACAGCGGATATCAAGGTTCCATCTACAGATGGTCGGGGAGCCTTCCAGGATCCCACGCACGTGTCGTACTGGAACATCAATTCGTTTCTTTACTACACCTCCGATGTACAAAGTTATTACCAGCTGAATCGTACATACGGATTCATGGGAGACTTCAAGATTCTGAATATGCAGAATGTCAGCGCGATGGATGGGGTCGTGTGGGTGGTCGCCAATCTGCAGGTTATTAAACAGGAATCGCCATAGACTGGCGGCCACCGCCCGCGGCGTGAAGTACTTCTCCGCGGCGCCCACCACAACCGCGGTCGTGTTCATTCCAGGAAAGCCTGCGGCCACCGTATTGACAAACGGCAGCGTTGCCAATTAGTCAAATCGGAGTCAGAGAACAATTTTCGCTAATACCTAGAGATAGTTGCTCTCTGCCCCCCGTCGCTCGACTACCGACAGGCGCCGGTTGTCACATCGATCCACGGACCTCCGTCGTTGGGATCGTTTTCGTCCACGCAGTTGCCATTATATATGAGCAGATGCGTGTCAGTACCACCAGCATGTTCCACCACCATGTCGGCGCCGTCTTCCGAGACGATATCAGGAAGAGTGGAACCCCCTTCCCACAAGTATGGCGCCTTCACGGTACCACCATTGTTATCGATTCGCGTTATGGTGCCGCTTGTCGTCTGAAGATTATAAGAAGACCCATTCGCGTGTATCAAACCTCCGCTAGCGACCGCCAATGCAGTTACGTCATTGGCGGTATTGCTTAGTACGTCGATTCCAGTGCCATGACTGTGAATCACACCCCCAGACCTGGCCCTGATAGCAATCAACGGGGCATTCGCGTTACAGTCTTCGCTGAGCACACGAACAACTGACCCGTAGACGTGGGCTTCGGCTGCGTTTTGTATCGATAACGCGACGGGGTCATTAGGATTCGTGTAATTGCATTGCAGATCTAGAGTTATTTCTGATCCAGAAAACCAGCTTTCATCGCAGTTTGCCGTATAGACTTTCGATGCTGAAAAAACATCCGTTGACACGACACGGCTACCGAACCAGTTATGTCTTCCTCGTGTGGCACCACAGGATATTAGAGGCTCCTGCCAGGCGTAATATTGTGCATTTATATCAATGTTGCTCCAGTTAGAATTTCCACCGCCCTTCCATTTAACGGCGCCTCCGCTTCCGTTATACGAGTAGATGCGCAGATCCTGAAAGTTCAATTCGGTGCACGATGCAATATCAACCACGATACCGTTAGAAGCACTGATAGTGGTTTGTCCACGCCCGGAGCCAGTAAATGAGATATAGCCGGTGAAGCCGTTATCCGGATCGCAAGCCAAACCTATTGCATTGAACGTACCGGCACCTATCTTCACCTCCAACGGGTTGGTGGCTGACGGCTTTGGATTTCGCGCATTGACAATCCAGTCAATAAGCGCTCCAACACTGGTAAAGCAGTTGTCGATATCGGCACCGGCCTCAGTACAGTCCGATCGCAACTGCACCACCGCGGCGTCAGCATCAATCGTGCTGGCCGCCTCGATAACACCGGGCACAATCGTTATACCGGCAAGCAGAAATACACAAAAATGTGAGTATTTTCATGGCATCCTCCTGGTACGCTTGGTTAGAGTGAGATACGGCCGCAAGCGTTTTTACAGCCGCTACTTTGTCCGGGCTTCTACGCAGTAGCTACTGGGTACAAAACAACTGCGTTCCGCCCGTTAGTCAGTTCAGCACATCAGAGAGAGAGAGAGAGAGAGAGATCCAATTCATCATTCAGCAGCATACAACATCTGCATTACGCACTGGCCGACCCCCCACGACCCATGATAATTGCGACTTGATGCTGGAACAAGTCCAGGTTTTTCTCGAATTACCCCGGTTGCCGCATTTGCGCCCGCACCGCGCCTATCGATCACCGGCTGGCTGTATGCGCAATAGCAGAGGGACTCGAGCATCATATACACATGCCGGAACGCAGGGGTCAGGGTACGTATACCCCCTGCAGTGCAGCAGTCAATGGCTCAATATACTCCTCGTAATGCTTCCACTTGCAGACAGCGCTTGAATATATCGGCTGACGCACCTGATTATAACTTGCTGTGCGCGTCACGCGCTCTGTTTGATGGAAAGACAGGCATCGACGATCCCAATCCAGACCGCTGAAATCCACAATCTCGCGAATCGTCGTTTCCGGCGCGTCAATCACCTCTTCGTATACGACATCCTTGATCGGGATGCTCAACGTCCCGGCCCAGTGCGCCATGAGTCGACGGTATTGCACGTAATAGGCACCCAGACTCTGCAGATCGTATGCATACGGATGCACCCCGGAAAAATCGTGAAAATAACAGGAAAGACAGGTATCACGTGGATCGCGTTTGCAATGGATGATGCGCGCGGCAGGAAACAGCAGCCCGATCAGGCCGAGATGCAGGAAATTAGTCGGCATTTTATCGGTGACCCGGCGCGCATCCGGTGCAAGCTCGGATAGCAGACCGAGGTATTGCTGCGACATGGCGTTGGCCAAATCGGGGCTCAGGCGGGTCGCGCATGCGGGCCGGGCATCGTCCATGCCTAGTAGATCCCGTAGCTGCACCGCAATACGGTTTATTTCGCGCAATTCGCCAGCGCCGTGCACCTGCGGATGGCTGGCCAGTATCTGCTCAATCAAACTGGTACCCGAACGCGGCATGCCAACGATGAATACCGGCCGATCGGATAGCTGCGCCGGCCGTGGCGCCTGCGCCAGAAACTCTTGATCGAAGGTCTTGATGAGCAGATCTATAAAAGTTGAATGGGCTTCGGCATCGAAGCATTGCCCTTTTATGGTATTACCCAGGCTGAAATGCTCGAATGCCCGGTCGTACTGCGCCAATGAATCGTACAATTGGCCGAGCTGGAAGTGCAGACGTGACCGCTGCGCCGACCAGAGCCCGGGCTCCTCGAGCGATTTCTTCAGAATGGAGATCGCTTCGCGCTGCCGCCTGGACGTTTTACCGAGAGCGGCGTAAACGGTCGTCACATTCGGATGTCTGCAGCCTGCCGTCACCAACGGGTCGATGATCCGGAAGGCGGCATCCCGCTGCCCCTTCAGATCCAGAATCGCCGCCTCGCCGGCAAGCGCATCTTCGTAGCCCGGCGATAACGTCCCGGCCCTGCGATACGTCAACAGGGCACCGTCGAGATCACCGATCTGCCGATAGACGTTGCCGAGGATGACGTGAAGCGCCGGGTTTTGCGGAAGCAGCCGCACCGCTCGCCGCGCAAACTCCAGCGCCTGGTCCAGCAGTCCCGTGTCTTTGCAGACATTGGCCAGATTGCCGCAGGCGTCGGCGTAATTCGGCGCAAGCTCAATAGCCTGTAGATAGCTTCTGCTCGCATCCGCCAGCTCCCCCTGCGCCTGCTGAACAAGGCCCATGGCGTTGTATGCTTCGGGATAATGCGGCCTGTATAACACTGCGCTCTCAAATTGACCGATTGCCTCGTCAAATCGCCCCAGGTCCTTGAGAACGGTACCCAGGTTGTAACTGGCGATGGCAAAATCGGGTTTCAACCGCAATGTATGCGCGTAGCTTGTAGCCGCCTCTTCGAGCCTGCCCGCTGTCTGCAGCGCGACGCCCAGATCATTGCAGGCCGCTACGAAACCCGGTTTTAGCAAAACGGCCTTTCGGAAACACTCGATCGCTTCGTCCAGCCGGCCTTGCGCCTCCAGGACTGTGCCCAGCGCATGATATATCTCCGGCTGAGAACCGGAACCGGAAATCGCCAGGGCCTCGCGAAAATCCAGTTCAGCATCGGCCAGTCGACCGAGCTGCGCATCGAGCTTCCCCAGCATCAACCAGGCAGCTTGGTCTGCCCTACGTATCTCGCAGATTGCCCGATAAGCATCCCGGGCCTCTGCGAGACGGTTGGCGGCGATCGCGGCTCGCGCCTGCTCCAGCAGTTTGCCTGTCTCTCTCATCCCAAAGTTTCGGAAATGACCATCGAACCGCTTCCGGCCGGTGGCGAGCAACCGTTTGGTTGTAATCATTGTCAGTGCCCGCCTATTATACGCACATCGGGCGCTTGATCAGGCATCGACCCGACGCACATTAACTTACTGAATATAATAATATTTATATCTACACATACATCTGCAGCCCGATTAACCCATGCCGGGACCCAGGCTACGCATCGTCCATCACATGGCCCGCAGCGGCACCACGGTAATCACTAGGTGCCTGCTCGATGGACGGGGTGCTGATGCTCAGTGAGATCCATCAGCTCGGCCTGCAGCAGCATAATCCACTGCAACAGGCGGACCAGTGGTTTGACCTGTTCACCGAGAGCGAACGCGAGACGCTTGGAACCCGTCCCTCCCGCTGCGGCGAGATCCGCCCACCACCCGCCCACGAGCAGGAACCAGCGCTGCTGGAACGCATGGTGAACAATCCGGATTTCCGTGCCGCGATCACCCTGCTGGGCTACCCCGAGATCAACGGCCGGGACCGGTAATGCAGGATTTCGCCCGGCAACTTCAGCTCGCTGTCCACCACTTTCAGTCCGGTCAGCTGGAGCAGGCCGAAGGGCTGGCGAAGACGTTGCTAGCACAGCAACCGGAACATACCGGGCTGCTGCAACTGCGGGGCGAAATCGCGATGCATCGCGCCGATCTCGATGCGGCCCGGCAGTTCTATGAGCGCGCCGTACAGGCCGCACCAGGCGACCCACAGGCGCAGTTCCGGCTGGCGACATTGCTGTTTGCCAAACGCGACGTCGCCGCGGCCGAACAGCATTACCGGGAGGCCATCCGGCTCAACCCGGCTTACTGGCAGGCGCGCGCCAATCTCGGCCTGTTGTACCGAGCCGACGGCCGGTTTCACAAGGCCGCGCTCGAATTCCGACAGCTCCTGCAGACGACACCGGAATTCACCACGGCGTTCTTCTACCTGCTCGACTGCCTGCTGTCGCTCGGCAACCTGGAAAGCGTCGCAGCGATGTCCGATGAAATACGCGCGGTGGCCGAACGCTGCGCGAGCTCCGACCGGGAACGCGATTTCGCCGCCCTGATGTACCTCGCCCCGCTGGTCGACCTGCCCCGGCAGGATGTCGACCGGCTGGCGCAGAAGATGGACCGCCTGCTGCACAAGCCCGCGCGTATCGCCGTCGATCACCCGCCGACCGCAAGCGGACGGCTGAGGATCGGCTATCTGTCACCGGACTTCGGTGACCACCCGATCAGTCACGTCACCCTGCCGATCTTCGCGCAACACGATCGCGACCGCTTCGAGATCATCGCCTACTCGCTCAATCAGCGTACGCGGGACAATGACAGGGAGTATGTGTCGCGAATCCACGATGATTGTGACGCGTTTGTGGATCTTTCCACCAGCGATCCGCAGACCGCCGCACGCCGCATCGCGGCCGATGGAGTAGCCATACTGGTCAACCTTGCCGGCTACATGTCGCCGCTGAGCCTGGAAATCTGTTCCTGGCGACCGGCACCCGTACAGGCCTACTGGCTGGGTCACGGCTGCGGCCTGGGGCTGTCGTGCATCGACTATGTCATCGCCGATGAGACGGTCCTGCCGCAACGGCTCGCCACCGGTTATCGCGAGAGAATCGCCTGGCTCCCAGACTGCTATCACTGTGCGGACACGCCGCCGATCGACGAGGCCACGCCGTCGCGCGCCGCCCACGGGCTCGACGAAGGCGCCTTCGTGTACTGCGCCTTCAACAACCCGAACAAGATCGACCGCGCGGTGTTCGACGTGTGGATGAACATCCTGCGCCGGGTACCGGGCAGCCAGTTGTGGCTGTCACACCCGGGCAAGGACCCGGCGCTGGCCGACAACCTGCGCGCCGCGGCCGCGGCGCGCAGCATCGATGAGCAACGGCTGGTATTCGCCGAGCGGGTACCCGACAAGGCCGCCCATTTCGCCCGGCACCGGCTGGCGGACCTGTTTCTCGACACTTTTTGCTACACTGCCGCCACCACCGCGATCGATGCCCTATGGTCGGGCCTGCCGATACTGACCCGCCCGGGTGAAGACTTTTATTCGCGCATCTGTGCCTCGCTGGTCACCAACGTTGGGCTGGCCGACATGATTTGCGTGTCGACCGCTGAATACGAAGAGCGCGCGGTGGCGCTGGCTGGTGACCCGGATGGACTGGGCCGGATTCGCGAACGACTGGCGAGCAGTCGGCACTCAGCACCGTTGTTCGACGCGGCAGACTTTGTTCGCCAGCTGGAGGCCGCCTATACCGAAATGTGGCGTCAGCGTCGAGATGGCATGCAGCCTACAAGTTTCCGCATTCCGCGCGACAACTGCGAACCCCGTGCCTGAACGCTACTACCCTAAGACAGGATTAGTAGTTGTAACAACCGGGACAAGAAGACTCCCCTTTGTCTTGCCGGTCCCGGTTGTCTCTGTTTACTACTGTGTTTTATTGCGACCTCGCCGCGCTACACCCACCAGTCCCAATAGCCCGGAACCAAATAACCATACCGCGGGGGGCACGGGAATCGGTGGCGGAGGTGGTTCGACGCTGGTGACTGTAAGTTGGGTGAAATCGAAGTTGGCATTGAATCCGGGGAACGGGCTCGTGCGCATCGGTGAACCGCCGATACCGATATCCCCGTTGGTGGCATCCGTTACCGTATCCACGACCAGCGGCGTAGTGCCGCTGGGATTGGTACCCAACATTACCGTGCCGATGTCAGTAGTATTGAACGTGGTAGTGACAATCGGGGCAGGCCCGATCGGTAACGTATAGCTCTGTTTGCCCGAGGAGAACACCGTATTGTCACTCGCCGCCAGCCCCCCTCCCGTAATCAGGTCGCCCGCCAGACCCGCAAGCGCCAATGGGGTAGCAAGCGGATCATTCAGATCTACGCCGGCCGTGCTCAGGTGCTCGAAAAATCCGCCCGCATCCAATACGATGCTGACTGGAATACCGTTATTGCCGTTCCAGTTGAAACCCATATTGCCAAGGATCAAACTACCCGCGCCGCCCATTCCGTCGCCTATAGCCTGAAATGTGACCGCGGTGGTTATAGCTTCTCCACTGCCAAAAAACGAAAATGGTGTGACCGATCCAGTGCCACTTTGCGTGAGCAGGTCAAAACTCATCGAACCGCTTACCGGTGTTCGCCAGCCGTACCAAGGACTAACGCTGTTCTGATCGGTATTATTCAGCGCCGTACCCGTCGGGTTGAGCATTGTTAGCAACCCGCTAAAGTCCATCTGCAGTGATAGCGCAGAGGACACCGACGGCACACTCAAAGTAGCCGAAATGGCGGCCGCCAGAATCGTTTTCTTTTTCATCATAGTTGGTCTCCCCGTCCTCCAAAGACGTTTCAAGCCCGTAGTTCTTTAAATCTAGAAGCAATACCCGCGCCAGTCAAAAAATATTCATAAATATCATATAGTTATTAAAAGTGTAGAACTACTACTGGCATATGACTATAAATTATCTCGACAGCAAAAGTGTAGGACAAAAAATAACTTTATTCGTAGGAAGAATACCGATACTGTAGAATATTAATATAAAACAGAGGGATACTTCTACCGGTGAGTGTTATGCAAAGGTAACAGAGTGTAAGATAAAGCGTCACATTCACGGGCCGAACCAAATAGTTCAGCGCCGGTAGGTATTAAGCAAGCAGCTGGGACCAAATACCAACGATATCGTCTTTCTCGCGTCGACTGGAATAGGTTTCACGTACAAACCGCGACGCGGCATTCCCCCAAGCGCGAATCCGCCCTGGATCTTTATCGGCTGTTTGGATGAGTCGCTCAACGCTGTCGGCAAAACCGATAATGTCGCCAATCGGAACCGGGAACGAAAAGTCCGGTTTAAAGTACTCGGAACCGCCCAATCCGTCGTAACCGGCGACCACACAGCCACTGGCCATGGCCTCCGCCGGAGGCAGTGGACAGCCTTCCGGATATCCGAAACTAAGGAAAAACATCGAATCGCGCATGACCGCTGCCACGCCGGCCTCGTCCAAGCCCTCTATGGAAACCACCTGAAAGTCTCTCAGCGCCGCGCGCGCCCTGAGCAACCCCAGCACCTGGACAGCGTCTTCCGGGTGTTTGCGTGGCATAAAACAGATTTGCCGCTGCTTTGCTTCTGAATAGGTAAAACGCTCGCCAATGGCATTGTGAATACGGAACACCGTTGCCTTGGGATAAGCGTAGCGCAAGTAAGTTTGACTGTCCTCGGACACTACGATGGTCGCCACATATTCCTGGGGGATAGCGTATGGCAGCACGAATTCTGCGGCTAGTACGGATGCGACAGAATGCCCGAGAAAGGTGTAATAGCAATTCTGATTAAAAATGACTTTGCGCGCGGCGGGCGAAATCTGCGGCAACCGCGTGACATCGAAAGTACGCGGCCCGTAAATTTCCGGAATCACCAAAAAATCGCATTCTCGGACAGTGACGTCGGCAAGATATTCCACCCGAGTGATATTGTCGAACCAGTTGCAACGAAACCCAGACTGCGCATGCAGCACGGAGGCAGAAAAACCGCTGCGGTTGAGCACGTCGACATGCCGATATAGAATCTTTACGCCTCCGGATGCTTTATTATTGTCGGGTGTCAGAACGTATATATGGGGCATGGTCACCGGTAGACCCACGTCTCGGTCGAAGCACACTTAAAACGCGGATATTACCATATCGGTAGGTATCGCGAACATGACAGAAACCCATGCGAATTCTGCTTGCGAAAATGGCGCAATCACCTTATAACCGTTCCATCTGGATGGGTCTCTCCGCGGCCTTTACCCGTATGGGTCATAAAGTGACGGAAATCGACGCCGCCTTGCTACCAACACCGGAAACACTCGGCCCCAACCGACCAGATCTGTTGTTTGCCGTGCATGGCGGCAATACTGACCCTAAGGTGCTCCTCCGCTATCGTGACGCGGGGATTGCAACCGCCGTTTATTTGCTGGACGAACCCTACGAGGTGGACGCCTCGACACGCTGGGCGCAGGCCTATGAGTGGGTGTTCAGCGTCGACCGCAACACAGTACCGGTGCACAGTGAATATGCGAACGCGCTCCATCTGCCGCTTGCCTACGACGACGGCGTTTTCAGCCCAAGTGGTGCAAGTATCGAATCCGACATCTTACTATTGGGTTCACCGTTCCCCGCGCGCTTACCTTTCCTGAAGCCAATCCGAGACCGCTGGGGTGAGCGCGTCACCTGGGTCGGACCGGGTTGGTCGGAGTTCAGCCATGCCGGACGTCATATCGCGGGATTTGTAACCCCTGAGGACTGCGCACGCTTTTATCGGGGAGCAAAAATTGTTATCAACATCCACCGCGATCCGCACTGGAGCCATTTCGGCAACCTGAATCGGCGCGCATTGTCGCCGAGTCATCTCAATCCGCGCTTCTGGGAAGCAGGGGCCTGCCGGACCTGCCAATTGTGCAGCTGGCGCAACGATTTGAAAACCTTTGCCCCTAGAACACCGAGTTTTCACAGCCCGGCAGAGCTGACTGATCGTCTCGACTACCTTTTAAGTAACGAAGAAGCGCGCCGGGACAGTGCAAAGCGCTTATACGGCAAGGTAAGACGCCACACTTATCTGGACCGGGCAACAACGGTGCTCAAGGCTATCGGCAAGTCATAACCGAGGCCATTTCTCTGCCCCTTGCCGATTATGGCTCAGACCAGGCCAAGTAGCCGATCGGCCGGCGCTTTTAGCAGACGAACCGGCCCACTTTCCGGCGTCGTTGTTTATATTTAAAAAAAAACGGGGCAAGGTTTCCCTTGCCCCGCTTGTACTGCTTACTCAGGCTATTGCCGCCGCTCTATTCACTTCAACAGCGCAAGCCCGCTGCGCGAGCGAGGCTCATGCCTTGCGCCTACGCGCCACGCCGACCAAGCCCAACAGGCCCGAACCGAACAGCCACACGGCCGCAGGCACCGGTATGGGCGTCACGGAATCAATATGGATGTTGGTTATATCGAAGTTGGCGTTGAAGTTCGGGAACGGCCCCGCCCTCATCGGCGAACCACCGATACCGATATCGCTGTTGGTAGCGTCGGTCACGGTGTCGGCAACTAACGGCAAGGTTCCACTCGGGTTAGTACCCAGACCGACGGTCCCGATGTCGGTGGTGTTCCAGGTGGTGGTGACCATCGGCGCCGGCCCGATCGGCAGGGTGTAGCTCGTCTTACCGAAGTTGAACAGGGTATTGTCGCTGGCAGCCAGCGCGCCGGTTCCCGAGATATTCTGCGACGTGGTCACGCCGCCACCGACGGCTCCGAAGAAGCCTGCAGCGTCTAAGACAATACTTACCGGAATACCGTTGTTACCGTTCCAGTTGAAACCCATGTTGCCCAGCACCAGCGTGCCTGGACCGCCCGTGCCGTCGCCAATGGCGTCCATGGTGATGGTGGTGGCGATGGCCAAGCCGCTACCGAAGAACGAGAAGGGTGTGACGTCAGCCGTGCCCGAACCCGCGACGGTATCAAACGAGAAAGTTCCCGTTACCGCGGTACGGCGCTGATACCAAGGGCCGCTGGAAGGAGCATCACCGTTCACCAGCGCCACGCCATCCGGCTGCAGCATGGTGAATACGCCGGACCAGGACGCGGTGATGGTGTCGGCAGCCGCCGGCACCGCTGCGCCACCGAGAACGGCAGCAACCGCGGAAGCGACGGCAGTTTTCTGGACTAAATTCTTCATCTAAGGACTCCTCCAATTAGGGGTGTTGGTTTTTCACGTTGAGCATTATCGATAATGATCGAGCGGATCTAGTTTGGCTGCGGTAGTAAAGTTCCCCCACGATAGGTTGCCGAATTTTTCGTAGAACCCAAAATCAGGATTGCAGCCAAACATAGGGCACGCTTCATTACAAAGTCGACTCGCGACCTTATCACTATTGTGCAAACACTAGACCAACTCCACGAACTCCCGAAGAGTCAATGGCTTGCGAGATGTTACAGGGAAGAATAAAGCCTTGGTATCACGCAACTGTTAATTCGATCGACAGTTTGCTGGATGAGCCCCGCCCCTGTTTACTTGCGTTAAATAATTAAAAAACATTAGCTTAATAGGCCTTTGCGACCATTGCCTGCGGCCGCGATTACTGTAAGGAAAGTCGACGCGAAAGCCATCGTTCAAGCCCTGCACCTCTGAGGAGGGAGGACATTCAGCACAATGGGGCGGTTCGCCGCTCTGCGTCGGCGTAAAAGCAAACACTACGGCAGCCTCCTAGCACCCCAGCTCCCGAGTCTCGGCACCATTTTCGGCTACCCTGTCACGGATGATCCCGAGCTTAATTTTGGCTCCGATCAATTCTTGCTTGCTCGGCGTGTGGCGTTACATCTTTATGCACCTTGATCCGACAGGTTGTAGGTGGACGTTTCTGACTCCAGTCTAGCGGTTAATTTGTAGCATCACGCCGCAGCTAGGCTGCTTGACAGCGTATAAACTGGTGCTTACGCTAGCAAAGATTGTCTACCGGCTATGCCAAGGGGTTCGCAATACCGCTGAATTTCAATCTCGCCATAAGTGCGGTGACTTAGCGTTACGTAAAAAAATATTATTTTTACCATATCCGCCCAGCGCGCCATCAGGCCGACCCGGGTGGCTTTGCTAGAACAATTCCAAATTGAGATTGTGCCCCTTGCGGCACACGTCAGGGTGACACGGAGGAGATTAAGAATGAAGTTAATATCGAGGATACTGGCGCCGATCGTCGCCGGAGCCATGTTGGGTCTACCGACCCTAGTCTCTGCAACCAACGGGTACTTCATGATCGGCTACGGTGCCGTATCGCGGGGGATGGGGGGTGTTGGCGTTGCGCTACCGCAAGGCGGTATGGCATCGGCATTCAACCCGGCCGCGATGACTTTCGTCCCGGTCCAAACCATGCAAGTCGATGGTGGCGCGGAGTTTTTCCTGCCGCCGCGTGCCGCTCAGCAGGACAGCGCCTTGCTGGAAAGTGGTTTCCCGGGCGCCGACGGTCCGGTCAACCATAAGAGCGGCGCGAACGTCTACTTGATTCCGAGCATGGGTGGCGTGTATAAGTTCAATCGCAAGCTCACCATCGGCATGTCGGCGATCGGCAACGGCGCCGGTTCGCGCTATGATCAAACCATTCCCGGCAATCCCGGCTGTATGGACGGCAATCAGTCCGGCCAACTCGGCTCGTCATTCTTCAACGTCAACTGTTTGGGTGGACCGACGGCCGGTGTCAACCTTATCCAAATGCAGATGCTGCCGAGTGTCTCGTACAAGATCAATCGCAACCAAGCGGTTGGGATGTCACTGGCGATCGGCGTGCAGACGTTCCGCGCCTTCGGTCTGCAGGCGTTCGACTTTCTGGGTTTCTCCGCCGGTGGCACTGGTAACCTGACAAACCGGGGTAACGACTGGGCCTATGGCGCGGGCGTGCGATTCGGCTGGATGGGCAGATTCTTCGACGAACGACTCAGCCTCGGCGCCAACTATGCTTCCCGCGTCTATATGACCAAGTTCGACAAATACAGGAATCTGTTTGCCGAACAAGGCGGCTTCGATATTCCGGAACATTTCGCTGTCGGGCTTGCCTACGCAGTCACCAAAGACATCACCGTCGCCTTTGACGTGCAACACATCCGGTACGCTTCGGTCAACTCGGTGGGCAACCCCGGTCCCACGCCCGCGGATCCCAATAACTTTTTCCCGCCGGGCTACACATTTCTGGGCGCGGACAATGGCTTAGGTTTCGGATGGCAGAATGTAACGGCGTATAAGCTGGGCATCGATTACCGGTTAAATAGTACTTGGAGCGTGCGCGCAGGCGCCAACTACGCCAAGACTCCGATCCAGGAAGACCAGGTGCTGTTTAACATGCTGGCGCCGGCAACGCCCGAATGGCATGCAACTTTCGGCTTGACCTATCGCTCGTCGCCGAACCTGGAATTCACGTTCAACTATGTCCATGCCTTTAAGAACGTGATCAAAGGGCCGACAGCCTTCGGCCCTGTTTCCGGCGCCGTGGTACAAGGATCAAACGCATCCATCGCCATGGAACAAAACATGCTGGGGTTCGCCCTAGCTTATAAACTATAAGCTGACGCCCTAGGCGGCGAAAACTGGTCTATAAACGGGTCTCGCCGCCGACCGGCATTTTACTGATTAACGCGCCCGCCACTCAGAATAGCGATCGCGGCGGAAACTCCTACAGGAGAAGAGTCCGCCAAGCACAAGGCAGGGCGCATCAGGAGGAGTTAGATGAATCACAAGCACCGCAATGCAATAAACCTGACACCACTGGCCACGGCCATGGCCGTGGCCCTCGGGTCCGCTGTTCTTCCCAGCAACTCGCCGGCGGACGACATCATCATGAACTGGAGTGGCGTGTTTACCATGCTACAGCCCGACGGCGTGGCGCTGGTAAACGGCGATGGTCCCAGCACCGCTCCCTGGTACCAGCGTCGCACGGCAGTTAGCGGCACCTTGTCATATGACACCGCCGCCGGCAGCGCCACGGCCACCATCGCCCCCTTCTCGTTCTTCGGCAGCGGGCTGGCCATTGCCACGACGGTCACGATGCAATCGATTGGCGATGGCTCGGGAGGTCCCGGCACACTGGTACTGAGCAATATGGGCTTCAACTGGAACAGCAACAATGGTATTCCGGTCAGCCTGGTATTAGATGGCAACGGCCTGTTCAGCGCCTTTGGCACCGGCGTTACCACCGGCTCGAACGTTAGCGGTGCCGGGTCGCTGCCGGCCAGCGACAATACCCTGTTCAACTTCGGCAAGACGAGCTACACGCTGCCGATAGGTCCGGCTCCGCTGGTCAGCACCACCTGGAACACCACCGACATCGGAACCGTCAACTTGGGCACTAACCCCAGTGGTACCCTGCCGCTAATTACCGACAGTGTGACCGATACCACCAACAGCGATATCGGTATCGGTGGCTCGCCGATGAAGGCCGGCCCCTTCCCTAACTTCAATGCCAACTTCGATTTTGCCTCATTCAGCGTGACCAGCGTGACCGACACCACTCCGCCTGACATCACACTGAACGTCTTCGCCGCCACCAGCGAGACCAATCCGGTCAACCTCAATGTCGGCGATACGTACACCGAGCCCGGAGCAAACTGCACCGACCCGGTCAGCCCCGCCAATCCCGGTGCCGACAACCTCGGGGCCGCGACGGTCGGTGGCGACACCGTCAACACCAGCAGTGCAGGGACCTACGTGGTAACTTACGACTGCGCAGACAGTTCCGGGAATAACGCGGTTCAGGCGACCCGTACGGTAAACGTGACGGCGGCGGGCACACCGGTGATCACCATCGTCGGGAACAACCCGTTCACGCACGAAGCAGTAATCGATAATCCGTACACCGATCCTGGCGCGACTTGCAACGACCCAGAAGATGGCGCGATCGCGCCACTCGACGGGTCTTTCACGGCACCGCAAGATTTCAAAACCACCAGCAACAACGTCAATGAAAATGTTCCGGGCGCCTATCAGGTCGTCTATGACTGTACTGATTCAGCCGGCAACTCTGCACCTACAGCCACTAGGACAGTAAACGTGGTCGACACTACCAGCCCCGTCATAACGCTGACACCCGGTTGTGTCGGCGGCATCACCATCGAGGCTGGCGACCCCGATCCAACGCCCGTGGCAACCGCCAGCGATGAGGTGGATGGTGACCTGACTGGATCCATCAACGCCACCGGATCGGTCAATACAACACCGAACTTCATTACCGGTCAGCTGTCGCAGGCCTTCCCGCTCAATTGGACAGTACAGGATTCGTCCCTGAACCAAGGAAACGCAAGCTGCAACGTCGTCGTTGGTCGCCCCGCGCCAGTGGTCACCTTGCTCGGCTCGGCGACTGTCAATTTAAACGTCGGCGAGTCATTCACTGACCCTGGCGCTACCTGCCAGGATTTCAAAGATGGCGATTTAGGGGCGGCGACGCCGGACACAGTGGTGGATACCAGCGTGGAGGGCAGCCAGCCGATCACCTACTCCTGTACCGATTCGGACACCAATGTCGGCACTGCGGTGCGCAATGTTACGGTGGGCGGCAATGTCTTCGTTAACAGTAACTTTTCCATGATCAACCCAGCAGGCAAAACCATCGGCGGTACAAACGACGTCACCAGTACCTGGGACGGCACGCTAAACACACCGACGGATCTCGCAAACGGCACCACCACTGTGAATATGACCTTAGAGTCAGCACGGCCTGAGCCTTTCTTCGGATCCACCTGGGTGGCACACGATGTAAGGGTATTTGGCCCAGGCACCTATCAGTTCGAGACCTGCGATACGCCGGGATCAACAATCGGCTCTGTGCCCTGTTTTCCACCGAATATACTGACGATGACCGTGGGTCCAGATCAGGTCGGCGCTCATATGCTGTTCGACTGGGGCATTGCCGACCCGACAACGGCGTGTGGGAAGAACAGCTGCAATATCGATGTGGCGATCGTCTGGAACAGGAATCAGACATTCCCACCCGAGTTTCTTTATCAGGGAGCGGCCGGATTGGCGCCAGATCCGGCCACCGCCTGGAATTTGGGGGTGGTAGATACGGTCGATGACAGCAACTCCACTCCCGGCATCCGCATGGTTGACGGGCCGTTCGCCGGCTTCGAAGCCAACTTCAACCTGGCGACATCGGTATCCAACGTCGAACAGCCGACTGTCCAGGCCTCGATACCTAGCCCCGGCGGAATCAGTAGCGCTGGTTGCGTCATGGGACCGACTGCCGGAGATTTGCCATTAAGAAAACATGGCGAGTGGATTTTGATAGCGGGCTTAATGGCGTGGTGGGGGCGCGTAATCCGGCGCCGTAGTCGTAGCTAACGTCCCATCACGGCGTCCTTGCCGGAAAAAAACGGCGCGGTCCAAAAAGACTGCGCCGTCTTTTTTCAGCGCATATTAATTTGTTTAAATATTCGGCCAAGCCAGCCCATAGGATAAGGCTTGAGCATCGTCCGTGCACAAGCTAGGTGACACTGCACTTAGTTTACTTATGCGCGCCGCAGCCAGCCAGACACCGTATAACGATGCTCGGTAGCCGCTGGACTGACACACGAGATAAAGTGGTCGGCTGGGACAGCGAACACCGACAAGGCGTTCCATTGCGGAGGCAGCACCATATTTTGCAGCATGAGAAACCCCCCCCAGTCGAGCTTCCAGTTACGACTGAAGTTAAATGCTAGGGCCACTGCGTTGTCCGGATGATGATCGTCCCGGTGCATGCCGAGGAAACAGCCCTTGGCGTAGCAATTGTGTTCAAAATCAGACGTTGAGGCAATAGCATAATCTCCGACGATTGCCAATATAGTCTCAAGAAAATCCGCCGAATGGAGGAAATCGTCAAACTCTTTCAATATTCCATTCTGCAATGCAGCGGAATTCGAGTTTAGCCGAACATAAAACAGATCTTTCACGTCGATAGCAGTTTCATTTTTTTTTAAATATGCCAGGAAGTCTCTGACATCATCAAAATTATCCGTTATTGGGATACGAAGCTGATGGCCCTGCTTGTAATCCTTTATTTCCAGATCCCAGCTCAGTCCGCTCAGGGCCGCGTAGATGGCATCCGCCGCCTCGGGCCTCAATATTCCGGGAATGGCGATCGCACGCGTCTGGGCGAAAGCCTGGGCGTAATCGAGAATTCGAAGGTCTGGGTTAAGCATAGTTATCTCGCGACATGGTGGAGTTGGGTAATGACCGTTAGCTCCGCGAATGGGCAGAGGCTGCGGCTAGCTGATTCAAAGTATATAATCACCGAGAGCCTAGGCGAAGACTTTTGAGCAGCCACCGGGCGCTGGTACAGTTCATGGAAACAGATGCCTGAATTAGAACAAATATTGGCAGACCCGGCTTGGTATCCCGAACAAATCGATCTGAAGCGGCGAGTCCTGCGCTTCTGTCCGATGAACTTGCAAACTTACGGTCAGTCCGCGTTTCTCGATCATCGCATCATACGGGGTGCAGGCCATGCCTTCGAGTTACCACTGGACACCGCCGTAGCCATCGGGCGGACTATCACCTATCGTCGCGGTCATTTCGTTTTCCACAGCGCATTCTGCTGTTCAACGCTGCTATCCAGATATCTGGAGCGCGTTGACCGGTTGCTAGTCCTGCGCGAGCCGCATTCACTTTATGAAGCGGGGTCAATACTGCGCTTTTACGGAACGCCACTCGAATTCCCGTTCTCGCGAGAGGACTGGCGCCCGCTTTTTCGCTTCATTTCCGCATTGTTGACGCGCACCTTCTCATCCTCCCAGATCAGCGCAATCAAACCCACCGACGGATGCAGCAATCTGATGGCGGAGCTAATGGCCACACACCCGGACCATCTAGCTGTTTTGGTGTTTGTCGGGCTGGAACGCTTTCTGGCATCGGTCCTGCGGACCAACGAACGTCGCGAATGGGCTCGGATCAGAGTGAGAGAACTGCTATTGGATCGGCGCGGCGACCCGTGGACAAGAAACATGGAGCCCTCAAGCATGGAGGACTGGCGGGCCGCTACGCTGGTCTGGCTGTTGCATATGGATAGTTTCCGCAAGCTCCTGGCCGCGTATCCTTGCAGGGTTCGCTGCGTAAACGGGCAAATGGCGGTGGAAAGACCTCGTGAAACGTTAAAAGCAATCTGTACGCACTTTGGGACAAAAATCTCTCTCGAGCAAGTTACCAGTATTGTCGATACTGTTTCGTGCAGCGGGCATGCCAAGGCTCCCGCCACATGTTTCGATGGGCAATCTCGCGATCTGACTTATGCCAAATTCCGGCGCGAACACGCGCCGGAAATCGCATCTGCGCTAAGATGGGCGGACCAGGTGTCGAATGGCTGGGCGAGCACTGCCCCCGTACCACAGGAGTCGATCCTCCCTCCATAGGGATCGAACTTACTCCAAATTAGAAAACCCGCTGAAGGTTCAAAGCTATCGATCTGCGATTCTTAGCCTTCAGACTGTTCTTCTCGCCATTTCCGCGAATGCCGCTTCCAGGGACGCCATATAGTTTTTAGAATCGCACAGCGAACTCGCCTCCATCTTTGCGCGCAACTGGCGGCGCCAATGCACTCGCATGCGAACCTCTTCTGCAGCCGAAACCGCTTTCTCCACATACTCCGCATCTGTGCTGGCGACATACTCGCCCAACCCCATGGCGCCGAGGAGACTCGCTCCGACGCGTGATACATGAACGTCGCCGGCGCGAGTGACGACGGGAACTCCCATCCAAACTGCCTCACAGGTGGTGGTCGTCCCATTATAAGGAAAAGTATCCAGTGCGACGTCAATCTTAGCGTATAGCGCCAAATGGTCTTTTTTGCTAGCGACCTGCCCGCCTAAAATGAGACGGGTCTCAGGGATACCCAATTGCGCGAATCGATCAACGACTAACAGACGCGTTTCCGGGTCGTCAAGACCGGCACTTTTCAACCACAGTTTTGCGCCGGGAGTTAGTCGGAGAATTTCGCTCCAAAGTAGAAGCGTTTCCGAGGAGATTTTCGCTAACGTATTGAACGAGCCGTAAGTGATATGAGCCGAATGCGAGCTTGACATCAGTGCAATAGACGCACCATCGGCGGGCGGGCTGTAACACAAGAAACATCCGGGAAGCCTGATGAGACGTTCGCTGTGCAGGCCTTCGGTTTGACCAACCGGGTCGGCAATAGCGTCAGTGATTCGGAAGTCCATAGCGTCAAGTCCAGTGGTATTTGGGTACCCCAGGAAAGTCACTTGCACCGGGGCGGGCTTACGACAGAACAACGGCAGACGGTTGTTGGCCGTGTGCCCCGCCAAGTCTACGAGTATGTCGATACCATCGCCGGCAATCTTATGAAATAAAGCATTGTTGTCGAGCACTGAAACATCATGCCATCGATCAGCGAACTGCCGAAGATGCAACGTCATTGGGTCAGGAGACCGCGTGTCTGAATAGCATATAACCTCGAATCTATCTGAATTTCGCCCCGCAAGAACCGGTTCGACAAAATATGCAACCGAATGGGTGCGGAAATCCGGCGATAGATAGCCGATTCTAATCCTTCTACCTGAAGCGACCGCGCGGCGAATCCCCGCTTTGGGTATAGAACTACAAACCTGCTTTGCCCAAGTACGGTGAGCGCTGGCAACTGTCCGCGGCGGCAGGACCTGATAGTTTAACGACAAAAGCAAACTGGAATACGGACCATTCCAGTCAGGACGCAATTTGATGGCCTTGCGGTACTCCTCCTGGGCCTGGGTTACACAGCCCTGAGCGAGAAAAGCACTACCGAGATTGTTATAGGCTTCCACCAGATCAGGTTGATAGCCGATAGCCTGCCTGTAACAGGCAATCGCTTCCGCGAGTCTGCCCCAAAACTGATATACGTTACCCAGTATATTTATTGCGTGGGCGTTGTTCGGTCGCAAAAATATAACCTTTTCCAAGTGTCGCTGCGCACAGTTATAGTCGCCCATGCTTTTGAAAGCGAGCGCAAGCTCGAGATGTGTCTCAGGATAGCGCGGATAATGCTGTGTAGCGAACCTTAGATGCTCGATCGCTTCGGCGGCTCGATTGGTTTTACGCAGCAGAACCCCTAAATTGTATCTGGCTTCCGCGAGCTCGGCATTCTTCTCAACCGCAAGTCTGTAGTAGCGTTCAGCCTGCTCCAGAGAATTAAATTCCTGGTGCAACGCGCCAAGATTGTTGAACAGTTCCGCACTGTGACAGCCGAGAGACACTGCTTCACCATAATAGGATATCGCCAAACTATAGTTTCCAACACGTTCTTCGAGCTGTCCGCGGATTACCCACCTATCCGCATCTGTTTCCGACGTCTCGCTTCGCGTGGCAAGAATCGCGCGCACCTCAGCAAGCCTGCCCTGCTGAATCAGCATCGACATGCGTTTTTTTTCACGGGGGCTCATGAATGTTAGTTAGCTAACTATGTCAGCAGGAAACCGATCATGGGATTACTTAATGACTTCAACATTCAGACTTATCAGCTGACCTAGTATGCGGACCGTACTGCAGTCATTGAAAAGACCAAACTCAGGAACCCGACGAATTCGCTCAAAACCGGCCTGGTGGAGAAAATACGAAATAAACTCCAGGGTCAGGCCTACCTTGTGGAAATCTGTTCGGTCTGTTTGACCCCCAAAGATTACCTGCATGATCAGGTATCGCTGCTCTACATCGATGGTCGGATGCAAAAACATCCGTGCCAATAGTTCGAAATCCGGAACGCTAATTTGCAGCAAACCGCCAGGTCTGAGCACTCGGTGAGCCTCGCGCAAAGCCTGTTGCAATTCCCCAGCATGACTGAGGTGTTCATACACATGTGATGCATAGATCGACTCAACGGAACCATCCGCGAACTGTCCGAGATCAATGCAATCTCCCACATAATCGACATATCGACCTTCAGCGACATTAAGAATTTTCCAACCATCCTTGGCTTCCGTTCCGCCGATGTTGAGGCGTACAACGTTCTCATTGAGCCCCCCGCCACCGGTCGCTGGATCGTTGAAGGGGATATCGTTCATAAGTATCGTCGGACTGTCTTATCGCCTTTTACGTCTATCGACAGGCGGTTTACATCTGAACACATTCTTGTGATTCTTGGAGAGGTTACCCAACGTATCCCGCCCCCTGGCATAGTTTCCACTCCAGTAACCCTTCACCTCTGCTTCACTGTCCAGGTTGGACCGTGCCTTTTTCGCACCCAGTGCCCGATCCGTCGTCCACTGGATGACTTTACTCCGAAAAACCGGATCCTCGTTCACGTCTCGAACCTCGATCTGAAAGTCCTCTATATAGTTCTTGCGATATGGAAATATTCGACATATCGGTTCGCCCCGCTCGAATACGACAGGTCGATCCGGCTCGGTAAATTTCCAGTTCATTGAGAATCCATTTGGCAGCCAGTCAGTTTCCACGTAACCTTCAAGAGGCGTGATACCGCGCTTTGGCATATTTGCAGGGCCTGTTACGAGCATCCCGACGCCCGGGGGCGTACGAAAAATACATGGCGCATTCCAAGTTAGAATACCAGATCCGAAATGGGATTTCGGATTAACCGATGCAGGACCGTCCAGAAAACGTATCTGTAATGCTTCTACGGTGGTAGTTCCATCCCATACCACTTCGCAACGCACGGGGTTCAGCAACTGCCAACCCAGCGAGTTTGACATTGTCATCGGAATACAACGGTAAGCAAATCGATAAGGCGTTTCGTCCATCCATTCGCGACGGGGAGCTCCCGCGACGATTTCATCGAGGACATTCCCTGTCATCATCGGCTGATAATCCTCAAGCGGATAAGCGATGATCGCAGCCTTTTTTCTTCGTCTCGAACCGGGATTGTCGCCGCCTTTGCCTGCCATTTTTCCTCCGACCTGGTTTTACATCAATCCACTTCCCAACACCCCTAAATCGCACGAAACAGGAAAGTTATCAGTCCATACTTCGCGCCACACACAGGATATCACGCGCCTCTATATCGACTGCCATTCCCAACAGATCATCCGGTCGACGCACTTCAATCAAGCTATCATAGGCGATTCGATATATATGATATCCTGCCTTGACCAACAGCTCGTACAGCTCCATGCTCTGACCGGAGCGCGTATTTTCCGCGATCCATTCCATAATAATCGCCGGCTGCTGCTCCCGAAGCAGTTTTTGCGCACCTCGAATCACCTCGAACTCCGCGCCCTCGATGTCCATACGAATAAGATCAATAGCCTGATGTTCGAAGAAACTATCAATACCAACTACCCGTACCGGAACCGTTCTGCACCTCGCACGCTGCAGCGGTTTCTTGAACGATGCGCCGCCCAGGCCATGGGGTAGCAATGGAAAATCCAACATCCCCTCCTGTTCCCACAACCCCATACGATAAACGCTAGCAATCTGCGCGTAGCCATTAGTACGTATATTTTCGTGCAAGAATGCATGCAGCAACGGATTGGCCTCGAAACAATGCACTTTGCCCGCCGCACCAACGGCCCTGGCGATGTTAAGGGCATGATAGCCGCAACAGGCACCACCTTCTATGACGACATCGCCTGCGCTGAGAATCTCATCGATTACTCGAGATGTCGCCGGCTCATAGGATCCAGTCTCGCAAATCGCATTCTCCTGAAACGGTATCAGCCCTTTTGGCAGAGCATAGCGATGGCCATTGGACGTCTGCAACACCACAGACTCCAAGCCAATTTTCGTGCTTTCCGGCAACGTAACCACGCTAACCCCCGTTTACTTTAAAGAGGTTTTTGCTCATGAAATGAATGAAAAACGCCTGTCGGGCGCGCTCGAACTGATCAGGCCGTCTCAACAGAAAATTGAAACGCCAGTCGAGTTTCCTTAGACCGACATGGTCCTGAACAATACGGTTTATGGTCGGTTGATCCTCATTATTAAAATCCAGGATCTGGTTCTTCCAGCCTAACCCTCTAATTTTTTTGCGAGTTTCCCTGTCTACCAGTAATACGCCAGAGTTAAAGTATGTCGATTCGTGCAACTTAAACAAAGTGAGTTGGCGGGCGATCGAGGCCTTGCGCCCTGGCTCTATGTTTGGATCGGAATCCACCACCGGGACCGCGTAAAATCCCGGCTCCTGATAGCGCTCAAAGATATCAGGCCCTCGCGCTACGACATCGGCGTCCAGATACAAGATCCAATCGTAGATATCGAATTCGGGCTCGAATATCACGTAGCGCTGCCACGCCGGATGGAAGTCGTATATATCCAGCACGGGGCGGCAAATAACCTGATAACTTGCACCAACCTCCCGGGCGTACTCCAAGGCGGCCTGGGATGCATACCTATACAACTCCGGGACATAGGAAAACATCGTGTGCCCCCTGTTACCAGAATCAATATTCACCTGAAACACCAGGTTATGGCTCTGGGCCATGCTTACCCCTCGCTAACGAACAGCCAACGACGTCGAGACAGCGACTTCCCAGACTTTGGCGGCCGAGCCTCACCCATCAATCAAGAGACAAAATACCACGCGACGCGAGTATTACCATCGATGTGCACAGTCCATCACACCATTAAAACCGATAGTTGAACGCAGCAATATCGCTTCGATACCGTTCGGCCACAATCGCCTGTGTCTCTTCGTCATAGTAGCTTCGGTAATCACTCCTCGATGAGCGCCTGTAATGCGGCACGGTCTGCAGCGGGATACCAAATTTGGCACAAAACGCGCGCAGATCTCTCTCCAGAAACTCAAATCTCCCAACCCAATCAAGCAACATTTTACCATTGTAATCAATCATATAACTGACTTGAGGGTCGAAGTGAGGATCAAGATCCAGCTCATGGAGGGCCACGCAGAAGCCGCGAAATCCCCCACACTGAGCGATTTTCTCACCTAGCTCGGTATAGCGCTTTTCTTCATCCTGGACAAAATAATGATATGACGAAACCAGTCGGTCCCAAGGATTTCGGGCAATGGCAAATTTGAAGTATTTGTGCCACTCGTCCCCCATTCGTTCGCACAGACCTGCGGCCCGGATATGGCCAGCATTAACGACGTCCCCCTCGCCTAGAAACGAAACCAGCGCGCCTTGCCGTCCATCTCCGAGCATCGGCTCGCCTATGCTTGTCCCACCTGTCTTCGGAATGTGGATAAATATGAAACGATGTTTTCGTGATATAATCCAGCCCATAAATTAAGTATCATACACAACCGTACTAAAAGAGTCCCTGGATCACCTGCGTTAAGAAAATGCTGTCCGGGCTTCGGGCAGTGTTGCCACGTTTTACCTTGAGGACCACTTTAACCTGAGGACTATATGACTATCCGGTTAGTTTCACCAGCCACGTTCCTAGCTATCCTTTGGCTATGCTTTAGTCATACCAAGGCAACTTTCGCTGATGACTCCCAGGTCGTCGATTTATATCAGATTCAACCCGGTGATGTACTGGGTGTCTCAGTATGGAAGGAAGAAGACCTGACTCGTGAAGTGATCGTTCGTCCCGACGGGCAAATCAGTTTTCCCTTGGTCGGCGAAGCTACCGCTGCAGGCGAGACGCTGGAAGCTCTGCGCCAGGAACTGACAAACAAGCTGCGGAAATACATCCCGGACCCAGTGGTCACCGTCTCCATCCGGCAACTTTCTGGGAACATCATTTACGTCATCGGAAAAGTGAACCGCCCGGGCCAGTTCCCTATACTGCGCAACGTGGATGTAATGCAGGCTCTGAGCATGGCAGGGGGCACTTCGACTTACGCGTCACTCAATAAAATCAAGATCTTGCGCAGAAACGGCACGCAGCTTACAGCGATTCCCTTCGAGTACGGCGAAATCGAGAAAGGCGACAACCTGGAACAGAATATTATTCTGAAACCTGGAGATGTGGTCGTCGTTCCGTAAATCGCGGGCCTGATGGCGGTGACCTTCTCCACGTCACTAGTGACAACAGCAAGGACACTATACCGCGCTATGGGCCGCAGACGCTGGATCCCGCTCCTTCTTGCGGGCGTAACACCGACTCTATATGCCGCTCAGTGGACAGTCGATCCGAGCGTGAGCTTGCGTGCCGGTTATGTCGACAACCTAAGAATGTCGGTGGATAACCGGGTGTCCACCGCGGAAATCACACTAAACCCTCGCTCGGCCTTCGGGGTCGCCACACCGCGTTCAGGTCTCAGCGGCACATTGGGTTTCCATTTCCGGCGTTATGAGGAGGACAGCGATCTCGACGAAAACAATACGTTGCTGACTCTTTCCGGCTATCGCAGTTTCGAACGTTCGCGCCTCGGGCTCGACCTGGCTTACGTAAAAGACACCACGCTGGACAGCCAACTGCAGGAAACTGGCCTGGCGCTTGGCCGCGTACGTCGCCAGCGCGCGACGCTGAGTCCCAGTTGGACCTGGATGCTCAGCGAACGCACCAGCCTGCGGACAAACTATGATTACTCCGATGTGCAGTACATCAACGCCGAAGGAAGCGGATTTGTTGACTATAGGCTGCATAATGGGGGCGCAACCCTATCCCGTATACTCAGTGAAAAAACGGATCTCTCGCTTACGCTATCCGGTTCCCGCACGGACAACGACAACGATGTGCAATCGACCAACACCAACTTCCAGGTCGGATTCTCACACCGTTTCAGTGAAAAACTGAGTCTGTCGGTTTTCGCCGGGGCACGCCGCACCCGGGTGGATTTCACGTCGGTCAGGTTTGTGGAGATTTTCTCAGGCAGCACCAGTCTCGGGTTTTTACCTATAACCCAGGAAGTCTCCCGCAGCGACTGGGGCGGTCTGCTCAGTATCAGCGCCGAGCGGAAGTTTTTACGCGGCAGCAGCAGTGTTTCGCTGAGCCGCAACATCAGTAACAGCATCAATGGGACACCGATTGAGGTCGACCGTGCCAGCTGGCGCAACACTTATAAAATGAGTGAACGCTTTTTAGCCGCACTCGAGCTCGAACTGTATCGCAGCCAGGTAGGCAGCGGCGTCAATCAAAACATCGACCGAAATTACTATCAAATACAGCCTGAGTTCAGCTGGAAACTCAGGCCGGCGTGGAGACTAACCGGCAGTTATCGATATCGTCGGCAGAGTTTCTCCAACACCAATAAAGACGCCATCCAGAACGCCGCCTATTTGACGCTAACCTACCAGTGGCCTAAAATCTCGATTTCCCGCTAGTGACCTGATTGGGGGGGGTCGCGCGCGCGTGCTTGTTGCCCCTGGCGCGATTAGGGATAGTAATGGAACAGCAAACTCTTGATTTTTCGGATTATTACCAGGCATTTCGCAGACGGCGCGGGAGCATAATCCTTGTTGCGGCTATAATTTTCACCATCGGCGCCTTGGCTGCTTTTTTTTGGCCTTCCACGTATAAGTCTTCAGCCACTATCCTCATCAAAGAACAGGACATTCCGCCTGATCTGGTACGGTCCACGGTGACCAGCTTCGCGTCTCAGCGGATTCAGGCTATCAGCCAGAAGGTTATGGCGAGACCTAATCTAATGGAGATTATTGATAAATATAACCTTTATCAGAATGAGCGCGAACGTTTGACCACCGAAGAAGTCATCGATCAGATGCGCGAGAATATCGGCCTCGATCTGATCGATGCCAATGTAGTGGACCCCCGGACTGGCCGCCCGGTATCCGCCACTATCGCCTTCCAACTCAGTTTTTCTGGTGAAAATCCGCCCCAGGTACAGAAAGTAGCCAACGAGCTAATGAGCTTGTATCTCAAGGAAAATATTAAAGAGCGTTCGGAAAAGGCAAATGAGACCTATAGCTTCCTTCACGGCGAGTCCAAGCGCCTAAACCGCGAAATTTCCAACCTGGAATCCAAGCTCGCGGATTTCAAAGAGAAACACGTCAACAGCCTGCCTGAACTACAACAACTCAACCTGAATCTGATGGACCGGACCGAGCGAGAAATCTCCGACCTGGGTAACGAGATCCGCGCCCAGGAACAGACCCGAGTCTATCTGCAAAGCCAGTTAGCCCAGCTGCAGCCGTACGGCGCAGATCCCAGCATGAATCCCAAAACACGCCTACAGGCGCTGCGTACCCAGTACCTCGAGCTGATTGCCCGTTATTCCCCGGATCATCCCGATGTCATCCGCACCCGACGGGAAATAGCCGGGCTTGAACAGGAAACCGGGCAAGTGGACAGCTCCGCCGAGCAACTCAAGCAAATCGAGGCCCTACGGGGGGAGTTGGCGGTATTACTGAAGAAATATTCCGCCCAGCATCCAGATGTCATCAAGTTACAGCGTCAAATACATTCCCTTGAACAGTCCGTTGCCACCCCCAACGCAGCACCGGTCAAATCCAGCCTCGCACGCGCCGCGGCGGACAATCCCGATAATCCCGCTTATGTCCAGATCCAGTCGCAAATCGAATCGGCGGATATGCAGATTCGCTCGCTGAAGGCGAAAAAGCAGAATCTCGAAGCCAAACAGGCGGACTATGAGCGCCGCCTAATAGCCACACCTCAGGTTGAACGCGAATACCGAGCCTTGCAGCGGGACCTGCAAAACGCCACTACAGAATACGATAATATCCATGCCAAACTGGTTTCTGCGGAAATTGCGCAACAGCTGGAAAAAGATAGCAAGGGCGAACGTTTTGAGATCATCGAGCCGCCGATCCTCCCCGAGGAACCGGTAAGCCCCAACCGGCCGGCGATTCTGTTTCTTAGCCTGGTATTAGCCATAGGCTGCGGCTTTGGCATTGCGGCCGTGACGGAGACTATGGACGACGCGGTGCACGGCGGCAAATCCATCGCGCTGAGTTTTGGCAGCGCTCCTTTAGCCGTCATACCTTATATTTCCACTGATAGGGAGGCTAGGCGTGAAAAAAGACGGATTGCAACCCGTCTGACCGCCACGGCCGCCGCGCTGATTATCGGCGCCGCCGCCATTCACTATTTATGGCAACCGCTTGACGTGCTTTGGTACAAAGCCCTGAGAAAAGCGGATGTCGCCATAAATACCTAGTCTAGGCAAGCAGCACGCAGGTACAGAATATGGAACGCATCAAACAGGCTTTGGAACGCGCTCGCGCCGAACGTCAGGGACAGACCGTAGCGGCGGTAGTCAGCGAGGCCCCAGTCACGCCCGCTGCGCAAGAGACGGAAACGGCGCAAGCCAATGTCGTTTATTCACAAACCCGTCAACTAGAGGTCTCGGCAACCGAACTGAGGGAAAATCGTGTGGTGAGTGCTTTCGAATCCGGTGCGTTCACAGATGCCTACAAAATTCTGCGCACCCAGGTCCTGCAGCGACTGGAGGAAAATGATTGGAATGTGCTCGCCGTCACCAGCCCGGGGCAGGGCGAGGGCAAATCACTGACAGCCCTCAACCTGGCCATCAGTATGGCCATGGAAATCGGCCACACCGTGTTGCTGGTCGACGCCAACCTGCGCAACCCCAGCCTGCATAATCACCTTGGCTTGCCCGGAGAGCCCGGACTGAGCGACTACCTGCTAGAAGATACACCACTTAGCGATCTGTTCGTTCATCCGAAAAGCATCGATCATCTGACGCTGTTGCCTGGTGGTCGCAGCCTGCATAATTCGGCGGAAATGCTCAACTCGCCCAAAATGACCCGCTTGGTCGACGAACTAAAAAGCCGCTATGCCGGCCGTATCGTGATATTCGACTTACCCCCGGTGCTCGACGCCGCCGACGCCATGGCTTTCGCACCTTATGTCGATGCCACTCTGCTGGTCGTCGAGTACGGCAAAACAAAACGCAAGGAGATCGAGCATGCTCTTGACTTGCTGTCCACAACTAATGTCATTGGCACGGTGCTGAACAAAGCGGATGCGCACTAGCGTGCCGCTAACTGACCGACAGCCGTAATGTACGAAAGCTTCTACAACTTCCGCGAAAAGCCCTTCTCGCTGATGCCCGACGCCGGCTTCCTCTACCTCAGCAACCAACACCGCATGGCGCTTACGCTATTGGAATACGGCCTGATGAACCAGGCCGGCTTCACCGTCATCAGCGGCGATATCGGCACCGGCAAGACCACGCTCATCCGCCAGCTCCTGAATAACATCGACCCGCAGATCACCGTGGGACTGATATCCAACACCCACCGCACTTTCGGCGATCTCATGCAGTGGATCGCGCTCGCTTTCGAGCTGCCGCATCAGGGGCGCGACAAGGTACAGCTCTATCACGACTTCATGGATTTCATTATCCAGGAGTACGCCAAGGGCCGTCGCACGGTATTGATCGTCGACGAAGCGCAGAACATGTCGGCGGAAACGCTTGAAGAGCTGCGCATGCTCTATAACGTCAATGCCGAAAAGGATCAGGTATTGCAGGTCATCCTCGTCGGCCAGCGGGAACTGCGCGAAACACTGCAGCGGCCGGAACTGGTTCAGTTCGCGCAGCGCATTGGCGTGGATTATCACCTGCAGCCGCTGTCGGCGGACGAGACCGGCCAATATATCCGTCATCGCTGCCAGGTGGCGGGCGGCAACGCCAACCTGTTTTCCGATCAGGCGCGCGAGGCCGTGTATACCCATACCGGCGGGGTGCCGCGGCTGATCAATCTGCTCTGCGATACCGCCCTGGTATACGGTTACGCCGAACAGCGGGAATATATCGACGCCAAACTGGTCAACGATGCCGCCAGCGACAAGCAGCGCGGCGGGCTGTTTCCCATCCCGGCGAACCATCCGCTCCGGGACCAGCCACCCGCTCCACCGACACCGGCCGCGCCCAAAAATGCTTTGTCCCCCAACGACCATCCCCAGGATCTGCGCGTGGCGATCGCCGCCGAATCGGAACTGCTGCGCACCTATCTGGCCAAACTGTTGGGGCGTTTCGGCATCCACATAGTCGAATCCCTGCCGCTGCAAAGCGAGGCGCTGCAGGCCTTGCCGTCCAAGTCCGTGGATGTGCTGCTGGTGGAGCTCGACCAGCATCTGGAACAGATGGACGACACCCTCTACGATCTGCTGGAAAGCTGGGAGACGCCCGTGCTTTTCAACGACAGCCTGGCGACCGAGGCCAGCCTGTCGCAACCCAACCGTCTGGAGTACGGTCGCAAGCTCAGTCAGAAGCTGTACTCGCTGCTGCCCCAGGCGCCCCAGTCCGTAGCCTGACTATTCATGTCCTGGCATCGCCTGTCGCTGCTGGTGGCGCTCGGCTGGATGGCGCTGCTGTTCTATCTGTCCAGCCAGCCCTACCTCGACGTGCCTTCCCTGGTGCCCGATCAGGACAAATTCATGCACTTTGGCGCCTACGGCGTGCTCGGCGCGCTGTTACTGGGGTCGCTGCGGCCGACGCCCACGGGCTATAGCCGCGCGCAGGCCTTAGTGGCGGCCGCCGCGGCCAGCCTGTACGGCGTGAGCGACGAAATCCACCAGTTGTTCGTCCCCGGCCGCGATGCCGACGTCATCGACTGGCTGGCCGACACCAGCGGCGCCCTGCTGGCGACACTGTTGCTGGCGTGGGTCAGCCGCCGGCTGGGAAAGAAATTCCTACCCCAGGGCTGAGCCGCCGATCGGCACGGGGCGCGCGCTATTCCAGATACTGCGACCAGTCCCGGCTCGCATCCCCATAGACGAAAAAGAAAGGATTAAGCAGAGAATCCTTGGTGTTGTAGCGCAACGGCCGCATCTCCAGGTCGGTCAGCTCGCCGCCGGCCTGCTTGACCACGCAGTGCGCCGCCGCGGTGTCCCATTCGGACGTCGGACCGAGCCGGGGATAGACGTCGGCCGCGCCTTCGGCCACCAGGCAGATCTTGAGCGAACTCCCCATGCTGACCAGTTCGTGCTCGCCGAGTTTGGCCAGAAAGGCTTTTAACGAATCCCCCTGGTGCGAGCGGCTGCCCACCACCGCCACCGGGCCGGCGCCAAGTTTACGCACCTGGATGGCGCGCTCGCCGGCACCGGGCTCCTCTTTGCGGGCGCCGCGACCTTCACAGGCCGCGTAGGTCACCCCGCTGACCGGCACGTGCACCACGCCCAGCACCGGCACGCCGGCGTGGATCAGCGCAATGTTCACCGTGAACTCGCCATTGCGCTTGATGAATTCCTTGGTGCCGTCGAGCGGATCTATCAGCCAATAGGTCTCCCAGCCGGCACGCTCGGTGTAGGCGATTTTTGCCGATTCCTCGGACAACACAGGAATATTCGGCGTCAGGGCTTCGAGGCCGGCGACAATCGCCCGGTGCGAGGCCATGTCGGCCGCGGTCAACGGCGACTTGTCGTCCTTTTCCGCGACCGAGAACTCGGTGTTGTAGATGGCCAGGATCTTGTCTCCCGCCTGTTTCGCCAGAGCGCGCACATCGTCAAGATAATTACATGGATTCATGGGGAATTTTTTACCAGATCATCGGTTATAGTCGGTTCTTGTGCGTCGGCACCGGGTAGTGCTTGCCTTGCAGACCGACAGGGCCGTTCATCATACCCAGCCTGCCGACCGATTTCGACCGCCGGATACACTGTGCCACCGCCAATGCCCGAAGCCCTCGCCTGGAACCATATCGACACCGTCTTTCTCGACATGGACGGCACCTTGCTCGATCTGCATTTCGACAACCACTTCTGGCTGGAACACGTGCCGCTGCGCTACGCGCAAAAACACGATATGCCGCTGGACGCCGCCAAGGACGCCCTGTATCCGCGCTTTCGTGCCGTGGAGGGCACCATCGACTGGTATTGCATCGACTACTGGAGCCGTCAACTGGATCTGGACATCGGCGCGTTGAAACGCGAAGTCGAACACCTGATCCAGGTGCACCCGCACGTCGCCGAGTTTCTGCGGGCGCTGCGAGCCAGTGGACGCCGCGTGGCGCTGCTCACCAATGCCCACCACAAAGTGATCGAACTGAAAATGGCGGCCACCGGCCTGCAGCCTCATTTCGACCAACTCATCTGCGCCCACGCCTTTCGGGTCCCCAAGGAAGACCCCCGGTTCTGGCCGCGACTGGCCGAGCGGGATTCTTTCGAGCCGCGGCATACGCTGTTTGTCGACGACAGCCTGCCGGTGCTGCGCGCGGCACGCGACTTCGGTATCCGCTATTTGCGCGCCGTGCGCCTGCCCGACAGCCAGGGGCCAGCGCGCCAGACCGACGAGTTTACCGCCATCGAAAGATTCGACGAACTGCTTGCGGGGTTGCAGACCGGGACTCAGTAAGGCCGCTGTCCCCAACGCTTGAAGCGTTTGCGGCAATATTGCAGCAATTCGTGGTAATTGCGGAAGTACAGCTCGAAGCCATCCTCGGCCGGCGCGTCGTATTCGCAATAATCGTTCGAATAATCGCGACAAATCTGCGGCCGGTCGTCGTAGATGCCACAGCGGCCGTCGGCCTGGATATGGGTGCAGGCGTTCTCCACCAGCAGAAACCAGCCGCCGTCGTCCTTGTAGAGCCGGATGTCGCGGTGTGAAATCTGCCAGAGCAGAAAATCGAAATCCTGTTTGGAGCGCGGGGTGTCGATTTGCTGGCTGATATAGGTACAGCACTGCGAATTGGTACAGAAACCGCATTTGGTTTCCGCTGTCATCACTTCAACGGGTATTGCGGGTCGTGTCGCCATCAGCTCACTCTTACGGCCAGAAAAGGATCACGCGGCGCGGAACTCGAAACAGTCGAAACCGGGCGCATGCTCCAGCAACACGCCGCAACGGATCGCAACCTCGCGCTGCCCCACATAGAGTAACAGCGCACGGTTTTCGGCGTAAACCTCCGCCGGCGCCAGCAAGCGCGCCGCCATGGGTTCCCCGTCTGTCGCTGAAGGCAGGAACAAGGCCGGCAGTCGCCGGGCACCGCTGTCGTCGACGGGCGCCAGATAAACCGCGCTGGGCACACCCGCAAGCCACTGCACGCCGAGCTCCATCTCCCGCTCACGACTGTCGCGCAGCCAGCGTATCTGCAATAGTTGTCCCGGCGCGGCGTCTCCCCCGCCACTATCGGATACCACACACAACAACTCACCCACTTGTGCCGTCGCCGACGTCCCGCCCTGCCAGCTGAGGCAGTAACCGCCCTCGCTGACGTCCTTGACTTGCATCGACAACAGGTCGTCCATCCGCCGCTGGCGCGAAGACGCCAGCCAGGCATGCGTCTGTTCCAGGCCGACGATCAGTTCGATCCAGCGCCCGTCGCGGCGCCGCTCGCTGCGCCGCTGGTCGCGTCCATCCACCTGCGGCAACAACGCTTTCAACAGCACCGTCTCGGCGCGCTGCCGTCGGCGTTCCGCGGGCAACGCGACCAGGGTACGGTGCATCTGCTGCAGCGCGGCGCGCGCATCGAGAATATGCGGATCGTCGCCGCAGACCGGCGACTCCAGCGAGACACAATGGCGTGGGCGGCTGTCGCTCTGCAGATCGATAAAGAACAGCCCTTCCGGCACGCCCTGCCAGCTGTTGCCCGGCACCAGGCGCGTACCGCCGGCATACTGCAACAGACTGCGATAACAGCCGTCGGCGGCGCCTTCTTCCAGACTGAACGGATCGCACAACGACAGCAGATTGATGGCGGCATAGCTGGCGGCGAGACTCACCCGCGCGGCGTCGTCCCCGTCGCCGGCCGCCAGTTCGTGCAGGCCGCGATGACGGGCCAGCCTATAGACCTGATTGAGCTCGAGAAAGACGAAACCCGGCTCGGGCCGGTAAAAACGGTAACTGTGCAATAAGGCCGCGGCCAGCGCCTGCAACGTCCAGCGCAGCGCGCGCGCGAACTTGACCGGCTGGCAACGCTCGCCCTGGGCGTACAGCCCCTTCAGCGACAATTTGAAACCGTTGGCGATCGCCGCGCTCAGGCGCTCGACGTCGTCGACGATCTCCTGCCGTTGCTGCCGCGACAGCGGCTGTTGGCGCAAGCGTAGCGGCTCGGCCGTCGCGTACAGGCGGCCGAACGTATTCTGGTACAACGCCATCAGCGCCAGGCGTTTGTCGGCATCCAATTGTTGTTCGTTCAGCGGTTCGAGCGCGGCCAGCATCTGGCGCAGGGATTCACCGGCGTCGAGCACCGGCAGACAGTCGAGCCAGCGCTGCAGCCGCTTCTCATTGAGTTCGAGCGTCGGATCCTGGAAGCTATGCTGCTCCGGCGTGGTCAGCAACAGGCCCATGCTTCAAAACCTGATCTGATCGGACCATTCCACCCGGTAGCCGCCGTCATGGGGTTCGGCGAAAGTGGCGAGGAAATTGTCCACCGCCTCGGGCACCGCGCGGTGTTTGCGCACGTCCCCCTGCAGATGATAACGGCCGTCGGGGCTGAGGCCGACCTCACCCTTGAACGACAGCGCGCCACCGCTGGCGCTCAGCTCACCACGCGTCTCGCCCGCCTCGGCGCGCGTGATCAGCTGCACGGTACCGAGATCGAGCACCAGCGGCGCCACCACCCGGGCCGGCGTCCAGCGTGCACTACCGCTGATCGCGGGGAAGGCGCTGTCCTGCCAGCCACTGATGCGCGCGAGGTCGAGTTCGACACTGCCACCGAGTTGGGCCAGATTCATCCCGGCCAGCGACAGCACTTCGGTGGCCGGTAAGGTGGCGCGCACCGCCTTCAGATAGGGTTCCGAGAACCATCCTTTCCCCGCCCGGGCCGAAAGCGGATGTTCGTCCAGTTGCGCGTTCAAGCCGACTTCGACGCGACCGAGGAACAAAGCCAGCGGTCGAAAATGCCAGCTGACCCGCTCCAGCGTTACCCGCTCAACGGCCAGTTGCAGCGCCCGCCCCGACCAGATGGTGCCGCTGATGCCGCTCAACTGCACCGGCGCGGACGCCGGCAGCAGCCGCGGCAGCAGTTTTTCGGCGGGCGCGCGCAACAGGACGAACAGCACCAGTGCGCCGACCCCTACCGAAAGCAACAGCCAGCGGTCTTTCATGCACTGGGTTCCAGCAGGGTGAGACGCGTATTCACCCGCCCGCCGCCGACCGGTTCCAGCGTCACCAGCGTCGGTTCGATCTGGTAGGTCTTCGCCAGCTGTCCGAGCCAGATCACCATCTGATCGAAAGCGGCCCCTTCCAGCCAGACCTTGACGCCCTTGGAGCCGTCCGGCTCGATCCGCTTGATCGCCGTTCCCAGACCCGCGGTACGCGCCGACTGATCGACCACCGCCAGCAGCGAACGCCCACCCAGCCCCCGGCTGCCGCCGGTGGCGCTGCCCTGCAGGGCGCTGATCTGTCCCGCCGCCTGCTGCATCCAGGCCAGTGTCTGTCGCTGGTCCTGCACCGAGTCCTTGAGGCCGTAGTATTTGTTCGCCAACGGCGCCCAGATGATTGAATACAACAGCAACAAGACCATCAGTATCGCGCCGCCGGCGACCAGCAGGCGCTCGCGCGGTTCCAGGCCGAAGAACCAGTCCTTCATCAGACTTTCACCTCGATACGTATGCGGCTGTTGACCTTCTGGTCATTGCCGGTGGTGGCCGACTTGATTTCGGCGTTCACCCGCCCACCGCTGACTAGCGACTGCTTGAAGGTGTCGAGCACCTGCAGGCTGTCGGCCCGCAAATCGAGGTCCAGCCGCCCCTCGCGATAGCTGACCCCCTGAATACTGATGCCTTCCATGGCGCGCGCCACGCTCGCCGTCTCGGCGAACATGCCGAGAAAACTGACATCGCTGCCGCCGCTGAGGCGCTGCAATTGTTTCAGCTGTTGTTCCATTTGCGCCCGCGGATTGACGATACGGCGGGCGTTGGGAAAGGTCTTTTTGTACAAACCCTCGATCGCCGCCGACAACCGGTCCTGCTGTTGCGAGAGTCGGTAGTAGTTCACACCGGTGGAAAACAACGCCAGCACAATGACGGCCAACAGCAGGGCCGCGCTGGCGCGCCAGGGCCGCAGCCAACGCCCCCACTCGGCGCGGCGGCTGTAGTGCCCCTGCAGCAGATCGATCACCGGCCCCTGCAACCAGCCGGCGGCGAGTAACTCCAGCGGCTGCCGATGCCCGCCGTCTTCGACGTTCTCGATACCGTCCAGTTGCAGCGGCGCCGAGGCATAGACACGGGCCGTGTGCGGCAATTGCTCGCTGTCGGCCAGCAACGAGAGCATGACCGGCAGGCTCTCGCGGTCGCTGGCGAAACCGGCGTATTCGCCGCTGCGCACCAGCACCCGCTCGTCGTCGGCGAGCAGGTGCCATTGATCGCCGTGCGGCAGCGCCAGAACCTCCGGCACCCATTGATGGGCGCTGATCCCGTGATCCATCAGCAAGGCGCCCCATGCGTCCATCCGCCGCCGCTCCACCACGGCTACCGGGTAGCGGTCGTCGCCGAGCGCTTTACCGACGGCGAAATGCAGCTCGTCGACGTCGCTTGCGAGCTGTTCCTCGAGCGCAAAGGGAATCGCCCGCGCCACCCGCTGCCGCCCGCCCGGCACGCGTGCCGTCAGGACACTGACGTCCTCCGCCGGCACCAGCACCACGATACGCCGCGCCGCGGCCGCCACCGCGGCCGCGGGGGCGCCGGTCTGCACCGGGGTTTTCGCCTGCCCGTCGGCGTCGAGCAGCATCCAGTCCCGGATACCGCCCTCGCCGGGCGCCAGACGCATCAGTAAGGTATCAGCCATTCGCCTACGCTATCTCTCTGAATTCCGTCAATCTATCCTACCATGTCAGGAGCCCGGCGCAGTGTCGTCCGGAGTCGGTGGCACCACCGGATCGAAGAACTCGCGCTGGCGCCCGACCACCTTGACCACCCCCCGCACCCGCTGCAGACGGCTCGCCAGGCGCGCCCGGCCGGCACCGATATCGGCCTCGCTCAGCATCAAGAACCAGTCGGTGGCGACACTGAGACTGTCGCTATCGACCTGTTTGCCTTTCAGCGACGGCTCCTGGGTGAAGGTATCGACGGAAGAATAACCATCTTCACCGCGCCCTTCGATCAATTTCGCCCCATCTTCAACAGTGAGACCCGGGGCCAGCGCGCTCAACACCACGGCGTCGGCGGTATTGACGTTGATGGTGGTGCGCACCGGCAACGCCACCACGTGCGGCAGGAGCTTGAGTACCGTGGCCGCGTCATAGCCCTTCACCAGCCGCAGTTCGCTGGCGTCTGCCAACGGCTGATTGGCGGCCCGGTAGGGCGGGTCCATCGACAGATAGGTTTCGTCCTCGGCGCCGTCGGGGAAACGCGTATTGATATCCGGGTCGATCCAGTCGACCAGGGTATCAGCCAGACGCTCGTCAAGCTCCAGGTTGCGCAATAAACGTTTGTAGTACTCCACCGCCCCCGAGTCTTCGGCGCCGCTGGATTGCACCAGATTATTCAGATTGAAGCGCCCTTGCAGATCGATCAGGCGCCCGACGATGGACCCGCCCTCGACCAGCGACACCGGCGGACTGGCCGACCAGTCCTCGCCGAGCGAATCCGTCTGGCTGTCGAGTGCATCGCGGCGCAGCACTACCTTGGCCCAGTTTTCCGCGCCCAGCACGTAGGCCCAGGCCTGCTCGCCGTGCAACAGACCGGCGGTACGGCGGATATCCAGCTGCTGGCGGCTGGCCATGGCCACCGCCGCGACCGTGGCGATGGCCACCACCATCAGTGCCGTGATCAGGGCGACCCCGCGGTGGCGGTGTCTCATCATTGGGTGGCCTCGTCGACTGCGTCCTGGGCGTCACCGGCGTTGGGAGACGGCCGGTTCGCACCCCCATTAGGATCGGTGCCGCCGGCGGGGTTCTGCTGCGCGGCCAGGTCAGGGCCTTCCGGCACCATGAAGAGCCAACGCAGCGTTCCAATGTCGTCCAGCTCCAACGATACCTCGATGGCTCTCGGCAGACCGGCCGCCGCCCCTGTGGCCCCCGCCCCGGCCACAGGTGACGGCGCGGCGAGCGCTGTCTGCTGCGGCGGCCAGGTATCCCGCCACTCGTTGCCCTGATCGAGAAAGCGCATTTCGAAGTGTTGCACACCTTCTATCAACGTCTGTTCGTCCGCCTTACTGTCCTGCGCCCGGTCGAGCACCCGCCAGCTGCGCCGCAACAGCGCCGTCTGGTCCGCCACATAAGCGACGCGCTGAATGTCGCTGCGCACAAAACCGGCCGGATTGGCATAGCCGGTGCGGCTGAATTCCACCCCCGAGTAGCCGCTGCCGCCGACCAGCGCGCCCACACGGTCGCCGAACTCGTTACGGATACCGCGCCGCGAGAGTTGCTCCAGGTCGCGCTCCATGATGCGATAGGCCTTCTGCACATCCGCCAGCCGGGTCGCCGCCGCTTCGGTAAAGTGTTGCTGATCGAGCACCTGTTGCAGGCCACTGTAGGCCATCGCGCCGGTGAGCGCGAAAATCGCCACCGCCACCAGCAGCTCCAGCAGGGTAAAGCCGTGCGCGCGTTTCATGCGGGTGGCTTGCCGATGAAGCCGCTGAGCGTGGCCATCGGCTCGTCGTCGCTACGGCCGTCGCCGCTGAGCGGAAAAACCTCGATGTCCAGCCGCCGCAGGTCCTCTTCGGGGGTCTGTACCACCTGCACCACCCAGCGCCAGTTGCGCCCGCCCTTGTCACGATCGCCGAGCGGCATTTCGGCCTCGCCTTTCTTTTGCCCGAGCGACGGCCACTCGCCTTCGAGCAACAGCTTCGCCAGTTGGTTGCGCGCCACCCACTCGGCCAAAGTCCGGTCGCGCAGATAAGCCTGATTGACGGTGAAATCGCCCGCCGCCTGGATCACGGCACCGAGCGACAATGCCAGCACCACCAGCGCGATCAGCACCTCCAGCAGCGTGAAACCTCGCGCGCGGCGCACTACTCCAGCTCCAGCCGGCCCAGCAGGGTACCCTTGATGCGCGCGCTGTCCCGCGTCTGCGGCACCGAGAGGGTCAGCACGAACGGCGTCATTTCACCGCTCGAAAGCAAAAACACCTGCGGCTGCTCGGCGTCCTTGGCGCTCAACCCGGGCGGCGGATTCTCCTCCAGCTCCAGATCCAGCTCGATGCCGGCGGGCAGGGTGCGCGGGCGCAGCGGACGATCGTCGTTCAGCGCCACCCATTGATGATTCTGGCGGATCATGAATTCGTAGCCGTGTTCGCCGACGCGCAGCGCCAATTGCTCGCTGCGCATCACCGCCTCATCGCTGGCGAGCTGCAACAAGGCGATCAGGCGCGCGGCCTCGCGCTGGATCTCCTCGGCGCGCCGGTCGCCGCCGCTGGACAGGGTCATGAAGCTGATGACGATACCGACGATCACCAGCACGACCATGACCTCCAGCAGCGTGAAGCCACCGTGGCGACAGCGCCGGTGTCGCCGCGCTGACGAGATCACCAACCGGGCGGCGGCCGGATTCACACCAGGGTCCTTCAGCGCAACATCCAGTTCCCGATGTCGTCGTCACTGGGCTGACGGTCGGGCCAGGTGGAATAGATGTCCACACTACCGTGGGTGCCGGGGCTGAGGTATTGATAGGGCTGCTGCCACGGATCCTCCGGCAGCCGATCGACATAGCCGCCGGTTTTCCAGCGCGGCGGCTCCGGCGGCACGTCCGGCTTGCTGACCAGCGCCTCCAGCCCCTGATCGGTGGTCGGGTATTCGTAGTTGTCCAGCTTGTAAAGGTTCAACGCGGCTTCCAGTGCGCGGATGTCCTGGCGCGCCTTGACGATACGCGCCTCGTCCGGCCGGTCCATCACTTTAGGCACCAGCACGGCGGCCAGAATGCCCAGAATGACCACCACGACCATCACTTCGATCAGCGTGAAGCCACCCGTACGGTTGCTGTTTCTGTCATACATTCCAAGTATTTCCTGATAAGGGGCGAGTAATTTGTCTGTGCCCGGCGCATCTTCGACGCCGGTGGGACGCTATTGTACCGGGTATGCCGGCAATGTCGTATATTGGACTGGAGAAATCCACGGAAAATTCCGCAAAAATGGCGCCATCGCGCAGCGGGGTACGTTAGAACGCAGCGCCCGTCCCGGCCGCCTACGACAGCTGCTGGTTGACCCTGAGCGTATACAGATGACGCTCGGCGTCGACCAGGTGCTGGCCCCAGTGACGGTTGAAGCCGACTTCCCACAGGTGCGCCACGGCGTCCGGCCCGGCAGCGTCCAGCAGTTGCAGGCCGCGCTTGAGTTCGAAATAAATATCGGTCAAGTCGTCGGCCAGGCTGCCGGTACGGTGCTCGCCGTCGCCCTGGGCATCCTCCGGATGATCGAACTCGAGCCAGTATACATCCTGTTCGCCCAGCCGCGCGTGCAGTTGACTGAACAGGGCGAAACGCTCATCCAGATCGGCATTCTCGCAGACAATCTCACCGCCCCCGGGGTCGGCCAGAGCGACCACGTCGGCGTGCAGCCTGGGCAACAACCGGAACAGGGGCGACAACCAGTCGCTGTCGCGCGGCAGCCGATCGATCAGCCGGCAGAAATCCCGTGCCGTGCCAACCAGTTCCATGAAGCGCTGTTGTTCAGTACCCCGCATCAGGCCTCCCGCGAATAGCACCTGTCTCTCAAGTGTAGCCGGGAATCGCGCCTTTGTCCGAGGCCTGAACGCCGCTAGATTTCCACCATCTCGAAGTCTTCCTTGCCGGCCCCGCATTCGGGACAGACCCAGTTCAGCGGTATATCCTCCCAGCGCGTACCGGGGGCGATGCCCTCTTCCGGCACACCGTCGGCCTCGCGGTAGATAAAGCCACAGATCACGCACATATAGGTTCTGAACTCACCCATGCTCGTTCCTTTCTGGAGTCGTCCCCATTGTAGCCGTGCGGCGGCGCTCGCAACAGTGCCGGGCGATGCTACAATGGCGGGTCAAAGCAACAGGTTATCAAGACATGATGTCAGATCAAGGCAGCGCGCCACGGCGCCGCCCCACGCCTTCCCGGACCAGCCCGGCATGACGGCCAAACAAGCCGCGGTGCCGGTGGTCATGGCGTTTTCCGGTAACGACCCCTGTGGCGGCGCCGGTATCCAGGCGGACATCGAAGCGCTGATCAGCCACGGGTGTCACGCCGCCCCGGTTCTCACCGCCCTGACCATTCAGGACACCCAGGATGTGATCGGCTACACGCCGCTCGACGGCAGCCTGATCGTGGAGCAGGCGCGCGCGGTGCTCGAGGATATGCCGATCAGCGCCTTCAAGCTCGGTCTGCTGGCCAGCGCCGAAGCGGTGGAGGCGGTACACTCGATTCTGCACGATTATCCCGACATCCCCGTGATCCTGGACCCGGTGCTCGCCAGCGGCAGCGGCTCGCTCATCACCGATGAGGACGCCATCGAGGCGATGACGCAACTGTTACTGCCGCAGACCACGGTGCTGACGCCCAACAGTCAGGAAGCGCGCGCGCTGGCCCCCGAGGCCGACTCGCTCGACGCCTGCGCCATGGCGCTGCTGGAGCGCGGCACGGAGTTCGTTCTGATCACCGGCACGCACGAGAACACCCCGCACGTCATCAACACCCTGTATGCCAACAACCGCGTCATGGAAACCTTCACCTGGGACCGGCTGGAGGGAAGTTTCCACGGCTCCGGCTGCACGCTGGCGGCGAGCATCGCCGGACTGCTGGCGCAGGGACTGGAACCCTTCAGCGCCATCCATGAAGCCCAGGAATACACCTGGCAGGCGCTGTCCCAGGGATACCGGATCGGCATGGGCCAGCGTATCCCCAATCGCCTGTTCTGGGCGCGGGACGACGACAGCTAGGCCGCGTGCCAATGACCGAGAACGTCGCCGGTCTGCACGGACTGTACGCCATCACCGACGCCGCGCTGCAGCCGGCGTCCGCCTTATGCGCGCGTGCCACCGAGGCGATCGACGGCGGGGCCAGGATCATCCAGTACCGCGACAAGAGCGGGCCGTCACAACAGCGCCTGACGCAGGCTACCGGGTTGGCGACCTTGTGCCGCGCCCGGGGCGTGCCCCTGATCGTCAACGACGACGTCGAACTGGCGGCCGCCTGCGGCGCCCGGGGGGTGCACCTGGGCCGCGACGACGCCGCCGTGGCACAGGCGCGCCAGCGGCTCGGCGCCAACGCGATTATCGGCGTGTCCTGCTATAACAGTCTCGAACGGGCCCGGCTGGCGGTCGCGGCCGGCGCGGACTACCTGGCGTTCGGCCGCTTCTTCCCCTCGCGGACGAAACCCGAGGCGGTTGCCGCCGACATCGAGTTACTGGTCGAAGCCGGCCGCCGCTGGTCGCTGCCGCTGGCAGCCATCGGCGGCATTACCCCCTATAATGCGGCTCCGTTGCTGGACGCCGGCGCGGCTATGCTGGCCGTGATCCGCGGCGTGTTCGCGGCCGCGGATGTGCGTCAGGCGGCAGGCGCTTACGCCGCCCTGTTCGCGCGCCGCGCCGCGCGCGCGCAGCCTTAGACAAATTTTGTTGCACCAGGAAAAACACCCATGTCCCAGTCTGAACAATTATTCGCCCGCGCCGGCGCGCATATTCCCGGCGGCGTCAACTCCCCGGTCAGGGCCTTCAAAGGGGTCGGCGGCACGCCGCTGTTTTTCGCCCGTGGCGAAGGCCCCTATCTGTACGACGTCGACGGCCGGCGTTATGTCGACTATGTCGGCTCCTGGGGGCCGATGATCGGCGGCCACAGTCACCCCGAGGTCATACGCGCGGTCCAGGAAGCGGCGGCCAACGGTCTCGGCTTCGGCGCCCCCACGGCCATCGAAACGCGCATGGCCGACACCCTTTGCGAACTGGTGCCGTCGCTGGAGATGGTCCGCATGGTCAACTCCGGCACCGAGGCCACCATGAGCGCGATCCGCCTGGCGCGCGGCTATACCGGACGCGACAACATCGTCAAGTTCGAGGGCTGCTATCACGGGCACGCCGACTCCCTGCTGGTCAAGGCGGGCTCGGGCGCGCTGACGCTCGGGGTGCCCACTTCACCCGGTGTCCCCGCGGATCTGGCGCAACACACCCTGACCCTGGAATACAACAACGCCGCTCAGGTCGAGCAGCTGGGCGCCGAAATGGGCGCGACCATCGCCGCGATCATTGTTGAACCGGTGGCCGGCAATATGAATTGCGTGCCTCCCGCCGAGGGTTTTCTGCAAACGCTGCGCGAGGTCTGCGACCGCATCGGCGCGCTGCTGATTTTCGACGAGGTGATGACAGGTTTCCGCTTCGCCCCCGATTGTGCCCAGGGCTATTACGGCGTCATGCCGGATCTGACCACGCTCGGCAAGGTCATCGGCGGCGGCCTCCCGGTGGGCGCTTTCGGCGGGCGCCGCGAGGTGATGCAGCAGCTCGCTCCCCTCGGACCGGTGTACCAGGCGGGCACACTCTCGGGCAATCCGGTGGCGATGGCCGCCGGACTGGCCACCCTGGAGCTGGTGCGCCAAAGCGATTTCCATCAACAGCTGGCGGCCACCACCGGACGCCTGCTCGAAGGTCTGCGGGCACACGCCGCGCACGCCGGTGTCGGCTTCACCACCAATCAGGTCGGCAGCATGTTCGGGCTGTTCTTCACCGAGGCGCCGGCGGTGCGTAATTTCGCCGACGTCAGCGCCTGCGATCAGGAACGTTTCCGCCGTTTTTTCCACGCCATGCTCGAGGCCGGCGTGTACCTGGCCCCGTCGGCGTTCGAAGCCGGCTTTGTTTCCTCGGCGCACGATACCGAAGCCATCGACCTGACGCTGGAGGCGGCGCAACAGGCCTTCGCCACACTGTGAGCGGACGCCGCGCGCTGATGCCCTGCGTGGCGCCGGCCTGACGGACCCGCGCGCCCATGGAAACCTTGCTCACCGATCTGATGGCCTGGGTGCACGCGCATCCTCACTGGGCCGGGTTGTTCGTGCTGGTGGTATCGGCGCTGGAATCGTTTCTGGTGGTGGGGTTGATCGTACCGGGCACGGTGGTGATGTTCGGTATCGGCGCCATGATCGCCGCCGGCAGCATGCCATTGCTGCCGACCTTGATCTTCGCGGCGGTCGGCGCCGTGCTCGGCGACGGCACCAGCTACTTCATCGGCCGTTATTATCACCAGCGACTGCGGGTGATGTGGCCGTTTCGACGCTATCCCCAGATGATCACCCGGGGCGTCGACTTCTTCCATAAACACGGCGGCAAAAGCATCCTCATGGCGCGCTTTGTCGGGCCGGTGCGACCATTGCTGCCGGCGGTGGCCGGCATGCTGGATATGCCGGCGCGTCGGTTCTTCCTGTTCAACACCCTGTCGGCGCTGATCTGGGCCCCGGCCTATATTCTGCCGGGGGTTCTGTTCGGCGCCTCGCTGGGCGTGGCGGCGGAAATCGCCGGTCATCTGGCGCTGCTGCTGGCGCTGCTGGTGCTGCTGCTGTGGTTTTCCTGGTGGCTGGTGCGGCGCCTCACCCGCAGTCTGCAACCGCACGCCCACGCGCTGCAGTTGCGTGTCCTCGACTGGTCGCGCGCGCACCCCTGGCTGTACCCGCTGGCCGCCTCGCTGCTCGACCCGCAGCACCCCGAAGCCCGCGGCATGACGGTACTGACCCTGCTGCTTCTGGCCGCCTCCTGGTCGTTGCTGGCGCTGTTGCCGGGAAATCTGTCGCCGCAAAGCGGCATGGGCAATCTGGATCTTTACCTCTACTACCAGTTGCAGAACCTGCGCGGCCCGCTGGGCGACCAGTTGATGGTGTTTCTTTCCGGGCTCGGCAGCGGATGGGTGTTGTATGGCTTCAGCGCGCTGATGAGCCTGTGGCTGTTGTGGTATCGCCACTGGCGCGTCACGGTCCACTGGTGGGTCACTATCGGCGCGGTCTCGGCCATGACCGCTCTGCTGAAGCATTACACCCAGGTGCCACGGCCACCGGCGTTACAGTCGGTGGGTCTGAGCTATTCCTTCCCCGGCGACCATGCCGGCCTGTCACTGGCGGTGTTCGGATTTCTCGCCGTGGCCATTGCGCGTGAATTGCGCAGCAACTGGCACTGGGTCCCCTATTCGAGCGCCGTGTTCCTGAGCGTCGCGATCGGCTTTTCGCGCCTTTATCTGGGCGTGCAATGGTTTTCCGATATTCTTGCCGGCTGGAGTCTGGGGCTGATGTGGGTGGCGCTGCTGGGTATCGCCTACCGCCAGCACCCGGCCGAACACATCCCCTCGCGCGTGTTCGCCCCGGTGGTGCTGGCGGTGCTGGCGTTGACCGCCGGCTGGTACACCAACCAGCAGTTCAGCGCTCAACTGGCCTTCCATAAGCCGATACCGGGCGCGGAGATCCCGCTGACCCGCCAGGCCTGGCTGCAGCGCGACTGGCGCGAACTGCCGGTCTACCGCGACGACTTCGCCGGCCGGCACGACCATCCGCTGGATGTCCAGTGGCTGGGGTCGCGCTCGGCCATTGAAACAACCCTGCGCCAGCAGGGCTGGCGTGCGCCCAGAGGTCTTTCCGGCGCCAGTCTGTTCGATCTGCTCAACAGCGACACCGGCCTTGACCAACTGCCGGTGCTGCCGCAGGTCCATCAAGGCGAGACGCAACAGATTCTGCTGGTGCGAGAGAGCGCACGCAGCGGCCGCTTACTCGCCGTGAGACTGTGGCAGACCGAATACCGGCTGACGGGGGGCGATCAACGATTGTGGATCGGCAGCGTCAGCTATCTGTTTGTCGACGCCCGCTGGCGCGTCATCCATTTTCTGCGCACCGCCGGCGATTACGGCGCCGCGCTGAGCGAGTTCATGCCCTGGGTGGCACACCTGAAACACACCCTGGTCCGGCGCGAGGCCGATCAACTGCAACCGTCGGCCTCGCGCTGGCAAGGCCGGGTGCTGCTTATCGATGGTGGCTGAGTTCCTCGGCCAGCAACTCGCCGTAGATCACCTCCAAACGATCCAGCGGCGCATCCATTTCCAGCAACCGCTGTTTGTCGCTCAGCGCGAACGGCACCAGTTCGGCCAGCCGGCCGGCGACCCAGGCGCTGCTGTCGTAGTCCGCGGCCATGCCGGTATAGGGCATACCGGCGCGCCGGATCAACTGCGCCAGAAAATTCGCCATCGGCCGATGTTGCGGCGGCAACGGGGCGTCGTCGCTGTCATCGAGCCAGGCGACGTTGGCGCGCACCAGTTGATTGGACTGCACCCGCCGGTGCAGCACCCGGAAGCGGCGCACCCCGCGCGCCACGATAGCCAGCTGCCCGTCGTCGCCGCGGTCGAAATCCTCCAGCAGCGCCAGTGTTCCCACCGACTCGCAGGCCGCCGCCTGCCCGACCTCGCGGCCGCGGGTAATAGCGCAGATACCGAAACCTTTATGTTCGCGCAGGCATTCGCCAATCATATCCAGATAGCGCGATTCGAAAATCCGCAACGCCAGCAGGCCGCCGGGAAACAGGACGGTGCTCAGTGGGAACAGCGGTATTTCATCGCCGTCGAGCATCCTCCGTCCCCGCTTAAGTCTCGCCCCAGCGCGGCGACAGGTCGTTGTCGATACCCAGCTGATCGAGAATGCGCGCGACGACGAAATCGACCAGATCGTCGATCGACTGTGGCTGGTGATAGAAACCGGGGTTGGGCGGCAGTATGACCACCCCCAGGCGCGCCAACTTGAGCATGTTCTCCAGGTGCAGGGGCGAAAACGGCGTTTCGCGCGGCACCAGTATCAACTTGCGCCCTTCCTTGAGGGTCACGTCGGCGGCCCGCTCAATCAGATTCTGGCTGGTCCCCGCGGCGATGCCGGCGAGGGTGCCAGTGGTGCAGGGACAGACCACCATTGCCCGGGGCGCGCTCGATCCGCTGGCTACCGGGGCGGTCCATTCCTCGCGCCCGAATACCCGCAACTGGCCTTCGGCCGCAGCGTAGCGGCGCGCCAGGGCCTGTTGGATGCCAGCCGTCTGCCCCGGCAGTTTCAACCCGGCCTCCATATCGATGACGATCTGCCCCGGTACCGAGACCATCAGGTCGACGCGCTCGCCCTGTTCCAACAGCGTCTGCAAAAGGCGCAACGCATAAGCCGCGCCGGAAGCTCCGGTGATGGCCAGCGCCAGCGGTGTGTCACGCAAAGTCATCGCTCTAGCTTACCTTGTACGACGAAATTCGCCACTGCCAATGCCCGGGTGAAGCGCCCGCCGGCGCTGGCGCCGCGCGCCATGGCACGCGCCGCGACCGCGGCCGTCTGAGCCGGGGTGCACACAGCGGCGTTAGCGCTGGGAATCGGACGCAAGAGAAGTCTTGTCCCCGGCGCGCTCGCCCAGCGCCGCCAGGAGCTTGTCGTGAATGCCGCCAAAGCCGCCGTTGCTCATCACGATCAGGCTGTCCCCGGGGCGGGCGCGGGCGCTGACCGACGCCACCAGCGCGTCGAGGTCGTCACTGACTTCGACTGGCGCCCGCAATGTCTGCGCGATGTCCCGCAAATCCCACGCCAGATCCTGCGGCTGAAACAGCCATACCGCGTCGGCGGCCTCCAGCGAGGCGGCCAGGGTATCCTGATGGACACCCAGACGCATGGTATTCGAGCGCGGCTCCAATACCGCCAGCAGGCGCCCACCCTCATGGCGACGCCGGAGGCCGTCCAGGGTGGCGGCGATGGCGGTCGGGTGATGGGCGAAGTCGTCGTAGACCGTCACCCCGCCGACCTGGCCGCGGATCTCCAGTCGCCGTTTGACGCCGTTGAAACGGCAAAGCGCCGCGATCGCCTCGACCACCGGCACACCGACGTGCCGGGCCGCGGCGATCGCCGAGAGCGCGTTATGCATATTGTGCTCACCGAGCTGCGACCAGCGCACCTCACCCTGCTCGCACCCGTCCAACGACACGCCAAAAGCGCTGCCGTCGGCGCTGCGCGCCTGCGCCTGCCAGCGCGCCGGGAATGCGCCGGCGGAGACGCTTTCCACCGGCGTCCAGCAACCCATATCCAGCACCTGCGCCAGGTTGCCGTCGTTGGCATTGAGCAGCACCAGGCCGTTGGCGGGCACAATGCGCAGCAGATGATGGAACTGACGCTGGATGGCGGCGAGGTCGGGAAAAATATCGGCGTGGTTGTATTCCAGATTGTTCAGCACCAGGGTGCGCGGCCGGTAATGCACGAACTTGGACCGTTTGTCGAAAAAGGCGGTGTCGTACTCGTCCGCTTCGATCACAAAAAACGGCCCCTCGCCCAGGCGCGCCGAGATGCCGAAATCGTTCGGCACACCACCGATCAGAAAGCCCGGTTTGAGGCCGGCGTATTCCAGTATCCAGGCCAGCATACTGGCGGTGGTGGTTTTGCCGTGGGTACCGGCCACGGCCAGTACCCAACGTTCCTGCAGCACCTGTTCGCACAGCCATTGGGGGCCGGAGGTGTAGCGCAGACCGCGCTCAAGCATCGCCTCGATCGCCGGGTTGCCGCGGCTCATGGCGTTGCCCACCACCACCTGATCGGGCGGCGGCTCCAGCGCCTGCGCCGTGTAACCCTCGTGCAGCTCGATTCCCGCCGCTTCCAGCTGGGTGCTCATCGGCGGATAGACGTTGGCGTCGGAACCCGCCACCGTGAAGCCCGACTGCTTGGCCAAAACCGCCAAACCGCCCATGAAGGTACCGCCGATCCCAAGAATATGTATTTTCATCGTCCGCTATGGTCTCACATTTACTCCGCACCTTGACCCAGGGCGTTGGGATAAAGCCAGCTCAGGACACTGATGGCGATCAGACCATGCAGGGCCGCCAACAACAACCCATAGCCGAAGCGGGTGGACAGTGCATGGCGAAAAATATGCGCCTGCACGGCAACGCTCCAGATCACCAGCAGCAGCCAGCCGATCGACAGCGAAGGCGGCGCCGCCGCGGCTGCCTGGGCCCGCGCCACCTGCCACACCAGCGGCAGCCCCAACAGCCCGAGGATGGCGCCCGTCCCGGCGAGCGCCGTCAGCGTCTGCACCAGGCGCGGCCCTTTATCGGCGAGCCGCAGCACCGTCCAGGCAAACACCACCGTCACCGCGGTATCGGTCAAAGCCAGCGTCCAGGCGCCGGGCCAGGTCGAACCGGACCGCGCCTGCGCCAGATCGATCAGCAGATACGCCAGCAGAGAACCGACCAGCGCCACGGGTGAGTATGCGTCCTGCTGCGGCGCGCGCTTGAGCAACAACTGCTCCCACCAGGAACTGGGCCAACTGACCAGGCTTTGTGCATTCATCTCATCTACGCGTTCTTTACAAGGCCCCGCGCGCTGTCTATGTTTTAACAGAGCGGGGACGGCCGATAAGTATAAGGTGTTATAAATGGACTTAGGTACCTTAGCGGATAATCTGAGCGGCATCAGTCTGAACGCGCACTTTCCCGGCGGACGGGTGATTCCGATCGGGCGGGAAAATCCCGTCATCGACTGGCATCTGAGCGACGAGCGGCTGTTGCGGCAGATTCTGCGACGCCCGTTCCACCGGCTCGAACGCAGCTATCTGCGCGGCCACTGGAACCTCGACACGCGCTATCTTCCCGACCTCATACAGGCCTTCGCCCGCGCGCATCAGTACGCCACCCGCTCTATCCGGCTGAGCGCGGCCGGCGACTGGGCGCGGCGTTGTCTGATGCGGCGCGATCGCGCCCTGCCAAGCTGGCAGGACAGCGGGCTGTGGCTGGCGCGTGCCTGCCTGGGCGAAGAACTGCTGCAGGGCTGCGCGCATTACCGCGAACCCGGTATTGGCCAGGAACAGGCACAACGACTGCGCAGCCGTGACCTTTGCACCCAGCTGCAACTGGCGCCGCAACAGCATCTGCTCGATCTGAGCGCCGGCTGGGGCGCGACCGCGTTGTCCCTGGCGCAACAAACCGGCGTACGCGTCACGGGCCTGGTCGCCACTGAGGAACAACTGCGCCATGCCCGCCATGAAGCGCATCGCCGCGGGCTTTCCGCCATTGTCACCTTTCATCTGCGAGCCCGTTACCATCATCCTGACCGCTTCGACCGGATCATCGCCAACGACAGCATCGATCCGGTCGCCCACGCCCACCGTCTGGTTCCGGAACTGACCGGGCTGTTGCAGGAAACCGGCCTGGCGTGGATGCAGTTCCGCGCGCGACCGCATGCATCGGGCGTCGGGGTGCCAGCGGACGCCGCCGCCACGGTGCCCACGCTCTCCAGACTGCACGAAGCGGTCGAGAAAAGCCCCTTGCGAGCCCTGCAATTGCTGGATCTGTCGGCCGACCGCGCCAACGACCTGCGCCGTTACGCCGCCCGCTTGCGGCAACAGCATGAGCCCGCCCGACGCTATTTCGGCGAACCTCTGGCCCGCGCTTGGGAATGGCATATCGCCAGTGAACTGGCCGCGCTGGGACAGGGTCATTTATCGCAGTATGAGGTCATTCTCGGCAATCATCGCTGCCGTTGGCACGCTGGCGGCAACCCTTATCCAGGCGTGGCGCTACCGCTCGCCATCACCGAAAAAATCCCCGGTCTGGCGCAGAACCTTTAGCGCCGTGGATCACCTTAGCGCTTTCTTGCCGACTTTTTAGCCGCGGCTTTTTTCTTTTTTTTCGCCGCGGTCCGTTTGCTGGCGGTCTTTTTGCTCACGGCGGCGGCTTTTGCGGTAGTTTTCTTTTTACCCGCCGCGCGCTTGGCCATGGTCTTCCTGCTGACGGTCTTTTTCGCGCCGGCTTTTTTCAGCGTCTTGCCGGCCCGGGCGGATTTGGCCGCGCTGCGCGCCTTGGCGGCGGCCGTGCCGGATTTTTTGGTGGATTTTTTCTTCGAAGTGATTTTCTTGTTTGCCGTGGCTTTCCTCTTGGCTACCACTTTCTTCTTCGCCGCAGCTTTCTTCCTGGCCACCACTTTCTTCTTGGCGGCGAGCTTCTTCTTTGAGGCGGCTTTGGTTTTGGGCACGGGCGTTTGAGCGGCTGCCGCCTTCTTTACGGCACCGCTCGACTTGCGCGCTGCCGCCTTCTGGTTCGCACCCGCCGGCTTTTTCGCGCCCGCTTTCTTTTTTGCCGCCGGTTTCGTTCCGCTTCCGCCGGACTTGGCTTTTGCGGCCGGTTTTTTCGCGCCCGCCGTGGTCGCGGCCGCCGCGTTCTTCCTGGCACCGGCAGAGGCCGCTTTCTTTCCGGCCGCCGCCGAGGCCGATTTCGTTTCCGATCGCGTCGATTCTTTGGTGGCGGCCTTCTTCGCGCCCTTTCTTTTGCCACCGGCAGCCGCTTTGGCGCCTGCCGGCAGGGCCTTGTCGGCGCCGCGCCCGGCGGCCTTTGTTCGCTCCGGCGTCTCGGCGCCTTCCTGCTGGGCGATGCGGGTGCGTGCCACCGCGCGGCGGATGGCATTGGAACGGGCGTCGCCGAAACCCGGCCTCGCCTCCTCTACGGCTTTGTGCACCGCGCGGAAGACATCGTCGATCTCGCCCAGCCCCTGGACCACGCGCAGGCGGCCCTGTTCCCGATAGCGCTCGAGCATGGGCGCGGTTTGCGATTCATAGATGCGCAGGCGGTTACCGATGGTCTCCTCGTTGTCGTCGGCACGCCGCTTCAGCCGCCCGCCGCATTCGTCGCAGCTGTCGTCCATCCGCGGCGGCGCGAAAAAGACGTTGTAGCTGGCGCCACAGGAGACACAGGTGCGCCGTCCCAACAGGCGCTGCAGGATCACATCGACATCCACATCGATCACCAGCACCAGGTCGATCGGCTGACCGAGCTGGTCGAGCATTTCGTCGAGTTGTTCGGCTTGCGCGGAGTTGCGCGGAAAACCGTCAAGGATAAAACCCTTGCGTGCGTCGGGCCTGGCCAGGCGCTGGCGAATAATCCCCAGCACAATGTCATCGGACACCAGCTGACCCGCGTCCATGACGGCCTTGGCCGCCCGACCCAGGGGACTGCCCTGCGCCACCGCTTCGCGCAGCAGATCCCCGGTGGAAATCTCGGGCACCTTGTAATGCTTTGCCAGCCGGTGGCCCTGCGTGCCCTTGCCGCTGCCCGGTGGTCCTGAGAGTACCAGCCTCATACGCTTTCTACGCTCGCTGTGTGGTTGTTTTTTATTGAAAATCTCCCTCCCGCAGCCCTACGCGGAAGTCCCTCGGCAGTAAAAGATTTTTCATAGGGATATTCAATTTTTTACATGGCTGAATATCGAAACAGTGATTAAGCTACCGCCTGCACACCGTCCAAGTCAAACAAAGCACCTGAATTTCATTGCTTTTTGCTCTATGCTTGGGCGCCACTTTGAAAGCTGCAGGGGCCTGACAGCGGTAAAATGAGCGGAATCCCCGACTTTTCAGACAGCGGACTTTGGGTTAATTCAAGCCACCTTGCAGGAACGCTACGGTTCCATCCCGAGTTTCAAATCGCGGAAACCGGTATGCGCCTGGATCCCGGTAAAACCGAATTATCGCCCTGTCCGACGGTCTACCGGGAGGCCGGCGAGTGTCACTTCGTGGCGGTCAGGACCGGCGATCGCTACCGTTGTCAGTGCAGCTACGGCATTCATCAAATGTGTGGCCCCGGCATCGAACACTATGGCGATCTTAGCGGACGCGCCGTCACCCTGCTGCAGGTCCAGGCGGACCACCGTGCGCGGGAACCGGTCGGCGAACCTGGCTGGATTGCGGTGAACAGTACGATTAAATTCAAGCAATAGGAGATTCTGATGGCGAAATCCACAGGAAAGAAGAACGCTTTTTACGCCCAGTCGGGCGGCGTTACCGCAGTTATCAACGCCAGCGCCTGCGGCGTGATCGAGGCGGCGCGCGCCAGTAAAAACAAAATCGGTAAAGTGCTGGCGGGCCGCAACGGCATTATCGGCGCGCTGACCGAAGATTTGATCGACACCAGCAAGGAGTCGGCGCGCGCCATCGCCGCGCTGCGCCACACCCCGAGCGGGGCGTTCGGCTCCTGCCGCTACAAGCTGAAAAGCCTGGAAGCCAACCGGCGTGAATACGAACGCCTGATCGAGGTGTTCGAAGCGCACAATATCGGCTATTTCTTTTACAACGGCGGCGGCGACTCGGCCGACACCTGCCTGAAAGTCTCCGAGCTGGCCGAAAAAATGGGTTATCCGATCCAGGCCATCCACGTGCCCAAGACGGTCGACAACGACCTGCCCATCACCGACAACTGCCCTGGCTTCGGCTCGGTGGCCAAATACATCGCCGTCAGCACCCGCGAAGCCAGTTTCGACGTCGCCAGCATGGCCAAGACGTCCACCAAGATTTTCGTCCTTGAGGTCATGGGACGGCACGCCGGCTGGATCGCCGCCGCCGGCGGACTGGCTGCGGACGAGGACTGCGACCTGCCGATCGTCATTCTCTTCCCGGAAGTGGAGTTCGACCAGAAGGCTTTTCTCGCCAACGTGGAAAAGAAAGTGAAGAAATACGGCTATTGCTCGATCGTGGTATCCGAAGGCTGTCACTGGCCCGACGGCAAGTTCCTCGCCGAGCAGGGTACCCGCGATGCCTTCGGTCACGCCCAGCTAGGCGGCGCAGCACCCGTGGTGGCCAACATGATCAAGGACGCGCTGGGTTACAAATTCCACTGGGCGGTGGCCGACTATCTGCAACGCGCGGCCCGCCACATCGCCTCGAAGTCCGACGTCGACCAGGCCTACGCGCTGGGCAAGGCAGCGGTGAAACTGGCGCTCAGCGGCAAGAATTCAGTCATGCCCACGGTGGTGCGCAAGTCGAGCAAGCCGTACAAATGGACCATCGGCGAAGCGCCCTTGTCCAAGGTGGCCAACGTCGAGAAAATGATGCCGAAGAACTTCATTACCAAAGACGGCTTCGGCATTACGGCCAAATGCCGGGAATATCTCACCCCCCTGATCAAGGGCGAGGACTACCCGCCCTACGGCAAGGACGGCATGCCCAAGTACGTCATACTGAAAAACGCCCCGGTGAAGCGCAAACTCGGCGATTTCGAAATCCAGTGACATGAAGCTCGAAAAAGCCCTCGGATTGATCGGCACGCTAGCCAACAGGGGTGGCAACAACCGCGCCGGGGCGCCTGATTGTGGTCGAGGTGCAACGCGAATCCGACCGACAGGCGGGGGACGGCTTGATTCGCGAATTGGACCTGAAAAGCCTGTTCGGCTTCAAGCCGGGCAGCGTATTCAGAGGACCCTGAAGCCGCCGGCCACCGTCACGCGGTGACCGGCGGCGGACCGGGAACGGAAGGATTTATCAGCGGGAGGTTGTGCGCCGGAGAATGGCTGCGGTGATTCTATTCTTTCAGTGACCTGCCTTCCGACGCAGTGAAGCTACTATCGTCGGAGGAAACGCAATGTCAACAGAACTGATTTTCGCGCTTGGCTGCGCCGTGCTCGCCATAGTTTACGGTGTGTTCTCGATGCGCTGGATACTGGCCAAACCCAGCGGCAATCCACGCATGCAGGAAATCGCCAGCGCCATTCAGGAAGGCGCCAAGGCGTATCTCAACCGGCAGTACACCACCATCGGCCTGGCGGGTCTGGTGTTGTTCGTCATCATCGGTTTCTCCGGCATCGGCTGGACCACCGCCATCGGCTTCGCCATCGGCGCAATCTTTTCCGGACTGGCCGGCTATATCGGCATGAATATCTCGGTGCGCGCCAATGTGCGCACCGCCGAGGCGGCCAACAGCGGCCTCGACGCCGCCATGCAGATCGCCTTTCGCGGCGGCGCCATCACCGGCATGCTGGTGGTCGGACTGGGGCTGCTGGGGGTGGCCGGACTCTATGCCATTCTGGTCATGATGGGGGTGGAGGACCCGATACATCCCCTGGTCGGCCTGGCATTCGGCGGCTCGTTGATTTCCATTTTCGCCCGTCTCGGTGGCGGCATTTTCACTAAAGGGGCCGATGTCGGCGCCGACATCGTCGGCAAGGTCGAAGCAGGCATTCCGGAGGACGACCCGCGCAACCCGGCGGTGATCGCCGACAATGTCGGCGATAATGTGGGCGACTGTGCCGGTATGGCCGCCGATCTGTTCGAAACCTACGCCGTCACGGTCGTCGCCACCATGCTGTTGGGCGGGCTGATGCTCAAGGAGGTGGCCGCGCAGGCGGCGGTCTATCCGCTGGTGCTCGGCGGGGTCTCGATTATCGCCTCGATCATCGGCACCTATTTCGTCAAGGCCCGGGAAGGCGGCAAGATCATGAACGCGCTCTACCGCGGACTGATCGTCGCCGGTGTGCTCGCCGCCATCGCCTTTTATTTCGTCACCGATGCCGTCATGGGCGACAATGGCGTCTATTCAACCCTCGATCTGTACTACTGCGCGTTGATCGGGTTGGCCCTGACCGCGGCGATGGTGGTAATCACCGAATATTACACCGCCACCGAATACTCACCGGTGCGTCACATCGCCGCCGCCTCGACCACTGGTGACGGCACCAACGTCATCGCCGGCCTCGGGGTTTCGATGAAATCCACCGCGGCGCCTGTGCTCGCGGTGTGCGCATCCATCTGGGGCGCGTACGAATTCGCCGGTCTCTACGGTATCGCCGTGGCGGCCACTTCGATGCTGTCCATGACCGGCATTATTGTCGCGCTGGACGCCTACGGGCCGATCACCGACAACGCCGGCGGGATTGCCGAAATGGCCGAGTTGGATGAGAAGATACGCAACATCACCGATCCGCTGGACGCCGTCGGCAACACCACCAAGGCGGTCACCAAGGGCTACGCCATCGGTTCGGCCGGCCTGGCGGCACTGGTGCTGTTCGCCGACTACACCCACGGCCTCGAGGCGCGCGGCCTGCACCTGAGTTTTGATCTGTCCGACCATAGGGTGATCATCGGACTGTTTATCGGCGGCCTGGTGCCTTATCTGTTTGGCGCCATGGCCATGGAGGCGGTCGGGCGCGCCGCCGGGGGCATTGTCAACGAAGTACGCCGTCAGTTCCGGGAAATGCCCAGCATCATGGATCACAGCCAGAAACCGGACTATTCCCGCGCCGTCGACATGCTGACCCGCTCGGCGATCAAGGAGATGATCATCCCCTCTCTGCTGCCGGTGCTGCTACCGGTCATCGTCGGCCTGGTGCTGGGTCCGCAGGCGCTCGGGGGCATGCTGCTCGGCACCATCGTCACCGGCCTGTTCGTCGCCATTTCCATGACCACCGGCGGGGGCGCCTGGGATAACGCCAAGAAATACATCGAGGACGGCAACCACGGCGGCAAAGGCTCCGATGCGCACAAGGCCGCGGTGACCGGTGATACCGTGGGTGATCCCTACAAAGACACCGCAGGTCCTGCGATCAACCCTCTGATCAAGATCATCAATATTGTCGCACTGCTGATCGTCCCGCTGCTCTAGGCGACAGGCGCCAGCGTTACCGGGCCGGCGGGGACGCCGGCCTTTTTTATCGGGGTCTAAATGTCCCTGTGGAAAAGCAAATTCGCTTTTCCACAGGGACGCGCCTTATAATCACCGGCTCATTTTCAGTTGTATAACGGAATCAAACCATGAATCTCGACCGTGTTCTTCCTGGCGAAGACTGCCCTAACGATATTAATGTCATCGTGGAGATTCCGGCCCACGCCGACCCGGTGAAATACGAAGTGGACAAAACCACCGGGGCCATGTTCGTTGACCGTTTCATGACCACGGCAATGCATTATCCCTGCAATTATGGCTATGTTCCGCACACCCTATCGAAAGATGGCGACCCCGTGGATGTACTGGTATTGACGCCGGTACCGCTGATCAGCGGCTCGGTGGTGCGCTGTCGTCCGGTCGGTGTGCTGAAAATGACTGACGAATCCGGCGACGACGCCAAAATCCTGGCCGTGCCGATCGACAAATTGTGCAAAGAATACCGGCGAGTGCAGGATTTTCGCGACTTGGCCGGAGGCATCCTCGACCAGATTGCCCATTTTTTCGAGCACTACAAGGATCTCGATGAAGGCAAATGGGTGCGCGTGGAAGGCTGGGCCGGGGTGGACGAGGCCAAGCAGGAAATTCTCGATAGCATCGATATGTACAAGAACGCGCCGGAGCGTCCCCATTTTTAGCGCCGCCCGCCGGGCCGAGGCAGCCGTATGAAAATCTGCATTATTTCCGACAGTCACGACCACCGCCTGCTCATGGCCGCCGCGGTCAACGCCGCGCGCGCTGCGGGTGCCGAAGCCGTGCTCCATTGTGGCGATCTGGTCGCACCCAGCACCCTGAACGTGCTCAAACCGCTGGGCCTGCCAATCCACGTCATCCAGGGCAACAATGTGGGCGACCCGTTCATGATGGCGCGCATCGCCAGCCAACCGGCCAACCAAGTGACCTTCTACGGCCAGGACGCCGCTATCGAGATAGCCGGCAAACGGATTTTCCTGGTGCACTACCCCCACTACGCACGCGCCATGGCCACCACCGGCGACTGGGACCTGGTGTGCTGCGGTCACGATCACCAGGCCAGCATCACCCGGGTAGACACGATCAAAGGCGGACATACGCACTTGGTCAATCCCGGGACGGTCGGCGGCGTCGCCGCACCGCCCACCTATGCCATGGGTGACCTGGACAGCATGACCTTCACCCTCCACGAGGTCGTGACCGAACCTGACGACGCCCTAACGACCTCCTGATCTCCGTCGCCGCGCCAGGGCGGTATTCGTCGTCACGTTGCACACTTATATCAAGCCCCATATAGTTAGGCAGATGAGTGAGCTGACCCATTTCAACGCCGCTGGCGAAGCGCATATGGTGGACGTTGGCGACAAACCCGCCAGCGCCCGCCGCGCCGTGGCGGAGGGTCGTATCCTGATGCTGACGGAGACATTAGCGCTGATTCGCGAGGGCAGACACCGCAAAGGCGACGTGCTTGGGGTAGCGCGCATCGCCGGCATTATGGCGGCGAAAAAGACCGCCGAACTGATACCGCTGTGCCATCCACTGGCGCTGACGCGGGTCGACATCGAGTTTCAGTTAATCAGCCAGCCCGACGCGGTAAGTTGTTGTGCCAGCGTTGAAACCCGCGGGCCAACCGGCGTCGAAATGGAAGCGTTGACGGCGGTTCAGATCGCTCTGCTGACAGTGTATGACATGTGTAAGGCAGTGGATCGCGGCATGACCATCGAATCGGTTCGTCTACTGGAAAAAGCGGGCGGCAAAAGCGGCCACTGGCAACGTCCATCCACGGCCTGAGGCGCCTGTATACAGCCGACGGACCACCGGGCTACTATACCGGCTAATTATAAGGGAAATGGACACACTCCGAGAATAACTGCACATGCTTCTACTTGTTGAGGGCGCCGTAATCATGGCCTCGCGGGCGGGCCGGACCGATGAGTAAACCCATACGTTTTCTGCTCGTCGAGGACAACGACGACGATGCCCAGTTGCTGGAGATCAAGCTGCGCCAGTCCGGCTATGAACCGGAATATGTGCGCGTGGACAA
>JASBST010000018.1 GCA_030148775.1 Thiogranum sp.
TCGTTCCCGAGCGGGAAATTCTGCAAAGCGAAGCGCTGAAGGCGCACCCGGAAATCAACGCCGGCGATTACATCGAAGAACCCATCGACTCAGTGGACTTCGGCCGCATAGCCGCGCAAACCGCCAAGCAGGTAATCGTTCAGAAAGTTCGCGAAGCCGAACGCGCCCAGGTGGTGGAAGCCTACCAGGACCGAGTCGGCGAACTGGTCACCGGTATCGTCAAACGCGTCGAGCGTGGCAACGTCTATCTGGATCTGGGCGGTAACGCCGAGGCGATCATCTATCGAGAAGACATGATCCCGCGCGAAGCCGTGCGCCCCGGCGACCGCTTACGCGGCTATCTGCAGGATGTACGCTCGGAACCGCGCGGCCCGCAGCTGTTCATCAGCCGGGTGGCGCCGGAGTTTCTGGTCGAACTGTTCAAACTGGAAGTGCCCGAGGTCGGTCAGGGCCTGATCGAGATTCTGGGGGCCGCCCGCGACCCGGGCCTGCGCGCCAAGATTGCGGTCAAGACCAACGACCCGCGTATCGATCCGGTGGGCGCTTGTGTCGGCATGCGCGGCTCACGCGTACAGACCGTTTCCACCGAGTTGGCGGGCGAACGTGTGGATATCATTCTCTGGGACGAGAATCCGGCCCAGTTCGTCATCAACGCCATGTCACCGGCGGAGGTGGTTTCCATCGTGGTGGATGAGGAGCGCAACAGCATGGATGTGGCGGTCACCACCGATCAACTGTCGCAGGCGATCGGCCGGGGCGGTCAGAACGTGCGCCTGGCCTCGCAGTTGACTCAATGGGAGCTCAATGTCATGGACGAGCAGCAGGCGGCGGAGAAATCGGAAGAGGAAGCGCAGAAGTTGCAGCAGCTGTTCATGGAAGATCTCGATGTCGACGAAGAGGTCGCGGCCATCCTGGTGCAGGAAGGTTTCTCCTCGGTGGAGGAAATCGCCTATGTGCCTAACAGTGAACTGCTGCAGATCGAGGAATTCGAAGAGGATATTGTAGAGGAGCTGCGCGGGCGTGCCCGCGATGTGCTGCTCACGCGCGCCATCGTCAACGAGGAAAGCATGGGCGGTTCGCAACCTGCGCAAGACCTGTTGGAGATGGAGGGCATGGACCGCGATCTGGCCTACACGCTGGCCGGCAAGGGTATCGTCACCATGGAAGACCTCGCCGAGCAGGCGGTTGACGACCTGATGGAAATCGACGATATGGACGAGGAGCGCGCCGGTCGGCTGATAATGACCGCCCGCGCGCCCTGGTTCGCGGAACAGGAACAAGGCTGAACGTCGGGGAGACGCCTGAGTATGACAGATGTAACGGTACGACAATTTGCAGACGTGGTGGGATTGCCGGTGGAGCGCCTTCTGGCGCAGCTGGATGAAGCCGGTCTGAGCATTGCCGACGCGGACGATACGATTTCCGATAAGGAAAAGATGCAGTTGCTCAGTTATCTGCGCAAGAGCCACGGCAAGTCCGAAGCGTTGAGCGTGTCGCAACCGAAAAAAGTCACGCTCAAGCGGCGCTCTCACAGTGAACTGCGAACCAGCTCCAGCCGCGGCAGCGCTGCCAAGACGGTGAGCGTGGAAGTGCGCAAGAAGCGTACCTACGTCAAGCGCGCCGATCTGGTGGCCGAGGAGCAGGAGCGCGCCAAGCAGGAGGCCGAGGAAAAAGCCAAACTGCTGGCCGAGCGCGAGGCCAAACAGGCGGCCGAGCGCGAAGCGCTGCGCCGGGCCGAAGAAGAGGCGGCGCGGCGCGCCGAGGACGATCGGCAGCGGGCTGAATAAAACAAACGGCGCCAGGAAGAGGCCGCCGCTGAGCGCGCCGAGCAGGACCGGCGCAAGGCCGACGAACAGGCGCAGGCCCAGGCGCGTGCCGAGCAGGAAGCCAAGGCGCAGAAACCCGAGCAGGAGCGCAAGGGCAAACGCCACGAGGCCGATGACAAACACACCAAGTATGGTCGTCGCGAACTGCACGTGGCCGAAGGCAAGGGTGGACGGCGCAAGAAGAAAAAACCGGGCAAGAGCGGGGCGACCATTCGTACCAGCGGCGAGCACGGCTTCGAAAAGCCAGCCGCGCCGGTGGTCCACGAAGTGGAGATTCCGGAGGCCATCACGGTGTCGGAACTGGCCCAGAAGATGTCCATCAAGGGGACCGAACTGATCAAATCGCTGATGAAGATGGGCGTCATGGCGACCATCAATCAAAGTCTCGATCAGGACACAGCGACGCTGCTGGTCGAGGAACTCGGGCATATTGCCAAGCCGGTGACCGAAGGTGACCTGGAATCGCAGATCGAAGCACTGGCGGCGCAGGAGATCAGCGGTGAACGGGTGCCGCGTCCGCCGGTGGTGACCATCATGGGGCACGTCGATCACGGCAAGACGTCGCTACTGGATTATATCCGCAGCACCCGCGTGGCGGCCGGCGAAGCCGGCGGTATCACGCAGCACATCGGCGCCTATCATGTGGATACCGACAAGGGCACCGTGAGTTTTCTCGACACACCCGGCCACGCCGCGTTCACCGCCATGCGCGCGCGCGGCGCCAAGGTCACCGACATTGTCATCCTGGTGGTGGCCGCCGACGACGGCGTTAAACCGCAGACCATTGAGGCGGTGCAGCACAGTAAGGCCGCGGGCGTCCCCATGGTGGTGGCGGTGAACAAGATCGACAAGCCGGAAGCCGATCTGGATCGGGTCAAGAACGAGCTGGCGCAACATGAAGTCATCCCCGAGGATTGGGGCGGCGACACGCCTTTCGTGCCGGTCTCGGCCAAGACCGGCGAAGGCGTCGACGCCCTGCTCGAAGCACTGCTGCTGCAGGCCTAGCTGCTGGAGCTCAAGGCGGTGCAGGATTGCCCCGCGCAGGGTGTGGTGATCGAGTCCACACTTGACAAGGGCCGTGGCCCGGTCGCCACGATTCTGGTGCAAAACGGTGTGCTCAAGCGCGGCGATACCCTGATAACCGGTCAGGAGATGGGTCGCGTGCGGGCGATGTTCGATGAAGCCGGCCAGCCGATCGACTCGGCCGGCCCGTCCATGCCGGCGGTGGTGCTCGGCCTGTCCGGTACGCCGGCGGCGGGCGAGGACGCGCTGGTGATCAACGATGAACGCAAGGCGCGCGAACTGGCCGAGTTCCGCCAGCAGAAACAGCGTGAAATCAAGCTGGCCAAGCAGCAGCAGGCCAAGCTCGAGGACATGTTCTCGCGCATGTGCAGTGGCGAGGTCAGCAGCCTGAATATCGTGCTCAAGGCCGACGTGCAGGGCAGCGTCGAGGCGCTGCGCGACTCGCTCACCAAGATCGAAACCGACGAGGTGACCGTCAAGGTGGTTTCTTCCGGTGTCGGCGGCATCAACGAAACCGACGCCAATCTCGCGGTGGCGTCGAACGCGATCCTGATCGGTTTCAACGTGCGTGCCGATGCCGCGGCGCGGCGCATCGTCGAGGAACACAATATCGATCTGCACTACTATAGTGTTATCTATGACGCCATCGATCAGGTGAAGGCGGCGGTCTCCGGTATGCTGTCGCCGGAAATCAGCGAGGAGATCATCGGTCTGGCGGAAGTACGCGACGTATTCCGCGCCCCCAAGATCGGTGCTATCGCCGGTTGCATGGTGGTCGAGGGTGTGGTCAAGCGCAGTGCGCCGATTCGCGTGCTGCGGGAAAATGTCGTGATCTACGAAGGCGAGCTGGAATCGCTGCGGCGATTCAAGGATGACGTCAATGAAGTACGTTCAGGCACCGAATGCGGTATCGGCGTCAAGGGTTATAACGACGTCAAGGTCGGCGATCAGATCGAAGTCTTCGAGCGGACCGAAAGAGCGCGGGTGGTCGAATAGACGCAAGGCCGGGGTCACCCGCGCTGTTTGCATCGAGTATTTCCATGCCGCGTGATTTTCCCAGAACCCGCCGGGTCGGCGAGCAGTTGCAGCGCGAACTGGCGACGTTGATCCGTGACGAACTCAGCGACCCGCGTCTTGGGCTGGTGAGCATTTCCGCGGTCGAAGTCTCGCGCGATCTGGCGCACGCCAAGGTGTTTTTTTCCACCCTCGGCGACCAACAGGCCGCGGACCAGTCACTCCATGTGCTGCAGGGCGCCGCCGGTTTTCTGCGCCGCCTGTTGGGCCGGCAGCTGGCCATGCGCCATGTGCCGCAATTGCATTTCAAACAGGATCACTCCCTCGAACAGGGGGCCCGTCTCAGTGCCCTGATCGATTCCGCCGTGCGCGCGGATCATCAGGACGACGAAGACGATCCGGAACACTGAGGTAGAACAACGCTATGGGACGACGCCGCGCTAGAGGTCGAGACGTCAACGGTATTCTTTTGCTGGACAAACCCTCCGGCATCACGTCAAACGATGCCTTGCAGCAGGTCAAGCGACTGTATTTCGCCAAAAAAGCGGGGCATACCGGCAGCCTGGATCCGCTCGCCTCCGGCGTGCTGCCGATCTGCATGGGCGAGGCGACCAAGGTCTCGGCATTTCTGCTGGACGCCGACAAGCGCTATCAGGTGCGCTATCAGTTGGGGGTGCGTACCGCCACCGCCGACGCCGAAGGCGAGATCGTGCAGACGCGGCCGGTGGAAGCCTACAGCGAGGCGCGGCTGGAGCAGGTGCTGGCGGCGTTCCGCGGCAGCATCGAACAGATCCCGCCGATGTACTCGGCACTGAAACACGAGGGCCAGCGGTTGTACAAACTGGCGCGTCAGGGAGTGGAAGTCGAGCGCGAGGCGCGGCCCGTGGAGATCTATGCGCTGACGCTCAACGATCGCGGTCCGGACTGGCTCGACATCGAGGTCCATTGTTCAAAGGGGACTTATGTCCGTACACTTGCTGAGGATATAGGCGAGCAACTCGGGTGTGGGGCGCATGTCTGCGCGCTCAGGCGTACCGCCGTCGGCCCGTATGACGCGCAACAACTGGTTACGCTCGAGCAGTTGCAGACGTTGAAGGACAACGACATGCCCGCCATGGACGCGCTGGTGCTGCCCATCGAAACCGCGCTAACCCAATGGCCGGGTGTGGAATTGTCGGCCGACGCCGCGTTTTATCTGCAGCAGGGGCAGGCGGTGCTGGTACCGCGCGCGCCGACCAGCGGCTGGGTCAGGCTGTACGCCGGCAACCATTCGTTTCTCGGTATGGGCGAGATACTCGATGACGGACGCGTCGCCCCGCGTCGTCTGATGAAGGCGGTCTAAGCTATTGAGGGAATTGGATTAGGCGGTTAAAATACGCCGCTTCCGTCTGGCCTGTTCGCTGGATGGAGCGTCAGTCACAAGCATTGGAGTAAACCATGGCTTTATCTACCGAACAGAAACAAAAGATCGTCAGCGATTATCAACGCGCGCCGGGTGATACTGGTTCGCCCGAAGTCCAGGTGGCCCTGTTGTCGGCCAACATCCAGGAGTTGACCGAACATTTTCAGACCCACAAGCAGGATCACCATTCCCGTCAGGGCCTGTTGCGCATGGTCAGCAATCGCCGCAAGCTGCTCGATTACCTCAAGAGCAAGGACGTTGGACGCTACCACGAGCTTATCGGTCGTCTCGGTCTGCGTCGCTGAGTTATTGTGAATAAAACCATCAACCGCTGTAGTCAGCAGTAAGGATTATATTCAGTGAACCCAATCAAGAAATCTTTCCAGTACGGCAGTCAAACGGTCACCATGGAAACCGGCGAAATCGCCCGACAGGCATCGGGCGCGGTGATGGTCAGCATGGGGGAGACCGCCGTATTCGTGACCGCCGTGGGATTGACACGCGGC
>JASBST010000026.1 GCA_030148775.1 Thiogranum sp.
GGCCGATGCCGCTGTCGCCGCCGGTGATCAGGGCGACCTCGCCCTCCAACTTGCCGCTGCCGACATAGCCTTCCATGCCGGATTCGGGCTCGGGGCGCATGCGGGTCTCTATACCCGGCTGTTTGCTTTGATGCTGCGGCGGCCGCTGCCGCGGTTTTTTTGCGTCGCTCCGGGTCATTGTGAGTTCCTGTCTGACGAAGACATCCTTGTCTCTTCGCAGGTGGTAGCCTAGTGTTCCCAATAGGGTCGGGAGTTGTAGTAGGCGTGGACCTGGGCGGCCCACTGCGCGTCACCCATGGCGGGCCAGTGATCCTTGTCGAAACCCGGCGCATCTTTCAGTCGTTCCTTGTCGATATCCAGCACGAAGCGTTTCTGGTCGGCATCGAGAGTCAGGGACTCCCAAGGGAGCGCAAAGAGTTTTTCTCCCATTCCGAGGATGCCGCCGAACGAAAGCACCGCGTAGGCGATTCTGCCGTTCGGCACGTCGAGCATTATGGTTTCGATTTCGCCCAGATCTTCCCCATCGGGGTTGACGACCTTGTCGCCGCGCAGGGTGTCGGCGGACATGATGTTAGGCCCGGGACCGGGGTTGTCCTGATACGGCTTACCGCCGCCGACGACGTCGGCTCCTTCCTGATATTGCGAACCCATACTTCAACTCCTTCGGGCGTCTGCCCGGTTTCAGTGTTCGGCATTTTGCGGTGGTTAGGTATAGCCGCAAGCCTGTACAGGGATCAGCAAACATCATGCCATGGGTCGACGAATCGGGAAGCGGTGGGTTTTGCTGGTGCTATCGACGCTTGGCGCGGCACCGGATGGGACGAAACAAACTCGGCGTGGTAAATAGTTCAGCGACGCTGTAAATCTTACATGCGGTTGAGACCCGCAAAGATAACACGCGGGCTGCGTCATGCGCGCGCGCGGCCCGTCGGCGCATAACGCACGAGCAGCTCGCCCAACTGTTCGAAGCTGAGTGGCTTGAGGACGTACTCATCGAAACAGTCGCGGCCGGCGTGCCGGTTGGCGTGCTCCGGCGCATAACCGGTCAGGGCGATCAGCGACGTCAGCTCGCCAAAGCGGGCGCGCAGTTTTGTCGCCACCTCGTAGCCGTCCATGCCCGGTAGCCCGATATCGAGGAACACCAGATCCGGCCGGTTGCCGACGACCGCCTCCAGGGCATCCGGACCCGAATAGACGGTGCGGACACGGTGCCCCATGGTTTCCAGCAACATCGCCATCGCGTTCGCGGACACTGCGTTGTCATCCACCAACAATAGGTCGAGGGAGCGGCAGCTTTCTTCCGCCACGGCGTGCGTCGGGGACGTGACGGTCTCCACCTGCGGTGGTACCGCCAGCGGAAGCCGTAAGGTGAACTCGCTGCCCAGTCCGGTCCCGCGGCTGGCTGCCGTGACCGTGCCGCCGTGCATTTCCACCAGTTTCTTGACCACCGACAGGCCCAGCCCCAGACCGCCCTGGCGGCGGTCGAGGGAACGGTCCTCCTGGGTGAACGGCAGAAAGACATAGGGCAGAATGTCGCCGGGTATACCCGCGCCGTTATCGCGCACGACCAGCGATGCCTGCTCCCCGTGACGGCTCAGTTCCACATTGATATTGCCCTGTTCGCCGGTGAACTTGGAAGCGTTGTTCAGGAGATTGGATACCGCCTGAATCATCCGCGTCGGGTCGGCGTGAACCCGGAGCGGCCCGGTGCAGAGGTTCAGGGAAAGGCACTGCCGTTTGGCCGAAACCCAGACGTCCGCCGCTTGCGCCGCTTGTCTGACGATATCGACCATATCAATATACTGGCGTTGCAGCTCGATGTGACCGCGGGTAAAGCGGGCGATGTCCAGCAGATCGTCGACCAATCGGGATATTTGCCGCACTTGCCGGTCAATGACATCCACCGCCCAGGGGAGCGTCGGTCCGCTCTGTTGCGGATCCTGAATCTTGAGCAGTTGCACCGCGTTGGAGGTCGGCGCCAGAGGATTGCGCAATTCATGCGCCAGCATGGCCAGGAACTCGTCTTTCTGGCGATGCGCGGTGGCCAGTTCCTCGGCCTGCACGCGCAACTTGCGCTCGCTGACTTTGATCGCCTCCTCGGCTCTTTTTCGCTGCGTGATATCCCGTAGGATCGCAACGAAGCCACCGCGCTCCTCTTCGCTGCCGTCGACGGAGGAAACCGAAACGTCCACCACCCGGCGTTCGCCGCCCGGCGCGTCGATCTCCACCGAACCCTGCCAGGCCCCCCGCCGGCGCGCCTGCCGCAGACCTTGGGATAGGTCGATGACCCGGTGCAGATTGTCGCCCTGCATGTCGGTGGCCGGGTGACCGAACAGCTTTTCCGCCCCACGCCCCCAATAGCGGATCCGCCCGGCCGGATCGATGGCGATGACGGCCTCGCGCACGCTGTCGAGCAACGCCGCCTGGAAGCGGATTTCGCTTTCGCTGCGCAGATCCCGAATCGCCATTGCCGCCATGTGCGCGGCGATTTCCATCAACGTCAGGTCCGCGGCACTGGGCTGGCAGGGGTAATCTCGATACATCGCCAGGGTGCCCAGCACCTTGCCACCGGCACCCAGTACCGGCTGCGACCAGCAGGCGCGCAGCCCGGCGCGCAACGCCAGCGCACTGAAGTCCTGCCACAACCTGTCATGTTCGATGTCCGTGACCACCACCCGTTTGCCGGTATAGGCCGCGGTACCGCAGGATCCGACCTGCGGACCGATACGGACGCCGTCAATCGCGCTGACGTATTCCGCCGGAAGCGTGGGACTGGCGACATGACGTAGATGGATACCGTCGGGCTGTAGCCATAATATAGACGCATGCGTCCCGGGCGCGGAACAGGCTTCAACCCGCCGCGCCAGCGTCAGAAATATCTGTTGGGTACCGTCGCGTCGGTCCAGACCGTCCATGACGATGTGCTGTGCGTCGACAAGAAAGCGCTGGAAGTGTTCGGGCGAAACGTCGCGATAGGTCATCAACGCGTTGTCGCCCAGCGCCGGCAGCAGCCGCAACGTCCGTCTCAGCCATTGTCCCTCACGCGTCACCAGGTCGCGCGACGGGACTTCGGTGCCGTCGAAGACGAGACTCAGATCCTGTTCAAGCCGGGTATCCGGTACCTGTTGGCATAACGCCGTGATCTGTGTTTGCGCGTCGCCACCGGAAAAGTCCGATGCAAAGGGTTCGCCAACACCGGCGCGCAGGCGTAATTCGGGCGTAACGATCGCCGCCGAACCGCCGACGTGCTGGGTGATGGCATATAAAAAATCGTTGAGCGTGGTGGACTCAGTCCACAGCTCGACGGCGCTCCCTGATGGGAAACCCTCGCTCCGATCCCTTTGTTCGACTGGCATGGCATCTCTCGGGACTTGTACCGCCGTATGCAGTATGAACCTGCGCGACGTGCTTGTAGGTCGCCGGAAGAAAGCCGGCACTGACGCTAGTGTAGCCCCGCGGCCGACCCCGAGGCAATCCTCAGCCCCTGCGCTGCCGCGCCAGAATGGCGTGCAATCGGGTGAAATCGATCGGCTTGACCAGGTGATAATCAAAACCGGCCTCGCGCGAACGCCGGTAGTCGCCGGCCTGGCCATAACCGGTAGCGGCGATCAAGGTAAGTTTACGCTGGTTGAAAACCTGCCGTAACCGGGTTGCCAGCTCATAGCCATCGACGCCCGGCAGCCCGATATCCAGGATCGCGACCGCCGGCGCGAAGTCAGCCGCTTTGCGCAACGCTTCGTACCCCTCATAGGCGCAATCGACCTTGTAGCCGACGGCCTCGAGCAACAGCTTCAGTGAAACCGCCACGTCGGTGTTGTCGTCCACCACCAGAATTCTAAGTGGCCCGAAATGCTTGTCTTGAGCGCCGACGGTCCCGAGTCCGGCCCGCGTGCGTTCAGTGGCGCGGCGATCATCGCAGGCCTCGTAAAGGCAACCACACAAAGATATCGGGGAATCCCGAAAGGCGACACTGCTTGAATCCATTCCGGTTCAGGCCACGCGCGGGACGTCTCTGCGGATATCCCGGGTGCGCTCCAGGCGTCCATGCTCCTGGCCGGTACACGGCTCACTCGTTGCCGCGCGGAACCGGCTTGAGGCCCGCCTTCCCTCGCCGGCGTCGCGTCGTGCAAAGACCACCTGCTCGCCGCCCCGGCGCTTGGCGCGGTAGCAAGCCTCGTCGGCAAGGTGCAAAGCCTGCGACACTTCCTCGACATCGGCATCCAGCAGCACGGCTCCCACACTCGCACTCACCCGGTGATCGCCATCCGAATGTTGATAGCGATATCGCGAAATACCGTCACAGATGCTTTGCAGGATCCGGTCCGCCTCCGTCTCGCCACAACCGACCAGCAGCAGCACGAATTCATCGCCGCCGAGCCTGGCGACGATGTCCGCCTTGCGTGTCTTTCCCTGCAGAATACCGGCGACATCGCACAATACGGCGTCCCCCGCCAGGTGACCGGACTGATCGTTGACCCGCTTAAAACCGTCCAGATCGAGAATCGCCACTACGCTTTCGGCCTCCGGTTCGGGCTGCCAGTGAAGCGTCTGGGACAGGCGCTCGCTCAGCGCGCGACGATTGGCCAGACCGGTGAGCGGGTCGTGGGTGGCTTCGTAGATCAGCTGTCTGGTGCGCTGCTGGGATACCGAGACATCGCGTAACTCATACAGCTCGCCATTTATGCCGTCGCTGCTTTGCGACAGCAGAGCGACTTTCAATTCCAGCGCACGATGCTCGATCCCGTGCGACTCGAGCTGGATCGTGAACTGTCCGTCGAGACGGGAGGCGCTCTGAAAAGCTTCGTCGCCCGATAGATCGAAACCCGCCGTCACCAGGGTATCGACGATCGAGCGGGCCAATAGCTCACCGCCAGTGGTGCCAAGTAATGTTTCCGCGCTGGCATTACAATAGACGATCTTGCCGTCTGCATCGGTGATCACGATACCCTGCGATAGACGAGCGACAATAGGGGCGAGTTCCAGTCCCGGCGGGACTCCCTGCCCGACGCTGACAGGTCGCACGCCACCGGAGCGCTGCTTGCCGGCGGCACTGCAATAGCGCCGCAGGCGTCTGTGTGCGAGTGGAGATTGTTCAATATTCATAAACTGCTGGTCCCCGATTAAACTGTGTGCTGGCTGTTGCTTTCAAGTTGTGGGACTGGTCGCAAGTGCGCAGTTACCGCCAATCCCGCTCAGCCCTTATTGAGGGCACGCCCTCACTCCATCAGCAGATATCATGCCAGACCATGGGAGTCGTCGGCTGGCGCACGGATTTTTCGGGAGAGTCCGCCGGCGGGATTCAACTCAACATCGATAACCGACAGCCAGCGCTGACATTTTCGATAAGCACACGGAATTTTTCGGGCGCGACGCCATTGAAACGTCGGCGGCGGGAAACGGACGTTGTGTCGGGAAGCACAGTGTATCTTTTACACTGAGTCTGTAAATCGTTCCTGTCAGCCTATGGTCAGGCGTTGTCCTGTCGCTCGTCGCGGTAGGACAGCACTGACGCAGCCTCACCGGGGACGGCGGGAAGTGATACCCGAAGACAGGTTTCGTCTGGATAGTCGCGCGCCACGTCAATGGTGCCGCCCAGGCTGTTGATCGTCGTGCGGGCGACATAGAGGCCAAGGCCGGTTCCGGCTTCCTTGGTACCGAAATGCAAAGCGAAGACCTGTTGTTCGATCGCGCGGGGAATACCGGCACCCGTGTCGCAGATGTCGATCAGCAGGCTGTCGGCATGACGCGTCAGTTTCAGCTTCAGGATACCACCGTCGGGCATCGCCTCGAGGGCATTGATCACGACATTCAGCAATGCCTGGCGAAGTTGCGCACGCCGGCAGCGGACGAAGGCCGGCTGTTGCGGCGCGCACCATTCGATGTCGACTTGCTGCAGTCGCGCCTTGCCGCGAATCAGGTCGGCGAGCTCCTGCAGTATCCGCGTCGCGTCGTGTTCCGCCTCGACATCGGCCGCCGGCGGGTCTGCCAGGTCCAACAGCGCCTGAAGCTGATGGTTAAGACGTTTTATCTCTCCCTGCACGCGCTGGCAATACTCTTGCTGGCGCTGAACCGACGGCTGCGCATCCGATGGACCCAGACTCTGTTTCAACAACTCCAGCATCACCGCAATATTATTCAACGGTCCGCGCAGATCGTGGGCGGCGCCTACATACAGGGCGGGCAACGACTTGAAACAGCTGGCATTATATAAATCCCGATCCAACGCTTCTCTATTCCCGCGATCACGAACAAAAGCCACGTAGGCGATCTCGCCGTCGACCGGCAACGCCCGCATCTCCAGCTGCAGACTACGGGGCTGTGCCGCGGTGGCGAGTTCAAAATCGACATGCGCGGTAGCGCAATCGCCAGCGCGCAACTGTTGCAGCGCCGCCCCAATCGAGGTCTGCAAGACGCTGCGACTGTCAAAACCCCACTCGCCTTCGCCGCTCAACAATTGTCGCAGCTCGCCGCTGGCAAACTCCACCTCGCCATCGTTGTTCAGCGACATCAGGCCGACACCCAGCGCATCGGCCAACGCCTCCAGACGGCTATTGCAGGAACGGCTCATGTCAGTCTCTCCTCTAAACCCCGATGGCTACAGAACGTTCACGTTCATCCACTGGCCCTGTCCGTCGCAGATAACCCGTTCGGTAGGAAAACCGCCGCGAATAAAAACGCCATGTGAAAGCAGCGCCGCGCTTGCCTGTCCGTCCAGGCAATCCTGTAGGCGCATACCGACACGGACGACGTCGATGCGTTCCCGTCGCCTGGCACGGCGGCGATTCAGCATTATACCGGGTGGATGACAACTGTTAAATTTTAGACTAGGCTGTTGTTCGCCAACACAAAGACATTGCTTTTCACAAAAGTTTGGATCGACGTTCAAAGGACCGTATTCAATGCCCACGGCACTGCTGGTTGATGATGATCACGTCTATGCCGCGGCGTTAGCGGAACTGATCGAACAGGAAAATTACGAAGTCCGAACCTGTGGCGGTGTGCGCCAGGCGCTGACCGAGTTGACGGACTATGTACCCGATGTTGTGCTGGTCGATCTGTTGCTTCCCGACGGTAGCGGCATGGAGTTGGTGCACAAAATCGAATCTTTGGCGCTGCATACCCATGTGTTCGTGATCACGGCCCATGCGGAGCTGGACTCCACCGTCGCCGCGCTCAGAGCCGGCGTCGAAGACTATCTGACCAAGCCTCTGGATTTGCAACACCTGCGTAAGTGTCTGCAGGCGGCGAGAGCCGAGACCTCCGCTGGCGCGGAACCGCGCGACGGCCCGCCCAAGGCGCTGGACGGGCTCGGGCCCCTGGTCGGTTCGTCGTCCGCCATGCGCGAGCTTTATGCGTCAATCAAGAAAGCAGCGCCCACAAACATGTCGGTATTTCTTTCCGGCGAGAGCGGCACCGGAAAAGAGCTCGCCGCGAGCGCAGTCCACGCTTGCAGCGACCGCAGCGACAAACCCTTTCTGGCCATCAATTGCGGCGCCGTGCCGGCCAATCTGATCGCCACCGAATTGTTCGGGCATGAACGCGGCGCGTTCACCGATGCCCGCAGCCAGCATAAAGGCTATTTCGAGCGCGCCGACGGCGGCACACTGTTTCTCGACGAAATCACCGAAATGCCGCTGGAACTGCAGGTTCAATTGCTGCGGGTTCTGGAAAACCGCTGCATCACCCGGGTCGGCGGACTGCGGGAGATCCCGGTCGATGTGCGTATTATCGCCGCCACTAATCGCAACCCCCGCGTCGCGGTGTCGCAAGGCCGCCTGCGCGAGGATCTGCTGTTCCGTCTCATGGCGTTTCCGATAGCCATCGCTCCGCTGCGGCGCAGATCGGGCGACATCGGCTTACTGGCGGAGAAGTTTCTGCGCCAGCACAACGAGGAGAACGGCACCGCAAAAGTCCTGACAACCGAAGCCTTGCGTTTTCTTGAAGGCTACAGTTGGCCGGGCAACGTACGCGAACTCAAAAACGCTATCGGTCATGCCTATATCCTGGCCGACGACGCCCTGCAGCCGTCACATTTTCCACAGGGTGTCGAGCCGGCCATCGAAGAGGACGGCGCCTTGCTACAATGTTTGCCGGGCACGCCGATCGAGCAGTTCGAGAAGCGCTTCATTCTCGCCACGCTCGACCATCACAAGGGCAACAAACGACGCACCGCCGAGACATTGGGTATCAGTCTGAAGACTCTGTACAACCGTCTGAACGAATATCGGGCGCAGTCCTGACGAGACCCGTTCAGCGTTGCGGACCGCGCGGCTGGCCGGTCGGTCCCTTCCAATCGGCGGAGCCGGCCGGATCGATCACCGGTTCCGTGCCACCGTGCGGGGTCTGCCCCTCACCCTTCGCGGCGCCGGACGGCTCGTGCCCTTGTTTCGCTTCAAAAGGCGCAAATTCCACCTTTTCCAGACGGCCGTCGTGATTGCTGTCGAGGCTGTCGTATTGTTTTTCCAAACCGGGCTCGGCGGCGGCCTCGGACTTGCTCAGGTAGCCGTTGGCGTCCCGATCCAACTCACCAAATTTCTGCGCGTCATCCACGCTGGTCGTGGCGGAACCCGCTGACTGTACCCGATCGCCCGGCGCAGCCGACACACTATCCGAGGTTGCGGGCCAGTTGTCCTCGGAGAAATTCCTGGCCTTGTCGAGCGCCTCGGCACCGGCACGCAGCACCATCTCATCGCTCTCCTCACCCGGTGACAGCTCGGTCGCTGGAATAGCGGCCAGCTTTTCACCCATGCCCAGCAGACCGCCATGTTCGATGACCACATAGCCGATACGGCCGGAGCGCAGGTCAACCGCCAGATCCTCGATCTCGCCGAGTTCCTTCCCGTCTCCGCTCTTGACTTCACCGTCGATAAACTCGGACGCCTTGACGATCGGCGCGGCCTGTCCCCCGCTACCGCTCATCGTCGGCTCGACGGCGGCGCCCGGCCATCTCTCGGCGCGCTTGGGCCAATGGTCGTCGTCAAACCCCTGCATCGATTTCAACTGTTGCTCGGAGACATTCAGCACCAATTGATCCCGGTCGCGGGTGAAAGCGGTGGTGGGCACGGCAAAGCGCTTGTCGCCGACACCCAGCAGGCCACCAAAGGATAATACGGCGTAACTGACACGACCCTGCGACGGCGACAATGCCAGATCGGTTATCTCGCCGATGTCTTCACCGCGTTGATTCTTCACTTTCTGACCGATCAGCGCCGACGCCTTGTAGATGCCGCCCGGCAGGCTACCGGTCGCGGCTGCGGAAGAACCTCCGCCGCCGGCGGCCTCGGCCACCTTCAACGGCGATGGCGCGACGCCGGCCGCCAATACCGCCGGGCTCCCGAGCAGCTGCGCCAACACCAGCGCACAACCGAGCGAAAACACGCCGTCGGGCCGACGGATTTTACTGCGACTGTCGAAATTACAGTTACGATTAGGTGTATTCATGTAGACCATCTCCTGGCTGATATTCAGTTCCGGGCGCAACCGTTCAGTTCGCAATGCCCGCCCGTTGCGTCCGTCATGACGACAAAAATCGCAATACGCATGCCAAACCGAAGAGATCGAGCAAGCAGACGTTTTTTCGGGAGTTTCGCGGCGCCACCCATATCGGGCGACGGTACGCGGAGGTAGAAAAATTACAATCGGTTGTAACTGCTACATGTTCGCGGACGATAAGAAGATAAAGTCCCGTGCGGACCGCCAGCCGTCGCAGGCGCGGATCAACCGCAGTCGCTTTCGTTCTTGTACTGGTTGAGCCGGTTGTAGACAGTTTTCAGACTGATGCCCAGGCTTTGCGCGGTACGGCGTTTGCTGCCCTGGTAGTAGTCGAGGGTGGCCTCGATCAACCGTCTTTCGACGTCCTCGAGCGTATCGCCGATGGCAAAAGCGGTTGCCGGATCGGCCCCGTCAAGTCCGCTGTCTCCGAATTGCGGCAGATTGGCCGGAGACAGCTCGTCGGCCTCGCTCAACAGATAGGCGCGCGCCATAAAGTTCTTCAGCTCGCGAACGTTGCCCGGCCAGTGGTACTGGTTCAGTCTGTCTATGGTCTGACTGGAAAGTATGCGCCGGGTGCCGTGTTCGCGATTCTGCCGGCTAAGAAAATAACGCGCGAGCAGTTCGGTATCGCCCAGGCGTTGGCGCAACGGCGGCACCGTGATGGGAAAGCCGGACAGGCGGAAAAACAGATCTTTGCGGAAGCCGCCCCCGGCAGATAGCGTTTGTGGATTGCGATTGGTCGCGGCGATCACGCGGACATCGACCGCGATCTCGCGCCTGCCGCCCAGACGCAGCAGCTTTCCGGTTTCCAGCACGCGTAACAGATTGACCTGCAATTCCGAGGGCATCTCGGTGACTTCGTCAAGAAACAACGTACCCCCGGAGGCACGTTCGAAATAACCGATATGCTGCCGGTTGGCGCCGGTAAAACTCCCCTTCTCGTGGCCGAACAGTTCGGAACCGACCAGAGAAGGCGCCAGCGCGCCACAGTTGAGCGCCAGATAGGGGTGATCGCGGCGGTTGCTCAACTCGTGGATTGCCCGGCCCACCAGGTCCTTGCCGGTACCGCTTTCGCCGCACAGCAGCACGGAGGTTTCCGTGGGCGCGACTTTCTCGATCAGCGTATACAGATCGCGCATCGCCGGCGAAGCGCCCACCAGGGGGCCAAAGGCCGCGGGATTGCCAGCATCGTCGATCATACGGACGGTGTCCGGATGCAAAGCCTGGAGGCGCACGCGCGTAAGCAGACGACGCAGATGACCGAGGTCCAGCGGTTTGGTCAGATAATCGATGGTGCGCATGCGCAACGCCTCGATGGCGGTATCGACACTGGCATAACCGGTGATCAGAATCACCTGGGTGTTCAGGCTTTCGGTAACCTCGCGGATCAATTCCAGACCGGTGCCGTCGGGCAGCGCCAGATCGACCAGCAGCAGATCGGGCTCGAAGTCGCGCAACGCCTCGCGCGCCTGCGCCAGCGAGCCGGTAACGGTCACGTCGAAACCCTCCTGGCGCACAATATCCGCCACGGCCGGTGCGAAGGTCTCATCGTCGTCCACTAAAAGCGTGCGTAGCATCAGCCGTCTCAATATTATCCAGTAGGTAGCATCACACACTCGTTGTCGACGCTGTTTGCCAAATGAGGTTGCAGCCGCTTGCGGGGTGGCCGCACAGAGGCCGAACCGGATTCAAAATATTGCAATATTTTATAGGAAAATCAACCAACAATAGCATTATCCCGGGTTCAGACAGGGTTTATAATTTTAGCGTCGTCGCACGGCGCCCCGCTGCGAAATCCGGGCCCGATAACGGCGCGGCGCCCTTCGGGCGGCCCTGTATTGTGATTTATCAATGCAGCCATACCGCCGACTTGCGGAAATACTGGCCACAGTGATCCAACGGCCGCCGATACCGTCAGTCGGACTGTGCCGGCAAAACGCAAGGAGAATCCAGCTATGACGAACGCCGATAGTTTTGGCCAGTTCGGAACCGCCGACCGGGTCCACCGCCAGCCGCAGCCACCGGCCATGCTGGCGCGACTGCTCGAGGGTACCGGCGTGCGTTTCAACGGTGACCAGCCCTGGGATATCCGGGTCCGGGACGCCGAGACCTACCAGCGTATTCTGTCGCGGGGCTCGCTGGGTTTCGGCGAAGCCTACATGGACGGCCTTTGGGACTGCTCCCAGCTCGATGTCATGCTCACCCGCCTGCTGCGCGCGGATCTCAATGAAAAAATCCGCAGCCTGCCCAAGCTAAAACTATTGCTCGGCATCGCGGCGGGCGCCGCGGCGCGGCATTTCACCAATCCGCAATCGCAGCGCCGGGCGTTCACAGTGGGCGAGCGACACTATGATATCGGCAACGATCTGTTCGAGGCGATGCTGGATCCCAGCCTTTCGTACAGCTGCGGCTATTGGGCGCACGCGGGCGATCTGGCGCAGGCCCAGCGGCATAAACTGGACATGATCTGCCGTAAACTTGAACTCAAGCCCGGAGAGAAACTGCTGGACGTGGGTTGTGGCTGGGGCGGTCTGGCGCGCCACGCGGCGACGCACTTCGGCGCGGAGGTCTTCGGCATCACCATATCCCGGGAACAACTGAAACTGGCGCGGGAGCGCTGCCGCGGCTTGCCGGTACGCTTTGAGCTGATGGACTACCGTAACCTGGACGGCCAATTCGACAAGATCGTCTCGGTCGGTATGTTTGAACATGTGGGACCGAAGAACTACCGCGTGTTCTTCGACCGGCTCAAAACCTTGCTCCGGCCCGAGGGCTTGTTTTTGCTGCACACGATCGGCGACAGCGAAACCAGCGCCAGCACCGACCCCTGGATCGAAAAATACATTTTTCCCAATGGCAAGCTGCCTTCCGCGCAGCAGATAGCGCGGGCGATAGAGCCCGGTCTGCTGCTGCGCGACTGGCACGAGTTCGGTCTGGATTACGACCGCACCCTGATGGCCTGGCGGGCGAACTTCGACGCCGCCTGGCCACGGTTACGCCAGCGCTACAGCCCGCGGTTCTACCGCATGTGGAACTATTATTTACATGCCTGCGCCGCCAGTTTCCGCTCGGGACAAACGCAATTGTGGCAGATCGTACTGTCCCACCGCGGCCGGCACCGGCAGTATCGCTCGATCCGGCCCTGAGGAGCACGCCCATGCACAGTTTCGCCCACAACGGAGAACCCGAAATCCCGCCGGGATCGCCGCCCGAGGCGCCGCCGACAGAACCACCGCTGGGTGTTCCGCCGGATAATCCCACCGAAGTGCCGCAGCGCTCGCCCGATGAGACTCCGCCCGCGACGCCGCCGGAACTTCCGCCGCAGACGCCCACCGAAATACCGCCGCCGCGCGGTTGGATTCAGCCGGCCGCCGGCGCGGGGTAGGCGATGGTCGTCATCAACGCCAGCTCCTGTTGGCGTGAATCCAGCCGGGTGTGCTGCAGGACAACGTCGATATCCGAACTTATCACGCTGGCGTAATCGGTATCGAGCGGCACCGGCTGCGGATCGCACAGTTCATTGAAACGGATATGCCGGGTCCGCTCGGCGGGCACCGTCACCCGGTAAGGGCCAACCGGCGCGCGATCACTAAAGTAGAGCACGATTTCGATGTGTGCCTCTTCGGCATTGGCGTTGAGAATGCAGACCGTATCGTGGCTGGTCATTTGCGGTTCGCGACCCCGGCTCCACGCCGGAATATAGCCGTCGGCGATCGCCCATCGCCTTGCGCCTATTGTTCGCATCGGCTTACTCCTCTATTGAAAATGCCTGCCCCACGGCCCAAACCGCTTCAGCCTTGGCCGTGCACGCTCCCGACGATGCTTGTAACCTTGACGACCGAGTGCCAGGCCGCCCGCCAGGGCACAAGCCACGACCACCCAGCGACGGTGCTGACTGAGCCACAGCTGCACGCTGCCGGCACGCGACTGGCGGTCGAACTGGCCGTGGGCGCCCCGATCGGCAGCCACCGGCGACCAGAGGTTGTCGGCGCGATCCGCGGCGCTCGGCGCGTCGGTCTGCTGCGCGGCGAAACCCTTGCGTGCCAGGTACCAGTCGGTCAGCCCCGGGAGCAGCCGATTGGCCCATACCGCCCGCAGCGAGGAAAAACCGACGAACAGGTCCCGGCGCCTGTGATGCGCTGCCCAGTACACCGCCCGGGCGGCCACTTCGGGCTGATAGATCGGTGGCACCGGCTGCGGCTGTTTGGGCAAGTGGCTGCGCCCCCAGCCGAACTGCGGCGTGTTCACGGCCGGCAGATGGACCATGGTGATATGCACCGCGCTGCGTTCGTGGCCCAGTTCGCTGCGCAACGCCGTGGTGAAACCGCGCAAGGCGTGCTTGGCGCCACAGTAGGCCGACTGTAGCGGGATGGCGCGGTAAGCCAGCGCCGAGCTGACCTGGACGATGACACCGCGATTGCGTTGCCGCATCCGTTTCAGTACCGCCATGGTGCCCCAGACTGCGCCGAGATAAGTCACTTCGGTGACGCGGGCAAACTCCTCGGGCTGCATGTTTCGCAGCGGCGAAAAGACGGTGACCATGGCGCTGTTGATCCAGATGTCGATCGGTCCCAGCGTGGACTCCACCGTCTCGACGGCCTGCTCGACCTGTCCGGCATCGGCCACGTCCGCCGTCACCACCAACGCCCGGGCGCCCAGTTGTTCCACTTCGCCGCGCGTCGCTTGCAGTTTTTCCTCCCCGCGCGCAATCAAAGCGATGCTGGCGCCGCGGCGCGCGAACTCTCTGGCGGTGGCACGACCGACACCGGAACTGGCGCCGGTGATGACTACGACTTTGGTCTGCTCCTGCTGCATGCGCTGCTCCTCGTTGACATTCAACCGCGCTGACCGGCCTCGAGCGCGCGCTCCAGTACCTGCGCCAGGTGAAACACGTCTTTGCCGGTCTGTTGCACAATCTGCTCGCGGCAACTGAAGCCGTCGGCAATAATCCAGGTGGCCGCATCCGCCTGCCGCACGGCGGGCATCAGCACCTGTTCGCCGATGGCGGTGCTGAGCTCGTATTTGCCGCGCTCAAACCCGAACGACCCGGCCAGACCGCAACAGCCGGAATCCGGCCAGTGGCCGTCCAGGCCCAGGCGCTCGATCAACTGCCGATCGCTGTGCGTGTCCAGAATCGCCTTTTGGTGGCAGTGCAGATGCACCAGCGCCTTGCCGTGCAGACGGGGCGGACGCCACTGACTTTTGCCCACCAGGAATTCCGCCAGGGTAAAAACGTTTTCACCCAACCGGCGCGCCTCGTCATCGTCGGGATAAAGGCCGGCAAGTTCGTCGCGAAACACCGCGACACAGCTCGGTTCCAGGCCGACGATCGGGGTGCCGCTGGCAATCTGCGGCCGCAGCACCCGCAAAATCTCGCGCAAGCGTTCGCGCGCCTGGTCGAGCAGGCCGAAATCATATAATGGGCGTCCGCAGCAAAGGGGCCGGCGCGGCACCAGCACATCGTGACCCGCCGCCTCCAGCACGCGCACGGCGGCGCGGGCGATCTGCGGATGAAAATAATTGCTAAAGGTATCGGCCCACAGCACCACGGGAGTGCCACGCAGGGGCTGCGACGGACGCGCGTGGAACCAGTGTTTGAACGGTTGCGGCGCGAACCTGGGGATGCTGCGCTGCGGCGCGATGCCCGCCACACCCTTGGCCGCCGCGCCGAACAGCCGGTTCTGGGTGAGAAAGTTGACCAGCCGCGGCGCATGCGCCGAGAGCCGCGCCCACCGGTCTATCTGGCCGAACGCGTAGGCCTGGCGCGGCCGGCGTCTGTGTTGATAGTGATGATATAGAAACTCCGCCTTGTAGGTGGCCATATCGACACTGACCGGACAGTCGCCTTTGCATCCCTTGCAGGCCAGGCAAAGATCCAGAGCCTCGCGCACCGCGTCGCTGCCCCAGCCGTCGCGGATGACCTCGCCAACCAGCATTTCGGTGAGCAGATGCGCGCGCCCGCGGGTACTGTGGCTTTCGTCCCGGGTGACCCGGTAGCTGGGGCACATGGTGCCGCCCTCCTGTCGGCGGCACTTGCCGACGCCGACGCAGCGCAACAACGCCCGCGGAAAACTGCCGTGATCGGCGGGAAACTGAAAGCGCGTCTGCGGATTGACCACGGCGCGGATTTTTTCCAATCGCAGATGGCTGTCCGGCGGCGCGGCGTCGACCACCTTGCCGGGATTCATCATGCCGTCGGGATCCCAGATGGCTTTGAATTCCCGAAACGCCTGCATCAACCGGGGACCGTACATCCGTTCCAGCAGCGCGCCGCGCGCCTGGCCATCGCCGTGCTCGCCCGAAAGCGAGCCGCCATAGCTGAGTACCAGATCGGCGGCCGCGTCGAGGAACTGCCGATAGCGCTGCACACCCGTTTCGCTGTCGAGCTTGAAATCGATGCGCGTGTGGATACACCCCTGGCCGAAATGACCGTAAAGGTCGCAGGCATAGCCGTGTTGCTGCATCAGTTTGCGCAAGTCACGCAGATAGGGCCCGACGGACTGCGGCGGCACCGCGGAGTCCTCCCAGCCCGGCCAGGTCGGCGCCGCGTCCGGCAGATGAGCGGTGGCGCCGAGCGCCGATTCGCGAATTTCCCAGATGCGCTGCTGCTGATCCGGATCGCTGAACAGACGCATCGCCGGCGCCGACTCGTCCTGTTCAAGCCGCCGCATGACTTCCCGGGCTCGCTGATCGGCCGCATCTGCCGTATCGGCGCCGAACTCCGCCACCAGCCAGCCCTCGCCTTGCGGCAGGTAGCGCAGATCGTCGGTGTGCAGGTGCACCTGCTGCATATCGCGCACCAAACCCAAGTCGATGCCTTCAAGACCGATGGGGCCGTGGCGCATGATTTCGCCGATATGATCACCGGCGGTATAAATATCGGCGTACCCCAACACGAGCAAAACGCGCGCCGGCGGACTGGGAACCAGGCGCACCGTGGCCTCGAGCACGGTCACGCAGGTCGATTCGGACCCGACCAGCGAACGGGCCACATGAAAGCCCTTTTCCGGCAGCAGGTCGTCGAGGTTATAACCCGATACCCGTCGCGGGATATCCGGGAAGCGCGCACGGATCTCGTCGGCATAGCGGTCGCGCAGTTGCCGCAGACGGGCGTGGATCTGCGCCTGTCGCGGGTTCTCGCCGCCCGCCGTTGCGAAACTCTGGTCCATCGCACCCACCCGCATGCGGGTGCCGTCGTAGAGCAGAATCTCCATCGAGTCGATATTATCCGAGGTACGGCCGCCCATAATGGAGTGAACCCCGCATGAGTTATTGCCGATCATGCCGCCGAGGGTGTTGTGATCGTGAGTGGAGGGATCCGGCGCGAAGGTCAGCGCGTGTTTCTCGGCGGCTTTGCGCAGGTCGTCCAAGACCACGCCCGGTTGCACCGTGGCGCGCCGGCGCTGCGGATCAATCGAAACGATCCGGTTCATATAGCGCGACATATCCATCACCACCGCGGTATTGCAGCACTGCCCCGCCAGGCTGGTTCCACCGCCCCGCGACAGCACCGCGACGGCATACTCGCGGCACGCCGCCACGCAGGCCGCCACATCGTCGGCGTCGCGCGGCAGCACCACACCGACCGGCACCTGGCGATAGTTGGAGGCATCGGTGGCGTACAAGGCCCGCGCCGCGTCGTCGAAACAAACATCGCCGCGCAGCGTCTCGCGCAGCCGGCGCGCCAGTCCTTCGACCTGTGCGCGGTCCTTGCTGGGCTGCCCGGCCGGCCTGTCGGCACCGACCAGGCGGGCGCTGGTTTCAGTGTTGAACATAGCGTTGTGCCACTTGCGTTTTGAGGCTCAAGCCCAGACCCGGGCGCTGCAAATCCGGTCTGAGCTGACCGTCGCGAATCTGCGGCGCACCGTCGAACAACAGCTGTTCGATGCGCGCGTGGTCGTGAAACCATTCCAGGCTTTCCACCGGTTGCAACGCGCAGGCCGCGTGCAGGTGAATACCGGGGGCGGTGTGCGTCGACAGCGGAATCTGGAACGCCTGACAGAGCGCGGCCACTTCCAGCAGACCGGAGATGCCCCCGCAGCGTGTCGCATCGGCCTGCAGAACATCGACGGCCCCGGCTTGCAACATATGCCGGAAATACACACCGTGATAGCCGTACTCACCGGCGGTGACGCGCAACCCTCCCGGCGCCCGATCGCGCAACAGGCGCAGGCCCTCGAGATCGTCCGACGAAACCGGCTCCTCGAACCAGCTGACGCCCCGGTCCCGGCAATAGTGCGCCCAATGCAGGGCCTGTTTGCGCTCATAGCCGCCATTGGCGTCGACAAACAGCTCCACGGCGTCGCCGATCGCCTTGCGCGCCACCTCGATACGCTGAGGGTCGGCTTGCGGCTGGCGCGCGATTTTAATTTTCACGCTGGCAAAGCCATGTTCGGCCCAGTCGCTCAGTTGTTTGCGCAACTGGTCCGGGGAATAACTGGTAAACCCACCGCTGCCGTAGGCGGCGACCACCGGGCGCGCGGCGCCCAACAACTTCACCAGGGATAGATCCAGCAATTTGGCCTTGAGATCCCACAGTGCGATATCGACCGCGGACAGCGCCATCGAACTGATACCGGGACGACCGAGATTGCGCATCACGCCGGTCATGGCCCGCCGGCAGGCCGGGATATCCAGCGCATCCAGCCCCTCGATCGCGCCCGAGAGCTTGCCATCGATGAGCACGGCGACACTGCGGTCGGCATAAGTGAAGCCCACCCCTGTGGATCCGCCGGCGTCGACCTCAACCCATACCAGCGTGGTTGAGTTCCACGCCAGGGTCGCGTCCGACTCCGGTGTGTCGGTGGGGATCACAAAGACCCGAGTCCTGAGCGCCGCAACCGGCGCCCCGCTGTCGCTCGTCGACATGTCCTTACTCAGTCCTTGCGCGGCAATAGCTCGGCGGCAAATTGGCGCACGGAATTGGCCAGCACACCTTTAGCCTCGGTGTCGCCCTTCAGCAGGGAGGTCAGATAGGCTCTGGCCTGCTTCAGCGAGATGTGCGGCGGCAGCGGCGGCACGTTCGGATCGGTATAAGCCTCCAACACCACCGGCCGGTCGGCGCGCAGCGCCTCGTCCCAGGCATCGCCGATCTGCTGCGGACGGTCGACGCGCAGACCGCGCAGACCGAGCATCTGGGCATAGTCCGCATAGGGGAAATCGGGAAGTTCCTGCGAGCTCTCCCATTTCGGATCGCCGCCGAGCACGCGCTGTTCCCAGGTGACCTGGTTGAGATCGCGATTGTTGAGCACGGCAATAATCAGATTGGGCCGTTCCCACTGCTGCCAGTACTTGGCGATGGTCAACAGTTCGCTGTTGCCGTTCATCTGCATGGCGCCGTCGCCCACCAGGGCGATGACGGGCCTTTCCGGAAAGGCGAACTTGGCCGCAATGGCGTAGGGCACGCCGGGGCCCATGGTGGCCAGGTTGCCCGACAGCGAAGCCATCATGCCGCGGCGCACGCGCAGGTCGCGGGCATACCAGTTGGCGGCGGACCCCGAGTCCGAAGCCAGAATGCATTGATCCGGCAGCCGCTCGGACAATTCCCAGAACAACCGTTGTGGATTGATCGGATCGGCCTCCTGGTAGGCGCGCTCTTCCAGCGTGCGCCACCATTGGGCGATTTTCTTCTCGATGCGCTCGCGCCAGTCGCGCTTGGACTTGCGCTGCAACCTCGGGATCAGCGCGCGCAGGGTCAACGCGCTGTCGCCGACCAGGCCGACTTCCATCGGATAGCGGATACTGAGCATGCGGCCGTCGATATCGACCTGGACGCCGCGCGCCTGACCTTCCTCGGGAAGAAATTCCGAATAGGGGAAGCCCGAACCCACCATCAGCAAAGTGTCGCACTGGGTCATCAGATCGTAGCTGGGCTCGGTGCCGAGCAGGCCGATGGAGCCGGTCACGAACGGCAGATCGTCGGGTAGCGCGGCTTTTCCCAGCAGCGCCTTGGCCACACCGGCGCCTAGCAGATCCGCCACCTCGATCACCTCGTCGGTGGCGTTGAGCGCGCCGGCACCCACCAGAATCGCCACGCGCTCGCCGGCGTTCAGTATCTGCGCGGCCCGGTCGAGGTCGGCCTCGGCGGGCACCACCCGAGGGGAACAGTAGCCGGTACCGGAGTGCAGCGTGCCGTGGGCCCGCGGCGGTTGCGCCACCGCGGCGGCTTCCTGCACATCGTTCGGAATGATCACGCAGGTGACGGTGCGCATGACCTTGGCGGTGCGTACGGCCCGATCGATCACGTGCCGCATCTGTGCCGGCGTGGTGACCATTTGCACGTATTCGTGGGCGACATCCTTGAACAGCGCCGCCAGATCGACCTCCTGCTGGTAATTGCCGCCAAGCGCGCTGCGCGCCTGCTGACCGACGATGGCGACCACCGGTTGGTGGTCGAGCTTGGCGTCATACAATCCATTGAGCAGATGGATCGCGCCGGGCCCGGAGGTCGCCAGACAGACGCCCACTTCGCCGCTGAACTTGGTGTGGGCGCAGGCCATGAACGCCGCCATCTCCTCATGGCGCGACTGCACGAAACGGAGTTTCTCCCCCTCGGCACGATCGAAGGCGCCCATGATGCCGTTGATACCGTCGCCCGGATAGCCGTAGACCCGGCTGACGCCCCATTCCTGCAGCCTTTGCAGAAGAAAATCCGCCGTAGTGTCGCTCATTGCAGTGCCTCCGTTTCGGTTGCGCCCGACGTCGCTAGACGTTGATGTTTCGTTTCTTCAGCGCCAACGCCGCCGTGATATGAGATAAATGCGTCAATCCCTGCGGGTAGTTCGACCAGAGTCGCCGCTGCCGGGTATCGTATTGCTCCGAGAACAGCCCGAGCGCATTGGCCGTCATCGCGCTGCGTCTGAATGCGCCACGGGCGTCTTCGTAGCGGTCCTGGTAGGCCAGGCATTCGGCGAGCCAGAAAGAACAGGCCAGGAACGCCCCTTCCTCGCCCGGCAGGCCGTCCGGCGAGTTGTAGCGCCGCAGCAACCCGTCCTTGTCGAGGACCGAGCGGATGGCGTCGGTCGTGCGCAGCATGCGCTCGTCGCAATAATCGATAAAACCAACCCCGGGCAACCGCAACAGCGCGGCGTCGAGATAGCGGTTGCCGAACGCCTGCACGAAAACCCCCTCGGCGGCGTCATAGCCGTGCTCGCAGACCGCGGCTCTCACGGCATCGCGCGCCGCTTTCCACTGCGGTATCGGCGCCTTCTTGTCCAGCTCCGCGGCCAGGGCGATGGCGCGATTGAGGGCACTCCAACACATGACCTTGGAATGCACGTAGTGCTGGGGTTCGCCGCGGATCTCCCAGATGCCGTGGTCGGGCTCCTGCCAATGCGCACAGACCCAGTCGACCAGATCAACCAGAAACTCCCAGTAATCCGCCGACGGCTTGTGCCCGTGCTGGTGCCACAACCAGGACAGTTCCAGCGTTTCGCCGAATACGTCCAGTTGATATTGATGCGCGGCGTTGTTGCCGACGCGCACCGGCGTGGCACCGCGATAGCCGGCCAGACTCTCGAGCTCGTGCTCCTCGTGTCGGCGCCCGCCATCGATGCCGAAATGACTGTGCATCTGATTCGCGATACCTGAGCAGATGCTCTCTATAAAGCGGCGGAAACAAAACGCCTCTTGGTCACAACCCACCTCCACCAGGGCGTGGGCGGTAAAAGCGGCATCGCGGACCCAGCTGAAACGGTAGTCCCAGTTACGGGTACCCTTCAGTCCCTCCGGCAATGAGGTCGTGGGCGCGGCGATGATAGCCCCGGTAGGTGCGTAACTCAGCGCCTTGAGCAAAATGGCCGAGCGCCTGACGCCGGGCATTTCAGTGCTGTCAATGCCGATTTTCCCGCTCCAGCGCCGCCACCACTCAAGTGTGTCCGTTAACGACTGTCCGATTCGCTGCGCATCGCGCTGCCCGACCGGGTCCGCCTCGAGATCTTCCGGGCGTGCGAAGCGCAGGGACAGGAATCTGCGCTGTCCCGGTCTCAGGGCCAGCGCCGCGCCCAAGGCGTGCTTGCCGCGCATTTCCAGATCCATGTCGCTGTCGATGATCAGGCCGTAGTTACCGCCGACCGCACTGTGCCTGCGCGGCCCGCGGCGTTGGATCCAGGGTTTTACACCACCGAAACTGAAACGCGGCTGGATATCGACGGCGAGCGGAATTTCACCGTGCACCCCTTCCACAATACGCACCAGTTCACAGGCCGCTGCGGAATCCGGGCCATGAATGGCAAAGAAATCGGTGACGGTGGCACTGCCGGCTTCGCCATGGAATTCGGTGCTGAGCACCATGGTGTCTTCATGATACGCCCAACGGGTTTCGAAATTGTCATGCGCCGGGGCGATGTTGCAAAAACCCGCCCGCTCCCAGTCGAGCAACCGACCGAAACAGGGATCGGAATCGAAACGCGGCATGCAGCACCAATCGATGGAGCCAAACCGCGATACGAGCGCGGCGGCGTGGCAATCGCCGATCAGGCCATAGTCGCCTATGGCGCAGGCTTCGCTGATCGAAAAAGGTTGTAGAGGTTTTCTTAGCGCTTCTGTCATACTATTCGCCACTCACTAACTTCATAATCCCTAGTCTGAAAAATAATGGGGCGCAAAGCCGCTAACATTGAAAATCTTCAATCGGCGGTGCGCCGGTTTTCCGGTTCGTCGCGGCACGAAACTTGTCGCACTGTAGATCGTACAGAGCGGTAACGGGGCTAGCGCAGCGAGGAGTTGAAGATTGCGTTATGGCCGCAACCCCGCGGATCTGCCTGACCCGTCACACCGTGCCCACCGCGTCATGGCTGTTTCGCCGCAATACCTCGAGCACACGCTGCGCCTCGCGATGAGTCCGCGCGTAGACCAGCACGAACCACCGATTGCGCCGCAACGCGTCTGTGGCGTGAACGACAACACGGTCATGATCCGGCCGCAGCGTTATCAGACCAGCGATAAACAATCCGGCCAGGGTGCCCAGAAACGCCAGCGCGAACGCACTGTAAAGCGGATTTTCCGAGAACGGCGGTACGCCGGTCAGCATGAAAATGGCTGCGACGAGCAGTCCGGTAACCAACCCGACCAGTCCGAGGAAGACGTGAGTGCGCGCCAGCGTCCTCCAGATCCCTTTGGTCTCAGGCTCCAGTTTTTTCTCGACGTTGCTATCGTGGGGCGCAAGCACGCTGATCTGGTCCGCATCGATGTCCAGGTTGTCGATGAGCGAACAAACGGCGGCCTGAGCTTCAGCGGCATCCTCAAAGGCGGCGCCGGCGCGCGAGGGGTAGATCTCGCCAGTGAGTTTTGTTTTCATGATCTTGGGGTCTCTCTTGTTCCGTTTCGAGGATTCGCTATGCGGCGAGGCCGGGCCTGAGCCGACGCTTGAAGTAAAGCGTGAGCCCCGCGGGAACGTGCACCAGACAAAAACCCAGGGTCAGGCTAAGCACCCACTCCTGCGGTTTCTCCGGCATGACGATGACGCAAAACACGGCGGCGGCGGCAATGCCGGCGGTGGTAAAAAACCGCCGTGCCGCCCTGGCTTTCACTCGATCCGCGACATGCCAGGAAAGCTGAAAATGCGTGTAGACAGCTGTGGTTATCAACAGCACCAACAGCAGCAAGTCGTGGCCGAGATACATCATCGGGTTCACAGCCTCACATCGAGTCGTTACGTCCGGTTACTAAAATCAGGACGAAAAACCTACGCCGACGCCGCTGCGGAGACTATCGGAAGGCCCTGAGAACACTGTAGTCATCGGACTACGGTTTCGTTCCATCAACCCCGTCAGTGATTTCGCAGCGCGTCGATCAATTGTCCTTTGGTCATCCTGGAACGGCCGCTGATACCGACTTTACGCGCCTGCTGATACAGCGCCTGTTTCCCCCAGTCCTCGTAGCGCTGGGAATGGCCGCCCTTGTGACCGGTCTGCGATCGATCCGAGTTGGCGATTCGGGCCGCTTTTTCCTTGCTGAGCCCTTCGCGGCGCAGCGCCTCGTATTGCTCGTCGTCTTTGATCTGAGAACCGTGATTGTGTCCGGGAACCATGATCACTTCTCCTCTAGGCTGATTTTGGCGATAACGGCAGACGCATAATTCGTGCCCGAGCTGTTACGTGACTGAAAGACCGTGCAATTGCCGCGGCGCAATGAATGTAGTTGCGCCCGCCGTCCGCGGCCGTTGGGTGATATGCGCCAGTGGCGGTGGAAATCCCCCCTCTCCCGACCGCCCTATCCGTTGCTGCTATCCTGAGGATGACAACTGGAAAACCTGAGATGAAGAGATCCAAGCCCATTTATGTCGGTGTCTCCGGATGGAGCTATGACGACTGGCGCGGTGGACGCTTTTACCCCGAACGCCTGCGGCGACGCGACGAGCTCGAATTCGTGACCCGCCGCTTCGCCTCGGTGGAGATCAATGCGTCTTTTTATTCGTTGCTGCGCCCGAGCACCTATTGCCGGTACCACGCCTGTTCCCCCGACGGCTTCGTATATGCCGTAAAGGGCAGCCGGTTCATCACGCACAGTAAGAAACTCAACGACGTCGCCACACCGCTGGCGAATTTCTTCGCCTCGGGCGTTCTGCGCCTGGAGGAAAAACTCGGCCCGCTGCTATGGCAACTGCCCGATACTTTCATCGCCCCGCAGCGCCTGGAGGCGTTCCTGCGACGGTTGCCGGACTCGATGCACGCCGCGTCGAAACTGGCCAGGAAACACGACCGGCGCGTGAGCGGGCGCGCCTCCATGGCGGTGCACCGCGACCGCAGCGTGCGGCATGTGCTGGAAGTCCGGCACCGCGATTCGCTCACCGACGAGTTGGTGCAATGCTGTCGGGAGCTCGCCATACCTCTGGTTTTTTCTCATAGCGGCGGCAGTTGGCCTTATATCGAGGAGCTGACCGGCGATCTGGTCTATCTGCGCTTGCACGGTTCGCCTCGGACCTATGCGAGTGCCTACAGACGCGACAAACTGGAAGCCTGGTCGGCGCGGATTCGTAGCTGGAACAACGGCCGACAGCCCAGGGGATCGGTCAGAATCAGCCGCCACCGGAGCCCGCGGGCAGACCAGCGGACGGTCTATGCCTACTTTGACAACGACCAACGGGCCAACGCGCCGCGCAACGCCCTGACACTGATGGAACTGCTGCGGCTCGAACCCGGGCCGTTCTCCTGATCGCACCCTTTTCGCGACCGCCGCGCGGCCTTCAACGATGCCTGTCGATGGCCTCGATCAACTGCCGCTTGGACATCCTGCTGCGCCCCTCGATTTCCATATCCTGCGCCAGCCGATACAACGCCGCTTTCGATCGGCTGTCCAACGCGCCATCGCCGGAATCGCCGTCATTCTCGGATGACGCCCGCCGTTGCGTTTTTTCGCCGAGGCGGTTCTTCAGCACTTGCATCAGGTCTATCACGTCCGCCTCGGCGTTCTCCGAGTCTACCGAAGCGGGCGCAGTATAGACGTCCTCACCGGCCTTCAGCTTCTTCTCCACCAACTGCAACAGACGTAACCGGTAGGGGTTTTTCAGCGTTTTTTTTTGCGGTTCCTGCTCCGACAACCGGTCGATGGCCGTGCGCAGTGATTTCTCCAGGCCCGCGTCCGGCGACGCCGGCGCGGGCAGGCCGATCTCCTGCGGGGTACGCAACTCGTCATGAAATCTCAAGGTTTCCGCCCGCAACAGTCCCTTGTGCGCGCTGATCGCGACGAGGCGTTCTTTGTCCCGCAGCACAAAGGTAGCGATACCGCTGCGCCCCTGCGCATGCAGCGCCCGGGCCAGCAGACGGTAGGCTTTGAGCGAGCCCTTGTCCGGCAACAGGAGATATTCCTTGTCGAAATAAATCGGCGCTATCTGTTCGGTCGGGACAAAGCTCTTAAGATCGATTTCGCGGGATTTCTCCGGTGCCACCGCGGCCAACTCGTCTTCGGTGAGTGTCACATGGGTCCCGTCCTCCAGGGGGAAACCGCGGATGATGTCGTCGTCGGCGATCGGCTTATCCTCCGCGCTGCAGAAGTAGCGACGCTGCAGCGGCGTGCCCGCCTCGGAAACCAATCGCAACGCCAGATCACGGGCGCGGTTGGCAACATACAGCTTGACCGGTATGTTCACCAATCCGAAGGCGATGGCCCCCCACCAGAAGGGGCGCGGTAAACGTCGATTTTTCGTGTCAGGCACTTCGCTTGATCTCCTTCAGACTCCGGCTCAATGAGGCGCGCAGATCCTGGGTTCCGCTTTTCGCCCGCGGCCGCAGACGCCTTATTTTTCCACCGCTGCGTTTGGTCTCGATCAACTCGATCAGCCGCTGGCGGTAGTCATCCCGGTAGGCCTGCGGGTCGAATTCGCTCGACAGCATCGAAACCAGTTGTCGGGCGAGTTTGAGCTCGGCGTCTTCGAGTGCCGCGCCGGACGGCGCCTCGAAACCGGACAGGGATACCATCTCTTCGTCGTAACGCAGGGTAAACAGTACGGGGTAGTCGCGGTGCAACCGCAGGACGCCGATATAGTCCTTGTTGCGCATCACCCATCGCGCCAATCCGACCCGGTCGGTCCGTTTGAGACTCGCGATCAGCGCGTGATAGGCGTCGGGCTTCGAATCCGGCCCCAAATAATAGGGCCGCAGGTACCAGCGATGGTCGACGGCCGCGGGCGGCAGAAACTGCAACAGTTCGATGGTACGTGAGGGATGTGGCTGGATTTGTTCGAGCTCGTCAGCCTCGAGCATGACCAGATCCTTTTGCGCCGTGAGATAGGCCCGGCGGGCTTGGGCCAACGTCAACGCCGCGCCGCTGTCGACATCGACCAGTGCCTGGCGAACAGGCGCCCGATCCTTTTCGTGCAGCAGACGGAAATGGATGCTCCGGTCGACGGCGGCGGCATACAGTTTCACCGGCACGGCGGCCTCGCCGATCGCCAGGACCGCTTTCCATAATGCCCGCGCCGTCATGAGTCCCCGCCTCCGCCGCGGCAATGCGGGCACAACGGCTCCTGCGAGAGGCGTGCCAGCGTCAGGCAAAGCGGGCACACCGGTGCGTCACAGCGAACGCAGAAAGCGTAGACCTCGGCGTGATAACCAGTTGCGCAGAACTCGCAGGGTTGAATGCCGGTTTCAAGACAATCTATCCGGCCCGCCGTGTTCTGTTCGACGCGGTCGTTCATCGCCACTCAGTCCCGCGCGCCTGCCCGGCGCAGCAGAGCCTTGGTCAGCGGCCGCCGGGCGGATTCGAAGTCTTCCCATGGATCGGCGCGCAACGCGGCCAGCCGACGTCGCACACTGTCGATGGTATAGCGATCGCTGGTCATGCGCGGCCCAAGCTCGTCCCAACGGACCGGGACCGCTACCGGCGCACCCGGACGCGCCCGGGTGGAATAGGAGGCGATCGCGGTGGCACCGCGGGAGTTACGCAGATAATCGATGAAAATACGGCCGACGCGTCTGCTCTTGGACGGATTGACGGTGAATCGTGTTCTGTCGTCGCTGGCGTGCGCGGCGGCGACGCCGCGGGCGAAAGCCTTGGCCATGTCCCAATCCGCGCGGGGCCGCAACGGCACCACCAGGTGCAGGCCCTTGCCCCCGGTGGTTCGTGCAAAGCTTTCGAGGCCCAGCGAGTGCAATCGGTCGCGTAACGACAGCGCCGCGTCGAGGACCGCGGACCAGGTGACATCGGCAGCCGGATCCAGATCGAACACCAGGATATCGGGGCGCTCGATGTCGCCGACCCGGCTGCCCCATACGTGCAGCTCGAGTGTACCGGCCTGCACCAGGGACACCAGGTCCGCCGGCTTGCTGATATAGAGGTAAGGGGCCGGCCCCGCTTTCTCTTCGATCTCCACCTGCGGCACGTCCGCCGCCAGACTCTGCGGATGTTTCTGGAAGAAGCAGTGTTTCCGGCGTCCCTGCGGGCAGCGCAACAACGACAATGGCCGGTTGCGCACCTGCGGCAGTATCCACTCGGACAGCCCGGCGTAGTACTCGGCCAGCGCCAGTTTGGTGATCCCCTGCTGCGGGTAGAGGACGCGCTCAGGATGACTGAGTGCCACCCCTGCCAGCCTGACGCCGTTTCTGACCGCGGGCCGCGGGCCGGCGCCAGGCCGCTCGGAGGGCCCGGTCTGGGGTTCGGGCATGATGATCTCCTGCGCATTGCGATCTTCACGCAATCCGCGAAATACTGGGTGGCGCAGTCTGCCGTCGCGCGTCCACTCGGTGTATTCGACATCGACCACCAGCCGCGGTTGCACCCAGCGTACGCCGGCGGCCGACGGCGGGTCTTTGAATGACGATTGCGATTGTTCGAGTCCGGCGAGCATTTCACCCAGGAGTTGCAACTGTGCCTCGTTGAATCCCGTTCCCACCTTGCCCGCATAAATCAGCGCGCCGTCACGGAACGCGCCGAGCAGCAGCGCACCGAACGCGCTGCGCGTGCCTTTGGGCGCGGTGAAACCGCCGATCACCATCTCCTGATGCCTGGCGCATTTGACCTTGAGCCAATCGGCGCTGCGCCTTTCCCGATAACGTGAATCGAGACGCTTGCTGACAATACCCTCCAGACCCAGTTCGCAACTGTGGGCGTGGAACTCACGACCGGAGACGGAGACATGGTCCGTGTAACGGACGTGGACCGACTCCGTGGCCGCGAGCAGTTGGCGCAGTATCCGCTTGCGTACGCCAAGCGCCGTGTCCTTCAGATCGAATCCGTCGAGGTAGAGCAGATCGAACACCTGGTAGATCAGATGCGCCGTCCGCGCCTTCTTCAGCGCCTCCTGCAACAAGGCGAAACGGCTGACGCCGTCGCGGCCTACGGCGATCACCTCGCCATCCAGAATGGCATTGTGCCCGGAAATGGCCGCCAGCTCGGCGCCGATTTCCACAAAGCGGGCACTCCAGTCGAGTCCGTTGCGACTGAAAAGTGTGGCGTTGCCGTCTTTTATCCTGGCGACGATGCGATAGCCGTCGAACTTGATTTCGTGGATCCACGCGCCGCCCTCGGGCGCCTCGGCCGCCAGCGTCGCCAACTGCGGTCGCGGCGCGGCCGGCATGCGCGAGCGACCGACCCCGTCGGCGTTGTGCAACAGACCGATCAACGCTGACGACCCGCGGGCGGGTTTCGCCTCCAGGCCGCGCTGGATTTCATCCATCGTCCGCCCCGAGATCACACTGCGCTCGTGCATCGTCTTGTCGCCATCGGCCGAGGTGGCGGCGGCATCACTACGTTTGATCAGCAACCAATTCTTGCCGCCGTCGCCGGCCTTCCCGCGCATACGAACCAGGGACCAATGCCCGCGCAACTTCGTCCCCTCGAGCAAAAAATCCAGCCGCCCGGAAGAACGGCGCAACTCCTGCCAATGGCCTTTGTCCCACAGCATGACCGTGCCGGCGCCGTATTCACCGGCCGGAATCACGCCTTCAAATTCGCCATACTCCAACGGATGATCCTCGACCTGCACCGCCAGACGTTTCTCGCCGGGGCGCGTGGCCGGCCCTTTGGGCACTGCCCAGCTGCGCAGCACACCGTCGTCTTCAAGACGAAAATCGTAGTGCAACCTGCGCGCGGCGTGCTTGTGGACCACAAACCGCCGCCGGGCGCCGCCGACCTCGGGCGACGCCGCGCCGGCCGGTTCAGGCGTTCGAGCGAAATCTCTTTTTTTGCGGTAACTGTCGAGATCTGCCATGCCCAAAGACCCAAAGGTTAACCTTGACTAACATTCAGGTTTAGCAAAATCCGCACCGCCGCGAAAACGCTTGGGCGCAAGCCTTTTGCACCGGCCGCCGGGTTGAAACACCCAGGCCGGTGGTGAAAACCCCCGTCGGTTTCCGCAGCTGGGCGTCCGCCCGCGGGTCTTTGCGGCTTGTGTTTGCGGCGACAGCCCCCAGTCGCCGCATCCCGGCGAACGGCGGCGCCGACTGGAGCCACTACGGACCCGGCGAGACGCGTGGACTGTCTTTCGGTGCAGTAGGCAACATGGGAGAGCAACGCCCGGGAAGCGGACGCGACAGAGTATGGGGAAAGCGCGGAACGGGCCGGGCGCAACCCGATGTTGCGCCCGGCCGTTATACGCCCGCTAGATGTCTCCTTCCAGGAATCCCGGCCCCAACGGACCGCCCTCGCGACCCACCGCCGGAATTTCGATGACGATATCCTCGGCCTCGCCGTTCAGATCCTCGCGTCCCTGCACCAGCGTGTTGTCGCCGGGATGTCCGTCGGCGACGAACAATTGCGGATGATCGAAAGGCGCACGTTGCCAGCGCACCCGCTCGTCGGTCAGCGTGCGCAGAAACGCGGCCAGGTCGTCTATCTCGCTCTGCGTCAGACCCAGGCGCCCGATTTCGAAATCCATGAACGCGTCATTGTGCTCGTGGAAATCGCCGCCGCGATTGTAGTGACGGATCACGTCCTCGAGCGTCCGCTGCCCCCCGTTATGGAAATAAGGTGCGGTCAACTCGACGTTGCGCAACCCAGGTATCTTGAACGCACCCTGCATCCCGGTACGCTCACCGATCTGGAACGGCGGATCGGCGATATTGGGATACTCGTAAGTAAGCAGTTCCGGACTGGGAATGGTCGCCGGGTCGGCGGTCAGCAGATCCGCCGCGTTGAGCGGGTTGCCGAACCGATCCAGGGCGCCGGCACCCAGATCCTCCTCGGTCGGACGAACGCCGATGTTGTAAAAACCCTGCTCGTAGACGATGACATCGCAGTTGCCGTTATACATGCGTTCGACCTGTTCCGGCGGCTGGAAGGAAGGGTCGAAATCCGGATTCTCGAAGCCGGTTCGCGCCACACGGAGCGAGGCATTGGAAAACTCCGGACCGCTGTGACAGGCGGCGCAGGCTGCCGCCTCGAACAGTGCCATACCGCGCAGTTGCCGCTCGTTGAGGACACCGGGACCGCCGGCCTCAAGACTGTCGAAATGTCTGTCGATGGGCGCATCATCCGATACCAGAGTGCGTTCATACTCCTGGATCGCGAGCCCGAAAAACAGCGGGAAATTGTACTCCATCAACAGGTACTCGTTTGCCTGCAGCGAGTCGTTGGGCGTCTTGCTGATGAACTCCAGTTCGCCATCGGCGAGCACCCGCACCACGCGCTTGGAGGCCCACCACTCGGGCTGGAATGCCTGCCCGATCAACTCCAGATAGCGCACCGACAGCCCCTTACCCTGATGCGCCGCAGCGCTGGAAACCCACGGGCCGAGCACGCTGTCATCGGGATGAACCTGTTGCAGCGCCAGCGCGCGTGCGCTCACCAACCGCTTGCCGATATCCCGCAGGGGACGGTCGAAAAAGGCCATCTCAAAGTTGCTGACGATGGGTCCGACGGCCTGCGAGGCGAGCGAGGAAAAATCCAGCCTGACCTTGTAGGGTTCGATACGATTCGGGTTCACCGCTCTCAGAACACGCGCATTCTCGTCCGCTGCGCCCGTTTCATTGACGCCGTTGAAGATGTTGCTGGCGCGCCCGTCCCAGAAATTCTTGTTATTGAACACCGCGTTGATCATCGTCGGCGTGTTGCGCGGCTCCACCCGACGGGTGTTGACGCCCTGGACCTGGAACACGGCGTCCGGCCTGACTTCGCCATCGTCCGCAGATGCGCCGCGGCCGACACCGGTGAAGTTGCGCGAATGCACGCCTTGCGACGAAACAACGTCGTCGATGGAACGCAGTTTCTGGGAGTGCCGGTCGTCGGGATCGGAAAACAGTGTCAGCGGGAACATGTCGCGCCGTAGCTGCAGATTGGCCCCGCCCAGATCGATGACCTGGGCGTCGATGTTGAGGCCGCCCGGAGCCAGTTGGTTCTTGGAACGCGGGTCCGCTCCGGCGCGGAAATGGCAACTGGCACAGGCCTGACGCCCGTCGCTCCCCACCTGCATGTCCCAGAACAGGGCTTTGCCCAATACAATGGCGGCCTGACGGTCGCGAATGAATCTTCCGAGCTCCGGATCTTCCGGTATCTGCGTATGTTTGAGTGTGCCGGGACCGATATTGTGGTCGGGAAACGGCGGAAATGTGGACGCATCGCATTCGCCTTCGCGTGGGCTGGGTAACAGGGCTTGGGCGTTGGATACGAGACCCAGGGTCAGGACTAGCGCCATGACTGACGCGCGCCGGTGACCCCGGCAATGTAGCCGGATTTTCATTTGGGAACCTCCCCTCGGGTGATAGTTGCTGTTCGTTCTTTTACTGACTTCTAGGTGCACAACCGGAGCCGCGGCGGATTTATTCCCGCGCGCGATGGCGGGAAGCCGTTACTCTGGTGAAAGGGACGGAACAGAATGGCAGCGCAATGCGCGGATACAGATAGGACGACGCACGATACCCCGTGCACGGCACGCGCGGGTGAACACTCGATCAACTTGAATTAGAATCGCGGCATCCGTAGCGACAGTCGGACCAGAGGACTAGGAAGCTTGCGTAAGATAGGTGCGTAGAAAGGTTTCCAGTTCTTTTTGGTTCAGATCCGATACCGCCACGTAGTCCAGACCATTATGGGATTGCGCAACCAGGTTGTAACCACGCAACGTTTCGCTCGCAGGCAGCTTTATGCCGGCGCCGGCCGTCGGCCAGACAAACAGGTTGATGCGGTGCTGACGGTGACGAAACACCAGCGCCGCAACGTTGCGTCCGTCCAAGTAGTCGACGCGCCCCCCGAGCAACGGGAAGCCAGCATCGGCGAGGTTGTACACGGGAACGGTATAGTTGATCCGCCCCTGAAACCACGGCTTCACCTGATGTTGATCGGAAGACGCCACGTCGACCAGGTGATCGGCCAGTTGCGATTGAACGTGCAGGGCGACGACTCTGCCCGCCAGGTTGTGCCCCTGCAGCGTCGGTTGGACCAGCGTCAGGTAAAGGGTAACGCCAAGCACCAGACCAGCGGCGAGTCCGGCGACGAAGCGCCCCCACTCGTTGCTGCGGGGCGTATCGTCCGACGACACGGCAACGGCGCGGGGATTGTCCTCGGTGTCGGAATCGTGCAACCGTTGGCGCAACTCGGCGTCGAAACCGGGCGGCATCGACCAGCGCCCGTGCGTGCGCAGGCTTTGCTGTAATTGGCGCAAACCCTGCAACTCGGTGTTGCAGGCTGTGCACCCCGAAACATGCCCGGCGACCAGGGGCGTGGTCCGCTCGTCCAGCTCGCCGTCGAGATAGGCGCCGAGCCGTTCCCTGACCTCCTTACACTGCATCATCCGTACCTTCGTCCGCGGCCAGTGCACGCAGGCAGCTTCTGCCCCGGGACAGACGAGACATTACCGTACCTTCAGGTATGGCAAGAATCTCGGCAATCTCTTTGTACGAGAGTTCCTCGAACTCGCGCAGAACGACCACCTCGCGAAACTCCAGCGGCAAACGCGCGACCAGTTCGCGTACACGATCGGCGTTCTGCTGGCGATCGACCTGGGCTTCAGGATGACCAAAGGCGGCAGTGGACATGGACTCTCCGCTACTGTGCACATCTTCGTCGAAGGCAACGGCCTGCTGCTGCGCGCTGCCTGCGCGCGCCAAAGCACTGTAGCTGACATTGCGGACAATCGCCAGAATCCACGCCAACGCGTTACGGTCCTGATAGCGGTCGAAGGCGCGGTAGGCGCGCAGGAACGCTTCCTGCGTGACATCCTTGGCCTCTTCCTCGTTGCCCATCAGATAACGCGCCAGGTTATAGGCCGCCGCCGCGTGAGGAAGTACCAGGGCCTCGAATGACGCCAGCCCTGCGTCACCGGCCCGTTTTCCCAGAATCAGCTGCATTTAGTCAATAACCTGATGAATATATTATTTATTCTTTAGCCAAGTCGGGAGCGGAGCCACCCTCGGCGCAGCGCATTGCGCGTCGACACACTGCTTTTTGATGGCGACGGCGCGCAATTTATTCCGTACCACCGGCGCATCCGGGAATAAAGCGCGCGCCAGCCCGGTTGAACTAGTCATCAGCTTACAGCAACCAGAAGGATCCACAACATGAAGCTAAGTCGAAGGGACTTCCTGAAAATTTCCAGCATCGGCGGACTGGTGTTTTCCACCGGCCTGAGCGGCGCCCGAGCGTTCGCCCACGCCGGCGGCGACGATGAATTCTACTTCGTTCAGTTGTCAGATTCCCACTGGGGATTCAAAAATCTCAAGTTCAATGGCGACCCGGAGGGAACCTTGCCCAAGGCGATCGCGACGGTCAACAGCCTGGCACGGAAGCCCGATTTTGTGATGTTCACCGGCGACCTGACACACACCACCGACGATCCGGAGGAACGGCGTCGGCGCATGCGTCAGTTCAAATCCCTGACCGACAAGCTCGAAGTGCCGCAGGTGCGTTACCTGCCCGGCGAACACGACGCCGCCCTGGACGCGGGCGCCGCCTATAAAGAATTTTTCGGCGACACCCACTATGCGTTTTCGCATAAAGGCGTCAATTTCATCGCCCTCGACAATGTATCCGATCCGCGCGCCCGGCTGGGTGCGACCCAGCTCGGATGGCTCGAGGAACGGCTGGCCGAACTCGACCGCGATCAGCCGCTGGTGGTGTTCGCGCACCGGCCGCTGTTCGCGCTACGCCCCGACTGGGACTGGTCGACCGCCGACGGCGACCAAGCGATCGCGCTGCTGAAGAAACACCCGAAGATCACGGTTTTCTACGGGCATATCCATCAGGAGCACCACCATCAGACCGGCCATATCGCGCATCATTCAGCCAAGTCGTTGATCTTTCCGCTCGCGCCCCCGGATACCCAAGGCAAGAAGTTCAAAGTCGGCTGGGACCCGCAACATCCTTACGCGGGGCTCGGCCTGCGCAAGGTCGGATTGACGGAAAAGCAGGCCGTCGTCGAAATCGATGAGCTGGGCGTCAAGGTATGACAAAGCGCCCGAGGGCCTGGCGCTGGTGTGTGCTGCCGCTGATCGTGGCCGCGCAAGCGGGATGCACGCGTCAGGCCGACGCCACCGATCCGCAGGTCATCACCATCGAAGCCAGGCGCTTCGCCTATTCCCCGGCCGTCATCCGACTGAAAAAAGACCAGCCCGTGGTGCTGGAACTCATCTCGAAAGACGGTCTGCACGGGTTCAACGCACCCGAACTCGGGTTGCGTAGCGATGTGATCATGGACGGTCCGTCGCGCCTAACGTTCACGCCCCGCAAGACGGGGCGTTTTATTTTCCATTGCGACATCTTCTGCGGCAGCGGGCACGATCAGATGGCGGGCGAAATCGTCGTGGTCGACGACTGAGGACCGCCCCAGCCGCGATCCGATAGCCGCCTTCTAAGCATATGTCAAGCAAGAGAAAAGCTAAAGTTTAAAAAAATACCGCCGATGGGTTCCCGAATGGAGCTTCCCAGCGCGGCGGAGCATCCCAGGGCCTGACGCCCCGTCTGTCTTCAGCCGCCACCGTCACATAAGGACGCCAACGATCGTAACTGACCGACACCGTCAGCAGACGGTGCCATGGGCAAGGGTGGAAGTGTCGAAGCCGATGTTCTATTTCGCGTTGTCTGCAACGACAGGGCCGCGTCTGCTGCGCGCGTGGCAGAGCGCCCGCCAGCGGCTGCTATTCGGCGGCTGTCTCCTGTTCGGCCTGCTGGGCGGGTGCGCGCTTGTCCAGGGACCGGGGTCGCCCGATACCGGCCCGCCCACCGGCTTTCCCCGTCCTTCCGTTCCCCAGGGCGCCGTCGAACCGCCGGCGCGCGTCGCCATCCTGTACGCCGGGAACGTGGATGTCTACCAACGACTGGCGGCGCGACTGAAAAAAAACATCGGCCCGCGGGCGCAAATGTTTTCGCTGGCCGAGCCGACCGGCACGGCGCAACAACGCTACCCCAGTCTGTCGGCATATCGGACCCTGATCGCCATCGGCCCGCTGGCCGCACGCCGCGCGGCCGCTGTGGCGGATAAACGGCTGGTGTTCTGCCAGGTCTTCAACTACCAGGATTACAGCCTGGCGAAACCGAATACCCTCGGCGTGGAGATGCTGGCGCCGCCGCAGCAGCAATTCCGCGCCTGGCACCGATTGGCCCCCGACATCAAAAAAGTCGGCGTACTTACCGGGCCCGGCCATGAGCGCCTGATCCGGCGCGCACGTTCGGCGGCAAACCAAGAAGGCATACAGCTGGTCCACCGCGTCGCGCTCACCGACAAAGACATGCTGTACGAGTTCAAACGCCTGGTACCGGAGATCGACGGCCTGTGGCTGTTGCCGGACGAACGTATTCTCAGTCATCGCGTACTGCGCGAATTGATGCGCTACAGCGCCCGCCACGGCAAACAGGTCGCGGCGTTCGCGCCACAACTATTGCGGCTCGGGGCGCTGCTCAGCGCAAGCAGCGTCGAGTCGGATATCGCCGACCAGGTGGTGGCGGCGTTGCGAAACAGTGAAACGCAGTCACAGCCGCAGCCGTTCCAGCTCCTGCCCCTGACCCGGGCGGAAATCAACGTCAATTCGGCGCTGGCGCATCGCCTGGGTTACAAGACACTGACAGACAAGCAACGAGAGACCGCCCATGCGCCTTGAGCTGCCTTCAATAGCGCCTGTCGCACGCCACCTGCAGCCGTTTTTGAACCGCTCCCGTCTGTTCATGGTCCGCGCGCAGGACAAAGCGCGGCGAGCGTTAATGGCTGCGGGCATCGCAGTCCGGCGTAGCGTAAAGACCTTATTGACGCAGACAGTTTTTCGCTTAGGCTCGACGGCCGGACGACACGCCATCGTTCTCGGTCTGCGCCTGTTGGGCACGGCGACGAAACTGCACCTCTCCCGGATCGCGCGCATTCCACCACGCGCCAGCCGCAGTCTGATCGACGATATTCTATTCTCCCAGTTGTTTCTCGCCACCGCACTCGGACTGCTGGCCATCGCCGGGCTATGGGCCATTTCCAACGCCGTGATCGAGGACAATCTGCGCAAATGGGCGGTCGCCTGGATCAGTGAACTGGAGGATCTCGGCGCCCCGCTGTACAAACCCCAAAGCGACGACAACGAGCGCTTTGTGCGTATCGAAAATTATATCGCCAATTTTCCCGAGATCGTGCTGGTGCGCTACTACTCGGCCGACGGCGCGGTCCTGTTCGAGCAAAAACCGAATAACCGGGTCGCGGATAAAAATGTGCCGGCGCTCTCAGCCGCGCAACTGCAACCACTCAGAGACATCAAAAGTCAGGACAAGCCCTACCGCCTGGACACCTCCCAGGAAGGGCGCGCCCTATTTCGCATCAGCGCGCCGGTGTGGCTGGAATCCATGAAACCGGCCCAACTGCTTGACCTCGATCTGAGCGCGGCGCCAGACGACGACGTAAAACTGGCCGGCTTCGTCGAACTAGGGTTGGATTTCGGCGGCTACCAGCAACGCCTGCTGACCAGCATCATCTCCGGCAGTCTGGTACTGGCCCTGATACTGGCGTTATTGGCCGTGACCGGCCGCTATATCCTGAAACGCATGCTCAATCCCCTGAGTGAGCTTGAATCTTCCCTGTCCCGTCTGGCCTCGGGCGACACCGAGCCGGACCTCTCGCCGAGCGGACACAAGGAAATCTGCGCCATCCAGAACGCGTTGCGAAACAGCATGCGGGCGCTGCACGACCGCGACAAGCGTCTGCGTCGCCTGGCCGACTACGACCCCTTGACCGGATTGCTCAACCGCCGTTCGTTCACCCATAAGCTGGAAGCCGAGATAAAACGCGTCGGCGGGCGCCGCCAGACCAGCAGTGCCTTGTTGTTCGTCGACCTGGATCAGTTCAAGTATGTCAACGACACCCTGGGCCATGCCGCCGGCGACCGAGTCCTGATCCAGGCCGCGAGTTATTTGAAAAACTGCCTGCGCGATCAGGATCTGGTCGCCCGCTTCGGCGGAGATGAATTCGCCATTCTGCTGAGAACGGTGACTTTCGACGAAGCACGCCGGATCGCGGCACAGCTGGTACAGGTCATGCGCGATGCGCTGTTTGTCGAAGACGGTCAGGCGTTGAACGTGTTGTGCAGTATCGGGATGACAATGATAGGCGTGGATCTGTTTAGCGCCGACGAACTGCTCTCCCAGGCGGACATGGCCTGCCATGAGTCGAAATCAAGGGGACGCAACCGCTATCACTGCTATGAGATCTCCGGCAGCGAAAAACAACGCATGGAAGCCGATATCGGCTGGTCGCAGAAAATCAAGGACGCGCTCAACAACGACAAGTTCGTGCTCCATTACCAGCCCATCGTCGATCTGAAACACAACGGCACGCCGATCTACGAAGTGCTGCTGCGGATGCACGACGACCAGCAGGCAGTGATTCCGCCGGCGGCGTTTATGCCGGCCGCCAACCGCTTCGGACTGATGGTGCAAATCGATCGCATGGTCATCGGCAAGGCACTGCGGGCGTTGTCGGACTTTCATAAGAACGGCCATAAGATAAAGTTCTCTTTGAATCTTTCAGGCTATGTATTCGACGATCCGGATCTGGTCGCGCTGATCAAGGCAGGTCTGCAAGAGAACAATATCGACCCCGGCATGGTCATTTTCGAAATCACCGAACAGGTGGCGGTGCGCCATCTGACCCAGGCGCGCAGTTTGATCGAGGACATCATGAAACTGGGTTGTCGTTTTGCGCTGGACGACTTCGGCGCCGGCTTCAGTTCATTTAATTATCTGAAAAATCTGCCTTCCGACTTCATCAAGATCGACGGTGGATTCATCAAGAATATTGTCGACGAGCCGGTCGACCAGGCGATGGTGATGTCGATCATCCAGATCGCCAATGCGCTCGGCAAACGGACTATCGCCGAATACGTACAGGATGAGGAAACACTGACCATTCTACGCCGGTTGGGCGTCGACTATGCGCAGGGCTACTATATCGGCAAACCGGCAGCGTCGCTGCTAGCGCCGGCTTCGATTTCCGTCCGGGGCGCCCTCCCGGCGCGGGATTGGCGGAGTCTAAAGGACGAGATCGCGACGACTGCCGTAAGCTGGTACCTGCGCCGGTCCCTCAGCCGGCGTCAATTGCACGCCGAGCTCGACAAGCGCGGGTTGACGGTCAGCCTCAGCACCCTGTCGCGATGGATACAGCGCCATGCCGACCACTTGGGTGACAAGGCCGCCGCCGTCTGCAAGGACGGCGCCGTCATGGAGGAGGTCGCGCTGACCCTCAAGGGCCGGACAAGGTTTCTTTATCGCTCCGTCGGCGAAGACAACCGTCTGTGTGATTTCGTGCTGCTCGACGAACCGGACCCGGCGCTTGCGCGCCGCCGGTTGCGGGAGCTGGCGGACTGATACCGCCTGCGGCGGGCATTCGCCTTCCCGCTAGAAGAAGGAACTCACCCCCGGCAACAGGTCCGCCGCCTGCAACGCCTTGCGCAACACTTTGAGCTTTTTCATATCCTCCAGATTCGTGTGATCCCGCGGACCAAAGGCCACGACAGGTTGACCGTTGTCGTCCAGACGTGGACTGCCGTCGGGGTTGCGTTCGATGGCGTAACGGAAGACCCGCGGCTGACCCGCGGCCAGGCGCTGGCGCGGACCGCGGGTCAGCCTGTCGGCGAGTTCGCGCGACCACACCGCCAGCACCACCTCGCTGTTGGTGGCCATGCTCAACGGTGAAAGATTATAGGTACCGACGAGGCTGAGCACATGATCGAAGCTTGCCAGCTTGGAATGGATCATCTGTTTTTCGGCATTGGCATAAAGCCTGAGACTGGGGACGCCAGCCAGCAATCGGGGCCATTGCTGCAGAAAAAACGCCTGACTGACGGCGCTGTCGGCCGACGCCGGACTGTTGGTGAACAAAATTATGGGAACCTCGTGCCGCGAGGCGGACGCCATGACGTCGATGGCCTCGTCCGGAATCACCACATAGGGATTCTGGATGAAGATTTCCTCGCGGGCGCTCTTGACCAGCCGGGTGACGGCCTGGGTGATAACATCATCAGGCGCCTTGTAGCGCGTGGTGCTGTCCAGCACACGGGTCTCGGCCTCGAAGTACGGCGCCAACGGCGATCTCAGCGCGCCCTGCAAGGAAGCGATACGATGCAGACTCTGCAACAACTTCACATCTTCCGCGCCCGCTTTGTCGCCCGACTCCGACGGCGGGCCGTTGCCGCGCATCCAGGCGTCCATGGCCCGATAGGCGAGCTGGAGGATACGCCGCTGCGACGCCAGGTTCAGCCGTTCCCGGGTCACCGGCTGGGCGCTGTCGGATAAATACTGGGTCTCGAAGGCCGAGTGCAGTGCCGCCACCACTGTCGGATCCGCGATCTCCACGCCCAGGTCGGTGAATACCATCTTGGCCTCATCAGGTTGGACGAAATATTCCGTGGCGATATTTCTGCCACCGGTGATGGCGCGCTCGCCGTCCACCACCAGAATCTTGTCGTGTTCGCTGGCCACGGTAACGGCCAGGCTCAGATTCAGAATACCCTCCAGCGCCCGCATATAGAGCGGACGAAACATACGCACCTCGACGTTGCCGGTGTTCACCAGCGTGTCGAGCAGATCATTACCCTCCGGCCGGCGCGACAGTTTCGAACCATAAGCATCGAGAAGAATCCGCACTTTCACGCCCTGCTCGGCCTTGTGCAGCAGATGCCCCAGAAAGGCCACGCCGAAAATGTCCTGCTTGAGGATGAAATAGCTGACGTCGATACTTTGTTTTGCCGCCGCCAGCACGTCCCAGCGCGCCGCCCACGCGAGCGTGTTGTCCTGCAATAACCGCAACCGCGCCCGCGCGGCGCCATTGCGGGGAAAGGTATCGTAGACCTCGCGCAGACTCATGCCGGCGTGATAGGGCGCCAGTTGCATCTGCGGATCAAAGGCGGATGGACGATTGATATAGTGTTGCCGGATCACCAGCACGCTGGCGACCACCACCAGGGGCAGGCTCCACAGCGCTATGCGCTTCATTCTCATGACTTTATTTTTCCTTGCGGATGGCGCTCGAGCATTCATTTAGACATAGCGCACCGCTGGGGGCATTAACAAATAAGCATCACCGACATGCAGCGCCCGCCGCCGCCAGAAATATGCCGCCCGTAACGACGTAGGACTGAAGTTGACGCCATCCGTGCATGGACTACTTTAAGTACCTAGGGTCCGTCGCCTGCCTTGCCCGTCGGATTAGGGCATTGCTCACATGAATCCAGCAATCGATTCGCTGTGGCTCGCACGGCCACCTGGCAGAACGATCACTTTTTTCAGCACTCACGGAGGGTATGCGCATGAAACGCACAACACTGATCACACTCGCAATCGCAGGTCTCTTCTCCGGCGCGGCGCTGGCCGCCGGCGGCGGTCAGACACCGGGCAGCGGCGGCGGGATGAAAGGGATGGGAATGGACGGCAAAGACCCGGGCGCAATGAAATCGCAGATGGGCGAACGGATGCCCAGTTCGCAGGAACGCTTCAGCGCGATGGATGCCAACCAGGACGGCGCGATCAGCCGTGAGGAGGCGCAGAATCATTATCGACTCGAGAACAACTGGAGCCAGGCGGACAAAAACTCGGACGGCAATATCGATGCCGCCGAGTTCAGTGCCTTTGAAACCGCCACGCCGCCGGCCTCGGATCGCTGAGTTCCGTTCGGACACCAGCGCCAACCTTGGCGGGTTTTTCCTCCCGCGGGATCGATCCGCCAAGGTCTGATTGGTCGAACCGCTAAAGAATCGTTTCCGTTCGGGGCCTGATGTCCGTCTCAGGCGGCCGGTTTGAACACCACCTTGGTCCAGCCCTCGTCACGCTTGTCGAAATGCCGGTAAGCCTCGGCCGCCTGATCAAGAGAGATTTCATGGGAAACGATGCGCGAGGGTTGCGCCTTTCCCGCGTGGATGAGTTCGGCCAGGCGGCGATTGTACCGTTTGACGCTGCACTGCCCGCTGCCCATCTTCTGTCCCCGGGTAAAGAACGTACCCAGATCGAAAGCGATCTGACCGGACTTGGCCAATTCGTCATGGGCGCCTGGGTCTTGTGGCACGAAGACACCCACGACGCCGATCCCGCCGGTGAATTTAACCGATTTTACCAGATCGTTCATGGTCTTGTTGGGCACCTCCTCACGCTTGAGCCCGCAGGCCTGATAGCCGACGCATTCACAGCCGCGGTCGGCCCCGCGTCCGCCGGTCAACGCCGTCACCTGCTCGACCGGATCGTGCGCGCGGAAATCGATCGGCACGGCGCCGAAGTCCTCGGCGAGCTTGAGTCGGTCCTGGTGTTCGTCCACCACCATGATCTTGGCCGCGCCCTGGATCGCCGCCGCGTGCGCCGCGAGCAGGCCGACCGGTCCCGCGCCGTAGATGACTATCGATTCGCCGGGCTGCAGACCCGCCAGCCGGGTGGCGTGCCAGCCGGTGGGGAAAATATCCGAGAGCATCACGTAATCGTTGGCCTTTTCGTCGGCGTCCGGCGGCAACACCAGACAATTGAAATCGCCGAAAGGTACCCGCAGCAACTCCGCCTGGCCGCCCCAGTAGGGTCCCATGTTCGCATAACCGTAAGCCGCGCCCACCATGGCCGGGTCCGGATTATTGGTCTGGCAGAACGCCGTCAGACCGTGCTCGCAGTTGTCGCAAAAACCGCAACCGATATTGAACGGCAGGCAGACACGGTCGCCCACCTTCACACGCGTGACCGCATTGCCGACCTCGATCACTTCGCCTTGATTCTCATGGCCGAGAATGCGTCCCGGCTCGAATCCGGCGCGGCCCTCATACAGATGAAGATCGGAGCCGCAGATATTGGTGGTGGTAATTTTCACCAGAACGTCGGTCGGTTTTTCGATGCGTGGATCGTCGACCGTTTCCATCGCCACCTGTTTCTCGCCTTTGTACACGACAGCTTTCATAAGCGCATTCCCCTGTACTCGAATCAGTGTAAAACAGCGTAGACACCGATGCCCTGTTGTACAGGGTGCGTGACGGCCCATCCACAAGTAAGACAACGCTTACCCAGCGGGCCGTGCATCGTCGCAAAGCTGCGACTAGTATAGAAACACGACACCGTTGAATTCCTTTCAGGAGCGAGCATGGCCGATAGTGAGCACGCGCGTGGACGTTCGGCGCAACGTCCGCGCCAGATCCCCAGGACCGGTTGGCGCGATATCCTGTTGCGCACCAAACGGGAAATCGGCGCGGACAATCTATCGTTGATCGCGGCGGGCGTGGCTTTTTACACCTTGCTGGCGATTTTTCCGGCGCTCGCGTCCACGGTGTCGCTCTATGGCCTGTTCGCCGATCCCGGCGAGATCGAAAACCACTACCAGAGTCTGGCGGTGTTGATGCCCGCCGATGCCCGACCGCTGCTGCTCGATCAGATCCGCGCATTGACCGTCAGCTCGGACACCGCGCTCGGCGCCACCGTGATCGGTGGATTTCTGTTGGCCCTGCTCAGCGCGATGAAAGGGACCAAGGCGGTCGTCATGGCGCTGAACATCGCCTATAACGAGTCCGAGAAACGCGGCTTTGTGCGTCTGAATCTGATCGCCTTCGTGCTGACGCTGGCGTCGGTCGTGTTCATCGTCGTCATGCTCGCGTTGGTGGTTGCGCTACCCGCCGCGATCAATCTGCTCGCGCTGCAACCGGGCGTGGCCGCTTTGCTGTCGCTGCTGCGCTGGCCGATTCTCCTGATCATGGTCTTGCTGGCCCTGGCGTGCGTATACCATTTCGCACCCAGCCGTAGGGCGGCGCGCTGGCACTGGGTGAGCTGGGGGGCGGCGCTGGCGACCGCGGTCTGGTTGTTTGCGTCGATCGGCTTCTCCGTCTATGTCGAGAATTTCGGTAATTACAACAAAGTCTATGGTTCCCTCGGCGCCCTGGTGATCTTGTTGATGTGGCTGTACCTGTCGGCCTATGCCCTGCTGTTGGGCGCGGAACTGAACGCGGAAATGGAACACCAGACCTGTGTGGACACGACCGTCGGCAAAGCGCGTCCTTTCGGAAAACGCGACGCTTATGTCGCCGACACTCTGGGAGAGGTCCCTTGATTCTCCACCCCATATCGCCATCCGTACTGTTAGTCGGGAGCCACTGAGCGCGTTTCGATGGAAACGATCTATCAGGTCTACGCCGTGCTCGGCACCACGGTTTTGATACTCGGTGTGGCCGCGGAATTCATCAAGAAACATCTTTGGATCAGCGAGGCCCTGTTGGCGACTGCGGTAGGCGTAATTATCGGCCCGCAGGTTGCCGGTCTGCTGCAACCGCAGCAGTGGGGCGACCAGGAACTGTTGCTGGAGGAACTGGCGCGGCTGACCCTGGCGTTTTCCCTCATGAGTATCGCCTTCCGCTTACCGGACACCTGGGTCTGGCGGCAAAAACGCGCCTTGGCGATTATTCTTCTGCTCGGGATGCCGCTGATGTGGCTGAGTTCGAGTTTGAGCGCCTGGTGGATTCTCGGTCTGCCGCTGCTGCAGGCGCTGCTGCTCGGCGCATTGATCGCGCCAACCGATCCGGTGGTCGCCAGCGGCATCGTCACCGGGGAACTGGCCGAAAGCAGCGTTCGCGCCGATACCCGTCATCTTATCAGCGCCGAGTCCGGGGCCAACGACGGGCTGGCTTTTCTCCTGGTCATGCTGCCCGTGCTCCTGTTGGAGAAGACGACCGGCGAAGCGCTGAGCTACTGGTTCGGCGTGGTGCTGATCGCAGAGGTCGCCGGCTCGATTCTGGCCGGCGCGCTGGCGGGCTACGGGGTCGCCAGAATTCTGCGCTGGATTTACGCGCGCGAACAGCAATCCCATACCAGCCTGCTTGCCGTCACCTTCGCCCTGGCGCTGGCGCTGCTGGGCTTTGCCAAGCTCCTGCACGGCGACGGCATTCTGGCCGTGTTCGCGGCCGGACTGATGATGAACTGGTATATCCGCCGGGAGCGGGGACACGACGAAGCACAACACGAACGCATTCAGGAAGTGATGAAGCGTTTTTTCGACGTGCCGGTGTTCGTCCTGTTCGGCGCGATCATTCCGCTACAGGCGTGGCTCGCAATGGGCGGCTCGCTGTGGCTGTTCGCGGCGGCGGTGCTGCTGTTTCGACGCCTGCCGGTGATTGTGCTGTTGTATCCGCTGTTACCCCCGATCCGCAGCCTGCGCGACGCGCTGTTTGTCGGGTGGTTCGGACCGGTGGCGGTAGCGGCCATGGTCTACGCCACCTGGGCCGAGGTGCGCGAGGGCTACGATCATCTGTGGGTGGTGGGCAGCGCCATCATTTTTGTCTCCATCGTCGTTCACGGCATCACCGCCACACCGCTGATCCATTGGTATCGACGCTGAGCGCCAATGGGTTTCAGCACCCGCGGGTTTTCGGGTGATATCCCCGCTTCTGGTCGATATCCCCCAACGGGCGAGGTTGGATCGGCCGCGTCCCGGCCGGACCGCGGGCATACAGATGCGCCCCGGATCGGGACTGCATCGCCCGTACTGATCAATAAAGGGTGTCATAACATAGACCTAACCGACGCCAAAGATCCGGCGTGCCAGCGCGCCGACAAACGCGGGAATGGCTGGCATAGCGGTTGCAACGGCTAATGCCTGAAATCGAAGTCAGGTGCCGGGTCGGTCCCGGCGGTTCGCGACACGCGGCCCGATAACTAGCCAATCAACAATTTTACGGAGGTTCACAATGAAACGGATCCATATGCTAATTTGCACCAGTGCCCTGGGGCTCGCCTTTACCGGGCCGGTGCTCGCCGAATCCAGCGCCGCAACGCCGTCCAATGTGGAAAAATCGGCCAAGGAGCAGAAGAACGCCAATGAAACGGTCGCCGAGGCCGCGCAGGTGATGGAACAGATGCGCAAGCAGGACGATGCCGGGGTGCTCAACCAGGCCAAGGCCATTTTCATCCTCCCTGACTATGGTCGTGCATCGCTCGGCATCGGCGGCGCCGGCGGACAGGGCGTGCTGGTGGTCAACAACGACGGTCAGTGGAGCGGTCCCGCGTTCTACAATCTCGGTTCGGTCAATATCGGCCTGGAAGGCGGTGTCGAGGCCGGTTCCATTGCGTTTCTGATGATGACCGACAAAGCGACCCGGGGCTTCGAGGACGGACACAACTTCTCGTTGAACGCGGACGCCGGGTTGACCATCGTCGACTGGTCCAAGCGCGGCCAGCTCTCCGCCGGCAAGGGCGCCGATGTGATCGCCTGGGCGGACACGGAAGGTCTGTACGGCAATATTGCCGTCAATGTCACCGATATCTTCTGGGACGACGAGGCCAATCGCGCCTACTACCAGCAGAAGGTCGCCGCGAGCGATATTTTCTCCGGTTCAGTGAAAGATCCCTCCGCGTCCAGCCCGCTGAAGACGGAGTTCAGCGCGATGGAAGCCGGTTCCATCAGCAAATAAGCCGACGGCACGCAGGGTGCGGCCCCGTGCCCGTTTGGGCGCGGGGCAGCCGCCGTCAAGGTGATGCGGTCGGGCCGCGATCGGGATGAGTGACCACGCCCCTTTGCACGCTCGGCCAGCCAAAACGCGACCAGGGCTGATCCGGAATCGGCGTGGGTTGCAGACGTGCCGCCAGCGCCGTCGCCTCCTGGGCATCGGGCCGGTAGGTGGTGAAGGTTTTGGACAGCAGCTTTTCATCGCCCAGCCAGATCTCGAATGTCCAGTCACCTTCGACCAGTTCATACGTCTCATCCAACCCATAGCCGGTATAGGCGATCACCTGTCGGGCACTGACCGGGCGCCGGATCGGAAAATCCGAGCCGGTCGAGACGGCGCCGTCGGGCAACTGCATTGGCGGGTGTTTCAGCACCCGTCGCAATTGCACATACGCCGGCTGTTCGGGCAGATACCAGATGCGGTACTGGAAATACATTTGCGCGCCTTGGATCAGCGGAATCCGATCGGTGGTCTGCACCAACTGGATGACCGGCTTGGAAACCGCCTTGCCGGTACTGGTGAGCGCGCTGTCGACCAGGCCGCCACTACGCACCAGGCGATAGAGTCCGGGCTGCGCGATCGTCGCCTGCACGGATGCCGTCTTCTGCCCCGACGACGGCAGCGCAGGCGCGATCGGGTCGGACGCCCCCCGGTCACAAGCCACCAGCAGGGCGCACAACCCGAAGCCAAACACCAGTCGGTAATTGCCGATCACGTTGCCCTCCCCTCGCCAAAGCCCGGGCCGGCCGCGCACTGCTGACCGGCCACAAGGACGAAAAACAACTCAGGCCTTTATCATTGGTTGAAGGCCTCGTGGATATGCATCAGCATCCGCGGATCGATAGTCTCCACCGCGCCCACCGGCAGGTTGCTGGTGGTTCCGTCAGACAGCAGTTTAAACTCGGCGATCGGCAATGCGCAGCCGCCATTGCTGCCCCCAGGCAGGAAGCTCGCGGCCCCCTGGCTCGGGTCGCCGTCGCAATTGCCCGAGCCGTTGCCGGCCAGCGCACCGCCGTCCAGGTGCTGTTCGTCGATCCGGTATTCATAGACGGTTCCGCCGCCGCCGCCGGCGCCGTTCGGCGTGAAACAGGGGTTTGCCGGATGACCGGGCGCGCCGTTGTTGCAACCGGCATTGCCCGCCGAGACCGCGAAGGTCACCGTTTCGATATCGCATTCGTCACCGGTCAAGGTGCCGCCGTTGTTGATGACTTCCTGCTGCACAAAGGCGCAGCCGGGACCGGAAATGCGATTGATACTGGTACCGGCAATCACGTTCACACCGGGATCGAGCGCAATGGTGCCGGTTTTATGATTGGCACCGGGTTCGGCGACAAACAGGTGCTGGCGGAACACCGCCGGCGTGCACGGATCGGGGTGCCCGGTGCCGGGCGCCTCGCCGCGCACGCAGCCGCGCGAACGTCCGCGATTGGTGCCGAACAGGGTCCCGTCCTCGGCCATGCGAATGGCGCGCAGGTTGTCGCGGCGAACCGGCGAATCGTAATAAGGCGCGTCCGCCGCGCCGTTACCCGTGGTATCGAGCAGATCGATGACGCGGATGACCTTGGCCTCGTTTCTTTTCTTTCCCAGCCTGAAGCCGTTCGCTTTGTTGCTGCCGACACCGGCGCTGCGCCGCTTGTCGATACCCGCCTTCCAGTCGATGACAAAGACCGCGTTGCCGTGGAACATGCTCACGAACAGGCCCTCCGAGGTCACCACCACGCCGGCCGGACAATTCCAGCGCGGATCGTTGGCGTACGGCCCCCTGGTCGGCTTGCTGTACTCGTCGACGACCTCCAGCGTGATCTGATCAATAACCAGAACACGGCCGTTGTACGATCGTTCCTCGGTACCATAAACCGGCGGAAAATACAGATTGGATGAATTGCCGTCGCCGGCAGGATCCGGCTCGCCCGCCAGGATCGGATCGGAGTTGCCGGCGTTGAAGAAGTTGGCATCGCAGACGGTCTGGGCGATATTGCCGTTCGGCATGAAGCCGTTACCCAGCAGGCGCGGCACCCAGCCGAAGTTTCCGCCCTGGGGCGATGGCGAAGTCGGCCATACGGGGCTGGTGCGGATGGCGGTGCCGTCGCGGTGATGTTCGATCAACGCATGCTGCGCCGCGCTGACGAGATAGGCGTGACCATTTTCGCCACCCGATACGATCCCGGTCGGCTTGAACGG
>JASBST010000035.1 GCA_030148775.1 Thiogranum sp.
CGGGGCCATTTTATTGCACAGCGTGCCGGCGACGATCATCACGTCGGACTGGCGCGGACTGGGCCGGAATACCACCCCGAAGCGGTCCAGGTCGTAGCGCGAGGCGCCCGCCTGCATCATCTCGACCGCGCAACAGGCCAGGCCGAAGGTCATCGGCCAAAGCGAGCCGGTGCGCGCCCAGTTGATCAGTTTATCGGCCGAGGTGGTGACGAAACCTTCCTCGAGCAAGCCTTCGATAGCCATCAGCACCTCACTCCTGCTGCCGGTGGCAGCGGTCGCTCATCGCAATCGGGACCGGCTTGGCGCCTGGGGCGGGCGGCCGTCATTCCCATTCCAACGCGCCCTTTTTCCATTCGTAGATAAAACCGATGACCAGAATCCCCAGAAACAGCATCATCGCCAGGTAGCCAAACCAGCCGATCTGCTCCAACACCACCGCCCAGGGAAACAAAAAGGCGATCTCCAGGTCGAAGATGATGAACAGAATCGCCACCAGATAGTAGCGCACATCGAAGGGCATGCGCGTATCTTCGAAGGCCTCGAATCCACACTCGTAGGGGGAGTTCTTTTCGCTGTCGGGCTTGTGCGGCGCGAGCAGGAAGCCGGCGATCACCGGCACCAGGCCAAAGCCGATGCCGACTGCCATGAAGATCAGCACCGGCAAATAATTTTCCAGCATACTACCCTCTCCCGACGCGCCCGATGGGTTTGCATCGTTGTTATTATGTTAAGCGCAAGCACGAAGCTCTGGAGTCTAGGCCAGCTTGTTTACGGGTGTCAAGCCGATCGCATAGACGTTTTTTATAACAAATCAAGTAGTTAAGCTGGGTTTCTGGGGGCATAAAAAAACCCCATCAAAAGCGCCGTGTTGCTTCTGTCATACCTTATAACTACTTGATAAAAAGCGGCCTCCCGCGTAGGCTCCTGGCGGTTGTTTTCAGCGGTCCGTTCATGTCATATCTGATTTCCTCGCTCCCGCAGGCGTTGCACACACTGTGGAAAAAGACCAATCGCCAACTGTTGCGCGCGCGCATGCTGTTCGCCGGCGAAGCCGAGACGCTGGCCGCGGAACGCCGCCTGCGCGGCCGCCAGCAGTACCAGACCTTGCAGAAAGCCGACATCGTGCTGGTGTCCTTCGGCAAGAGCGGCCGCACCTGGCTGCGGGTCATGCTCTCGCGCCTCTACCAGCAACTCTACCGGCTGCCGGAGAGCGCGCTCATCGGTTTCGACAATTTCCACGGCATGGACCGCGCCATCCCGCGCATGTTCTTCACCCACGATAATTATATTGGCGATTACACCGGTCATACCGACTCCAAGCAGGACTTCTATGGCAAAAAAGTGGTGCTGCTGGTGCGCGATCCGCGCGACGTCGCCGTGTCGCAGTTCTTTCAGTGGAAATACCGCATGAAGACCGGCAAGAAGGCGATCAACCAGTATCCGGACCACGGCAGCGAAGTGTCGATTTTCGATTTCGTCATGAACCCCGACGCCGGCCTGATGAAAGTCATCCGTTTTCTCAACCTGTGGGCCCGGGAAGCGCCGCGGATGGATGACTTCTTTCTACTGCGTTACGAAGATCTGAAACAGCGGCCCGAGGAGATGCTGCGCCAACTGGCGGACTTCATGGACATTCCCGCCGAGGCGGCGCAAATCCGCGACGCGGTCGAATTTTCCAGCTACGACAACATGAAAAAAATGGAAGAAAAGAAGACCTTCTGGCTGAGCGGCGGACGCATGGCGCCGGCCGACCGCGCCAACCCCAACAGCTACAAGGTGCGCCGCGCCAAGGTGGGCGGTTACCGCGACTATTTCGACGACCGCCAGGTCGACCAGATCGACAGCTTCACCCGCGAACACCTGGCGAGCTTCTACGGCTATACCGACGGCGACAACCGCGAGTCGCGCTCCGGCGCCTGAGGCGCTCAGGCCGCCAGCGGCGGCGCCAATGGCGGCGTGCGCGCCAGCACCTCGAAGGCGTCGTGACGGATGTGATTGCGCGCCATCTCCGCGCGCAGTCTGTCCTCGCTGACAATCCCCTGCTGCAGGCATTCGGCCAGCAGACCGAAGAAAAAATCCACCTGGTTGGGATCCGGATTTTCCTTGTACTTGCCGGTGAAGCCGTAATCCCCGAACAATGCCCGCCGCGCCCGCCGCAACCAGTGCTTGGGCGGAAACAGCTGGAAGGTGTCGGCCGGGCGAAAATCCACCGGCAGGCCGGTTTTCCACGGCTGGGTCTTGCGCTTGGTGGTATGCAGCATCTTGGTCCGCGGGCCGAGGTGGTCGAAATCGTTCCACTCGGGCTCGAACAGGCCGATGCTGCTTTCGTCCTCGTATTTGAGACAGACCCAGCGCATGTAATCGCGCTCGAAGCGGAACATGGCGTCGAATTGTTCGTCCACCCGCCAATGAGTGAGCTTGGCGTTGTCCAGCAGCATCACACTGGTGGCCAGACAGCCGCGCCGCCCCTTGGAGCCCGACTTGGGCCGGCACAGGATGGCGTGGCCCTGCATGTCGCGCGACAGCAGCTCCCAGATATCGGCGCGCGCGAACACGTCCGGATCGATCACCACCGCGCGACCGGAGTAGTTCATCAGTTGCGGCGGCAGGAAGCGCGTCGGCGTGAACGACTGCAGATCATCGCGCACCCACTGGCGCTTGCCGCCGTCGCGCAGATAATACTCACCCTCGCGCGCGCGCAGGAACGCAAAATCGTCGTAATTCCTCACCCGGATGTCAAACTTGTCGTTGTGCCGTGAATAGCGGCGCAGCGCGTATTCGGCGACCACCGCGCCGAGCTGCTGCTTTTCGTTGGACTGGATAAAAACGCAGTGCTCCACCGCCCGACCCTCTCGCTTTACCGGCGACTATTCTAAACCGGGCGAACCTGTATACCAAGCCGCGGCGGCTGGCTGGCCATGGCCGGCGACATCGCGCAAAATACGCCCACGCCCGGCGACACCCGCGTGACACAAGGATTACCCCGTTTTGGCCAAACTGCTCCTCGGCGACAAACACAAGGCGCATTCGCCGCGGCTACTGCGCCTGCTGTGGGCGCTGGAGGCCGGCGTCCTCGGTCTACTCATCCGCCTGGGCCGGCTGTTGCCGCCCGATACGGCCTCGCGCGCCGGCGCCCGCCTCGGCCGCCGCTTCGGTCCGCGCCTGGACAAGACCCGCCTGATCCGGCGCAACCTGCGTCTGGCCTTCCCGCAACATTCAGAGGCGGAACTGGAGGCGTTGATCGGCGAGCTGTGGGGCAATCTCGGGCGCATTCTCGCCGAGTACCCGCACCTGGGCGCCATTTGCGACACCCAGGCCGACCAGCGCCTGGACTATGTGATAGCCGAGGGCATCGACGCCTTCTCCGCAAACTATAAACCGGCGGTGTTCGTCTCCGCCCATCTGGCCAACTGGGAACTGGCCGCCGGCGCCATCGCCCACCGCGGCGTGCCGCTGAACGTCGTCTATACGCGGCTGCAGAACCCCGGTCTCGACCGCATGCTCTATCGCGCCCGGCTGGCATTGGGCAGCGGCCTGGTGGAGCGCGACGGCGCCGCGCGCCAGTTGATGCGCAGCCTCAAACAGGGCACCTCGGTCGGCCTGGTGGTCGATCAGCGCGTCGACGGCGGCGCGCCGGTGCCCTTTTTCGGCCACGACATGCTCACCTCCATCACGCCGGCGCAACTGGCGTTGCGCTTCGGCTGTCAGTTGGTGCCGGTGCAGATCCAGCGCATCCGCGACGCCCGCTTCCGGGCGATTTTCCATCCGCCGGTGGAAGCGCCGGCGGGGCTGTCCGACGAGGAGAAGATTCTCGCCATGACCGCGCGGGTCAACCGCCAGTTCGAAGACTGGATCCGGCAACGGCCGCAGGAATGGATGTGCACCAAACGCCGCTGGCCCAAGCACCTGATGAAACCCGGCTGGCCGGCGAACCCGGGTGACGACGGCTGAGGCGCTGCCGTCGCGGCGGCGAAAACAGGTATACTGCGGCGCTCGAAACCGTCAAATGAAGCCCTGTCCATGCCCCTACTGAGCGACAACGCCCGCAAGGCCCTGATCATCGCCCCGACCGCGCCGCTGCCGCGCCCGTTACGGGTGGCGCTGCGCAAGCGCCGGCTGGGCAGGCTCGAAGTCGACATCGCGCGGCGCTCGCAACTGATCATCATCGCCCATCCCAAGAGCGGCAACACCTGGCTCAAAGTGATGCTCACGCGCCTCTACAGTCTGCGCCACGGCATCGCCGAGCAGGACTTCGCCCGTTATCCGTCGCTGGCCGAGCGCAACCCGGCCATTCCGCGTTTCGCCGCCACCAACGGCTGGTACAGCTACGAGCGGGCCATCGGCGACCAGCTGCAACCGGGCGCGGCGGACTCGCCCCTGCGCCACAAGCCGGTGGTGCTGCTGGCGCGCAACCCGCTCGACATCGCCGTATCCTGGTTCTTCCAGTTCACCAAACGCCAGTCGGCGCACAAGCAGGAACTGATCAACGCTGAATTGCGCCAACCGGTGGCGCGCGACGCGGTCGATATGTGGCAGTTCGTGCGTCACAGCGAAATCGGCCTGCCATCGTTGATCGAGTTTCTGAATTACTGGGAACAGGCCCTCGCCGGCCTCGACCGGACGCTGATCACCAGCTATGAAGCACTGCGCGCCGACCCGGCGCGGGTGTTGAAACAGATCACCTCCCTGCTGGGAGACAGTTTCAGCGCCGGGGAGATTGCCGGCGCCGTCGAATTCGGCGCCTTCGATAATCTGCGCAAGCTGGAAAGCGCCGGCTTCTTCCGTTCCGGCGGCCTGACGCTGCGCAACGCCGCCGATCCGGAAAGCTTCAAGGTGCGGCGCGCCAAGGTCGGCGGTTATCGCGACTATTTCACCCCCCAACAAGCCGACGAACTGGAGGCGCTGGTGCGCGAGCGCCTGTCGCCCGCGTTCGGCTACAACGATTTGCGCGGCGATGGCGGCGCTCACGCCGAAGACAGTGCCGTCCGCTGAACGCCAGCCGCGCGTGTGGCTGATACTGGGCAACAAAAAAGGCGACAACGGCCAGGTAGAAACGCTAGCGCAGGCGCTGCGCGAAGCCTACGGTTGGGACTGTGAACGCAAGGATATCCAGGTGCGCGAGCCGTTTCTTTTCGGCAAACCGAAGGTCGCGCCGACGCTCTATCATATCGATTCAGGCCGCTCCTCGCCGTTGCAACCACCCTGGCCCGATCTGATTCTCACCGTGGGGCGCAGTCCCGCCAATGTCGCACTCTGGGTGCAACAGCAATCGGGCGGGCACAGTCGCCTGGTGCTGATCGGCAAACCCTCCGGTTACATGGAACGCTTCGACCTGATCATCACCAGCGCCGAGACCCTGCCGGCGCCCTATCCGAACGTGCAGCGCATCGACTTGCCGCTGATGCGCATCGATGCCGCCGCTATCGCCCAGGGCGAACGCGACTGGCGCCCGCGCCTGGGCCAACTGCCGCGGCCGCTGGTGGCGATCATGATCGGCGGCCCGACCAATCCGTTCATTTTCGATGCCAGTGTGACCGAGTGTCTGCTGCAACAGGCGCGGCGGGTGATTGCCGCCGGGGGCACGCCGTACTTCTCCACCTCGCGACGCACGCCCCCCGCCGTGACCGCGGCCTTGAAACAGGCCCTGCCGCCGCAGGCGCGACTCTACGACTGGAACGACCAACAGGCGCCAAATCCCTACCACGGCCTGCTGGCGCTGGCCGACCGGTTTGTGGTCACCGGCGACAGCATTTCCATGATGGTGGAGGTGATCCAGCTGCGCAAACCGCTGCAGATTCTGCCGCTGCCGACCGGGCTGCTGGGCCGTCTCGATCAGGCGCGGCGCTCACTGGCGCGCTGGCTGTACCGGCCGGCGCGGGGCGCACGCTCAGGCCCAAGGATTCTGCTGGCGCGGCTGGTCTACCGGCTGCATCTGATCCGGCATACCCGCCATTATCCCGGCTTTCACCAACGTCTGGTCGATCTGGGCCTGGCCGGCTGGATCGATACCGCCGCCGCGCCCGCCGCGCCGCCCCCCGACGAGCTGCATCGGCTGGTGGCGCGCGTGCGCGAGGTCGCGGCGCGCGCCACCGGCGACCATTGAGGCCGCTTTCGTCGACCTCGCCGGCTGTGAAATAATGGCCGCGGGACTCCCTACGCCGACACCAAGGTCAACCTATGTCGTTGCTGGATATCGCCGCTTTCGAAAACACGCCGCTGCAGCACGAACCGTTCGATTATCTGATCGCCCGGCAGGTGCTGTCGGCCGAGGCGCTGGCGCAGATCAACCGCGACTACCCAGACATTGAGGTGCCGGCCAACTTCGTTGCCCGCGACCTGCGTCACGGTCCGGCTTTCCGGGCCCTGCTCGATGAACTTGAGGGGCACGCGTTCCAGGCGGCCGTGGCGCGCAAATTCGATATCGACCTGCAGCACAGCGAAAAGACCATCACGGTGCGCAGGTACTCCGAACCCAGCGACGGCCACATTCACACCGATCACTGGAGCAAGCTGATCACGGTACTGATGTATTTCAATCCCGAATGGACCCAGGCGGGCGGCAGGCTGCGCCTGCTGCGCAACCGGCACGATATCGAGGACTACGCCGCCGAGGCCGAACCGGTGGGCGGCACCCTGCTGGCCTTCCGCCGCAGCAATCGCTCATTCCACGGTTACAAACGTTTCAGCGGCGAGCGCCGCGTGCTGCAGGTCAACTGGGTCAGGGCCGACCCGATGGCGCGCTACGCCCAGCAACTGGCGCGTTTCAGTACCCACACAGGCAAACGCCTGTTGCGAATGGTCCGCGGCGCCCACTGAAGCGCGCCGCGGCCGGGCGCTTCAGGATATCTGCCGGTCCTCGCACTGCGCCTGGTTGTAGCCGAACATCGGGTCGAGGTTCGCGCTCACCAACTGGTCGATGTGCGCCTGTCTGTCGGGCTCGAAGTAATCGCGGTAGCCGCCGACCTTGGCGCGGCGCACCTTGAACGAATTCGGATTGCTTTTATCGCCCGGTCGCACGCGCGCGCCGCTGCCCTTGAACTGGCTCTTCGCCTCCAGTTTTTTCATGTTCTCATAAGCGGCGAACTCCACCGCCTTGCCGATTTCCTCGTCGCTGCCGGGCGTACCCACAAATGTCAACACCTGGCGCATCACCCCGGCGGGATCGCGGCGCATGTCCTCGTAACGGATGATCAGCAGCTGGTCGCCGAGTTCGGGCAGCGCGCGCGCCCAGCCGTTGAAAAACTCGACGATGCGCGGGACGCCGCAGTCGGGGTCGGTGACGAACTCCCAGATATCGGTGGCGGCACCGTGGGCGGGGTACTTGTTCAGCAGCTTCTTGTTCGGCCGCATGCGGTACTTCCACTGGAAGAATTGGGATACGGCAACGTCACGCGGGTCGCGCACCAGCAGCACCACTTTTTTGCCACGAAAATGTGACAGTTCGTCATTTACATTAAGATAGTCTTTTAAATAGTTGTTATGACTAAAGAAGACCTTGGGAACCTCAGGCTGGCGATTGTGCAGATTATCAAATTCCAGTAAGCGGTTGGCCGGCAGGTGATATTTGATCTGATAAAAACGCGACAGCATGACGCGAAACCAGGTGCGGCCGCTCTTGCCCCAGGAAATCAGAACCCAGTCGGCGAGCTGCAGCTTGCGGTATTCTTCCTTGCCGCGCCAGCGGCGCTCCAGGGCGATGCGCCGCTGGCGCGGCAGAAAAAACAGCAGGCTGAGAAGTATATGGCGGGTGACGACGGCCCGGATTTCATGCATGGGGATGTGGTTTTCCTGTTTCCGACTGCGGGTTGAACAACAGATGATTCTACCGGGATACGTGTTGCGGCGCATCCGCGGCCGTTTCCGGCGCGAAGCGCAACCTGTGTTGGTCCAGCGACGCCGGCAACACCAGCACCCGGTCGCCGTCCCGGATCTGCAGCACATAAGTCGTCTTGGCCGTCTGCTTGCCGGTCGCGTCCACCTTGTAGCGACCGAGCAGCGATTGAAACGTCATGCCGCGCAACTGCGAGCGCACGGCGTTGCGGTCGAGCGAGTCGGCCAGGCGCACGGCGGCCTCCAGCACCTGCCCCGCCGCGTATCCCAGCGCCGCCTGCACGCTGGCATTGTGTCCGTAGAGACGTTTGTAGCGGTAGGAAAAATCCATCGCCAGCGGCAGCCCCGCGCTGCGCATCCAGGAAACCAGACCCAGCGCGCCCTCGGCCTGCGCGCCCAGCGCCTGCACAAACTCCGGCAGCGCCGGTCCGACGGTGAAAGCCATGCCGCGCGGCCTGAAACCGGCGCGGTGCGCCGCTTGCACCAGGGCGATCGAATCTTTCAGATAAGTGCCGCCGATCAGCAACTCGGGCCGCGTTGCCCGCATCTGACGCATCAGCGCGCCGAACTCGGTCTGCGACTGTGGATATTCGTGCTCAAAGACAATCCGCATCCCGTAGCGGGCGGCCTGGCGCCGCACACCGCGTGCCAGCTGACGCGGGAAATTGTTGTCGGCGTAAACCAGCGCCAGCCGTGTGATGCCGGCCTCGGCGGCGGCGGCCAGCAGGGGGTCGGCGTAGTGCTCGGCCTGCGCGTCGATACCGAAAATGTTCAGATAACCACGCGCCCAGATATCCTCATCCGCCGCGCCACTCGCCACCATGGGAAAATGGTGATACTCCGCCACCCGGCTGGCGGCCATGGTGATATCCGAGCCGTAGGGCCCAAGCAGCAGGTCCACCTTGTCTTTGCTGATCAGACGCTCGTACAGGCGGGTGCTGCGCTGCGGATCGGACTTATCATCGTAGTGCACCAGTTCCACCGGCCTGCCCAACAGACCGCCGCGTTGATTGATATCGTGCACCCACAGCCGCATCCCCTCCAGGTCGGCGCTGCCGGGCACCGCGTACTGGCCGCTCTGCGCCACGGTCACGCCGACACGAATCGGACTGCGCGCGAGCGACAGACCCTGCCAGCACAACAACAGCAAAGCGCCGACAACAAGCGTCAGCTGTAACAGAAGTGGGCGCTCGACGGTGCGCATCGGCAATTACCGTTTGATATCCAGTTTGCGTTTGGTGGAATAGAGGGTGCGCACCAGCTCATACTCGAACGGCGAACCGGTTTCACAATAGCGGAAGGCGATGTGGGCGCGCTGGTCGATCGCCCACAGGGTGTCGCGCGTCCACGACTGATACAGTTCCAGATCGACGCTCTGCTGCCACGCCAGCCAGCGCGCGCTCCAGTCCACCGAATAGCCGCCGGCGTCGCGCAGACTCGACGGACCCAGTACCGGCAACACCAGATAGGGGCCCGGGCCCAGGCCCCAGTAGCCCAGCGTCTGGCCGAAATCCTCTTCCTTGCGCGGCACGTCGCTGGCCAGATCGATAAACCCCAGCAGGCCCACGGTGGAATTGACCAGCAGCCGGGTGCTGGTGTCGAGCGTCTTTTTCAGATCCAGCTGCAGCACGCTGTTGAACAGCGTGGTGACATCGGACAGATTGAGAAAGAAATTGTGCACCCCCTTCTGCAGCGGGCGCGGTGTCACCCGGCGGTACAGATTCACGCCCGGCAGAAACAGGTAGCGATCGAAATAATAATTGAACTGATAGACGCGCCGGTTGAAGCCTTCGAATGGGTCCCAGATACGGTCCGACTCATAGACCACGCCGGGATCCAGGACCCGATCGGCCGGAAACACCGGTGTCTGGGCCGGCCCGTCGCGGGTGACCGGCGTGGTGCTGCACGCGCCCAGCCAGAGGCTCAGGCACAGCAGCGCCAGGCGCCAGCGCGTCATGGGGTTGGCATGCGTCAACGCCATCGGCCGAGACCGCCCATCAGCCGCAACATGTCGCTCACGTTCACCACGTACTGCATATTGCCCAGATGCCCGCCGTGGGGATAAATCTTCGCCCGCTGGCCGAAGACTTCAGTGATGAACTCGATGCCACCGTCGCCCAGGATCAGATCGTCGCGGTTGTGCATCACGAACACCTTGTCGGTGGTGCGCAGAAAATCAGCGATGCGCTCCAGGCTCATGCGCCCGATCATCGCTTCGCGGCTGATGGGCCGGTCCAGGCGGGCGTTGTAAAAGGGGTAGAAAAAACGGTGGAAGTAATCGGTAAAGCCCAGCCGCATGGCCACCTTGGCATAGTCGCCCGGATCGCTGAAGCGGCCGATGTGCACATTGCTGGGTTTGATGAAGCCGTAATTGGTCATCAGGTCGGCGGTGAACATCAGATTGGCGGCGGAAAAACGGAACGACAGACCGATCAGCGCCGCCAGCTCGTCGTCGCGCGGCTGCAGCCGGCTGAACACCGAATAAAGAAAGTCCTCGCTGAATTCCAGCCGATCCGTAGTGGAGTACAGCGTGTTGAACTCGCGCACGATATCGTCGTAATAGGTGTGAAAATTATCCATGCCGCCGGGGATACTCTCCAGCATGCGGTCGAGGATCGACATCGACTCGTATAACCTGACCGGCGGGTTGATCAGCAGTACGCGGCGAAAATCAAACGCACGCCGCTGATTATCCAGCCAGGCGACGAAAGCAGCGTTGAATCCACCAAGGCTGTAGCCGGTGAGGTAATAGCCGGTGATGCCGATGCGCCGCTGATAGCGTTCGCGGATCAACCGCATCACACGGTACAGATCCCGCGCGTCCTGGACGGCTTCGCCGGGCACTCCGGTGGACGAAGCGGAGACGATAAAATTCGGCAGCGTCGGCGACGACAGCGATACCACATGAAAACCGGCATTGTAGAACGCCCGCATCAGCGCCAGATTGCGCATGCCGTTGTGCGCGCCGCCGGTGCCGGCGATGACAAAAATCAACGGCGCCGGCTTGTCCTGGAAGACATAGGAATAACGCAGCTGCGCCTCATACCACAAATAGTTGGGCGCGTGTCGGCCGGGAAACACGGTCAGACGGTCTTCGCTGATCGCAACCGGCGGAAAAGTCTTCTGCAGTTTTTCCGGGGTGCCGATCACGGTGGCACGGAATTTATCCTGAATGGGAAAGGCATAGGCCGGTTCGCCCTGCCCCTGCGCCGTGGTGGCCAGGCAGACCGCCAGCCCGGTCAGGAACAGCCTTGCAATTTTCAGCATTTGGGGGTGGTCCATCCCTCGGTTGTCGGCCTTGTCCCACGCAACGGGCCGGAAGTGCGTGGCTAATATAACACGCATGCCGGTAGCGGCCAGTGGCAGACGATGCGCAGGGAACTTTTCGCCTGTCAGATCCACGAAACCATTGACAGTCACGGCTCGATCTCCACAACCACGCCAGCGCCGCGAGCTGTCGGCGGCGCTGGCCTTCACCCTTTAGGGACATCGACTATGCAAGTGGGAATGTTGGGTCTGGGCCGCATGGGCGGCAATCTGACGCGCCGGCTGATGCAGGCGGGCCACGAGTGTGTGGTGTTCGACAACCGCGCCGAGGCGGTGACCGAGCTGAGTGCCGAAGGCGCGGTCGGCGGGCGCGATCTGGCCGATTTCGTCGCCCGGCTGACGCCGCCGCGCGCCATCTGGCTGATGGTTCCGGCGGCGATCGTCGACGGGCTGATCGAAGCGCTGGTCCCACACCTTGAGGCCGGCGACACGCTGATCGACGGCGGCAACTCGTTCTATCAGGACGATCTGCGGCGCGCCGCAGCACTGGCCGGGCGCGATATCCACTATGTCGACGTGGGCACCAGCGGCGGCGTCTGGGGACGCCAACGCGGTTACTGTCTGATGATCGGCGGCGAAACCGACACCGTGACGCGGCTCGACCCGCTGTTCCGCGCGCTGGCGCCGGGTCTGGGCGCCGGCGAACGCACGCCGGGGCGCGAGGGCGAACCGGGCAGCGCCGAACTGGGCTATCTGCATTGCGGACCCAGCGGCGCCGGCCATTTCGTCAAGATGGTGCACAACGGTATCGAATACGGTCTGATGGCCGCCTATGCCGAAGGTATGAATATCCTGCGCCACGCCGATGTCGGTCTGGCCGGACGCAGCCACGACGCCGAGACCGCGCCGCTGCGCCAGCCCGAACATTTCCGTTACCAATTCAACCTGACCGAGATCGCCGAGGTCTGGCGCCGCGGCAGCGTCATCGCCTCCTGGCTGCTCGACCTCAGCGCCGCGGCGCTGCACGCCAACCCGCGACTGGAGAATTTCTCCGGACGGGTCTCGGATTCGGGCGAAGGCCGCTGGACCTTGCAGGCGGCGATCGAAACCGGCGCGCCGGCGCCGGTGTTGAGCGCCGCCCTGTTCCAGCGCTTCGCCTCGCGCGGCGAAACCGATTTCGCCGATCGACTGCTCTCGGCCATGCGCTTGCAGTTCGGCGGCCATCAGGAGAAAACCGGCGATTGAGAATGGGTTGCGGGTACGTTACGATCCCGCCCAAGCAGGTCATACTTCCTTGAGCCGCAATCCCTTGAGCCCTTATGACACCCGCGCGGGCACGCGCTACCCCGCAGGCGCCTGCGCCGACGCAAACGGCTGCAACTTCTCGCTGTTCAGCCATCACGCCACCGCGGTGGAACTGCTGTTGTTTGCCACCGCCACCAGCGGCGAGCCGTTTCAACGCATCCGTCTCGACCCCGCGATCAACAAAAGTTTTTTCGCCTGGCACGTCTACGTGGTCGGCCTGCCCGCGGACACCTGGTACGCCTGGCGGGTCGACGGTCCCGACGACAGCGAGCACTCGGGCCTGCGTTTCGACGCCGAGAAAGCGCTGCTCGACCCGCACGCACTGGCGGTCAGCGACAAGCCGTGGGATCGCCGCGCCGCCTGCAGCGCCGGTGACAACAGCGCCCACAGTCTGCGCGCACGGGTGCTGCGCGACGACTATAACTGGGAGGGCGACACACCGCTGGCGATTCCGTTCGAAAACGCCATCCTCTACGAACTGCACGTGGGCGGCTTCACCCGCCATCCCTCCTCCGGGGTCAGGCATCCCGGCACCTTCTCCGGTCTGATCGAAAAGATCCCCTATCTGCAGGCGCTTGGCATCACCCACGTGGAGCTGTTGCCGGTCATGGCGTTCGACGAACAGGATGTACCGCCGGCGACCGCCGCGCTGGGACTGCAAAACTACTGGGGCTACAGCACCCATAGTTTCTTCTCACCGCACCCCGGCTATTGCGTGACGCCCGAGCAGGCCAGCCATCGACGTGAGTTCCGCGACCTGGTCAAGGCGCTGCATCGCGCCGGCATCGGGGTCATTCTCGACGTGGTGTTCAACCACACCGCCGAGGGCGGCAGCAACGGCCCGGTGATCAACTTCAATGGCATCGAGAACGGCGTTTTCTATCATCTTGATGCCAGCGACAAGCGTATCTATCGCGATTACACCGGCTGCGGCAACACGGTCAACTGCAACCATCCCATCGTCGCGCGTTTCATACTCAACTGCCTGGAATACTGGGTGCGGGAAATGCACGTCGACGGGTTCCGCTTCGACCTGGCCAGCGCCATGGTGCGCGGCGAGGACGGCGAGCCGATGCACGACTCGCCGCTGATCTGGGGCATCGAACTGTCCGAACAGCTCGCCGCCACCAAACTCATCGTCGAGGCCTGGGACGCCGCCGGACTCTACCAAGTGGGCAATTTCCCCGGTCGCCGCTGGGCCGAGTGGAACGGCCGCTACCGCGATGTGATGCGGCGTTTTCTGCGCGGCGACGCGGGGCTGATCAGCGAGGTCGCCACGCGCCTTAGCGCCAGCCCCGACTTCTATCAGCCACAACACCGCCTGCCGATCAACAGCATCAATTTCATTACCTGTCACGACGGTTTCACCCTGCGCGACCTGTTCAGCTACGAGCGCAAACACAACCTGGGCAACGGGGAAGACAATCACGACGGCCACGACGATAATCTGAGCAGCAACGGCGGCGTCGAGGGCGACAGTGACGACGCGGCGATCAACGTCCTGCGCCGGCAACGGGCGAAAAACACCATCGCGCTGTTGCTCCTGAGCCAGGGGGTGCCGATGCTGCTGGCAGGCGACGAGCGCTGCAACACTCAGCAGGGCAACAACAACGCCTACTGCCAGAACAACGCCATCGGCTGGCTCGACTGGCAGCCCACCGAGGGTGGCGCCGAGATGCTGCGTTTCACCCGCCACATGATCGCGCTGCGCAAACGCCACCCGGCACTGATGCGGCGGCGTTTTCTTACCGGCCAGCCGGTGGGCGAGCGCGGCCTGCCGGATATCAGCTGGTATGGCGCCGACGGCGACGCGCCCGCCTGGTACGACGACGAGGCCCAGATGCTGGCCTTCACCCTGGCGGCGCTGGCGCGCGACGAGGCCGACCTGCACGTGATCATGAATCTGTCGGCCCAGGCGATCGATCTCGAACTGCCGCGCCTGCCGGGGCGTCATTGGCGCCTCACCGTCGACACCGCGCGCGCCACACCCGACGACATCGTCCCGCCCGACGTCCAGGTGCCGCTCGCTGCCTCCGAACTGCGCGCCGGCGCGCACAGCGTGGTCGTACTCGAGTCCTATTGAGGCGCTGTCTCCCGGCAACGACAGCGGCGGCAATTGCATCGGCGCCCACGGCAGGTAGAATGCCCAGACTTGAAATAACCCCGTCTGCAGCTTCACGAGGACCCTACATGCCCCGCCTGGCAAACCGCATTCGACGCTGCGCGTCGCTCCCCCTTGCCCTGTTTCTGGTGTTCACCCACGTGGCCGCGGCCGACGAGTTGGTGTTACGCGACGGCTCGCGCCTGGTGGGTGAAGTGGTCTCGCGCGACGACGGCATCCTCGGCTTCAAAACCGCCTTCGCCGGTCTGATCCGCGTCAAATGGGACGAGATCGTCAGCATCGCGGCCGACAAGCCGATGGAATTCCTGCTCGACGACGACCGTACCCTGATGGTCACACGGGTGGAGAATACGCAAACCGGCGTGCGGGTGGAAACCGCCGACGGCGGCGCAGCGGAAAACCTGGAGCAGGAACAGATCGCCCTGATCAACCCCGAGCCCTGGCGCAAGGGCCAGGGCATCAAGTTCAGCGGTCACGCCAACGCCTCGCTGCAACGCCAGACCGGTAACACCGACAAGGACGAAATCGACCTCGACGGCGACATGACCCTGCGCCGCCGCGACGATCGCTTCAAGGCCTTCGCCGAGCTGGAGAAAGACCGCGCCGAGAATCAGAAAATCAAGGATGCCTGGAAGCTGGAAGGCGATTACAACTACTTCGTCAACAAGCAATGGTACTGGGGCGCCTTCGCCCGCCTGGCCCACGACCAGTTCGCGGATCTCGACCTGCGTACCAGCGTCGGCCCCCTGGTCGGTTATCAGTGGTTTGAAAGTGAAGCGCTCAACCTCAGCACCTCGACCGGTCTGAGTTACGTCAAGGAGGATTTCACCAACGAGCCGGACAACGATTATTTCGCCATTCCGTGGAATATCGACTTCGACAAATACCTGTTCGGCCACTTCATGCAGTTCTATCACAAGCAGACCGGTTTCTGGAGTCTGGAAAACAGCGGCGACGTGGTGGTCGACACCTGGACCGGATTGCGCTTTCCCCTGGTGCTCGGCCTGGTCGCCAGCACCGAGCTGAAACTGCGCTACGACGGCAGCGCGGCCGACAGCGCCAGCAAAACCGATACCACCTATAGCCTGAAGCTGGGCTATCAATGGTAATCAGCGGTTAATCCGGTGACACGCAGGCGCGAGCGGAACGCCCCGCCAAGACGGTTGCTGTTGCCGCGCGGGTGGACGGGCAGCGGGTGCGGCTTACCGGCGCTGCTGCTCCTGACGCTGCTGGCGCTCACCCTGGCGGCGCAGGCCGCGCCCCCCGCCCCACCCCCGTCTGGATCCGACACCTTGTCGCGCAGCATGGTCGAAGCGCGCCTCAAGGAAATTGAAAAAAGCAACGCCTACGACAAGGCGACGCGCGACCAACTTTCCGATCTTTATAACAAGACCCTCGGCTACCTGGAAACGGCGCGTACCAACAACGCCTCGGCCGAAACCTTCCGCCAGACGCGTGACAGCGCCACGGCGCAGGCGGCGAAGCTGCGCCGCCAGTTGGAAAACGACGAAAAACATCAACCCGCGCCCAGCGTGAAGGCGACGGCGCAAACCCCGCTGGCCGAAATCGAGCAGCTGCTGCTCAAGGAGAAGGCCGACCACGCCGCGGTCGACGCCAAGCTCAGCAGTCTGCGGGAACTGTTGACTCAGGAAAGCAACCGTCCCGACCAGGCGCGCCAACAGCTCACCGACGCCCGCCGGCAACTGGAGAGCCTGTCCACGCAGTTGCACCAGCCGCCGGTCAACGGCGAACCGGCGATGCTGCACGAGGCGCGCCACTGGAGCCTGCTGGCGCAGAGCAAGGCGCTCACCGCCGAGATCAACATGCTCGACCAGGAGCTGCTCAGTTATCCGATGCGCCTGGCGCTGATCAAGGCGCAGACCGAGACCACCGCGCGCAGCCTGGAGCGCATCGGCCAGCGCATCCAGCTGTTGGAGAATCTGCTCAACGACAAGCGCCGCGATCAGGTCGAGGCCGCGCGCGCCGCGGTCGCCTCGGCTCAGGGCGAGACCAGAGACAAACCGGCGTTGGTGCAGGAGTTCGCCGCGCAGAACGCCGACTACAGCGACCAGTTGCAACGGCTGACCACACGACTGGAAAAGACCATCGCCAATGCACAGAAAATCAGCGAGCAGGCGAAACACATCGAGGAAGACTATCGCAGCACCAGGCAGAAGCTCGACGTCGCCGGCCTGAGTCACGCGCTGGGGCAGATCCTGCTCGAACAGCGCCGGCTGCTGCCTGACGGGCGCAAGATCCGCCGCGATGCCCGTCTGCGCGAAGCCGAGATCTCCGAGACCGCATTTCAGCAGATCCAGCTCAACGAACAATTGCGCAAACTGCAGGATCCCGACGCCTACGCCAACGCGCTCAGCGCCGGTCTGGATCCGGCCAGCGCGCGCGCCCTGCACCCGGATCTGGTGGAGCTGAGCAAAACGCGCCGCGACCTGCTGCAGAAAATCATCGCCACCGGCGACAGCTACCTGCGCGCCCTGGGCGAACTGGACTATGCGCAGACGCGCCTGCTCGACGTGGTCACCCAGTACGACAATTTCCTCGCCGAACGCCTGCTGTGGGTGCGCAGCGCGCCGGCGCCAGACCTGGCCATGCTGATCAACACACCGGCGCAGGTCATGGAACTGCTGTCGCCGGCCAATTGGCTCGACCTGAGCGAAACCCTGTTAGATCAGTTGCAGGCCTCGGCGTTTCCCGCCCTGCTGTTGTTTCTGGCGTTCGGGCTGATGGCGAAAAAACGCCAAATCGTGCGTTTGCTGCACGCCACGGGCGAGAAAACGCGGGATCCGCGCCATGACCATTTCCGCTACACCGCGCAGGCGCTGGGCCTGACGCTGCTGCTGGTGCTGCCCGGCCCGCTGTTGTTCTGGACCGCCGGCTGGATGCTCGCCAGCTCGCTCGACGCCAACGACTTCAGTCGCGCCGTGGGTCAGGCACTGGTGTTGCTGAGCCCGGCCTTTCTCTATCTCAGTGCCTTCCGAGGCCTGTGCCGCAACGGCGGCGTGGCGGTGGTGCACTTCGGTTGGCCGGAGGACGTCACCCGCCAACTGCGCCGGCAGGTGACCGTGCTGATGTCGATTTTTCTGCCCTCGGCGGTGGTGGCGGTGATCACTTTCCGGATCACCACGCTGGTCGAAGGCGCGCTGGCGCGGCTGGCCTTCGTCGTCTTCATCAGCGCCCTCACCTGGTTCTTTCTGCGTCTGCTGGGCACCCGCAAGGCGATTCTGCAACCGGTCATGGCGCGCCACCCCCACAGCGCGCTGACGCGCCTGCGCTATCTGTGGCTGGGGTTGGCGATGATCGTGCCGCTGCTACTGATCGTGCTGGCGATCAGCGGCTTCGTCTACACCGCCGGCACTCTCACCGGCAGCCTTGTACAGACCCTGTGGCTGGCGCTGGGCTTTTTGCTGATCCATCAGATGGCGGTCCGCTGGCTGCTGCTGGTGCACCGCAAGCTGGCCCTGGCGGCGGCGCTGGAAAAGCGCCGCGCGCAACTTGCGGAACTGCGCCAGAATCAGGACGCCGCCGCCGACGTGCCGCGCGACGAGACCGAGCTGGAACAGCCGGCGATCGATCTCACCGCGCTCAACCAGGAAAGCCTGAAGCTGTTGAACAGCCTGATCATGTTCGGTGCCGTGATCGGTCTGTGGTTCATCTGGTCGGACGTGCTGCCGGCCTTCGGCCGACTCGATCACATCAGCCTGTGGCACTACAAGGGCGTCAGCGGCGGCGAGGAAGGCCTGATCCCGGTCACCCTGGCCGACGTACTGCTGGGATTGCTGATCGGCGTGGTCACCGTGATCGCCGCCCGCCGCTTCCCCTCGCTGCTGGAAATCGTGCTGCTGAAGCGTTTCGAGATTTCCTCCGGCGGGCGCTACACCGCCGCCACCCTGGCGCGCTACACCATCGCCGCGGTCGGTATTCTGCTGGTGCTCAACACCCTCGGCGTGCGCTGGTCGCAGGTACAGTGGATGGCCGCCGCGCTCAGCGTGGGCATCGGCTTCGGCCTGCAGGAGATCGTCGCCAATTTCATCAGTGGCCTGATCATTCTGGTGGAGCGACCGATCCGCGTCGGCGACGTCGTCACCGTGGGCGATTCCGACGGCGTGGTCACGCGCATCCAGATCCGCGCCACCACCATCCGCACCTGGGACCGGCAGGAACTGCTGGTGCCAAACAAGGAATTCATCACCGGGCGGCTGCTGAACTGGTCACTCTCCGATCCCATCACCCGTATCCGCGTGCCCGTCGGCGTGGCCTACGGCAGCGACGTGCAGCGGGCGATACAACTGATGCGCGAAGCCGCCGAGCACAACAAACTGGTGCTCAAGGAGCCGCCGCCCTACACCATCTTCACCCAGTTCGGCGACAACACCCTCAACCTGGAGTTGCGCTGTTTTGTCGGCACCCAGGAAGACCGCCTGCCGGCGATCTCGCAGCTGCACGAGGCCATCAACCAGAGCTTCACCGAAGCGGAAATCGTCATCGCCTTCCCGCAGCGCGACGTGCATCTGGATACCACCCGACCCTTGGAGGTGAGGATTCAGCCGAATGAATGACTGCCCCCGCATAGTCAGTCCATTGCGTTCGTCCCGATGACGATAGAGCGTCCCGCGGCCGGAGGTGATGACATTGACTCGAGCACCGGTCACGCCGCGCGCTCGTATCCGCGCAGGCGGGGGGGCTAGGGGTAACGCGTTACGGGCCAGGAAATATTAATTTAAAATTTATTTTTTAATATAAAAAACAAATAATTGTATATTATTCTTTACTTTAAATATAAGCTGATTTTCCATTCAATCCGCCACGATAACTGAGGCAGTGCACGCTGAATAACTGAGCGTCGTCGGTCCAGACGGTTTCGGCCTGATAGCCGCTGTCCTCGGCCAGGGCCTGGAATTCTTCGACGCTGTACTTGTAGGAATTCTCGGTGTGCAGTGATTCGCCTTCGGCAAAACGGATCGGCTGGCCGGCGACCTTCACCTGTTGATCACGGGTACTGCGCAGGTGCATTTCCACCCGCCCGGCGTCTTCGTTGAAAAAAGCCAGGTGTTCGAAGCACTCCAGGCGAAAGTCGGCATCCAGCTCCCGGTTGATGCGTTCCAGCAGGTTGAGATTGAACGCCGCGGTGATCTTGCCGGCGTCGTTGTAGGCTGCGTTCAGCTTGGCCTTGTCTTTTTTCAGGTCGACGCCGATAAGCAATTTGCCGTCCTTGCCGAGGTGGCGACCGACGCGTGCGAGCAACTGCCCGGCCTCTTCCGGTTCGAAGTTGCCGATGCTGGAACCCGGGAAAAACGCCGCCCGCGGCAGGTCGGCGGGCAGCTCCGGCAGCTCGAAATCGCTGCTGTAATCGGTGCAGGCGGCATACACCGCGAGCTGCGGATAGTCCTGCGCCAGCGAGGTCGCCGCATCCAGCAGATGGCTGCGCGAAATGTCCAGCGGCACATAGGCGGCCGGCTGCAGCGCGTCGAGCAGGACGCGGATCTTGCGACTGCTGCCACTACCCAGTTCCATCAGCATGCAGTCGTTGCCGAGAAACTCGGCGATCTGCGAGCCGTTGCTTTCAAGAATGTCGACCTCGGTGCGGGTGGGATAATACTCGGGCGCCTCGGTGATGGCGTCGAACAGTTGCGAACCGCGCTGGTCGTAGAAATATTTGGGGGCCACCTGCTTGGGGCGCCGGCTGAGCCCCGCCAACACTTCGTCACGAATGTTGGCCACTGGCGGATGATAGTCAAAAAAGTGAATCCGACCGTTCATGTCCTTGTCCTTTTTGTTGACTGGCAGCATGCGGGTAACGTTACGCGCCGCGTTTCTTTTTTGTCAATCGGACAAGTACGACAGTCGTGTCGGTGGCGGGTTCCCGCGAATATGGTGCCGACGGCCGGAGTCGAACCGGCACAGCTTTCGCCACTACCCCCTCAAGATAGCGTGTCTACCAATTCCACCACATCGGCAAATGCGTTACTTGGGCTGGCTACCCGCGTCGGTGTCCGGCACGGGTATCGGGGCGTCCTTCTCCGGCACCGCGCCCTGCGGCGGTGCTTTTTCCCCGGCGTCATCCTCGGCGGGAGACACCTCGGGCAGATCGGCCGCGTCAGTATTGCCGTCCGACTTGGCCGGCTGCTGCGGCTGCTCGGTGACGACCGATTTGTTGACGCTGACACTCGGATGACGCTCGCCCAACACCAGCGGCGAGGACAGCAACAGGCTGTTGACGAAGAACAAGGTGGCCAGCACCGCGGTGGCGCGGGTGAAGAACGACCCGCTGCCGCGGGCGCCGAACACCGTGCCCGAGGCGCCGGCACCGAAGGCCGCGCCCATGTCCGCGCCCTTGCCCTGCTGCAGCAGCACCAGCGCAATAATGCTCAGGCCCATCACGACCTGCAATATCAATAAAGCTGTAAACATAAAAGCTGTCCGTTAACCTCAGGCGCCGGCGCTGCAAATGGTCAGGAATTCGCTGGCGTCCAGCGACGCGCCACCGATCAGGCCGCCGTCGATATCGGCCATGGCAAACAGTTCGGCGGCGTTGGCGCCCTTGACGCTGCCGCCGTACAGAATCTGTACTTTGTCGGCCACGCCAGCATTCAGCCCGGCGAGCGTGCCGCGGATGAAAGCGTGCATGTCCTGCGCCTGTTGCGGCGTCGCCGTCTTGCCGGTACCGATCGCCCAGACGGGCTCATAGGCGATGACCGCATCGTTCAGCGCCTCGACGCCTTCGAGGTTGATCACCGCATCGAGCTGGCGCGCCACCACGCTTTCGGTCACGCCCTGTTCGCGCTCTTCGAGCGTCTCGCCGACACACAGAATCGGGATCAGCCCGGCCTTGCGCGCGGCGGCGAACTTGCGCGCGGTGAACGCATCGTCCTCGGCGTACAGGCTGCGGCGTTCGGAGTGCCCGACGATGGCGTACGTGCAGTTGAACTCGTTGAGCATCGGCGCCGACACCTCACCGGTGAACGCGCCGCTGTCCTGGTCGCTGACATCCTGGCTGCCCCAGGCCACCTTGCTGCCGGCCAGACGCTCGGCCACCTGAGGAATATAGACGAAGGGCGGGCAAACGGCGATCTGGGTGCTGCCGGTCTTGTCCGCGCCGGCCACAATCCCGGAAATCAACTGTTCAATACTGTCCCGGGAGCCGTTGAGCTTCCAGTTCCCCGCCACCAGTATTTGCCGCATGCCTGTCTCCTGCGTACCCTTTAAAATAGCCGCGTAGCCTAGCGATACGGCGGCGGAAAAGCAAATCTTTCGCCGCCGTGCCGTCGCCAAACCCCCGGTTTACGGCGGATTTTATTGAAACCGGGCGGGCACAACTTATACTCGCAACAGCTAATATCAGGAGTCGCTTATGAGCACCGTCGCCGCGGACGCCGATCTGCAGACCACCATGCGCTCGATTATCCAGCGCATCGCCACCGGACCGGAGCTGTCCAAGAACATTTCCGAGGAAGAGGCCCGCCTGGGCACCGCCGCCATCTTCGAGGACAAGGTCGACCCGGTGCGCGCGGCGATCTTCTTCATCGCCCTGCGCATGAAGCGCGAGACCCCAGAGGAAAACCGCGGCGTGCTCGACGCCATCCGCGACTACACCCACAGCGTGACCGCCGAGGTCGACGAGCTGGTCGACCTGGCCGACCCCTACGACGGCTACAACCGCAGCCTGCCGGCCTCGCCGTTCCTGCCGCCGCTGCTGGCGGCCTGCGGCGTGCCCTGCGTCTCGCACGGGCTGGACTCAGTGGGCCCGAAGTTCGGCATCACCCACCGCCACGTGCTGGCCGCGGCCGGCGCGCCGGTCGATTTGTCGCCGCAACAGGCCGCGCAACGCCTGGCCGAGCCGGCGCTGGGCTGGAGTTATGTCGACCAGGCGCAGTTCTGCCCGCGGCTGCACGACCTGGTGGCGCTGCGCCAGCAGATGATCAAGCGCCCGGTGCTGACCACGGTGGAAGTGCTGGCCAAGCCGATCAGCGGTCGTAAAAAGACCCACTTCGTCACCGGCTATGTGCACAAGCCCTACCCGCCGGTCTACGCCATGCTGGCGCGCCACGCCGGCTTCGAGTCGGCGCTGATCATCCGCGGTACCGAGGGCGGCGTGATCCCGTCGCTGCGCCAGGCCGGCAAATACTTTTATTACCACGATCAGGGCAAGGAACAGGGCGTGGAAGTCGACCCCCGCAGTATCGGCATCGCCCAGGAGGTGCGCGCCGTGCCGCTGCCCGACGACCTGCCGCCGGCCGAGGCGCGCGGCGACGGCATCGCCCTCAGCGTGAACGTGCAGGCGGCGGCCCGGGCGGCGGCCGATGCCGGCATGGCGGCACTGAACGGCCAGCACGGCGCCACCTACGATTCGCTGCTGTACGCCGCCTCGATGATCCTGCAACACGTGGGCAAACACCCCGACCTGGCGGCGGCAGCCGAACAGGTGCGGGCCGCGCTCGACGACGGCAGCGCCGCGGCGCGCCTGAAATAGGGGCGCGCGCATGCAGGCACCCTTCGAAGCCGTGGCCGAGGTCGACGAACTGGCGCCGGGCGAAATGAAAAAAATCCGCGCCGGCGGCCGGGACCTGCTGCTGTGCAACGCCGAGGGCGATCTCTACGCCGTCGATGAGATGTGCAGCCACGAAGACTATTCGCTGCACCTGGGCTGCATCCAGGGGCGCAAAATCAAGTGCTCGCTGCACGGCAGTTATTTCGATCTGGCCAGTGGCGCGGCCCTGGTCGAGCCCGCCGACGAACCGATCGGCACCTATCCGGTGAAAATCAGCGCCGGCAAGGTGTGGGTCGACCCGACCTAAGCCGACTCGGCATAAAAAAAGCGCCTGCCCAGGAGCAAAGGACAGGCGCCGGTCAAACCCTGCCGGAGCGGGCCGTCCCTGCCCGCCCGACAGCACCAATAGTGAATCCGCAACCGGCGCCGGCGTATTGGCCTGGCACCGACGACGGCGCGCATCGGGGCGTCGCCCGCATTTCGCCTATCGTCCCTGCGCTTCTGGTCCTGGTGCCCGCGCCGGGCTTCAAGTTTGCCGTCATGGCGAAGCGCCTGGCACAGGCCCCACCCTTTTCTTCACGCGCGGTTTCCTCACGCGGGTGCCGCCAGCCGGCACGGTAGCGCGGCGGGCAAGCCACCCGGATACAACAAGCGTAGCGCGGCCGCTTGACCGTTTGATGACCCGGGTGTGACGCCTGGGTGATCAAAGCGGCCGTTTGTCGCCGCCGCCGTTCAAAGCTACCATGCGCCTCGACAGCCGCTGCCCGTGAGTCTTTCCAAGATGCATCCGAACGATTGCCGATCGAACGTCCAAACTTATCCACGCATCATGCCCTGGCTGCTCGGGTTGTTGTGTCTGGCAACCGTCGCCGGCAGCGCCGAACTGAGTCCGTCGCAGTGGTACCGTAACGGCGAGCTGAGCGTGGCGCAGAGCGAACGCTTGCGGCCCAACCGGCACAAGGCGCGCAACATCATCCTGTTCATCGGTGACGGCATGGGGGTGTCCACGGTCACCGCCGCGCGCATCCTGCAGGGCCAGCAGCGCGGTCAGCCGGGCGAGGAGAACCTGCTGAGCTTCGAGCGCTTCCCCTACCTGGCCCTGGCGAAAACCTACAACACCAATCAGCAGACTCCGGACTCCGCCGGTACCGCCACCGCGATGGTCACCGGGGTCAAAACCAAGGCCGGTGTACTCAGCGTCGCCGAGGACGTGGCCCGCGGCGATTGCGCGGCCAGTCTCGAACGGCAACTGACCAC
>JASBST010000038.1 GCA_030148775.1 Thiogranum sp.
CCAGGATGCCTTCCAGCCAGCGGATGGTGTTGATGTCCAGGTGGTTGGTCGGTTCGTCGAGCAGCAGGACATCGGGGTCGGAGAACAGCGCCTGGGCGAGCAGAACGCGCAGTTTCCAGCCGGGTGCCAGTGCGCTCATCGGGCCGTCGTGCTGCTCCAGGGGAATCTCCAGCCCCAGCAACAGCTCGCCGGCGCGCGCCTCGGCGGTGTAGCCGTCGAGCTCGGCGAAGCGCACCTCCAGATCGGCCACCCGCATGCCTTCCTCTTCGCTCATTTCCGCCAGCGCGTAGATGCGGTCGCGCTCCTGCTTGACCGTCCACAACTCGCTGTGGCCCATGATCACCGTATCGAGCACGCTGAAATTCTCGAACGCGAACTGATCCTGGCGCAACTTGCCGACGCGCTCGTTCTCATCCACGCTGACATTGCCGGCGCTCGGTTCGAGGTCGCCGCCGAGGATTTTCATCAGCGTCGACTTGCCGCAACCGTTGGCACCGATCAGGCCATAGCGGTTGCCGTCGCCGAACTTGACGGAGATGTTTTCAAACAGCGGCTTGGCACCGAACTGCATGGTGAGATTGGCGGTGGTGATCACAACGGCACTTCCACAAATAAAGAGGTGAATAAAGCCCGTCATTGTCGCATATCCATCCGCGGGCTGCGAACGCGACCGCGTGCGCGCGCCGTCTTACACACCCACCCTGCCCCTGCCCCGGTCACATGCGGTAGGATGCGGCAACGCGGCGGCAGGCCGCGGCCGACGCCGCCGTCCCGCGGGTTTTTCAGACAGGAGTGTTGAAATGTTTACTTATTTATATTGGGCCCTGGTGTTCGGCCTGGCGATTGCCATGGTAGTGCTGATCGGCCTGCGCATGGACAACCTCAAGGCCGCGCTGCTGGCCGCCGGGGTGGTGCTGTTCATCGGCTGGGCGGCCTATTATTTTTATTTTCAGCAGATCTTCGTCAAACGCTGGGGCGGCGTCATGCGCATCGACGTGCCCAGCGGCCAGTACCACGTCGCCACCACCTGGAAGGACGACAACCTGTGGGTGGAGAACTACAACCCCAAGGACAACACCTGCATCTTCAGCGAGTACTCGCGCGGCAACCTGTTGCAGGGCCGGGTGATCATCAAAAACTGCAACCCGCTGGGCCTGCCCTTCGGCAGCCAGTCCGGGGGCGCGGCAGCCGACATCGCACCGGGACCGTAACCCTTCCAGGCCGCGCGTGGCGCGATGCAACCTATTCCCGCACCTCGCCCGGGCTGGCGGAGACGGAACCGGCGTCGCCGACGGCCAACCATCAGCCACCCGTTGAGCGATGCAACCGCGGCCGCCAGCCCGTAGTGGTCTATCACCCCGAGTGGCGCTTTTAAACCGGCGACACTACAAACGTCACAAATAGATGGCGCTATTACGGGATGGCGTTGTAGGGCATACGACGTTATGGACCGGATGGTGTTATAGGACGGATGGCATTGCAGGTGGATGGGTTTGTAAGGCAGGCGAGGTTATAGGACAAAGACTGTCTTGACGCCGACGGCGTTATAACAAAGCGTGGCCCTTGGGCAATTGCTTGGCATACCAGAGCGCCAGCTTGTGGCGCATGCTCTGTTGCGACACCTGATCCTCGGGCAGCGGCTGGATGAGCTTGTCGTGCACCAGCAGGCGGTAGAGGTACAGCACCTTGTCGTTGGCCGAATCGGTCGGCTCGAACACCGCCGCGCCGCGCTTCTTGGCGTAGGCCACGCCCTCGATAATCGCCGCCTTGACCAGCTCGGCCTCGTGCTTGAGTTTTTTCATCGCCCCTCAGACTAGCACAAATCGTCCCGGATCTGTCCTCGGCCCCCGAGCGCAAATCGCGCCGCGGAGACCGGCCGCGCACGTCGCGGGTTACCCGACCGGCTCGCCGGCGCTACCACATCAGATCGTCCGGCACCTGGTACTGGGCATAAGGATCGTCCTCGTCCGGGCCGGCCGGCTCGGCCGCGCTCTGGCTGACAATACAGTCGGGGTCGCGCTGGCGGATCTTCTCGGCCACCGCCGCCGGGATCAGCTCGTAACCGCCGTCCAGCCGCGCAATCGCCAGGCGGCCGCGACTCAGCTGGTCGTGGATCTCCTGGCTGACGAACAACTTGCGGATGGCGCTGCCGTCCTGGAAGTTGTAGCCGATGTCGCCGTCGCCGCGCTCGACGCGGTTGAGGCTCACCAGCTGACGGACCTGCGCCTGCAATGCGCGCCGCTCCTGTTCGGCCTTGCGCCGCTGGTTCAGCTCGCGGTCGCGCGCGGCCTTTTCCTCGGCCGCCCGCCGCGCCGCCGCGGCCGCCTCCCCGGCGGCGGGGTCGGCCGGCTGTTGCGCCTTTTTCTGCCGGTGCTTGTTCTTCTTCGCCTTGTTGAGCTGGTTCTTGTTGACCAGCCCGGCTTTCAACAACTGGTCGCCGAAGCTGTTCGCCATGATTACGCCCTGAGCCTGTCCGCGGAAAGCGTCCTATTCTAACCGCGGCGACCACGATGACCAAAAACGGGCCCCGGCGGGTCGGACGGCGGAGGACGGCGGAGGACGGCGGGCCCGGCGGTGGACCCGGCAATGGACCCGGCAATGGACCCGGCGGCGAACCGGGTGGCAAACCGGGTGGCAAACCGGGTGGCGAACCGGGTGGCGAACCGAGTGGCGGATCGGGTGGCGGATCGGGTGGCGGATCGGGTGGCGGATCGGGTGGCGGATCGGGTGGCGGATCGGGTGGCGGATCGGGTGGCGGATCGGGTGGCGAACCGGGTGGCAGACCGGGCGGCGAACCGAGTGGCGGGCCTGGTGGCAGACCGGACGCGCCGGGAACCCGGTCCCAACCGGGAGGCGGCGGGACACATGTCACCGACCCTCTCCGAACCCACGGGGTTGGAGATCAGGGTCGACGATTCACCCGCGTCACCCGGCCGTCTCAGGCGGTATAGACATGAATGGCCATGCGCGCGGCCGCCTCGCGCAGCGGCAACAGCGCCTGGTAGTCGTCGCTGTGATACCAGTCGTGCAGGGCGGCCAGGTCGGGGAAGCGGACGATGCCCACCGCCTGATGATCCGCCTCGCCGCTGAGCGCCGCCTCGAACTTGCCGCGCAGGACCGGCTCGCCGCCGAACGCGGCCAAGGTGGCGCCGGCCTGTTGCGCGTACTGCTGGAACTTGTCGGAGTCCAGAATCGAGCTGGTGGCGATGAAAAAGGCGCTCATGCCCGCACCTGCGCCAGCGCCTGCACGATCTGCTCGACCTCGGCGCGCTTGCGGTAATTGTTGGGCACGAAGGCCCAGGCGATTGCGCCGGAAGGTTCGATCACATAGGTGGCCGGGTCGGGGAAGGTGAAACTGTCGTCGCCGGTCAGCGCCTGGATATCGACGCCAAGGGCGGCCAGCAACTGGCGATGACTCTCGGGCAACTCGAACACCAGGCCCAGCGCGCCGGCCAGGCGGTTGCCCTGGTCGTACAGCACATCGAACGGCACCGCGGTGACCGCGCCGTCGACAATGGCCTCGGCCGCGCCGCTGCTTTTCAGGGTCTCGACCGCATCGGGCTTTTCCGGACAGACCGCCACCAGGGTGGCGCCGCCGGCCTGGATCTCGTCCAGCCGCTCGGCGTAGGCCTTGAGTTGCAGATTGCAATAAGGACACCAGGCGCCGCGATAAAACGTAAGCACCAGCGGCCCGCGCGCCAGATAATCCTGCCGGGTGCGGCGCTCGCCGTGCTGGTTATCCAGGGCAAAATCCGGCAGCGCATCGCCGGGCCGACTGGCGCGCTCGATAATATCCAGCGCGCTGATCTCGCCCGCGCCCTGTTCGATCAGGGCGCTGAGATCGGCCGGAATGGTGTCGCGGAACATCTGGATGGTTTCCCGAATCTGCTGATTTAACATACTATTCTCCTGGACGATGGCTTGACGTGGGGATCCGTGCTATTTTGTACATTGATGTACACTTTAGGGCGCCGCCGGCGTTTTGTCCAGAGCTGTACAGAAATTTATCGAACCTAAGGAAACACCATGGGCCGCAGCGCAAAATTTGACCGCGACGCCGCCGTCGAGACCTGCATGCAGGAAATCTGGCGCAGCGGCTTCGAAGCCTGCTCGGTGAAAGCCCTGGCGGAAACACTGGGCATCACCCGCTCCAGCTTCTACAACGCCTTCGGCAGCCGCGAGGCGCTGTTCAGCGAAGTGCTGGCGCGCTACTTCGCCCAGTCGCCCGACCGCGTGCTCAGCGAAGCCGACGCAAACACCGACGTGCCGCGCCTGCTGACCGAATTCTTCAGGGAAATCTGCCGCACCCGCGCCGCCGACGCCGAGGCCCGCGGCTGCCTGGCCGTGAACTGCGTGGCCGAACTGGTCGGCACCGACAAAACACTGGGCCCGCC
>JASBST010000043.1 GCA_030148775.1 Thiogranum sp.
GAGGCTGTAAATTATTCTGTGTAACTGCCCGGTTACAGAGTCTCCGGCATACGCTCGGGGAACTCGATCATAAAACGGTTCAGTGCGCCTTTCCAGTTGCGGATGGGCATGGACCATTTCTTCGCCGCCGCATGAATGGCCAGGTACACGACCTTCATAGCAGCCTGGTCGTGCGGGAACACCTTCCGGTTGTTGACCGCTTTGCGGATGACGCTGTTCAATGACTCAATGGCATTCGTTGTGTAGATCACCTTGCGGATGTCATCCGGATAATCGAACAGCGTAATCAGGTTCGGCCAGTGACGTTGCCAGCTCTGGCTGATAGTCGGGTATTTCTCATACCAGCGCGCGGCAAAGGCCGCCAGTTCCTGCTCAGCTTCCTCAACGGTCAGCGACCGGTAGATCTTTTTCAGATCAGCGGCGACGGCCTTGCGGTCCTTCCACGTCACGAACTTCAGCGAGTTACGCACCATGTGCACGATGCACAGCTGGATTTTGGTCTGCGGGTAAACGGTGTTGATCGCCTCCGGAAAACCGGTCAGCCCGTCCACGGCGGCAATGAAGATGTCCTTGAGCCCCCGGTTCTGCAACTCCGGGAGGACTGACAGCCAGAACCTGGCACCCTCGGTCTCGGCCAGCCACAGACCCAGCAGTTCCTTGTGGCCCTCCAGGTTGATGCCCAGCGCCAGATAGATTGCCTTGTTGATGACCCGCTTGTCCTGGCGAATTTTGAGCACGATGCAGTCCAGGTAGACGATCGGATAAATATCGTCCAAAGGTCGGGATTGCCACTCCAGAACCCGATCCATCACGGCGTCAGTGACCTTGGAAATCAGGGTGGGCGAGACGTCGGCGTCGTACATCTCCTTGAAGGTGGCGACGATATCGCGCGTGCTCATGCCCTTGGCATACAGCGCCAGGATCTGGTCATCGAACTGGGTGAGTCGGGTCTGGCCTTTACGGACCAGCTGCGGCTCGAAGGTACCGTTACGGTCGCGCGGCGTCTCGATCTCGACTTCACCGTGGTCGCCCTTCAGGGTCTTACGGCTCGATCCATTGCGGCTGTTGCCAGAACCGCGGCCCTTGGCTTCATGTTTCTCATAGCCCAGATGATCGTCCAGCTCCGCACCCAGCGCCGCTTCGACGGCCAGCTTCTTCAGCAATCGGCTGAAGTCCCCCAGATCCTGCTCAGACTCGAATTGCTTGCCAATCTTGCGGGCCAGCGCGGCGATATCTTCCGGTATTTTGGTTTTGCTCATGCCCCATCTCCTTTATCATCAAGGGTATTGGTCTATGAGCAGTTACACAATTTAATTTACAGCCTCTGGTGTCTTTCTCCTTAATATCTTTAAAATTCCATTGATACTTTTCACGGGTATTCCTCACATAAAATTTTACACATAACGTCCAGCGCCAGGGTATAAGAAGAATAAACGGCCTTTTTGCCCGGGTCTAGCAGGAGCCTACCGTCAACGGCCCGGGACTTCACCGCCCGATCATCCTGAGCGTGCTCCGAATTCCGCGGATATCGTCTAGAACCTGCCTGTGTTTTCTCCATTTATCCCCCCTTCCCAACCTCCCGGCAAGCCGGGACCCTGCCGGGGCTCACGGCACAGCGTCCTGTAGTCGGTTGTCTTGTCAGGCGAACAGGCTCGTCGGCGGTGCCCGACTCTCAGGCAGCGGGCTGGGCTCGTTTGCTTCGGCCTTTTGCTTCAGGTGATCGAGAATCCTCCTGATCACCACCGGGTCTTCGATGCAGGCAATCACCTTCACCGGCCCACCGCATTCAGTGCAGGTCTCGATATCGATGTTGAAAACACGCTTGAGCCGCTGTGCCCACGTCATCGACGCTCGCCGTTCCGCGGGTGTTGGCGACTCATCGGATACCCTGGCGCTGTTGCCCTTGCCCCGCTTTGCCGGTGTGACCAACGCTCGGCGCTTACTGTTCGGCGCAAACACGCCGTGGAATCTTGTCAGATTCACTCGCGGCTTGGGCACCAGCGCGGCTAAACGGGCGATGAAATCCAGCGGCTCAAAGATCACATGCGTGGTGCCATCCTTGTACGGTGTCTTGAGCTGGTAACGGATGTTGCCATTCGGCGTCAGTGACAGCCGCTGTTCCGACACCGCCGGGCGGCTGATGTAGCGGCACAGGCGCAACCCCGCTGAAGCGCCACGCCCAGAAAGACCAGACATACCAGCGCATGGCGTCCCCTTCTCATCTACTCCCTCCCCTATCACGAGTCGTCGATCAACGATTGAATCACGCGGCGAATACGCTGCTCGTCGCCGCGGCGAAAACCACTGTGCGTCCAACGCACGCGGCCGGTTTTATCGATAATGAAAGAGCTCGGCATGGCCTGTACCCCAAAGGCCTGGGGACAGTTGCCGCTGTGGTCGCGGCTAATCTGGAACGGTGGTGGGTTGCTGGCCAGGAACCGCCGCGCGTCGTCGAGCTCCTGATCGACATTGACCGCGACTATCTCCAGTCCCGCCGCCTTGAAGTCGGTATATAACTGCTCCATCATCGGGAACGCGTGACGGCAAGGCGGGCACCAGGAAGCCCAGAAATCCACATACACCACGCTGCCGCGAAAGGCTGTGAGATCCAGCGGGCGCTGCTCACCCAGCCGTGTGCCCAGGCAATTGGGTGCCGGCCGGTCCACCGGGCGCGCAACGGCGATGGCACAAAAACCCAAGGCCAACAGAAACCCGGCAACGCGTGGACCCAGGCAACGGCCCGCTGGCGAGGTAGCCTACATCGTCAAGCGCCGCGACGACGCCGCGCGACCGCGACCAGTCCTATAACACCTGAGGCGAACAACCACACCGCTGCGGGCACCGGCACGGCCGATACCACGCTCAAGCGCAACACATCGGTGCTGCCGAACACATCGATCAAATAGTTCCCCTGCCATGCCAGTCCGCTGCTCAGCGGTGCAAGATCCAACGCGTCGAACTGACCGGAAAGGATATTGGCACTCAGTACGTCGAAAGAATCGCCCGCCGCGGCAGAAAACATACCGCTCCCGCTGTCATACCAGTCGACCCGCAACACGCCGGCGAGATTGGCCTGACCGCTGACATTGAGCACATCGTATTCGCTTCCAGCCTGCCGTCCGCCAATTTCCACCGAGAAAATACCCGCCGGCGATTGTGTGTAGTCGCCGCTGACGGCAGTCGCGCCCGGCGAGTTGCCCGGTGCCAGATCTCCGCCCTGGTTGATCAAATCACCGATCACGGTGTCGGCCGAGAGCGTGCCGCCAGTGAAGTCGAACCGGTTGCCCGCGGTGCGCAAAGTGCCGGTGCGCAACCGGCCCCCGCTCAGCGTAAATTGGCCTACATCGGTATCGTTGCTCACGGTGAGCGCACCGTCGGTGAGCGTCACCGTAGCGTTGCCCTCCCCCTGGCGCAGGCTGTCGCCGATCGTCACTGTGGCAGCGTTGTCTATGCCCAGCGTGGCGCGCGCGCCGGCGCCTTCGCCCAACACCATCGATCTGATGGTGGTCAGACCGGACCCGGTGCCGCTGACCGTCACGGTGCCCGTGGAGTTCCGCGCACGGGCGACAGACAGCGTTGCGGGACGAACCTGTGCGCCGGCGGTCACGGTCAAGGCACCGTTGTTGATATCCAGCGCACCCCCCACCCAAGTCGACCCGACGCCCTCGACGCGCGCGGTACCTGTGCCATTACCATCAGCGCCACCGATTTGCGCGGCATTGCCGGTGACCCGGGCACCGCTCCTGATAGACAACTCGCCGCTGCCGGCGCGCCCTACATACAAGTCATAACCATTGGTGGTCAGTCGCGTTCCTGATCCGCTGAGACTGATCAGGCCGAGGCCGCTCGCGGCGTTACCAATGGTGGTGTCGCCGTCAGCGTTCACCGTTGCGCCGTTGCTGGCGCTCAGGCTGCCGGTGCCGGCGTCGCCCACCGTCCAACCGCTGCTGCTGGCGGTGGTGGTCAGCCCGCTGAGACTCAGCGTGCCAATACTGCCGGCATCGTAGCCCAGGTTGACCAGATTGCCGCTCAGACTGGAACCCGAGCGCGCCACGATCCGCCCGGTTCCGCCCGAGGTTCCGGCATAAAGATCGCCATTAATCGTGGCGGTAGTATTGGTCAGAACCAGCGTGGGATTGTTACCGCGCACGAGACCGGCGATCACCAGGGCGCTGTTGGCGGCATCGAACACGCCCCCACTAGTCGTCCCGCCGCCCGAGGCAAAGCTTCCATTGGCCACCAGCAGGTTGCCGTTGTAGAGCCGCAGCTTGCCGGCGTTGCCCACCGTCTCGGCGCGGAGGGTGCCCCCGGAGAGGGTCACCTCGCCGGCGTCCCAGATTTTCAGTGTGTGGGCGATATCCGCCTCGCCGCCGTTGCGCACCGCTAGGCTGGCGGAACCACCCGCGCTGGCCGCGTTGCCGCCCACGTAGGTGTTGTCACTGGAAAACAGCGAGCCGCTACCGTCGACACTCGCCGTAACATCCCGGCCCAAGTAGCTCGTGGGGCTGGATACACGCGCGCCCCCTGCGATGTTCAGCGCATCCCTCGTAAGGCTCAGTACACCGCTGTTGATCCAACGCGATGCCGGACCACTGACAGACAGTGTGCTGGCACTCGTTGGCGTCGAAAAAATGTTCGTACTACGGACCAGCCCGCCATTGCTCACCTGGACATCAGCGCTACCCGAGGTTGCGCCCAACCGAATATCGCCGGTTGTCCAGGCGGCGTTGTCGACCAGCGCCGTTCCCTGGGTCTTGTTTCCGTCGCCCAGGTAGACATCCCCGCTGGAAACACTGGCGCCGTTGGTTACATCGAGTCTACCGGAGCTGAGCGTATCCGCTGCCGACGGCGGGGTGGTTCGACGACCGACGTACAACGTCCCGCTATCCCAGCTCGAACCGATTCCGTCGACGCTGACACGCGCATCGGCACTTAGATAAAGCGTTCGCGTCGGCACCACCAGCGTAGCGACCTGGCCGATGCTGGCAAATCCGGAAGTCAGTCCGGCGCCATTGGTGATATCTACATTAGACAGGCCGAAAAGCGTCAGATCACTAGCCGTGCCGGTCGCGCCCCGCAGCGCCAGCGTCGCGGCGAGCGTATTGCCGCCGCGCGGGTTGAGCTGCAGCGATCCCGCATTGAAGCTGCCGTTATTGACTGCCAGCAGACCGTTATAAAGTTTCACTGTGCCGCCGCCGCTGTCGAAACTGCCGGTCGTCAAAGTGCCGCCGTCGATGACCAAGCGACCATCGGTATACAGCTTGGTCAGGCCGCCGACCGTGGCGTCGCCACCGCTGAGTGTCAGTCTTCCGGTACCGCCGGTGCCAGCGGCGCTGCCGCCGATGTACAAATCCGTGCCGCTATTCAAAGTGCCCGAATAAACCGAGAGCTCGCCCCAGGCGCCGGCGTCGTGCCCCAGAGAAACGACATCGGTGGAGAGGTTACCGCCGTCGATAGTGAAGCTGCCGAAGCCTTCGCGCCCGACAGACAAGTTGCCGGTGTTAAGATTCGAACCCGCACCGCTGAGCGTGAGCGTACCCGTTGAACCGGCCAGACGACCGAGCGTGGTCTCTGTAGCGCTGACCCCGCCACCGTTGAGAATATTCAGCGTCCCGTTGCCGCTTCGGCCGACGAACAGGTTGCCGCTCATGCTCCAACTTGATCCGGCGCCGTCTACGGACACGGTGCCGGTCGCGCCGTTAGACAAAGCGACAAACCCGCTGGCGCTGTTCAACGTGGCGCCGTTGCGCAGATTGAGATTGGCCTGGCGGTCAAAACCCACATAGGCAGTCCCCGTCAGCGAAGCGGTGCTGTTGTCCAGGCTCAGCGTCGGTGTATCGCCGCTCGCCGCGCCGTCGACGATCAGCGTACTGCCCGGCGTGTTGAAACTGCCATTGCTGACCTGCAACAGGCCGTTGCTGAAATTGAAGACACCACCATTATCGAACACACGGGTCGTCACCGTGCCCCCGGCCAAGTTCAACGTGCCGCCGTTCCAGATTTTCAACCTACCGCCCACCGTCGCCGTGGCGCCATCGTTCACCGCCAACGTCGCTGTGCCGCCGGCCGACGACGACCCGCCGCCCACAGACAACCCGCCACTGGCATTCAAGGTGCCGCCACTCAGCGACACGTCCGCCGTCGCGCCCGGCTTGTGCGCCAGAAACGCGTCGCTGGCGTCCACGCTGCCGCCGTTGTCGATACGCGCCGTGCCGTCGCCTTCATAACCGATGTACAGGTTGTTGCCGACCGCGACCTGAGAACCGGCACCGCTGACATTCAACGCGCCGCTGGAACCTGCAAAGCGGCCCAGATAGGTCGTCGAGCCGGTAACCACGCCGCCATTGAGCGCCTGCAGCGAAGCGTTCCCATTGTAGCCCAGATACAGCGTGCCGCTGTTGTCCCAACGCGCGTTGTCCAGCGTAATGCTGCCCACGCCGGTCGACTGGTTGCCGACGAACGCGCTGCGGCTATTCATCTGCGCTGCGTCGCTCAGGTTGAGCGTTGCGCTGCCACCGTGACCCACGTAAAGGGTCGAGCTGTTATCCCAGAGCGAACCGGCGCCGGTGACCGCAACATTACCCGAGGCGGCGGTACCGCTGGCCACGTAGCCATTGGCACTTGTGACCTGCCCGCCGTTGCTGATCGTCAGGCCGCCGTTGCCCAGGTTACCGACGAAAAGACTGCTGCTGTTGCTCCAGTGCGAGCCGGTGCCGTCCACCGTCGCAGTCCCCGCAGCGCTGCTGCCACGCCCGATAAACCCCGAGGTATCGCTCAAGGTGGCGCCGCTGGTCAGCCGCAGATGGCCCTGGTTCCTCAAGCCGACGTTGATCGTCCCGCTCGCGGCGCTGCTATTATCCAGCGCCAGCGTCGGCGTGTCGCCGGCCGTCGCACCGCTGAGGCTGAAGGTACTTCCGGCGGTGCTGAAACTGCCGTTGCTGACCTGCAGCAGGCCGTCGGTGAAATTGAAGGTGCCCGCGTTGTCGAATACGCTCGTGGTCAGCGTGCCGCCGGCCAGGTTCAGCCTGCCACCACTCCAGATCTTCAGCGTCGAGCCCGACGCCACATTACCGCCGGGATTCACCGTCAGGGTACCGGAGCCACCGGCGGCGAGCGGATCGCCACCCAGGTAGATCTGCGCCGCGCTCAAACTTCCAGCGCCAACCGTGACCTGCCCGCTGCCTCCGCCCCCCTGGCCTACAAACATTGAGTTGTTGATGGCAACTGCTCCGGCGCCGGCGACGGACAACGCGCCGGTGCCTTTGGCGCCTACACTCAAGTAGCTACCCAGCAAGGTACCGCCGCTGGAGACATCCACAGTGCCACGGCCGCCGGTGAAAACACCAATGCTGACTTGGCCGCTGGAGACCGTGCCTTCGGAAATCGAGAGGCTGCCGGTACCCTCCCGACCGACCTCCAGGCCATCGCTGGTAAAACTGCCACCACCGGTTGAGAACCTGACGTCGCCGTTTCCGCCTGCGCCTGCCCCGATAGAGACCCCACCGTTGACGGTGACGGACGCGCCGTAGCCGATTTCGAGAAGACCGGTGCCGGCATCACCAACAATCAACGCTCTGCTTGTGAAACTGCCGCCGCTTCCGGCCACGACCAGTTCACCTCGAGATCCCGAATCCTTGCCGAGATTCGCGACTCCCGCGCTCACAACGGCGCCGGCTGTGTCGTCGCCCACGACGAGCATCTGTGCAGTGCCCTGACGGCCAAGCGTGAGGAAGTTGCCTACCGACAAACTACCGCCTGAACGTACCGAGTAGGAACCATCCGAACCCGCGGCGTTACCGACGGTCAAGGTGTCGCTGACCCGGTGAACGGGGCTGGCCCCGGCGTAAGCTCGCCCACCTTCCACCTGAACGCTCGCGCGGCCGGCGTCGCCAACGACTTCATTAATCGTCGTGAATACGTTAGTCGGCTGATCAAAAATAGTGAAAAAACCGGAGGGGGAGGTCGAGTCGACAGAGAAGCTGTTCAGGCTGATCGAGAAGGGGTCTCCGGAAGCAAACGAATATTGCACATTAACACCGGAGGAGCTGCCCTGGTCGCGCAAAAAAACGTCATCGCCATTCTGAGGTTGCAAGGTGTTGCTGGCGGCACCACCCGGCATAGCGGTCCAGCAATTGCTAGTCCAGTCGATATATTGAGAGCTACTACAGTCGCCGTCCGACCAATAAACATTGGCGGCTTGTGCCGGAAGCACAAAGGCGACCAACAACGCACCTCCGGCGCGACCATAGCGCCGATATTTTACTGTATTGTTATTCTTATTCTGCATTTTCGGGCCCTGCCTCTAAAACAGTTGTTCTTGTTCAAACGGTGCTTCCCGGGCAACGTATCGGCTCGCGTTCGAGATAGCGCCCGAGGAGAGCGACCAAACAGTGGCGACGTGGCTTGCGCGTCGCATCTCCTTCAGCTTCGCGTACAACACCGCCTATTCAGCAGTGAGACGCAGCCGCGGCCTCGACCGCCACGACCCTCCTTCCAGTGCTGTATGCTACCGGGCTCTATGGGCCAGCGGTATGGTACTAAAGTATGATTTTTAACCGCGTACGTACGGGAATTCACATGTCTGGACATGGCTGGGTATCCGCTTTTATCACTTGCCCTCATGCATCGGCACTGATAAGGGTAAACTGCGAGTGCGCCCGGAATCTGGATTGACGGAAAATCGCTGAGCCGCGCGGCGATCAACGCAAGCACTGATTTGCTCTGCCTTTATCCAAGATAGATTTGAATGCCTTATTCATAATCAATCTCTGCAAGCTGGCTCATGCTAGACGTTATTGCCTGCTAGTTGAGATCAAGTCCACCGTATGGCCATCAGGCCAAAGACGAGGCAGATCGTTTGCTGCGAGTAGTTAACGCTTAAAGGAACTGTTTGTGGGAAAGAAAGCGATTCTATGGGACAACCCCCATCTATGGGACAGGGGCTTTTCCTGGAAGGGTGTAACTTATTGAAATATGGCGCGCCCGGAAGGATTCGAACCTCCGACCGCCTGGTTCGTAGTTAGCACCAGGGGGCGTAACCACTTGTATTTATTATTACTCAGGCGTGGCCGCCCGTTGCATTTTGTACTACCACGCACAATCGCGCTGGACTGATCCCGGCAAAAGTCCGGCAAGCGTTTCTATGAAACCGGTGCCATTCCAAAGGGCATTATGCCGTTACCCGGACTTGCCCTTACCAGCCTTTTCCTGAACGATTTTACCGTCCTTGTACACGGCCACCGAACCCGTGGTCTCTGCGGCCCTGCGCCGTGCGCGCTTTGCGGCCCAGCGCATTGCCACCGCAGCACCGGCAAGGTCCGGATCACGGGGCTTTCGGGTCGATTTCTGATTCTGCGAACTCATCTCTGATTCTCTTCAGCCAATACCAACGGTTGTTCACCTGAATTATCGTACAAGACCCACTCATCTGCCAAGTCTTGATAAATATTCTCAAAATTTCGCCATCCTGAGTGGAATCGACGCCGTATTATGGCTTCAGGCACATCATGCCCACAAGTTAATTACCGGACTTGACGAATTGCTCGTTAGTCGTTCGAACAGCTATCTATTGAAGATGAATAAAATCCACGTCCAGCTTGAAATAGGCCGAGCTACAATCGTATGGATACTGCTGAATAAAATTTATCGAACGTAAATCTTCTACCCAATATTCTATGGAATCCATATTCCGAAATCGCGCGCCAATGGGTATTTCATACTCAGCAAAGGTACCGTTGTTATATAATATCCAGTCTTCTCTGTCTGGGTCGTTATTCAAAGGATCTCTAAATATTACGTTATTTTGGCTGGGTGCATGGCGGATGAATATCGCCACACTAAGGGATGTATCTTTGCTATCCAATAGTTCCATAAATCCATCAGAACATTCGCCATTTTCAAGGTTCGTATAAAATGCGTCAGTTCTCAACCGTACACGAAGTGTATTAAGCTGAACATTACTCGGTAATAGGTTTTGGACGAATATGACCGGAGTCTCGCAGCGGCCGCCTCCATAATACTTATCACAATAAGCGCTGCCGCGTTCGGATATAATATTCGTATCAAAACTCAAGATGCCATTAACTGGAGCTGGTTCTGCTACAAAGGGATCTGAGAAGTAATCCCAGTTGTGATTCTCTCTTAGAGTATTTCCCCAAGGCTCCCAATATTGGAGCGCGATTTTTTGGCCTATTACCGAGCCTGGCAAACCTCCGTTCGCGATTTCTGCGCCCATGCTCCCGTTAAAAACCAAAATATACTGGTCGGGCAAAATCGGGGATGGATTTGTTGGGGCGCTGAACGTAATCGGTGTGCTTTGTGCGCCAGCTGGTATCTGCAAAGTCCAGCTTGCATTAGGTACGGGATAACGCAGATTGTCTTGGCCATCATAATAAAGTTCAAATACACCACTCATGTCCTCACCAGACAAGTTTTTGATGACATAGTAACCGGGTGTTACCACGTCCTTAACAAGATCTATTTTACCTCGAAAGAAATGGTTGATAAGGCCAGCGCTATAGGCGACCGCTCGCGGGACTAGAAAGGTGTGTGCGGCTTCTATATTGAAACGGTTAATCGTTGGCAGTCTATCGACATCTATTGTATGAATCGCATCACCATCTTCGACGAGGACGCTATTGACGTTGTACTCCGCAAGATATTGGTCAAACAACGATAGTGACGCAGCCCGGGGATTTGTACCGGACTGGGAGGGATCATAGCTGTCAGATACCGTGGTAGAAATAAACTCGACTTCGCAGAGCGAGTTAGGTGGTAGGTCAATCGGCCCATTCTGGTTTAACCTCTGACAAATAGATGCTCCTTCTCCATTTTCCGGCAACAATGTGGCCAAATCTGCTTTGGTAGTTGATCCAGGGATAGGCAGGCTATATTTACTGTTCGGAGATACGGAACCATTTACTAATTCAAAATTTGTGTCTTTGCTAACAAAATTACGATTGGTGAAATCGGCAATCCCGCGACGCGCAGGAACAGGATCAGTGGAGCGTGTTGTCCAGAATTCGCGAGCAGTTGGGAATGATACCGCAGGATAGTTCAGGGTCACATATGGCGGTACACCTGAATTCTGCTTGAACACCTGCTCAGTGTATCCCTCAAACAGGCTTCTATCGAACAGCCCGATCACCGCGCCTGGTATGCCACAGGGTATGATCTCACCACAGTGGAGATCATTACGGGTATGCTCGGGTTGCGCCATATCCTGGATGTGGTGGATCACATGCCCCAGTGTTTGAAACATTTTTCCCCAGAATATGTCTTGATCAGTTCTTAAAGGCGAGGTAAGCGCCTGATAAAAATAATTAACTGCGTTTCTGTAAGAGTACTCCTGGCCACTGATATCCCCTATGTCCTCCAGAGCCCAGTCAGGGGACTTGCTGGTACTGCCGCTCAAGTTGAGCAAAAAATGCTGAAGCGGCCGATCATTGATGGGATCGTAGAAGTGATTTAGGACGCGAATATCGTTGTCTTCGAAATCAGCACCGTCTTGGATAAGCTCAATGATCGATAATGACTCACCGAGTGAATTCGGAAACTCCTGAGAGCTGTTTATATCAATGTCCCCAGTTAAGCCAAAATCCAAGAGAACGTTATTATTCACTGCTGACAAAATCGACTGCCCGGCTGCTGCTTTCGAAAGTTCTCTATGCGTAGGTCGCTCATAAGCAAAGGTTACTGAGAAATGCAGTGCCGGCAATACGATACAGGCAAACTTAAGGGACTTCATTGCCAAAGACCTTTTGAAATTTCTCGAACGACGGACATTTTTTCAGTTCATCAAGCCTCCATGGCGCTGAGATCGCAACTTTAGGATCTGCTCCTAGCTTTGTTAGGCGAATGTCTTCTTGACGTATTAACTTTAATGTCCGAGGTATGCCCATCCATAAACAGCGACGTCCAGCGCCAGCTAGGTTGCTTATGGCGTTATCGAACTTCTCCAGCTCTTTCGCTTGCATTTCAGCTGAACCATCAAGCTTTTCCAACTCAATGGTTTTCTCATGCCAGTCTGACTGACGCACGAACTCAAAGCGCCGGTCGGGGTGGTACCGATTGAGTTTTCCGATAGTCTTGTAACCGGGCGCAAAATAAATCAGGTACGGTGCATCTTCTTTAAGAAACCCTTGCTTTATATGCATAGTCCCACGTGGTGGAAACGAATAATTGCCGCTTTTGTCGGTTTCGGTTTCCCTCAGTGGCATATAGTCAATAGTGTGGCCCTCAAACCCTCCCCCAATGTCCCATACTTCGATAACCACTACACTCTGGAGCGGCTGTTTGGTAGCTTTGTCGACGACCCGACCTTCCATGCCGCGAATACTATAGACATTTGCGACCGCGCACGCATCAAGACAAAGTACACTGATAAGCATACAAATAAGTGGGAAGGGGAACTCCTTAATGAATGTCTGCTTGGTTAAATGCATAGCCACTCCCACTCATACTCTTACAAAGATAGAATTCGCCAGACACCATCAGAATCTCTTGTAAATGTTACAACGAAGGTTCTAACCTGCCCCGATACAACGGTAAGTACGGTATACTCGGCAATATTTCCGGTAATTCGGATTTTTTCAATACTTGAAAAATCACCTGCAATTGCGGGCAAATTCGGTGCCAGCGCTTGCAGAACAGGGCCGTAGAATCCACGCGATTGAACTTTGACAGATTGGAGTGCCGTGTTGACGTCACCAGCAGCCAATGCCGTGGTAAAATCACTCCACACTTGCTGGAAGATGTTCTCTTGAACAGTTTCGTCTTGGACAACGATGTTAACTCTCAGCTGGTACTCGTTGCCTTGAGCATCCAGAATCCAAGCCGTAGCTGTATAAACACCCGGCGTTGAATAGATGTTATTTATAGTAGCGTTACTATCAAGTGGTGTGAAATCAATCACACCATCACCATCAAAGTCAATTTCAACTAATAAAACATTGATGCCAAGGGTGCTGATATCAAAATTAACGTTCAAAGGGGCTATGCCGCAATCATTATCGGCTTCAAAAGTCAGCACCGGATTAGCGTTGCTCGTAACTGCCACCGAGTGCTGACTCGTGACAGCTGTCTGATCCGTTAATGTAGCAGTCAGCGTGTTGCTCCCCGGCTGTAACGCGTAGTTGTTTACATAGAAGCCACTTCCAAAAACACATGCCGGAAGACCGTTAACCGAAACGCCACTGTTTGCACCGCCAGAGAACAAGCCGTATACGTTGACACTCGATTCATCGGTCACCGCATTCAGATTAGGCGCTACGATCTGAACCGCTGCGCCAACCGTGTAGGCAGTTGAGTCGCTGGTGTTCCCGGCGGTGTCAATCACAGCTATTTGAATGACGTCTCCGGAACTAGCGCTGAGCAGTTGAGCAAAGGCACCTGTTATTACGTCAGTAGCAACTGTTGTGATAGCGCCCGTTGTCACATTGGTAAACTGAACCGTCGTGCCAGGTTCTACAGCCCCATCTGATCCCGTGAAAGACACCTGACCAGCACCGGGTTCTGTAATACCAAGTTTGGTTAGATTGACAGGTGTTGGTGCCCGACTGTCGACACTAACGTTGAGAGTTTGTGTCGCAATATTACCCGAAAAATCGACTGCCACCACCGTAATCGTATTTGCACCCTGCTGGAGAATGACAGAGGTGCTGAAGGATAGTACCGTGTTTAAACTCGTGCCATTGACAAACACATTTGCAGGCTCATCCAGCAAACCAACAACGTTAACGCTAGTCTGGGTAATCGTACTGCCATTGGTAGGAGCTACTATTGAAATTTGCGGCGGATTTGTATCGGTTACAGGCGGGAGAGAAATTTCACCTGTAATGGCCCGCATAAGCACGACCAGATCACCCGCATTCAACAAGCCATCAGGATTGTTTAATGGAGCCACGTCACCAACCAGCAAGTCGTAACTATTCGCCGTCTCTATGCCCAACACGATACGTTGTAGCACCAAGAAATCACCGGCGTTAAGCTGCCCGTCCGGTGCACCCCGAGGGGCTAGGTCACCCGCCGGAATAGCAACGGCTGCATTGGTGATAAATACAGCCGCCATCACCAAGCTCGACCTTATGATGACGTTAAGCTTATTTGTAATCAAACAAACAAGCATCGTTAACTTACCGAATATAATCATTAATAGTCTTGTCTATGGAACATGACTGATTGCAGAAAAGGCAAGAACTACAGCAATCCCTTGTGCATATCTCTTTACTTTTTACGGTCACTTAATTGTCATTATTATTTTTACTGGAAATATGCTTGTCCTTACGTGTTTTTTACCGCAGTTAGGTATGGGATTCAAGCCAAATGTCACCAAAATGACCGACTTGACGTGTACGGGCGGTGAAATGTGGGCAAAACGGTGGCGTTTCGGTTAACGGTCTTCCAAGGGGCGTATCTGGGCTTATTAGACCGCATCTCAGCCGAAGGTAGTCCGGCAGCGCCCTGCCTTCAGATGCCCATTGCATCTCCAAATCTGGATAGTATTGTTCGACAAGCCAATAGAGAAGCGTTTGCTCCGGGCGATGACGCTCGAAACGAACCGCCCCCTTGCCCTCGCCGGCATCCTTGCCAGCCAACAGCTGCAACATAATCGCATCCTTGCGATGAGGTGTTTAGCCGAGGTTATCAGACGCCAGCCGGAAACTGTATAAATGATGGCCTATGAGCAATAGGCTGCAACTATCTGGGCTCTTTCATGACCCAGCTCCTGACTAATGGTTAATCGCGCTGCTTGATCCATCTCTCGTTGTTGGGGTGTCAGCGACTTTTTGCTGGGGCCACCTGCTGCAGGACATTTCCAGCCGGTTATCTCTTCGTAGCGGTTTTGGGCATAGGCATGCCTGAGCCCGTGCATTTTAGAAAGTCCTGCCCTCAGGGTGTTGCCTTCGTAGATGCGCATTTGTTGAACGTAGTTTCGATTGCTGGGGATCAGTGAGCCTCGGCCTGCAAGTTTGTGTGCTCGGTTGAGCACTTCCCTTTGTGATTCGGTTCTCACCGGGATAACCCGTTCTTTACCCCCCTTGGTCCAGCTACCCTTTAATCGGACATGATCCCCCTGGTCCGCGAAGCTCGGTTGGAACTTCATTGCCTCTTCACGGCGCAGACCGAAGGCCTGTTGGAGTTCCAGACTCATACGAACATGTTCATCGCGAACCTTATCCAGCTGTGATCGTGTGACGGACCTGGCCTTGGATTCATTGGTGATGAAGCGACGATCCGGGATACCGTAGTACTCATTGGATCTCGCCACCACGTTCTGTTTGTTAACCTTTTGCGACCACCACCGAAGTGCCGCCATGCGGTTCTTGATGGTGCCAATGGACAGATTCTGGGCACGCCAGTGTTTGATCAGGGCTTCGACGTGTTTCGGTTTAAGCGACTGGGCGGTCATGCGCCGATAGCCCAGCTCATGGAGCTGGTTGGCGATCAGGGACAGCATCCAAGCGCGTTTCGCCTGCGTGGCATAGCTGCCCTCTCGACATCGGTCACATAACTGCTTGAGTTGGTGGTTTAGGCTTTTCATAAAGTGTTCTCGCTTTCTGGTCAGTGTTTCTAACCAACTTGTCAGCCTCGACCAACAAGGGCGCTTTCGCGATACGGTTAAGGGACACAACTCCCATACAACCTAAAAATGCCTGGAAGCAGGCAACGTGGGTGTTCCCGGTACGGGGGTAACCCAACGCAATCCAACATGCCCGAGCACGGGCGTTCTTTTGATGGTGATTAACACCTCCTTTGGAGTAGGCAGGACAGGCCTGCGGTTTGTGGAAAATGAGTACCGCAAGACAATGGCCATAGACAATTGCCGGGCACGAGGCTCGTGGTTTGACACAGGCGGATGCCTGCTGAATAGAACAGCCCTGTGACTGCCCTGATTTCGAAGATGGACAGACCTTTCGGCGCTGCCCGAAGTTGAGAAAGGATCGCAGCTTTCGCTGATGCACCTGTTGCACGACCCGAAGGTGCCTTGGTTGCCACTTTGCCGCAGTGGCCGCGGATAAAACCATAATGTGTAGCCAGTATAGACAGGCTGCACGGCGTTGTCATGGCTGAATGCAAACTTTTTATTTAGCAGCGACACCGTAATCCTGCGGGCATTCGGGCGCGTTTCAAAAAACTTCCCACAGCATTCGCACTTGGGTACGGAA
>JASBST010000052.1 GCA_030148775.1 Thiogranum sp.
GCGGCCAGACTGTACTGTAACAGGGCCGTGACGTTGGCCGGGGTCGTGGTGGTGGCGATACCCAGGCGCAGACCGGCCCGGCGCGCCTCCTCGAGCAGGCGGCACACCCCGGGGCGCATCGCCACTTCCCCGTCCGCCACCATGCGGGTGTAGATTTCCGTCTTGTCGGCGTGCAGAGCGGCGATATACTCGCTCGGATCGCCGGGAATATCGAACTCCGGCCGCCGGGTGTCCAGGTAGTGGCGAATACGCTCCTTGCCGCCGGTAACCGCCAACAGGCCGGCATAGTCGTGCACCGACCAGTGCCAATCCAGTCCGGCGCGGGCGAAGGCGCGGTTAAAGGCCTCGCGATGGGTTTCCTCGGTTTCGGCCAGAGTGCCGTCCACATCGAATAACAGTGTCGTCAAGCGCTGCATGATCTGCTTTTCCCAATAATTATCGCGCGCTAGCGTACCCCACCCGGGAAAGCCGCAACAAGCCCGGCCCGGGTCGGGTAATTTTGCCTTTATACCCTTGACTCCACCCAATCCGGGCCGGAAACTAGCACACTTAATTTAATCGGGCCGCCGCAAGGCTTGCCTGATTAGCGGGTTTTTGATATAGAGCACGGCTACTTTTGTGTCGCGGGTCGGGAGAGTTGAATGGCTGCCAAGAAAAAGGCTGCAAAAGCGAAGAGCAAGACGGTCGCAAAAAAGAGTGTGACCAAGAAGAAAGCCGTGGCGGCCAAGAAAACGGCTGCCAAGAAGACCGCGACCAAGAAAGCGCCGGTGAAAAAAACCGTCGCGAAAAAAACGGCGACGAAAAAGGCGCCGGCGAAAAAAACCGCCGCCAGCGTCAAACCCGCAGCGCAGAAGAAAACCGCCGCCACGAGCAAAAAGCCGGCGGCGGCGAAGAAGCGGCCCGCCGCCCGTGCCCGGGCGGCCGCGCGTCCGGTGTCCACCACCGGCCCGGCGCAGGACATCGCGCCTTATCAGAAACAAAAAGACGAAGAGTATATGAACGAAGCGCAACTCGAGCACTTCCGAAATATTCTCCTCGCCTGGAAACGCGAGCTGATGGAGGAAGTGGATCGCACCGTGCACCATATGCAGGATGAGGCGGCCAACTTTCCCGACCCCAACGACCGCGCCACGCAGGAGTCGGAATTCAGCATGGAATTGCGCGCGCGCGACCGTGAACGCAAACTGATCAACAAAATCGCCGAAGCGCTGATGAATCTGGAAAACGAGGAATACGGCTACTGCGAGGCTTGTGGCGTCGAAATCGGCATTCGACGGCTTGAGGCCCGCCCCACCGCCACTTTGTGCATCGACTGCAAAACCCTCGATGAGATTCGTGAAAAGCAAATGGGCTAGTCACGACTAGCGACCTTCCCTATCGCGGGCGTTTCGCGCCCTCGCCCACCGGCCCGCTGCATTTCGGCTCTCTGGTGGCCGCCGTGGGCAGCTACCTCGATGCACGCGCCCACGCCGGTCGGTGGCTGGTGCGGATCGAAGATCTGGACGTCCCGCGCACACAACCCGGGGCGGCGGCTCACATTCTCGACACGCTGGCCGCCTTCGGCATGCAGGCGGACGAAGACGTGCTTTACCAGCAACGCCGCGGCCATCACTATCGACAGGCTTTGGAGCGCCTGCAGGCGCTGGGGCATTGTTATCCCTGTGCCTGTTCCCGCCGCGATATCCGCCAGCTGAGCGCCGCCGTCGGTCTGCGCCCCGGGATCTATCCCGGTACATGCCGCGACGGTCTGCCCCCGGGACAACCCGCGCGCGCCACACGGGTGCGGGTACCGGAACGCGAAATCCGTTTCCATGACCGTTTGCAGGGACCGCTGAGCGAATGGCTGCCCGGCGAATGCGGTGACTTCATCCTCCAGCGCGCCGACGGCCTGTTCGCCTACCAACTGGCGGTGGTGGTCGACGATGCCCTGCAAGGGATCACCCATGTCGTGCGCGGCGCCGACTTGCTCGATTCCACCGCCCGCCAGATTCTGTTGCACGAGTTACTGGGAAGCCCCGTTCCGGCTTATCTCCACCTGCCCGTGGCCGCCGACCCCTGTGGCGCCAAACTGAGCAAACAGACGCATGCCGCGGCGGTCGATCCCGCCAAAGCGGTCACTACCCTGTGCGAAGTGATAAGCTTTCTCGGCCAGTCGCCGCCGCGGCAACTGCGGCGCGCCTCACTGGAGGATTTCTGGCGCTGGGCGATCGCCAACTGGCGGGCGCAACAGGTGCCGGCGAAACGTCTGATACGCCGACATTGATCAGATTTTTGCAATATCCGTACAATGACAACAAACAACGCCAAGGAGTGACCGCATGTCCGAGGAGAAAGTCTATCAGGTGCCCCCCGCTTTTGCGGCCAATGCGCACATCGATCGGGACACCTACACGCGCCTGTACCAGGAATCGGTGCAGGACCCCGAATCCTTCTGGTCCGAACAGGCGGACCGCTTCCTGAGCTGGTACAAACCCTGGAAGCAGGTTCTGGAGTGGGACTATACAAGCGGCCACGTGCGCTGGTTCGAGGGCGCCGAACTCAACGTCAGCTACAACTGTATAGACCGGCATCTGGAGCGGCGCGGCGACCAGATCGCCATCATCTGGGAGGGTGACGACCCGACCCAGGACAGCCGGATCACCTACCGCGAACTGCACCGGCAGGTCTGCGTTTTCGCCAACGTGCTGAAAGCCCGCGGGGTCGGAAAGGGCGACCGGGTGTGCATCTACATGCCGATGATCCCCGAAGCCGCCTACGCCATGCTCGCCTGTGCGCGTATCGGCGCGATCCATTCGGTGGTCTTCGGCGGCTTTTCACCGGAGTCCCTGAAAGACCGCATTCTCGATTCCGATTGCCGCCTGGTGATCACCGCCGACGAAGGCCGTCGCGGCGGCAAGACGGTAGCGTTGAAGCGCAACACCGATCGTGCCGTGGCCGCCTGCCCCAACGTGCATACAGTCCTGGTCTGTCGCTGCACCGGTGGCGACATCGACTGGGAACCGGAGCGCGACGTCTGGTTGCACGAACTGGCCGCGGGCGTGGAAGCGGAGTGTGAACCGGAGCCGATGGGCGCCGAGGATCCGTTGTTCATTCTCTATACCTCTGGCTCTACCGGCAAACCCAAAGGCGTGCTGCATACCGGTGGCGGCTACCTGCTCTACGCCGCCATGACGCACAAATTTGTGTTCGACTATCAGGACGGCGAACGTTATTTGTGCACGGCCGACGTCGGCTGGATCACCGGACATACTTATATCATCTATGGTCCGCTCGCCAACGGCGCCACTACTTTGATGTTCGAAGGCATACCCACCTATCCCGACGCGGCGCGCTTCTTGCAGGTGTGCGACAAACATCAGGTCGCCAGCTTCTACACCGCGCCCACCGCCATACGCGCGCTCATGCGCGAAGGCGATCAGCCGGTAAAGCGCTGCGAGCGCAAGAGTCTGCGTCTGCTCGGCAGCGTCGGCGAACCGATCAATCCCGAAGCCTGGGAATGGTACTACCGCGTGGTCGGCGACCAGCGCTGCCCGATCGTCGACACCTGGTGGCAAACCGAAACCGGCGGCCACATGATCACCCCCCTGCCCGGCGCCATGGCCTTGAAACCGGGCTCGGCCAGTCTGCCGTTTTTCGGTGTTCAGCCCGCGCTGGTGGACAACGAAGGCCGTATCCTGGAAGGCGCCGCCGAGGGCAATCTGGTGATCACCCATCCCTGGCCGGGCCAGATGCGCACGGTATATGGCGATCATCAGCGCTTCATCGACACCTATTTTTCCGCCTATCCGGGTATGTACTTTACCGGCGACGGCGCGCGCCGCGATCGGGACGGCTATTACTGGATCACCGGCCGGGTGGACGACGTGCTGAATGTCTCGGGTCACCGGCTCGGCACCGCCGAACTGGAAAGCGCCCTGGTACTGCATCACGACGTCGCCGAGGCGGCGGTGGTCGGCTTCCCGCACGACATCAAGGGTCAGGGCATTTATGCTTATGTGACACTGGTCAAAGGTGTCGAGCCCGGCGACGCGCTGAAGGACGAACTGATAAAACTGGTGCGCAGCGAAATCGGGCCGATAGCCACTGTCGACGCCATCCAATGGGCGCCCGGACTGCCCAAGACCCGCTCGGGCAAGATCATGCGGCGCATCCTGCGTAAAATCGCTGCCAACGAGATCGACAGTCTCGGCGACATCTCGACGCTGGCCGAACCGGCTGTCGTCGAGCATCTGATACAGAACCGGACCAACCGATGAGCGGGTTGTCGATCGGCCAGCTGGAGATTCTACTGGTGGAACCCTCCAGTACTCAGCACCGTATCATCGAGGACTATCTGCAACAGATGGGCGCCGCGCAACCGCAATGGATCGACCAGGGCAGCGCGGCGCTGGAACGCATGCGCGCCCACCCTCCCGATCTGATCATCAGCGCCATGCACCTGCCCGACATGACGGGTACCGAACTGGTGCAGCGGATGCGCAACGACGAATCGCTGATCGACACGCCGTTAATGCTAATCTCCAGCGAAACCGGTATCCGCTATCTCGAACCTCTGCGCCAGGCCGGCGTCATCGCCATCCTTCCCAAGCCTTTCAGTCGCGAACAATTGAGCCGCTCGTTGCTGGCCACCCTCGACTATCTGCAACCCGACCCGCTGCAATTGCAACAGTTCACGCCGGACGAATTGCGCGTGCTTATCGTCGACGACAGCTCCACGTCGCGGCGTATCGTGCGCCAGATGCTGGAACGACTGGGCGTCGAGCAATTTATCGAGGCCGAGAACGGACAGCAGGCGATCGAATTGATTCAGGCATCGTTCTTCGATCTGATCGTCACCGACTACAACATGCCGCGCATTGATGGCGAACAGCTCAGCCAGTACATTCGCAATCAGAGCTCGCAACCGAGCGTGCCGGTGCTGATGGTAACCTCGGAAACCGATCGCAGCCGGCTCGCCGGCATTGCCCGCAGCGGGGTATCGGCGATATTCGATAAGCCGTTTACTATCGATACCTTACGAAGCACTATTGAGAGAATAATTTAACTGTTGTCAGGCTTGAGCAGCATCCGGGGAATCGTCACAGAGAGCCGTTTCCGGGCGGCCTGGTGGCTGCCGGGCGCGCACCTGCAAACCCTGTTCGCGCAAGGTTTCCGCCGACGGCGACCACCGCCGTTGCGGCGCGAACGCCTCGAACTGGACGACGGGGATTTTCTCGACCTCGACTGGACCCCGGCCCGGACCGGCCCACTGGTGGTGTTGCTGCACGGTTTGGAGGGTTCCCGCCATTCGCACTATGCCGCCGGCCTGATGCAATCGCTACACCGCCGTGGCCTGCAGGTGGTGTTGCTGAACTTTCGCGGCTGCAGCGGCGAACCCAACCGGCTCACGCGCAGTTATCACTCTGGTGAAACGGCGGACTTCTCCACCCTGTTACAACGGCTGCGCGCCCGTGATCCCCGGCGTGTCCTCTACGCCGTAGGCGTGTCCCTGGGCGGCAACGTACTGCTGAAATGGCTGGGCGAAAACCCGGTGCAGACCTCGGTCGCGCGCGCCATCGCGGTGTCGGTCCCGTTTGAGCTGGATAAAGCCGCGCACCGTCTGCGGCGAGGACTGTCACGGGCTTACGAGTATTACCTGCTACGCAAGTTACAGGCGAAGATTCGTGCCAAAAGTGCGTTGATGCCTTTACCGATCCGGCTCGACGGACTGTCGCGGCTGAACAGCTTCCACCGTTTCGACGACGCGGTCACCGCGCCGCTGCACGGTTTCAACGGCGTGGACGACTACTACCGGCAAAGCAGTTGCCGTGCCTATCTGAGCCGGATCCTCACGCCGACGGTGATTCTGCAAGCGCGCGACGATCCCTTTCTCAGCGCGGACGCCATCCCCCGGTGCGACGAACTCGGCGCCGGCGTACGTCTCGAACTCAGCCGTCACGGCGGCCACGTCGGCTTCGTCGCCGGCCGTTGGCCCTGGCGTCCCTGCTATTGGCTAGACCATAGAATTGGTGAAATTCTGGCGACTCCTACCTGATATTGATTCCAGAAAATAACGATAACCTGCCGTAATACCGTCATTAATAAAACGAGGCACAACCAAGATGCCGACCAACGCGCGGGGGCACCGCCGCACACTTCCCATCTCAAGCTGATCGTTACCCGGCCGATAGCCCTCCCAAATTAACTCATCGCTCACGACTGGCACTTTTTCGGGATGAATCGGGGGGCCCGCAGTATTGGTCCCGTTCTTTAAGGACGACTACGCTGGGAATCACATCATAATGAAAGTATCTGCACTGCTGAAAACCACCGCGCTGGGCCTCGCCCTGGTGTGCAACACGGCCGCTTTCGGCGCCGAAGACGACGACATTTATACGGTGCACTTTTCCGCCGACGGCAAGCATATTATTACCGGCGGTGCCGGCGGTTTCACCCTGGCCGAAGACGACAAATACACCGGTGGCATCAAAATCTGGGACAGCGAAACCGGCGACATGATCGACGCCATGGGGCAGCGCTCTGATCTGGACACCATTTTCGGCACGCAGTACGGGCGCGTGGGCGACCCCCGTTGGGGTATCAGTAATTTCAAGGACGTGGTGCTGACCGGTTCTTATCCGCAGGGGAAGGTTCTGCTGCTGCCCAGTTCCCTCGGGCGCATGGTGAACAACCGCGCCCAGCAGATGCCGGATTTCATCGGCGGCTACATCGATCTGGGCAGCCACAGCATCAAACGCATCAAGATGTCGCAGCTGACCGCGGCCAAAGGCAATTGCGATCCGAAAACCGGCTTCCACGACTATGTCGGGCCGATCGTGCCCTCCAACAACGGCCAATATGCCGCCATCGTTGTGAATATCTGCAAGGCGGTGCACGACGGCAAGGAGCGGCAGGTGGGCTTTGAATACCGCTCCGATCTGCACGTCATGGATCTGGGCAAGTTCCGTGTCGTCAAGACGGTCGACAATCTGGATGCGGGCGTCTACGCGCTCGGCATCACCGACAATGGCGAACGTGTCGCCTACGTCGGCCGGGATCAGTTCGCCGTGCTGGACATCGACAGCGGCAAGCGTCATGTCGTCGAGAGCTATCCGCACAGCGCGTTTTTGATTCCGCGTCAATTCAGTACGCTGCGCTTCAGCAAAGATGGCAAGAAGCTGATCTCGTTGCGCAATATCTACGATATCGGCAGTGGCACCGAGAAGACGCTGAAATGGGCCGATACCGACGCCAAGAAACCTATGCGCATCTCCAACATCAGCGTGGCACCGGACCTGAGCTATTTCGCCATGGTGGTGCCCAAGCGCTCACTGATCATGTTCGGCGACGACGGTCTGCCCCATTCCTATGGCAAGGCCGACAAAGTGATTCTGCTCGACAGCATCAGCGGCGAACGCACCGAGCTTGAGATCACCAAGTCGATGACGGAAGGCAAGCGCTGCGTCACCGACATCTCGCCGGACAGCGAACGCGTCGCCGTCGGTTGCAAAGGTGGCCTGCTGCGCGTGTACAACGCCCGCAACGGAGAGATGCTGTGGCAGAAACAGAATATCGGCCAGAAACACGACAACGGCCTGATGAACGTGCGCTATGAAGACAGTAATCCTCTGCTGTCGCTGGCGCGGGCGACGTCCTGGTAGCGGTTAACGCTCTGCAGACTTATCGTGCTGCAACAAAAAAGGGGCCTCTGGCCCCTTTTTGTTTATTAGCAGCGGTCGGCTCGCTCAGGCCTGACCCACCGCCTTCATGCTCAGACGGATACGGCCCTGCTTGTCCACTTCCAGCACTTTCACCTTGATGGTGTCGCCTTCGTTGAGCTTGTCGCTGACCTTCTCGACCCGCTCTTCGGAAATCTGCGAAATATGCACCAGACCGTCCTTGCCGGGCAGAATGGTCACGAAGGCGCCAAAATCCATCAGTTTGACCACCTTGCCTTCGTAGACGTGCCCGACCTCAACATCGGCGGTCAACTGCTCGATGCGCTTGCGCGCCTCTTCGCCGGCGGCGCGGTCGACCGAGGCGATCTTGACCATACCGCTGTCGTCGATATCGATGCTGGCACCGGTCTCCTCCGTCAACGCCCGGATGGTCGCACCACCCTTGCCGATGACGTCACGGATGCGCTCCGGGTTGATCTTCATGGTGATGTAACGCGGTGCGAACGCCGACATCTCGGTGCGCGGCGTGTCGATGGCCTTGGCCATCTCGCCCAGAATATGCAGACGCGCTTCGTGCGCCTGCGCCAGCGCGACTTCCATGATCTCCTTGGTGATGCCGTCGATCTTGATATCCATCTGCAGCGCGTTGACGCCCTTGTTGGTGCCCGCGACTTTGAAGTCCATATCGCCCAGATGATCCTCGTCGCCCATGATATCGGTCAGCACGGCGAACTCGTCGCCTTCCTTGATCAGGCCCATGGCGACACCGGCCACCGGTGCCGACAAGGGCACCCCGGCGTCCATCATCGACAGGCTGCTGCCGCAGACACTGGCCATGGAGCTGGAGCCGTTGGACTCGGTGATTTCCGACACCACGCGAATGGTGTAGGGGAACTCGTCAGTGCTCGGCATGCACGCCAACACGCCGCGCTTGGCTAGTCGGCCGTGACCGATCTCGCGGCGTTTGGGGCTACCGACGCGTCCCGTTTCGCCGACGCAGTAAGGCGGGAAATTGTAGTGCAACATGAAGTTCTCACGGTACGAGCCCTGCAGCGCGTCGATGATCTGCGCCTCGCGCTCGGTACCGAGCGTGGTGACCACCAGCGCCTGAGTTTCGCCGCGGGTGAACAAGGCGGATCCGTGGGTCCGTGGCAACACACCGGTACGCACCGTGATCGGACGTACTGTTCTGGTGTCACGACCGTCGATGCGAGGCTCGCCCTTGATGATGCGGCTGCGCACGATGCTTTTTTCCAGTTTCTCCATCGCGCCGCGCACTTCGTCCTCACTGAAACTCGGCGCGTCGCCGCCGGCCAGTCTTTCCAGCGTCTCGCGGCGAATCGCGTCGAGGCGAGCATAGCGCTCCTGCTTGTCGGCGATGGTATAGGCTTCGCCAAACGCCGTTTTGCTGACTTCAGCCACCGCCGTGGCCAGCGCGTCGTTGGCGGCTCCGGGCTGCCATTCCCAGGCCGGCGCGTTGACTTCGGCGGCCAGCTCGGCAATCGCCTCGATGGCACCCTGCATCTGTTCGTGGCCGTAGACCACCGAACCCAACATGACGTCCTCGGGCAACTGCCTGGCTTCGGATTCGACCATCAGCACGGCCTTGGCGGTACCCGCCACTACCAGGTCGAGCTGCGATTCGGCCAGCTGGCTGCGGGTCGGATTCAACACATAGTCGCCGTCCACATAACCGACGCGGGCGGCCCCCAC
>JASBST010000059.1 GCA_030148775.1 Thiogranum sp.
CGGTGAGAACCCTGGCCTTAAGAACTGGCGGGGCTGTTCCTGGCGGCTGTGCGGAAAGCCGTGCACGGCGCCGAAATCCAGCAGCAGCGGCTGGCCGGCGTTGCGGAGGTGGATCTTGCCCGGTTTGATGTCCAGGTGCAGCAGGTCGTTGGCGTGGATCAACTCCAGGCCATCGAGCAGCGGCGGGAACACCGTGCGCAGAAAACGCTCGCTGAGGCCGCCGCGGCGGCGCTGCAGATAGTGTTGCAGGTTTTCGCCTTCCTGGTAGGCCATCACCATATAGGCCGTGCCGTTGGCCTGAAAGAAATTGAACACGTCGACAATATTAGGATGCTTGAGCGTCGCCAGCGTGCTGGCTTCCTGGAAAAACAGCTTGCGCCCGCGCTGGAAGCGCTGTTCGGTCTCGGCGCTGCGCGCCACCACCTGGCCGTGGCGGTCGCGACAGGCCAGCTTGTTGGGGATGTATTCCTTGATGACGACGCGGCGGTTGTTGTTGATCTGGCGGGCGCGGTAGACCACGCTGAAACCGCCGCCGCCCAGCGTTTTTTCCAATAGATAACCGTCGAGCTGCGTGCCGGCTTTGAGGCTGTCTAGCTTTTTGCCCATGATCCCTTAGACTGTCGCCCTTGCAATGATGGCGTTGTGGGCCGAAATCCTGTACAAAAACAAATTCTTGCAATATGAGTATAGCGGCAGCGACAAGGAGTGACTTGAGATGATCCGCAGCATGACCGCGTTCGCGCGCAGCCAGTCCGAGCAGGACGGCACCGACCTGACCTGGGAGTTACGTTCGGTAAACCACCGTTACCTGGAGGTTTTCGTGCGCCTGCCAGAGGAGTTGCGCGGTCTCGAGCCGGTGGTGCGGGAACGGGTCGGCGCCCGCCTCGGGCGCGGCAAGCTCGAATGTGCGCTGCGCTGTCGCTGGAACACGGCTCAGGACGCGTCGCTGGAGCTGGACCACGATCGGCTCAAGGGCGTGCTGGAGGCCTGTCGTGAGATCGAAACCCGCTCGGCGGAAGCGACCTCGCCGGGGGTGATCGACCTGCTGCGCTGGCCCGGAGTGGTGCGCGAGCCCGAGCCCGACAGCGGTGCCGCGCAGCAACAGGCGCTGGCGCTGCTCGACCAGGCGCTGGACGACCTGGTGGCCACGCGCGAGCGCGAGGGGGCCCAGATCAAGGCGGTGCTGGAGGCGCGACTGGCGGGTATCGAGGCGCAGAGCGCGCGGGCGCGCGCGCGCCTGCCCGAGGTGCGCCAGCGGGCGCGGGCGAAGTTGCAGGCGCGCCTGGAGGAGTTGCAGGCCAAGGTCGACCAGGACCGGCTGGAGCAGGAGCTGGTGCTCCTGGTGCAGAAAATGGACGTGGATGAGGAGTTGGACCGTCTGGACGGCCATGTCAGCGAGGTGCGCCGGGTGCTGGAGCGCGACGAGCCGGTGGGGCGGCGGCTGGATTTTCTGATGCAGGAATTCAACCGCGAGGCCAACACCCTGGGTTCGAAATCGCCCGACAGCGAGACCACGGCCGCAGCGGTGGAGCTGAAGGTGCTGATCGAGCAGATGCGCGAGCAGGTGCAGAATGTGGAGTGATTGGGGGTCGCAGGCGCCGGGCGGGGAAATAGCTTCCGTGCTTAGGGCGCGGGCGCACACGGGTGGCAGCTGTTTCCCCGCCGCCCGGTGTTTCGGTTGCCCTGGTGGGAGGACGGGGGGCGCGTCGTCGACCGCGGTCCGTGCCGGGTGAAGTCAGGGTGGGAACGGCCATGATCGGTACCTTATATATTGTCTCCGCACCTTCGGGGGCGGGTAAAACCAGCCTGGTCAAGGCGTTGCTCGAGCGCGTCGAGGGCATTTCGGTGTCGGTGTCGCACACCACGCGGGCGCCGCGCCCGGGCGAGCGCGACGGCCAGGATTATCATTTCATCGACCGCGAGCGCTTCGAGGCGCTGGTGGCGGCCGGCGAGTTTCTGGAACACGCGCAGGTATTCGGCAATTTCTATGGCACCGCGCGGGCGACGCTGGTCGAGCAGCTGCAGGCCGGCGAGGACGTGATCCTGGAGATCGACTGGCAGGGCGCGCGCCAAGTGCACGCGGCCTTCCCCGAGGCGGTGAAGGTGTTCATATTGCCGCCCAGCCGCGAGGCGCTGTACCGGCGATTGCGCGCCCGCGGCCAGGACAGCGAGGCGGTGATCGCGCGGCGCATGGCCGAGGCGGTCAGCTAAATGCGCCATTTCGACGAGTACCACTACCTTATAGTCAATGATGATTTCGCCACCGTGCTGGATCAGCTCGCGGCCTTGTTTTGCGCCGGGCGCCTGCGTTGCGAGCCGCAAAGTCAGCGCTATGCCGTTGAATTAAAGGGTCTGCTGGAACCGGCCGACTGATTGCAGTACACTGCTCAACCCGCAGCATCGGCAGCAATACAGGTTTTCAATATGGCACGTGTCACGGTAGAAGATTGTCTCGACAAGGTGGATAACCGCTTTCAGCTGGTGCTGGTGGCGACCAAGCGCGCGCGGCAGCTGGCGCGTGGCACGCAGCCGTTCGTCGAGTGGGAAAACGACAAGCCCACGGTGGTGGCGCTGCGCGAGATTTCCGAAGGCTATGTCGGCCCTTCGATTCTGGACGAGAAACCCGCCGAGGAAGTGCTGCTCGACGATATGAGCGCGCTGGTGGAGAACCTCGAGCAGAGTGTGGATCTGCCGCCGGCCGGTGGCGACCGCGAACGCTGATTCGCCCCGGTCCGATTGACAAAAAGCCGTTTCCGGCCATCACCGGAAACGGCTTTTTATTTGCGGCAAGAGGGATTTGGCCTATGATTTGAACGCACGGCGACGATAAACCGAGAGGCATGGCGAATCCCGCACCCATAAACGATAACGCGTCGCGTTATTTGATCAGCGATCTGATGGATCTGCTCGAATCCTATCTGGAGCCCGGGCAGGTGCGCGAGGTCTACCGTGCCTATCTGTTCGGTGCCGAGGCGCACGAGGGCCAGCACCGCATGTCCGGCGAGCCCTATATTTATCACCCCATCGCCGTGGCGCGCATTCTCGCCGGCATGCACATGGACGCCCCCAGCATCATCGCCGGCATTCTGCACGATGTGATCGAGGACACCGGCACACCGAAGGAAACGGTGACCACCGAGTTCAGCGAGGAGATCGCCGAGCTGGTCGACGGCGTGAGCAAGCTCACCCAGATCAAGTTCGAAAGCCAGGCCGAGGCGCAGGCGGAGAACTTCCGTAAAATGATGCTGGCGATGGTCAAGGATCTGCGCGTGATCCTGGTCAAGCTCGCCGACCGGCTGCACAACATGCGCACCCTCGGTGTGATGCGCGCCGACAAACGCCGCCGTATCGCGCGCGAAACGTTGGAAATCTACGCCCCCATCGCCAACCGCCTGGGCATGAACCAGATCCGTCTCGAACTGGAAGACCTGGGCTTCGCCTCGCTCTATCCGATGCGCTACCGCGTGTTGAGCGAAGCGGTGCGGCGCGCGCGCGGCAACCGCAAGGAGATTCTGAACAAGATCGAGTCGGCCATTCATCAGCGGCTGGATCAGGAGGATCTGAGTTGCCGTCTTCTGAGCCGGGAAAAGCACCTATATTCGCTGTACAGAAAAATCCGCAACCGCGTCGGCTCGTTCAACGAAGTCTACGACGTGTATGCCTTCCGCGTGATTGTCGATTCGGTCGACACCTGTTATCGCGTGCTCGGCATGATGCACAACCTGTACAAACCGGTGCCGGGCAAGTTCAAGGACTATATCGCCATCCCCAAGGCCAACGGCTACCAGTCGCTGCACACGGTGTTGTTCGGGCCCTACGGCGTGCCCATCGAGGTGCAGATCCGCACCGACGACATGGACCGGGTGGCTGAGTCGGGCATCGCGGCGCACTGGCTGTACAAGAGCAACAGCGACAAAAGCAGCGGCAACAGTGCCCAGGCGCGCGCGCGCGAGTGGTTGCGCGAGCTGCTGGAGATGCAGCGCAACGCCGGCAACTCGCTGGAGTTTCTGGAGAACGTGAAGATCGACCTGTTTCCCGACGAGGTCTATGTGTTCACGCCCGCCGGCGATATCCTGGAGCTGCCGCGCGGCGCCACGGCGGTGGATTTCGCCTATGACGTGCACACCGATGTCGGCAACACCTGCATCGCCGCCAAGATCGACCGGCGTCTGGCGCCGCTGCGCACACCGCTGCTGAACGGTCAGACGGTGGAGATCATCACCGCCACCGGCGCCCATCCCAACCCCGCCTGGCTGAATTTCGTCACCACCGGCAAGGCGCGCTCGAACATCCGCCACTATTTGAAAAACCTGCAGCACGACGAGGCGGTGGAACTGGGCCAGCGCATGACCGACAAGGCGCTGCACAACCTGAGCAGCAGCCTGGCCGAGGTCAGCGACGAGCAGTTCGACCGGGTGATGAACGAATGCGGCTTCAAATCGCGCGACGCCTTGTACGCCGACATCGGCCTGGGCAACCGCACGGCGATGTTGATGGCGCGGCGCCTGGTGCCGGCGGGCGACGACGAGACGCCGGCGGCCACCGGCAACAGCCAGCCACTGGCGATCCGTGGCACCGAGGGTATGGTGGTGCACTTCGCGCGCTGCTGCCGGCCCATCCCCGGCGACAAGATCGTCGGCTTCATCAGCTCGGGGCGCGGACTGGTGATCCACACCGAGGGCTGCAAGAACCTGAGCGAACTGCGCAGCCGGCCGGACAAGTGGATCGATGTCGAATGGCAACCGGGCATCGAGGGCGAGTTCCCGGCCGAGATCCGTGTCGACGTGACCAACCAGAAAGGCGTGCTGGCGACCATCGCCGCGGAGATTTCCGAAACCGGCTCCAACATCGAGAACGTCTCCATCGAAGAGCGCGACGGTCTCGACACCGCGCTGAACTTCACCGTGACGGTGAAAAACCGCCAGCACCTGGCCAAGGTCATGCGTTGCATCCGCCAGTTGCCCAACGTCATGCGCATCAGCCGCAGCAAACATTAAACCACCCCCAAGGAGCGTTCATGCCACGCAAGGTTATACACACCGACAAGGCGCCGCAGGCCATCGGCACCTATTCGCAGGCCGTGCAGGTCGGCGACACGGTTTATCTCTCCGGCCAGATTCCGCTGGTGCCGGAGAGCATGGAGATGGTCGAGGGCAACATGGAAGCGCAGATCCGGCAGGTGTTCGACAACCTTGCGGCGGTGGCCGCGGCCGCCGGCGGCAGTCTGGCCGACATCGCCAAGCTGAATATCTTTCTCACCGACCTGGGGCATTTCCCGCTGGTCAATCAGGTGATGGCCGATTATTTCGAAGAGCCTTATCCGGCGCGCGCCGCGATCGGTGTCGCCAGCCTGCCCAAAGACGCCACGGTGGAGATGGATGCCGTTGTGGTGCTGGGCTGAGACGCAGCCGCGGCGCCCGGGCCGCGCGGTGGCGGCGTGAGCGCCCGCGCGCTTGACGCCGGCCGCGTGAGCCCCGCCGCGCAGACGCTGGACGCATTGCCGCTGACGTCGCTGCGCGGTGTTGGGCCGCGCTCGGCGCAGAAGCTGGCCGGCTTCGGGCTGGAGACGGTACAGGATGTGTTGTTCCATCTGCCGCGCCGCTACGAGGACCGCACCCGCATCGTGCCGATCGGGCGCCTGCGTGGCGGCGACCACGCCGTCATCGAGGCCGGGGTGGACCTGGCCGAAATCAAATACGGCAAACGCCGCAGCCTGTTGGTGCGGGTCAGCGACGGCACCGGTTCGCTGCTGTTACGCTTTTTTCACTTCAACCGCAGCCAGCAGGAGAGCTTTGTGCGCGGCGCGCGGCTGCGCATCTACGGCGAAGTGCGCCGCGGCCCCAGCATGGCCGAGATGGTGCACCCCGAATATCAGCGCCTGGGCGACGACGAACAGGTGGCGGTGGAAGAGCGCCTGACGCCGATCTACCCGACCACCGAAGGTCTGCATCAGCTCACCCTGCGCAAACTGAGCCAGCAGGCGGTCGGGCTGCTGGCGCCCGGCCGGCTGCCGGAATGGCTGCCCGAGCGCCTGCTGGCTCAGTTGCAGTTCAGCGATCTGCAATCGGCGTTGCGTTATGTGCACCGGCCGCCGCCGGGGGCCGACGTTGCGGCGCTGGAAGCCGGCGTGCACCCCAGCCAGCAACGCCTGGCCTTCGAGGAACTGCTGGCGCACCATCTCAGCCTGCGGCGGGTGCGCCTGCGCGCGCAGCACCTGCGCGCCGAGGCCCTGGACACGCCCAGCCCCACGCGCCAGGCCTTCGAGCGACAACTGCCGTTCGCGTTGACCGGCGCGCAGCGGCGCGTCATCGGGGAACTGCTGCACGACCTGGCGCAGGCGCACCCGATGATGCGCCTGGTGCAGGGCGATGTCGGCTCGGGCAAGACGGTGGTGGCCGCGGCGGCGGCGCTGCAGGCGGTGGGGTGCGGCTGTCAGGTGGCGATCATGGCGCCCACCGAGCTGTTGGCCGAACAGCACTGCGCCAACTTCAGCGACTGGTTCACGCCGCTGGGTGTGCGCGTGGGCTGGTTGTCCGGCAAGGTCAAGGGCAAGGCGCGCCAACGGCTGCTGAGCGAACTGGCCGCAGGCGAAGTGCAGGTGCTGGTGGGCACGCACGCGCTGTTCCAGGGCGACGTGGCTTTTCAGCGTCTGGCGCTGGTGATCATCGACGAACAGCATCGCTTTGGGGTGCACCAGCGCCTGGCGCTGCGCGACAAGGGCCGCGCCGGCGAGCGCGTGCCGCACCAGTTGATCATGACCGCCACCCCGATTCCGCGCACCCTGTCGATGGCACTGTACGCCGACCTGGACACCTCGGTGATCGACGAACTGCCGCCCGGGCGCACGCCGGTGCAGACCGTGGCCATCGGCGAGGGCCGCCGCGCCGAAGTCGTGCAGCGCGTGCGCCAGGCCTGCCGCGAGGGCCGCCAGGTTTATTGGGTGTGCACCCTGATCGAAGAGTCGGAATCCCTGCAATGCCAGGCCGCCGAGGACACCGCCGGCGTGCTGGCCGAGGCCCTGCCCGAGCTGAACGTGGGCCTGGTGCACGGGCGCCTGAAAGAGCGCGACAAAAGCGCCCGCATGAGTGCCTTCAAGCAGGGCGAACTCGACCTGCTGGTGGCCACCACCGTGATCGAAGTGGGCGTGGACGTACCCAACGCCTCGCTGATGATCATCGAAAACGCCGAACGCCTGGGGCTGTCGCAACTGCACCAGCTGCGCGGGCGCGTCGGCCGCGGCACGGCGCAGAGCAGCTGCGTGCTGATGTACCGCGCGCCGCTGTCGCAAATGGCGCGCAAACGGCTGGCGGTGATGCGCGCCACCAACGACGGCTTTGAAATCGCCCGCCAGGACCTGGAACTGCGCGGCCCCGGCGAAGTGCTGGGCACCCGCCAGACCGGCATGATCGCGTTTCGCATCGCCGACCTGATGCGCGACCAACCCCTGCTGGACAAGGTCGAGGACACCGCCCGCCATTTAATCGGCCAACACCCCGAGCGCGTCGAGCCCATTATCCGCCGCTGGCTCGGGCACGCGCCGCGGTATGGGCAGGTTTAGGGGGCGACTGGCAGATTGCGTTAGGCGCGCACGGTATGGCGCACCCGATCCAGAAGACGTATCTCAGACATGGTCACCCATATCCGGGCAACAGCCCGCTAGTTTTCTATTTGCCGCTGACTCCGAAAAAGAGTACAAATTATAAGCGGTAACGATAAAAATCCGGGGGAGGGAAAATTATGATATCGACCATTCGCGCGCGAATGAGGCGATACGCGTGGATGAATGAGTATATGTTCGGTCAAGTTTCATATTGAGCGCGCAGTCGCTAGTAGTAGTTGGGCCTAAAAACCCCGTAGCGAAATTGCGTTAAAATTGCAGAGATTCATGTTGATGGCTCGTTTAGGTGAGGAACGATTTGGCGGATACGCTCTCCACGCAAGAACGAAGCAAGCGAATGTCCCTTATTCGGGGTACAGGGTCGGCCCCGGAGATGAAACTTCGTCGGCTTGTGCATGGGATGGGATTTCGTTACCGCCTACATGTCAAGGAACTGCCCGGGAAGCCGGATTTGGTCTTTCCTTCGAGGCGCGCGGTTATTTTCATGCATGGGTGTTTTTGGCATCGCCACAGGGGGTGCAAGCTCGCAAGACTTCCAAAATCGAAGTTGGATTTCTGGAGCCCAAAGCTGGAAGAGAATAGAAAGCGGGATTTACGTAATCAGCGACGGTTGAGAGATTTGGGATGGCGCGTGTTGGTTGTGTGGGAATGTCAAATGGTGGATACCGACCGAGTATCGGGCGTTGTTAGGGAATTTCTGTAAAAACAGGAAGGTGAAGAATGAAATCAGTTGAGCTTTTCGCGGGGGCCGGGGGTCTTGCCATGGGGGTATCTCTCGCTGGCTTCGACTCGCTGGCTGTTGTGGAATGGGATAAATGGGCTTGCGACACGGTCAGGGAAAATCAAAAACGCGGATATCCGTTGGTTAAGGATTGGCCGCTTTGGGAAGGGGATATACGCGAATTTGATTGGACTTTGATCCCGGAAGGAATTGAATTACTTGCGGGAGGCCCGCCTTGCCAGCCGTTTTCGATGGGTGGCAAGCATAAGGCGTATGGCGATGAACGGGACATGTTCCCCTCCACAGTCGAGTTGGTTCGAAAGCTATGCCCAAAGTCCTTCATTATTGAGAATGTTAAGGGCCTAACCCGCTCAAGCTTTGCAAATTATTATCAGTACATCCTGCTTCAACTCGAATTTCCGGAGGTTACCCGAAGACACCGTGAAACATGGATGAGTCATTTGCGCAGATTGCAGGAAGAAAAGACTTCGGGCGCGCTTCATGGAAAAGGACTTACTTATAACGTTGTCCCAACGCTTGTCAACGCTGCTGATTATGGTGTTCCGCAAAAGCGCGAAAGGGTCTTTATCGTAGGTTTCCGTTCCGATCTCGGCATCGAGTGGTCTTTCCCGCGTCCAACGCATACGTTTGATGCGCTTCTATATTCCCAATGGGTTTCTGGAGAATACTGGGACAGGCACAAAGTGCCCAAGGCAAAACGTCCGGGCATTCCCGGAAAATTGGAAGCCAGAATCAAGAAATTAAGTTCCTCGCTTCTGCCTATCGAGGAACGCGCATGGCGCACGGTCCGGGATGCGTTAATTGATATTCCAGATCCACGGAAGAGATCACGACTGGTGCTCCATAACCACAACTTCCAGGATGGGGCCAAGGCGTACAAAGGGCATACTGGCAGTCCGCTTGATCTGCCTGCGAAAACGTTAAAAGCGGGTGATCATGGGGTGCCTGGTGGCGAAAACATGATCGTTCTGGATAACCGAGGGGTTCGTTATCTAAGCGTGCGCGAGTCTGCGCGCATTCAGACGTTTCCGGACGGGTATGTGTTTCACGGATCATGGACTGAAATCATGCGGCAATTGGGTAATGCTGTCCCAGTAGCGCTGGCTCGCCGAGTGGCGGCATCGGTGGCGGAACGTCTCGCGGAAGCGGAGATACGCAAGATATGTCGAGATAGGGGTAGGAACTTCGCATGACGAATCGAAAAGTCGTTCCGTTTAATCCCCTTGCCAAGCGCCATCTGGGGGAAAGTGTTGGCCAAGCCATGCTGCGACAGGCCGTCGCTCCTTTAAGGGACCTAAGTGCCTTCGATGGCGCTGGTGTATATGCCATTTACTACACTGGCGGCTTCCATGGGTATGAGGTAATTGCGGAAAAAAATCGTAACCAACATTTTGGAGTCCCAATTTACGTTGGGAAAGCCGTACCGAAGGGAGCCAGAAAAGGCGGCGATTTAGAAGCGACGCCCGGTAAAGTCCTCTATAAAAGGCTAAAGCAACACGCAAAAAGCATCGAAGAAGTTTCAAATCTGGATATTGCCGATTTCCATTGCCGATATTTGATTGTTGATGATATATGGATCCCCCTCGGTGAGTCGCTGTTGATTGCGAAGTTTAATCCATTATGGAACAAGCTCATCGACGGTTTTGGAAACCATGACCCAGGGAAAGGGCGGCACGCTGGTTTGCGTCCGCGGTGGGACGTGCTTCACCCGGGCCGTCCATGGGCGGATCGCTGCCAAGCGCGCGACGAGAAGGCAGAACAGATAATCAGTGAAGCCCGCGACTATCTGCGAAACAATCCACCTCCCGACGACTCCACAATGATAACGACGTGAGCCTCGCGGTAGTCAGTGCGTAAGATTCCCCGCTAGGTAGACGTTCCATAAGTAGAGCTTTCTGGCGCTATTAGCCAAGGAGGCTCGAATGAGAAAGTCACGATTCACGGAAAGTCAGATTGTCGCGATTCTGGGTGAGGCGGAAGCCGGGATGAAGGTCAAGGACCTCTGCCGCAAGCATGGGATCAGTGACGCGACCTAACGGCTTTCAACCGCCGCTTATGGCTGGCGTTAGCCGCTAAATAGAGATAAGCACATGGAAGTCCTGCATGTATATAACTCAAAAATAAAATTTATCCTAGGTTTTTTGTTTTGCTTCGGATTCCTTGCCATCGCGTACTTTGGTCTCGGTGATAAGGGCCTCCCTGAACAACCATTAGTTTTAGTAGTCGTAGTTTTAATTATCCCGGTTATGGCGATTTTAGGTTTGGTATTCTTAAAGGGCATATTGAGTAACGACCCAGTATTGGAGGTTGATGATAGCGGACTTTTCGATAAACGCATGAGAGTGGGAAAAATACCTTGGGGTGAAATAAGATCTGTACAATCTTGGGAGAGTTCAATACCGGTCAAATTCCCGCCTTGGGCTATTACTGTCCGCGCAATTGACTTGGTGCTAAAAAGTCCGGAAAAATATTCACGCCGCCGCCCCTATTTGCTGAGAAAAATAAATAAAAACAAATTTCATGTTGGTTGCAATGGCCTCTCGATATCATGCGACGAGATCTATAATTTTATTCTTTCAAAGTGGAGACGCTTCGGTGGCCATTGAGAGGCCTAGGCATATCATAATAGCGGCTAACAAATCGCTCGTTGGGACGCTTCGCCGCGATGCCGCTCGCGCCCCTCAGCTCAATCGTTGGACGGCACAGCAACGACCTCCGTTGCAGCCACTCGATCTGATACCTTGCGCCGAGCCAGGCGCCTGCCTATCAACACTAAAGCGAGGCTGACCGATGACGCGTTTCATCATTGATCCGGGAGCTGCCATCCGGCTAGTCGAACAGGGAATCCAACTACCAAACAATCACACTCTGCTCGCGCCTACGCTACTGCTCTCTCAGATTCTTGATATCCTATATTCTCGGGTACGGAACGGCAATCTTACCGAAGAGGCGGGTATGGAGATTAACGGGATTTTCGCCAAACTGAAGATTCGCTATCTCGGGGACGCAGTACGACACCGCCGCGCTTGGACGCTAGCAGCGAAAGCTGGGATGGGTAGCACCTCCAACGCTGAATACTTTGCGCTAATTCAACTCCAAGGCGACGCGCTGATCGCCGGCGTTCGACGTCAAAAGCAGACCGGACCGAACTCTCCCGACGCCGGTAGCGTTCGATAATCGCCGTCTCGAACGCCCCCTGGCGCAGCTTCGGCAT
>JASBST010000062.1 GCA_030148775.1 Thiogranum sp.
CGGTGAACTGGTCGGTCAGTGGCGGCGGCAGTATCGACGCCAGCGGGCTGTTCACGGCCAGCACGGCGGGCGGTCCATTCACCGTAACGGCCACGGCCACCTCGGATGCCTCCGTCAGCGGCAGCGCCAGCGTCAGCGTGAGTGACAGTCCTTCCCCGACAAGTGATCTGGCGGCCGGCAGGCCGGCGACAGGGTCATCCCAGGAAAACGCACAACTCGTGCCCGCCAATGCGGTGGACGGCGATTCCACCACGCGCTGGGCGAGTGTCGCGGCGATTGATCCCCAATGGATTTATGTCGACCTGGGGGCGGTCTACTCCATCGATCACGTGGTCTTGAACTGGGAGACCGCTTACGGCAAGGCCTATCAGATCCAGGTGTCCAACGACGCCTCGACCTGGACCACCGTGTTCAGCGAGAGCAACGGTAACGGCGGTATTGACAACATTACTTTCGCTACCACGGATGCCCGCTACGTGCGCATGTTCGGCACCGTTCGGGGGACCAGGTGGGGGTATTCGTTATGGGACTTCCAGGTTTTTGCTTCGCCGACGCTGCCGGTATCGTACGACTTTTCCACGGCCGATCTCAGTGACTGGGTGACGGTGGACGATTCACAGATCCCGTCGAGCTGGCAGGTTGTCAGCGGTGCCTACCAGCAAGGCACCGACGTGGGCGATCAGTCATTCGGGACGCCTTTTGCCGGCTCTTACAAGCTGGGTACGTTTTCGTATCTCCCTGCGTTGGGCGGGTTGTCCGATTATCGCCTCAGTGTCGATATCACACCCTTGCGTGATGCCGCGGCGCGAGATCCCTTCGACGGGCAGGACGTCGGCGTCATGTTCCGCTATCAGGACGAAAACAACTATTACCGTGTCTCTTTCAGTGCCAGGGAATCATTTGCGCGGCTGGAGAAAAAAGTCGGTGGCGTATTCACTACCCTGGCAACCGACGCCCGCGGTTATCTGGAGGAGCAAACCTTCAACCTCGCCATCAACGTCAGCGGGGGGTTGGTCCAGGTAACGCGCGATGGCGATCCGCTGTTCGCGGTGTACGACACGGACCTCGCCAATGGCACCGTTGCCTTGTATTGCCAGGACAAGGCGAGCTTTGACAACGTGGTGATCGATGTCGACGATCCGGGGCCGACGTTGGTGTTGTCGCAGCCGCTGGCGTACTCGGTGCAGACTGGCAACAGCGTGACCGCTTCGGCGGCAGTGACTAATATTCCCGCATCCGGCAGCGTCGATTTTCAGTTGGGCGGCGCGGCCTGTGGTCCGGCAGTGGAATCACCCGCCGGTTCCGGTTTCTTTAGCGCCAGTTGCGGAACGCCGGCCCAGGGAGATTATTTTCTTGCCGGTCTGGGCCTGGTCGGTCAGCTGCGCAACAGCAGCGGCGGTGTGGTCGCCAGCGATGAAAATACGCGCGTAGGCATTCAGGGCGATGAGTATGTCTCTATTGGCGACAGTATTACCCTGGGTACCTTCGACTTCTACAGTCTGGACAATCAGTCGTCCGATGGCAGGGTGTTCGGCCAACAGGGCTATCAGGCCAGATTGACGGATCTGCTCACGGCCGCTCGCGGCTATCCGAATATTGTGTTTAATGAAGGTGTCGGCGGTGACCGGACCACCGATACCTTGACGCGCATCAATTCAATTCTGGAACGGCATGCGAGCGCCAATGTGGTCCTGATGATGCTGGGAACAAACGACTCGTCCGGCTCGACGCCGTTGACCCAGACGGCTTATCAGAACAATATGCAGTCGCTGGTGAATACGATCAGCGCGCAGGGAAAGACGGTATGGGTCGCCAAGGTGCCGCCGGTATTGCCGTTCGCGGCGAATGCCACCCGCAACAGCGATCTGCAGGGCTACAACACCGCCATAGACGGCTTGAGCGGCGTCCAGCACGGGCCTGACTTTTTCAATTTCTTTTATGACGACGGCGGCACCCCCGGGGTAAGCTCGGACGATTACGAGCTTCTGAGCATGTACCACGACAAATTGCACGGCAACTCGCTGGCCAACCGCATCATGGCCGTGCTATGGGACAATGCCCTCACGGGCAGCACCACGGTGCCTTTCTATCTGGATCATCTGTGCAATCGACTGGTTTCCGCGGCTTGTGCAAGCGTGTCACCGACCAATCACAAACAGAACCTTTTGCAGACGGGTTATCCCTATTATATCGATCAGTCCTATACGCTGACTTCGATACCGGCGGCGCTGGCCGACGGGATCTGGATTCAGACCGCGGACGCGGAAAGGAACAATATCGCTGCCAGTTACATCGATTTCAATGTCGATAGACCGGTAACGGTTTACGTTGGCTACGATGCGGCGGCCACAGCGCTCCCCGCTTGGTTGAATCCCGCCACCAGTAGTTATACCGACACCGGTCTGGAGATACAGACGACTAATCCGACAGCACCGACATTGCATGTCTATTCGAGGACTTTCGCGGCGGGAAGCGTCAGTCTGGGCGGAAACATGGCCACAGGTGCCAGTGGCGCGAATGCGAACTATGTGGCAGTGGTAACCCAGTAAACCAAGATCAGTAAAGGCAAGTATTACCCTAGAATTGGGAGGTTCAGGGAGATTGTTCTAGAAACAGTGAAAGCGCTTTTGGTGTCCGCGTTGCTCGTGGTCGCCGGAGGTGGTCCGCGTGCCGCGTTAGCCGGGCCGGACGATATCGATCCCGTCTGCCTGTCTATGGCCCAGGCTTATTTCGCGGCGCTGCAAAATGGCGATCGGCAGGCACTGCTGAGCCTGTTCGCCGGCCGTTCCTTGCACCGCAACAAAGCGCAGCTCGCCGATCCCGCCTATAGCCGGTTTCTGGTGGATCGTTATGCCGGCGCGCGGTTTGAGGTGACAAACGGCGGTATGATCAGCGGTACTCAGTTTATCGACATCGCGATCTGGATTAACGGCGGTAAGGAGTCGGTGAAAGAGCGTTTGTTTTTCAGGCCAAGTGGGAATCTGCCTACAGGGCCAATGCGTATCGTTGCGCGAAAGGAGCTGTTGAATTAAACGCGCGGATGATGGCGGTGATTCGAGGCTGAGGTTGAAGTCCGGCTGTTGATATTAAGAGCAAGGTGTATACCCTACTGAGTGTAGCGATCCTTCCCGTGGCAAATTGAATCTCGGTTTCAGACAAAAGCCGACGTTTTTTATTTGCCCTTCCGGACCCGTTTCATACAATATTTCAATTCGGCGCCATCGGCATCAGGCGAGACAGGAATAAATCCAATAAAAAGTTATGAAGTTGTTAAGAGCCTATTTATTGTTCGTTGCGGCCTTTCTGTTGACGGCCTGCGGCGGGGGAGGCAGCGGGTCTTCCACGCCGGCGCCTGACACCCAGGCGCCCGATGTGCCGCAGAATCTCACTGCGGTCGCCAACAGTACTACGCAGGTGTCGCTAACCTGGTCGGTCGCGAGCGACAATGGCGGCGGTACGGTCTCCGGCTATAAGTTGTACCGCGATGGCGCATTGCTGATCACAATCGCCTCAGGGACCAGCTATACGGATACGGGGCTGTCCGCGAACACCGCCTACAGCTATCGCGTTTCGGCTTTCGACAACGCGACACCCGCCAACGAATCCGCGCAATCCCCCGCAGTCAGCGTAACCACACCGGTATCGCCTCCGCCCGGCGACACCAGTCCGCCTACGGTTCCGCAAAACCTGAGCGCGAACGCGGTCAGTGAAAACCGGGTGGATCTCAGCTGGAGCGCTTCCACCGACGTCGGCGGCGGCAGCGTGGTGGGGTACCGGATATACCGGGATGCCGCGCTGATCGCCACGGTGACCGCGGGTACAACTTATTCCGACAACGGGCTGTCGCCGAGCACGACTTACAGTTACCGTGTTACGGCGTTTGACGATGCAACCCCGGCCAACGAATCGGCGCAGTCCTCGCCGGCGGTCAATGTCACCACACTGGATACTTCCGCGCCGACCGTACCTCAGGGGTTGAGTGCCACGGCGGTGTCCGAGACCCGGGTGGATCTGAGCTGGAATGCGTCCACTGATTCGGGTGGCGGCAGCGTGGCCGGTTACAAGGTCTATCGCGACGGAACGCTGCTGACACTGGTCAGCGTGGCCAGTTTCAGCGATACCGCTGTATCTGGAAACACCACTTACAGCTATACCGTTTCCGCATACGACGGCGCGGTACCTCCCAATGAGTCCGCGCAGTCATCGCCCGCCGTGAGCGTGACCACCCCCGACACCAGCGCGCCGACAGTGCCTCAGGGGCTCAGCGCCACGCCAGTGGGCGAAACCCGGGTCGATCTCAGCTGGAACGCCTCGACCGACAATGGCGGTGGCAATGTAGCGGGCTACCGGGTATTTCGCGATGGGGCGCAGATCGCCACGGTAGCGACCACGAGCTATAGCGATACAGGTTTGAGCGCGAGTACCAGTTACAGCTACCGCGTACTCGCGTTCGACGATGCGGCGACGCCGAACGAATCGGCGCAGTCCTCCCCGGTGAGCGTGACCACGGCCGATACGACCCCGCCCAGTGTGCCGCAGAACCTCACTGCCACCGTGGTCAGTCATCAGCAGGTCAGGCTCGGTTGGAATGTCTCCACCGATAACGGCGGTGTCGCCGGTTACAAAGTCTACCGCGACGGCGCGTTGGTGACTCAAGTCAGCTCCAACCGGTATGACGACGGCGGGCTGAGCGAAAATACGACTTATAGTTACACGGTCGCCGCGGTCGACAGTTCGGGTAACGAGTCGGCCCAGTCATCGTCGGTGAGCAAAACCACGCCTGCGGATCCGGGGTTGCCGCAGAGTTATACTTTTGATACCTCCTCCGACGCGAGCGCCTGGTTGTTCGAGGATAATACCGGCATCACCTCCAACTGGACGGCGAGTGGCGGAAAATACCATCAAACCGTGGATGTGGGCGATCAGGATATCGGGACGCCGTTCGATCAGTCTTATAAACTGGGCACTTATTCGTATTTGCCGTCATTGTCCGCCGCGACCGGCTATAACCTGAGCGTGGATATCACGCCAATCAAGGACGCTCCGCCGCGCGATGTCTTCGACGGCCAGGACGTCGGCGTGATGTTCCGCTACCAGGACGACAACAACTACTATCGGTTGTCTTTCAGTGCCCGGGAATCCTATACCCGGTTGGAAAAGAAGGTCGCTGGCGTATTCACGACCCTGGCGGTCGACGCCCGGGGTTATATTGAACAACAGATGTTTAATGTGCAGATTAACCTGGATGGCAACCTGATCCAGATCAAGGTCGACGGCGACCCGGTCTTCGCGGTTTCGGATGGGGATTTGCAAAGCGGCACTATTGCGCTATATGCCCAGGACGCGGCCGATTTCGACAATGTGCAGATCAATCCAAGCGACACCGCCGCCGCAGTGGTCGCCGCCCGGCCACTGGCCTACTCGGTGCAAACGGGGAACGCGGTAACCGCCTCGGCGGCGGCCACCAACCTTCCCGACGGCGGCAGCGTCGACTTCAGCTTCGGCGGCGCGTCCTGTGGCGCCGCCGCCGAGACAGCGCCGGGGTCGGGTTTCTTCAGCGCCAACTGCGGTACGCCGGCACAGGGCGATTATTTCCTCGCCGGTCAGGGGCTGGTGGCAAATCTGCGTAACAGTGGTGGCGGCGTGGTGGCCAGCGACGAGAACACGCGGGTAGGCATTCAGGGAGACAACTATATGGCCGTTGGCGACAGCATAACCCTGGGCACCTTCGATCTGTACAGCGGCGACAATCTGTCCCAGGATGGGCGTATCATCGGTCAGCAGGGATTCCAGGCGCGCCTCGCCGATCTGCTGGATGCGGCCAGAGGATATCCGAATATAGTCTTCAATGAGGGTGTCGGCGGTGACAGGACCACGGATACTATGGGGCGCATCGATTCGATGCTGGAGCGGCATCCCGATGCCAATAAGGTGCTGCTGTTGCTGGGCACCAACGACTCCGGAGGCGGAACCCCTCTCAGCGGGGCGGCGTTTCAAAATAATATGCAGTCCATTGTGAACAGCATTACGGCCCAGGGGAAAACGGTGTGGGTGGCGAAGGTTCCGCCAGTGCTGCCGCGCGCGGATAATACTACCCGCAACACGCTGATCGAGGACTACAACACCCGTATCGACAGCCTGAGCAATACGCTCGCCGGACCGGATCTTTACAGCTTTTTTTACGATGACAACAACACGGCGACGACCGACGACGACAAGGATCGGGTAAGCCTGTTCGACGGCAAGCTGCATCCGAACGCGCTGGGCAACCATATTCTGGCCGATCTGTGGCGCAATGCGCTGACCGGAGCGACCACGGCGCCGTTTTTCCTCGAGCGACTTTGCAATCACCTGGTATCGGCTTTGTGCAACATGCCCGCGCCCACCAATCACAAGCAGAATCTGCTCGAGGTCGGTAACCAAACCTATATCGACGCCACCTATACCCTCCAATCCGTGCCGCCTGCCGTTGCCGACGGCATCTGGATCCAAACGGCCAATGCGGAGTTCAATAATACCAGCTCGCCCTACATCGATTTCACCGTGGACAGACCGGTAACGGTATATGTCGCTTATGACGCGGGTGCCGCGACGTTGCCCAACTGGTTGAATCCGGCCTTGAGCGGCTACGCCGATACCGGTCTGACCATTCAGACCAGCGACCCGTCCTCGCCGACGCTGCGGCTTTATTCGCAGGCCTTCCTCGCCGGCGCGATCAGTCTGGGCGGCAATATGGCGACCGGCGCGAGCGGGGCCGACTCGAACTATCTGGCCGTGGTGGTGGCCCAGTGATTGTCAGAACATCGTGAATGTCTAACTGTTTCAGGTGCCGGGGAGCCGTGTGACATGAAACGATTGAAAAAACATTGGGCCGGCTTTTGGATGCGCTTCGCCGGTACGGGTCGAGCCGGTCGCCTCGCCATGGCGCTGGCCGCGGTGTGTTTCCCGCCACATTACCGTCGCGTCGGGTTGGCGCACCTGCATCCGAACGGCTACATTGCCTGGAGCGCGATCATTCATCACACCAGGCTGATACTGGGAAAAAGCGTCTTCATCGACGATCGCTGCATGATTTTTCAGAACAACGGGGGCGGCTCCGTGGAACTGGCGGATAACGTGTATCTATATCGCGACACGATCGTTGAAACCGGCGAAGGCGGCTGGGTATCGGTCGGCGCGGATTCCAGTCTGCATCCTCGCTGTCAGTTGAACGCCTATGTGGAACCGATCCGCATCGGTCGCGGCGTGATGATAGCGGCGAACTGCGCACTCTATTCCTACGATCATGGTACCGTTCCCGCCGAGCCGGTTCGTCTTCAGCCGCTGGTCTCCCGCGGGCCGATCACGATCGGCGACGACGCCTGGATCGGTACCGGTACCATTGTGCTCAGCGGCGTTACTGTTGGGGCGGGTGCGGTAATAGGGGCAGGTTCGGTGGTGACGCGCGATATCCCCCCCGGCGCGGTCGCGGTGGGAAATCCGGCGCGGGTCGTGCGCATGCGTGGCGACTCTGCCGCGGCGTCATCCGGCTGAATCGGCCATCTTTAATTCCTCTGATGCGCTAGGGATATTTTAGCGTGACCGGGAATATCCGTATAATCCCAGCTCTGTTTCTTGCCTTGTGAACCTGAATGATGAGTGACCTCAAAGTCATGAAAGAAGGCCGCGATGCCATTAAAGCCATCGATCAGCAGGAATCGGTCAGCGAACTGCAGCGGCAACTGGGCGAGGCCCGCAAGTTCCTCAATCGCATGCCGGAGGACAGTAATCCCGTGGATCGGGCCAGAGCCCTGCTTGACGTCGCCACCCCACTGTTGGGGCTGGGGCAACAGGCGCAGGCCTGGCAGCACGCCCGCGAAGCGCTCAGCGTGTTCGTCGATTACGAACACTGGCAGGAGGCGGTGGATACAGCGGAGATGCTCTACCAATGCGACCAGCCGGACTCGATCGTGGCGCTGGGGCACGGTATCTGGCTGGCGGTGACCTATCCGGTCAAACCCCAGAGCACCATCGATCTGTTAAACGATATCATCGACGAAACGCCTGACGATTCGGACGGGGCGGCGGTCGCTGCGATGGCGGCTCACTACATCGCCGATCTGCGCACCGAGGGCGAAGAGCAACGCAGCCTGAAATTTCTCACCACCCAGATGATCGCCCGCGTGGCCAAACGTCACCGCGGCATCGAGGATCAGGATACGCTCGACACATGGATCGAGATGTACAATCTCAACGACGTGCCGGAGCTGTTCAAGCGCCTGGGCCTGATCGTGGATGTGCTGGTTGGTGACAAATGGTGGTTTGACCGTGAGGCCTTGCGTGCGCGCCTGCCGGTCCATTAGTGGCGCACGACAGGACCGAGTCTTGCCTGGCGATCGGGCTTGCGTGGTGCCCGATGGCGAGCGTCGGGAGAGTTTCCGTGGACGGGGCGGCCCAATAGCCGCGGTAGGTGTGCCGGACGCCGTAGGCGGCGGCTGGCAGCCTGCTCCATGACGGCGGGGCATTGTTGCCTGCCGCGAGGTATGATGCAGGTTTCGAGGCGACGAAGTCCACGGCCGGCGGGTTTTCAATGAGTCAATCTTCCGCTCCGGTGTTAGCGGCGATCGAGTACATCGACACCGCCGCCGCGTTACAGGAATTCTGCGCGGCGGCGGGCAAGCACGACTGGATCGCCGTCGATACCGAGTTCATTCGCGAGAAAACCTATTTTCCGAAATTGTGCCTGATCCAGGTCGGCGTGCCAGGGCGTTGTGCCTGCATCGATCCGCTGGCACTGGAGTCGCTGCAGCCGTTTTACGACCTGTTGTTCGACGCCAGCATCACCAAAGTGATGCACGCCTGTTCGCAGGACCAGGAGATCTTTGTCCACCTCAGCGGACAAGTGCCGAGACCGATCTTCGACACACAATTGGCGGCGCCCCTGCTCGGACTGTCGGAGCAGATGGGTTATGCGAATTTTGTGCGGGAGATACTCGCCGTTTCGCTGGACAAAGCGCAGTCGCGCACCGATTGGTCGCGACGACCGCTGAGCGCCGCACAGATCAAATACGCCGCGGACGATGTGCGCTATTTGTGCCAGGCCTTTCCGCTGGTGCGCGAACGCCTTGCTTCCCACGGTCGGCTGGAGTGGCTGCGGGCGGAATTCGAACCTTACGAGGAACTGGCGCGTTATCAGCCGGATCCGGCCGGCGCCTGGCAGCGGCTGCGCGGGCTGGAGAAGTTGCGGCCGCGCGCGTTGGGGATCGCGCAGCAATTGGCGCAATGGCGGGAGCAACAGGCGCTGGCGAAGAATCTGCCGCGAAGCTGGGTGTTGAAAGATGACGCGATTGTTGATATAGCGCGCCTTGCGCCGGAGACTGTGGCCGCGCTAACCGATATTCGCAGTTTGCCGGCGCGTACAGCGCAGCGCTACGGTGAGGAGCTGATCGCACAAATCCGGCTGGGTATGGAGAATCCACCGCAGCCCGTCAAAGCCCGCGGCCGAAGCGCCCAAACGCAACTCGCGGACGAGGCCCTGGCGGATCTGTTGCAGGCCCAGCTGCGCCTGTTGGCCGACGCGCACGACATCAACAGCGCGACGGTCGGTGCCCGCAAGGACCTGCTGGCTCTGATCCGCGAGGAACCGACGCCGCTGTTGAAAGGGTGGCGGCGCGTGATAGCCGGCGATGAACTGGTGGCGCTGCGTGACGGCCAGCGCAGGATACGGATACATCAGCGCAAGATCGAGATTGAACCTACGCAGTAAAACGACGGGAGAGAATCGACGTGGCATCTGAGATAGACGAATTGACGATTCAATACGAGGAAGACGGCCTGGTAACCGTCAAGGAGCTCGACAAGCGGGTGCTCAGCAAGGGCGCCTGGTCGACGATTCTGTTTCGATATCAGGATTGGGATCGCCGTAAAGAGGCTTACGGTCCGGACAAATACAGTATCCGTCGCTACCAGAAGCGCAATGGGCAATATATGCAGAAGTCGAAATTCAATATTTCGAGTCGCGACCAGGCCCGGGCTATCATCGAGGCTCTGGAAGAGTGGATGAAGGACTGACTGCGCCTCGTCCGTGCTTAGGGCAGGAGATGAAATGCGGGAGATAATGGAACAACGTGTTTTCCTCGTCATGTTGGTGCTGGTCACCCTGCTGTTCCTTTATCTGCTCAAGCCGTTTTTTGGTGCCGTATTCTGGGCCTGCGTAATCGGCGTGTTGTTCTTCCCGTTATACCGCCGCTTGCTGACGCGCTTCGGCGGGCGGGAAAATCTGGCGGCGGTCACGACGCTGGTGCTGTGCCTGTTTATCGTTATCATTCCGGTACTGTTTGTGCTGGGGTCTTTTTTCCAGCAGGGCGTGGAGCTGTATCAGCGCCTGCAAAGTGGCGAGATCGATCCGGGGTCCTATCTGGAACAGATCCGTAGCGCTTTCCCGCTGGTGCAGAACCTGCTGGAACGACTGGGTGTCGATCTGAACAATCTCAACGAACAATTCGCCGGCGCCGCCATTGCGGCCAGTCGTTTCGTCGCCCAGAACGCGGTCCAATTGGGGCAGGGAACGCTGCAATTCTTCGTCGGTCTCGGTCTGATGCTTTACATGGCTTTTTTTACCTTACGCGACGGCACTCGTCTGATCGAACTGTTGGTGCGTGCCTTGCCGCTAGGCGATGAGCGCGAACATCTGCTGTTCGCCAAGTTCGCCGAGGTCACCCGTGCCACGGTCAAAGGCAATCTGGTGGTGGCGGCCATCCAGGGGACATTGGGCGGGCTGATCTTCTGGGCGCTGGGCATTCCCGGTGCTCTGTTGTGGGGGGTGGTCATGATCCTGTTGTCGCTGATACCCATTGTCGGCGCCGGACTGATCTGGGCGCCGGTGGCGGTTTATCTGTTCGCGACCGGCGATGTGATGAAGGGGGCGGTGTTGACCGTCTTCGGCATCGGCGTGATCGGTCTGGTGGACAACCTGCTGCGCCCGATCCTGGTGGGGCGGGACACCAAACTGCCTGATTACGTCGTTCTGATCTCGACGCTTGGTGGCATTGTGCTGTTCGGGCTCAACGGGTTTGTCATCGGACCGCTGATCGCCGTTTTGTTCGTGGCTTTCTGGGGGATATTCATTCGCGAATTCAATGTCGAGCCGGGACCATGACTGGCCTGAGGTTAACCAGGCTTACTTGCGAACGCCATAGCCTGTCTTCAGCAGGTATAGTGCGTATGCGTAAAGCGCGGCGATAAAAGCGAATATGATGGCGTAGGCCAGCCCGACGTTGATATCGGAAATTCCCAAAAAGCCGTAGCGGAAGGTATTGACCATATACAGAATCGGGTTCAGGCGCGATACCTGTTGCCAAAGTTCGGGCAGCATATGGATGCTATAAAAAACCCCGCCGAGATAGGTCAGCGGCGTCAATATAAACGTTGGTACAATCGAGATGTCGTCGAAGCTTTTGGCGTAGACGGCGTTGATCAGGCCGGCTAGCGAGAACAGCGCCGATGTAAATATCACCGTGGTGACGATAATGGCCAGATTGTGCAACGGCAGATCGGTGAAAAACATCGACACCAACGTCACCGCCAGCCCGACCGCCATGCCGCGGGCAATGCCGCCGAACATGAAACCGAGAATGATCAGGTAGTAGGGTAACGGCGAGACCAGCATCTCCTCGATGTGCCGGTGAAATTTGCAGCCGTAGAAAGACGACACCACATTGGCGTAGGAGTTGGTGATAACCGACATCATGATCAGGCCGGGAACGATATAGTCCATATATCGATAGCCGTCCATCGCTCCGATCTGTGAACCGATCAGGTTGCCGAAAATCACAAAGTACAGCGACATGGTAATGATCGGCGGCACAATGGTCTGCACCCAGATACGGAGAAAACGCAGCACTTCCTTGATGACAATAGCCTTGAAGGCGATGTATTGCTCGGCGAAAGTCACGCTCCGGTCCCGCTGCCGTTGTTTTCCAGCATGTGCACGAACAGTTGTTCCAGCCGGTTGGTTTTATTGCGCATGCTCAATACTTCGATGTTGTGCCGCGACAAGGCCTCGAACAGGAAATTGATACTGTTGTCACGACAGATATCGGCCTCCAGCGTGCTTTCGTCGATCAGACGCACGTGGCCGCTGCCCAAATCCGGGAGTGCATGCAGCGGATGGCGCAGATCGAGCACGAACGTTTCCATATCGAGTTGACTGAGCAACTGCTTCATGCCGGTATCTTCGATCAGCTCGCCTTCGTCTATGATGCCGATGTGACGGCACAGGCTTTCGGCTTCCTCCAGGTAGTGGGTGGTCAGAATGATGGTGGTACCGGCGGCGTTGAGTTGCCGCAGATACGTCCACATCGAACGCCGGATCTCGATATCCACGCCGGCGGTGGGTTCGTCCAGAATCAGCAGCTTCGGGTTGTGGACGAGTGCCCGTGCGATCATCAATCTGCGCTTCATGCCGCCGGACAGTTCGCGCGCCTGGTCCCGACGCTTCTCCCACAGCCCGAGTTGGCGCAGGAACTGTTCGGCGCGCGCAAAGGCTGTCGGGCGGTCGATACCGAAGTAGCCGGCCTGATTGACGAGGATTTCCTCTACCGGTTCGAAGACGTTGAAGTTGAATTCTTGCGGCACCAATCCCAGCAGCCGTTTGGCGCTGTTGAAATCCTGGTCTATATCGTAATCAAAAATCCTGACCCGGCCTGAGCTTTTGGTGATCAGAGAACTGATGATCCCGATAGTGGTGGATTTGCCCGCGCCGTTGGGGCCGAGCAGGGCGTAAAAATCCCCCTTTTGAACGCTCAGGCTGACGCCCTTCAGCGCTTGAAACCCGTTGGCATAGGTTTTCTTTAAATTCTCTATGGATAAAGCAGCAGTCATCGGCGGGAGAGTCTAACACAGGACCTGTTGTGGTCCGTACCGAGGGAAATTTCAACTAAGAAGGATCAGAACGACGACAAAAGCGGCGACCAAGGCGATCGGAATCAGCGCGCTGAGCCACTCGGCCTGAGTCGCCTGGCGGCGCTCGCGAAACGCCGCCTTCAGCCCGGGCCGGAACCACAGCAGCACCACGACCACCAGCACGCCGATCAGCAGTTTTTCCCACAAAGCCATCGATACCATGGCGCCAGTGTACACCGAAGGCGGGTTCGGTTTGCAAGTGACCGGGGCGGGTGTAACATGCCCGGCCAGAACTTAGCCAGCAGGAGTCCGAGTGTGACTGAAGAGCGCCAGTTCATTCCCCTGAATATCGCGGTCCTGACGGTCTCCGATACCCGCACCGAGGCTACGGATACCTCGGGCAAGACGTTGCAGGACCGCTTGACCTCCGCCGGTCACCGGGCGGCGGAGAAATGCATCGTTGCCGACGATATTTATGCCATACGGGCCGTGGTGTCGCGTTGGATCGCCGATTCCCGAGTACAGGCGGTGATCACCACGGGCGGTACCGGCGTTACCGGCCGCGACGGCACACCGGAAGCCGTCGAGGTATTGTTGGACAAGCGCATAGACGTGTTCGGCGAGATCTTTCGCGCGCTGTCCTACGAGGAGATCAACACCTCGACCATCCAATCGCGCGCGCTAGCGGGCGTCGCCAACGGCACCTTCATTTTTTGCGTGCCCGGCTCCAGCGGCGCTTGTCGGACCGCGTGGGACAAACTGATCCTGCACCAGTTGGACTATCGCACGCGTCCGTGCAATCTGGTCGAACTGCTGCCGCGCTTGACGGAAACTTGATGTGCAGTCCTGTCACCGCATACCAATGCTTAGCCACCGCGTGCCCGGGGTGTCTCCGACGGCCCAACGCCGGTTGTCAGAGGTCCGTTTGCTGGCCTGTTGTGTCGGCCTGGTTGCTTTGATGGCGTTGTTTCCGCTCAGGGCGCAGGATCTGGTCGCCGGCCAGGTGGCGCCGGACTTCCGGCTGTTGGATCAGCAGGGTCAAGCGCACGCGTTAACGGATTTCCGCGGGCGCTGGCTGGTGCTTTATTTTTATCCGAAGGACGATACGCCCGGCTGCACCACCGAGGCCTGCGCGTTTCGTGACGATCTGCGCCGCTTCCACCAGATGCAGGTCGCGCTGGTGGGTATCAGCGTAGACAGTGTCGACAGCCACCGCGAGTTTGCGCGCAAATACGCCTTGCCCTTTCCCTTGTTGGCGGATCAGGGTGGCAAGGTGGCCAGCGCCTACGGCGCGCTCTGGTCATTGGGGCCGATCCGTTTCGCCCGTCGTCATACTTTCATCATCGATCCAGAAGGTCGCGTGGCCCGGGTTTACCGCTCGGTGAAGCCGGCCGGGCACAGCGGCGAGATCATCCAGGCATTGGTGGCGCTGGGCGCGGGGGAAGCGCCGTGAGTGACCGCCAGACGAACGAACGTCTGGATGAGCTGGAGACGCGCAACGCCCACCAGGAACTTGCGTTGGAAACCATGACCCAGACCCTGCTCGAACTGGAAAAAACCGTCGCCGCGCAGGCAGAACGCTTGCGGCGTCTGGAGACGCAGTTACGCGGTCTGCAGCCAGACGGCGGTGGACAGACACCGCTCGATGAGCGACCGCCGCACTACTGAGTTCATTTCTTCAACAATGATTGCAGCGCGGCAAAGGGCTGATGTGTCGCGCTCGGGGTCGCGGCGGGACTTTCCGTGCCCGGCGCGTTCCCGGCTTCCAGTAAACGCTGGTGCTCGTTGTCATGACAGTACAGGCAGAGCAATTCCCAATTGCTGCCATCGGCGGGATTATTGTCATGATTGTGGTCGCGATGGTGTACCGTCAGTTCGTGCAGATTCTCGCGGCTGAATTCGCGCTGACAACGCCCACAGATCCAGGGATACAACTTCAACGCCTGTTCGCGATAGCCGAGTTCACGGGCATCGCGATTGCGGTGGGTCTCGGCGACCAGCTGATCCAGGCGACTGGTACCGGAGGTGGTCGATTTTTCGCTCATCTGTTTCTACCGGGAGTATAGGTTCCTAAGCCCAAGTTTAGCGCTATATATTCTCCGCCTCGACCCCTTTGTCAGACACAAAGCAAACATGCTAATATTTATGTATATCAATTATATACAAATATTACTTAATATTAGATCGATGATTTGTCGAGCTGCAGTCGATGGCGGGCTTCCGAGCCGGTTCGGCTTGAGTCATTTGGACCCGGTTATTTTATCCGGAGTTGGAAAGCGGCGCGTGAAAATTTTGTCCAGGGACAAACTGTCGTCGCCGACGACCGCCGATCGGCACGGCTGACGTCTGGCGGGAAATACACAGAATCCGGACGTTACAACCCAGCGTGAGGCAAGGTCGGGAACAGCGGGACTGAGACGGCGGGTCGACGCCGGTGTGATGCCTGGAAGCGCGGGCGCGCCGCGGC
>JASBST010000063.1 GCA_030148775.1 Thiogranum sp.
GGCGGCGACGGGACGTCGGCCTGATGAACGGGCGCGCGCCGCGCATCGTCGAAGTCGCCGTACCCTCCCCGCTGTACCGCGGCTTCGATTACCGACTGACCGGGGACATGCCGACACCGGCCGCAGGCTGCCGTGTCAAGGTGCCGTTCGGCCGCCAGCAACGGGTCGGCGTCGTCCTCGGCGTCAAAGCCGACTCCGATCTGCCGCTTGCCAAACTCAGGCCGGTCGGCGAGGTGCTCGATCAGGCGCCGGCGCTACCGGATGAGCTCTTGGGCTTGCTGTGCTGGAGCGCGAAGTATTATCACCACCCCATCGGCGAGACCCTTTTCACGGCACTGCCGGCGGCCTTGCGCCGGGCGCGCCCGGCGACGGCTGAGCCCGACCGGGGCTGGCGTCTTACGCCACTCGGACGCGAACAGTGCGCGCTACCCACGCCGCGCGCCAGACGCCAGGCCGCGGTGCTCGAACGCCTGGCCCGGCATCCCGAAGGACTCACGCGCGACGCCCTGCCGGTGCCGCTGAGTGTTCTCAGAGCCTTACAGAACAAGGGCTGGATCGCACCCTGCAAGCTCGATCAGCCCGCCACGCAGATCACGGCCGCCGCGCCGCCACCGCCATTGAACGAGCACCAACAGCAGGCGGTGACGGCGATACAGGCGGGCACCGGCCAATTCGGCTGCTTCCTGCTCGAGGGTGTCACCGGCAGCGGCAAGACCGAAGTCTATCTCCAGGTTATCGAGCCGCTACTGGCGCGCCGGCGCCAGGTCCTGGTATTGGTGCCGGAAATCGGCCTCACGCCGCAACTGGTGGAGCGTTTCAGCCGGCGCTTCGGCATACCCGTCTGCACGCTGCATTCAGGTTTGAGCGAAGGTCAACGCCTGCAGGCGTGGCGACACACCGGCACGGGCGAGGCGCTGCTGATTCTGGGCACGCGATCGGCCCTGTTCACCCCGCTGAAACGGGCCGGCCTGATCATTGTCGACGAGGAACACGACGCCTTCCTCAAACAACAGGATGGATTGCGCTATTCGGCGCGCGACCTGGCGGTATGGCGCGCGCGGCAGTGGCGGATTCCGGTGGTGCTCGGCTCGGCCACCCCGTCGCTGGAAAGCCTGTATAACGTCCAACAAGGCCGCTATCTCCATCTGCGCTTGCCGCAGCGCGCGGGCAGCGCCCGGCAGCCCGAGATGCAGCTGGTCGACCTGCGCGGTCAGACGCTGCGGGCGTTGCTCAGCGAGACCCTGATCCAGCGTATGCGGCGGCACCTGACCGGCGGCAACCAGGTGCTGCTGTTTCTCAACCGCCGCGGCTACGCGCCGGTGCTGCTGTGCCATGCCTGCGGCTGGGTGGCCAATTGTCAACGCTGTGATGCGCGCATGACGCTGCATCAGCAACGGCGCGAACTGCGCTGTCACCACTGCAACAGCCAGCGCCCGGTGGACCCCTACTGTCCGGCCTGCGGCAGCAGCGAACTGCTGGGGCTGGGCGAAGGCACGGAACGCGTCGAACAGACACTGCGTGAGCTTTTCAGCGATTATCCCCTGCGGTGCATCGACCGCGACACCACGCGCCGCAAGGGCGCCCTGGAAGACGCCCTCGCCGCCGCACAGAGCGGCGAGGCCCGTATCCTGCTGGGTACGCAAATGCTCGCCAAAGGGCATCATTTCCCCGGCGTGACGCTGGTGGCGGTACTGGATGCCGACCAGGGGCTGTTCAGCAGTGATTTTCGCGCCGCCGAACGCATGGCGCAGCAGATTATCCAGGTCGCCGGGCGTGCCGGGCGCGCCGATCGTCCCGGCGAGGTGCTTATTCAGACACACCAGCCGGAGCATCCGCTGTTGCTGCAACTGATCGCCGAGGGCTACCCCGCCTTCGCCGCCGCCGCGCTCGCCGAGCGGCGTCAGGCCGGGCTGCCGCCCTACGCCTCGATGGCGCTGCTGCGCGCCGAAGCGGTGAACGCGCAGGCGCCGCATGACTTTCTACAACAGGCCGCGGAGCTGGCCGCGGCGCCCGCCGAGGTCCAGCTGTGGGGTCCGGTGAGCGCGCCCATGGAGCGGCGCGCCGGGCGCTATCGGGCACAACTGCTGCTGCAGTCGTCCCGGCGCGGCGATCTGCAACAATTGCTCGATGTCTGGGTGCCGCGACTGGATGGTTTGAAGAGCGCACGGCGGGTGCGCTGGTCGCTCGATGTCGACCCGATGGATACCTACTGAAGTCGGGATGTTGAATACCGGGCGACAGCGAGGATAATAGACGCCTTTGCCGGCCGGCCGACCCCGATGAAACCGCTGCTTTCCCAATTGCTCGCTTCCGCTGTTTCCAGCCTACAGACCCAGGGCGACCTGCCCGCCGATATCCCGGTAACGATCAATCTGGAGCGCGCCCGCGACCGCCGGCATGGGGATTTCGCCAGTAATCTGGCCATGGTTCTGTGCAAAGCCGCCGGCACCAAGCCGCGCGATCTGGCGCAGAAACTGGTCGCGGCACTGCCCGCCAGCGATCAGGTGGAGAAAGTCGAAATTGCCGGTCCCGGTTTTATCAACTTTTTTCTCAGCAACTCGGCCTGGCACGCCACCCTTGGGCAGATACTGCAACAACAAGCGCGCTACGGTCGCAGCGATCTGGGTGCTGGCAAACCAGTACAGGTGGAGTTCGTTTCGGCCAATCCCACCGGTCCGTTGCACGTCGGTCACGGCCGCGGCGCCGCCTACGGCGCCAGCGTCGCCGATTTGCTGGAGGCCATCGGCTATCAGGTCCAGCGCGAATATTATGTCAACGATGCCGGCCGGCAGATGGACATTCTTGCCACCAGCGTATATCTGCGCTATCTGGATCTGTGCGGCGAGACCCTGGATTTCCCGGTCAATGGCTACAAGGGTGACTACGTCTGGGATATCGCCGCCAGTCTGCACCGCCGCCACGGCGACGCGCTGCGCGTCAGCGCGGACAGCCTGTTTGCCGACGTGCCCGTCGACGAACCGCAGGGCGGCGACAAGGAGGCGCATATCGACGGCCTCATCGAACGCAGCCGCAATCTGTTGGGCGAAAAGCACTATCGCGAGACTTTCGATCTGGGGCTGGAGACGATACTCGGCGACATTCGCCGCGATCTGGAAGGCTTCGGCGTGCACTACGACACTTGGTTTTCGGAGCGCTCACTGACCGAAAACGGCTCGGTGCAACGCGCGATAGAACGCCTCGGCGAAGCCGGCCACACCTATGAGGAAAACGGCGCGCTGTGGTTCCGCTCCACCGACTTCGGCGATGAAAAGGACCGTGTCATCGTACGCGACAACGGCCAGACGACCTATTTCGCCTCCGACATCGCCTACCATATGCACAAGCTGGAACGCGGCTACGAACGTGTGATCGACATCTGGGGTGCCGATCACCATGGGTATGTGCCGCGTGTCAAGGCGGCGCTCAGAGCGCTGGGCGACGATGCCGACAGACTGGACGTGCTGCTGGTGCAATTCGCGATCCTCTATCGCGGCGGCGAACGGGTGCAGATGTCGACCCGCTCCGGTGAGTTCGTCACGTTGCGCGAACTGCGCCAGGAAGTGGGCAACGACGCGGCGCGCTTTTTCTACGTCATGCGCAAATGCGAACAGCACATGGACTTCGACCTGGACCTGGCCAAGTCGGAATCCAGTGACAACCCGGTGTACTACATTCAGTACGCGCATGCGCGTGTGGCCAGCGTTTTCCGTCAGCTGGCGGAAAAAGGCCTGAGCTGGGACCGGGATAACGGGACGGCCCACCTGGCGCGCCTGAACGAAAGCCACGAAGACGCTCTGCTGATAAGCCTGTCGCGCTACCCCGAAGTTGTCGAAACCGCCGCGCTCAGCCACGAGCCGCATCAGCTGGCGCATTTTCTGCGCGACCTGGCGAACGAATTCCACACTTACTATAACGCTCACCAGTTTCTGGTCGAGGATGCCGATCTGCGCGACGCCAGACTGAATCTGATCGCCGCCACCCGCCAGGTGATTGCCAACGGACTCGGACTGCTCGGCGTCGGCGCGCCGGACCGCATGTAGGCCACCGGTGGCACGCCGCACCCGTCGACGCAGCACCCGTAGCAACCGCCGCAGGCCCGCCCCGCCCTGGCTGTGGGCGGTGAGCGGTCTTGCACTCGGTCTACTGGTGGCTTTCCTGGTATTTCTGCAGATGCGGCCGGACTCCGAATCCGTGGCGGCGCTGCCGGTGCCGCCGCCGCAAGCCACGCCAGAGGCGCCGCCCGACAAGCCGCGCGCACATTCCCCGCCGCCGGCCAAGCCACCGGCGAAGCCACGCTTCGATTTCTACAATCTGTTACCCGAGATGGAAGTCATCGTGCCCGATGCAGAGATCGCCGGCAAACCCTCCGCCGCGGGCGTCAAACGCGTGGAAGAACCGGGCACCTATTTATTGCAGGCCGGCTCGTTCCGCAGTCGCGCACAGGCGGAACAGTTGCGCGCGCGGCTGGCACTGCTGGGCTTGGAGACCAGCGTGCAGACGGTCAGTGTGGATAACGCCCAGACCTGGCACCGTGTCAGGGTCGGCCCCTTCAGCAAGCTCAAGGAACTCAACGACGCGCGCGTGTTGCTGCGCAAAAACGGCGTCGACGCTATTCTTATACGTCTGAAAACCTAGGCTTTTGGTTCATTGCGCGCGCGCAGCTCGTCGCCACCGCGTACGAACAGCGCACGTTTTTCACGAATCAGTGCCGAGATGTCTTCCTCGCTGTAACCGGCCTGGATCAGGCGCTGATAGTGAATCAAGGTCATTTCCACCAGCGGCAATGCCACACCGAGCCCTGCCGCCATACGCTGGCAGATCTGCAGGTCCTTGTGATGCAGCACCACTTTGAATCCCTCGGCAAAATGCCCCTTCAGCATTGTCTTGCCACGGTGTTCGAGAAACCAGTTGCCGGCGGCGCCACCGGCCAGGATTTCAATCAGATCATCCATCGGCAACGCGTGGGCTTCGGCGAACGCCAGCGCTTCGGTCACCGCCTGGTTGATGCCGGCGACCATGACCTGGTTGGCGGCCTTGGCGGCCTGCCCGTTCCCCACCGGACCCATATGGGCAATATGCCGCGCCATCCTGGCCAGCAACGGACGCACCCGTGCCAGATGCGCTGCGTCGCCACCGACCATCATCGCCAGCGTGCCCCGTCTGGCACCCTCTACGCCGCCCGAAACCGGCGCGTCGAGAAAACCCGCACCGACTTGCGCGAGTCGGGCGGCCGCCTGCCGGGCCGTGTCCAGGCCGACGGTGGAGCAGTCGACCAGGACGGCGCCTGCACCCAGGCCGGGTAACAGTTGCTCGATGACCGCCAGCAGATCGGCGTCTGCGGCCACACAGGTGATCACTACGGGGGCCGACCCGGCCAGCGCCGCCGGACTATCGGCGATCGTGACCTGGTGGCGCGCCGCGAACGCCTGCAGGCGATCCGCGGAGCGATTCCATACGGCCGCCAACAGGCCGGCTGTATACAGATTGTGCGCCATCGGCGCGCCCATGGCGCCCAGACCGATAAAACCGGCGCGTAATCCGGTCTCAGTCTTCATGATAGGTGTAACCGCTGAGTCCGGCCTCGAGTTCCGCCAGATACTGGCGCGCTTGTGCCGGGTCGAGGTCGGCGGCGCCGACCCGCTGACGATAGACGGCGCGCAGCCGCTTGGGCTCGAAATGCACGTAGCGTAGTAGCTCGTCGGCACGGTCGCCATGCTCGGGCTGGCACAAACGGTGCCCGCCCTGGGCGTCGATCTCCAGGTTCACCGTATCGGTGTCGCCGAACAGGTTGTGCATGTCGCCCAGGATTTCCTGATAGGCTCCAACCATGAAAAACCCGAGCAGATAGTCTTCCTCCAGCGTCAATGCATGCAGGGGCAGGCTGTTTTCGATACCGTCGCCGCTGACATAAAGATCGATACGACCGTCGGAGTCGCAGGTCAGGTCCTCGATACAGGCGCGCCGCTGCGGCGCTTCGTCGAGTCTTTGCAATGGCACAATGGGGAAGATCTGATCGATCGCCCAGACATCGGGCAGCGACTGGAAGATCGACAGATTGCAGAAGACCTTGTCGGCCAGTTTCAGGCGCAGCGCATCGAGCAGATCGCGTTGTTCCCGATTGGACGGGTTCAACCGTCCCTGCAAGCGGGTAAGGGCGGCGAAATAAAGCTTTTCGCCGGCTGCGCGCTGCTGCAGGTCGATTTGTCCGAGGCTGAACTGGGCATGCAGGTCCTGCAGGGTCTGACTGAGTTCGTGATGACTCTCCAGCGCCGGTGTGGTCTCCAGATTGCCGCAGAGGTTCTGCATTTGCAGCAACGTGGGAGGCGCGTCCGCCCCCAGCGTGGCCATGCCATCGGCGTCCTGGGCGCGCTCGATGTCGATCACATTGGTGATCAAAAACGCGTGGTGCGCGGTCATGGCGCGGCCCGACTCGGTAAACACGTCGGGGTGCGGCAAGCGCTGTTGGTCGCAAGCCGCCACGATGCCGCCGATCACGGCCTGGGCGTACTGGTCGAGCGAATAGTTCATTGAGCAGAAACTTCGCGATGCGGTGCCCTCGTAGTCCACGCCCAATCCGCCGCCAACGTCCATCACCCGAATCGGCACCCCCAGCGCATGCAAGTCGGTAAAAAAACGTCCCGCTTCCTGTACGCCACGTTCGATATCCCTGAGGTTGGCCAGCTGCGACCCGAGATGGAAATGCAGCAACTGTAGCTGGGCCAACAGATTGTGCTGGCGCAGCTGGTCGATCAATTGCAGGACCTGCGAGGCATGCAGGCCGAACTTCGACTTGTCGCCACCGGTATTCTGCCAGTTGCCGGCACCGATCGAGGCCATGCGCACACGCACGCCGAGCAGTGGCTGCACCCCCAGTTCCTGCGACTGACGCAGAATTTCCTTCAGCTCGGAGAGCTTCTCGACCACCAGATAAATGCGCAGTCCCAGGCGCCGTGCGATTAATGCCAGACGGATATACTCGCGGTCCTTGTAGCCGTTGCAGACAATGACGCCGCCGGGCGGCGCCAATCCCAGCACCGCCATCAACTCGGGTTTGCTGCCGGCCTCGAGGCCGACACGCTCACCGCCGTGTTGGAATATCTCACTGACCACGCTGAACTGCTGATTGACTTTGATCGGATACACCGCGGTGTAGGCGCCGCTGTAGCGATGTTGCCCGCGCGCCTGTTCGAACGCCGCGCACAGCCGGTCGAGCCGATTGCGGATAATGCCGCCACAACGCACCAACACCGGCCAGCTGAGTCCCGATTGACGGATTTCGGTGGCCAACTGACACAGATCGACCTCTGCAGCGCTGCGCGCGCCGTCGGGTCGCACCACCAGATGTCCGTGGGCGTTGATGTCGATATAACCGTCGCTCCAGCCGGGCAGGTTGTAGAGCTGGCGGGCTTGTTCAATGGTCCAGGACATGGGTATCAGATATCCGTTGGGGGTGGCGGCGGTTTTCTATATACTCGCGGACACGGGTCCGCACCCGCATTGTAGAAAATTTCATCATCAACCCCAATCAGTTTCGATTCCATGACCACACCGACGCTAGACAACGACTCCGCCTGGTTTTCCGAAATCGGCGCAAAGGAAGGCCTGGCCTTCTCGCTGCGGGTCCATGGCCGGCTGCATGCCGAGCAAAGCCCCTACCAGCATATTGAAATCTGGGATACCCACGAATTCGGCAAACTGATGACCATCGACGGCTTCGTGATGCTCACCAGCCGCGATAATTTTCTCTATCACGAAATGATGTCGCACCCGGCGCTGTTCACTCACCCGGCGCCCAAACGGGTCGTCATCGTCGGTGGCGGGGATTGCGGCACGCTCAAAGAGGTGCTCAAGCATCCCGGCGTCGAGCACGCCCTGCAGGTGGACATCGACGAGCGGGTTACCCGCCTTTCGGAGCTGTATTTCCCGGAGCTGTGCGAATCCAATCACGACCCGCGCGCCGAGCTGCATTTCGGTGACGGCATCCAATGGATGAAGGACGCCGCCCCCGGCAGCGTCGACCTGGTGATCGTCGACAGCACCGACCCCATCGGGCCCGCCGAAGGCCTGTTCAGCGCCGGTTTCTACCGCGACGTTCATCGTGCTTTGGGCGCCGACGGACTGGTGGTGCAGCAAAGCGAATCCCCACTGCTGCACTATGACAGCATTATCCGCCCCATGCACAAGGCCATGCGCGAGGCGGGTTTTGGCAATATCGTCACCATGCCCTTTCCGCAACCCGTTTATCCGTCCGGATGGTGGAGCGCGACACTGGCCGGCAAGAACAGCGTGACGGATTTCCGCGAGCGGGACGCGCAGGCGAAAACCTTCCCCACCCGCTATTACAACGCCGCCATTCATCGCGGCGCGCTGGCGCAACCGGAGTTTTTTCTGCGCAGCCGCGCCGACTGAGCGGGTACGTCGATTAAAAACGCCGCAGACGATCCAGCCGCAGTCGATCGCGCTCGTCGAACAGGCGGCGAACACCCAGGCGCACCGCCGTCAGGGTACCGAAACCGGCACCGCCGGTGATCAGAAACATGATCATGATCTGATACTTGACCGCTTCCACCGGCGGCGCGCCGGCCAGAATCTGACCGGTCATCATGCCCGGCAGACTGACCACCCCGGCCGCCGCCATGGCATTGATTATCGGGATCACGCCGCTGCGGAACACCTGCTGCCGGATCCCCGAAACCGCCTCTGCGGTGCTATGGCCCAGCATCAGTCGCGCTTCGATGGTGTCGCGCTGCTCCCAGGCGCTCTGGGTCAGACGATCCAGCGCCAGGGCGATACTGCTCATGGTATTGCCCAGCAACATTCCCAACAGCGGTATGGCGTATTGCGGCTGATACCAAGGGTCGTGCCCCACGACCACAATCAACGCGAACAGCGCGATGGTGAACGACGAGATGAACATCGACAGGACGCCGATTCCGTAACCCCAGGCGCCACCGAAACGCCGGTGTTGCCGCGCCATGACCTCGTAGCCCGCGACCGCCAGCATAACGGCGGCCAGAAGGGCGACCCAGAGCAGGCTGACATTGGCGAACAATGCCTTCAACACCAAGCCGATCAGGGTCAGCTGCAGCGCGGTTCGCAGCGCCGCCACCAGCAACTGCCGCGGCAAACCCGGGTACATATCGCGGGCGGTAAAGGCGAGCAACAGGACCAACATGGCCGCAATGGCGAGATCCCAGGTACTTAATGTCGTCATCAGGCCAGCGCTCCTTCCGCAGTCATGGCCAAGCTGCGCGCGCAAAGGCGTCGGCGCTGTTCGCGGTCGTGGCTTACCCACAGGCAGGCGGCGCCGGAATCGGCCAGGTACTGCGAGATCAGCGATTCCACGCGTTCAATGCTGGCGGCGTCGAGATTGGCCGTGGGCTCGTCCAGCAACAGGACTTCCGGCCGCCCGGCGAGCACGCGCAACAGCGCCAGGCGCTGGCGCTCGCCGCTGGACAGGCGCTCGACCGCCAAGCCCGCCGCCTGCGGGTCGAGGCCGAGGCGGTCAAAAGGCGCGGCGCCGGGATCAGCAAAATGCTCACCCACGGTCGCGGCCCACCAGCGACTCTCGGCCGGCAGCAAGGCCACACGACGACGCCAGAGCGCCGCCGGCAGACTCTCGCGGCGCGCGCCGTTGAGTGTGACCGTACCCTCGCAGGGGTCGAGGTCGATCAGCGCGCGCAGCAACCGGGTCTTGCCGCAACCGCTGGGACCGGACAGGCAGACCAGCTCTCCGGCCTGCAGACTGAATGACACCGGCGGCCGCCCTACGCAGCACAGGCTGTCGACTTGGAACATAAGGTTTTATCCCCGACCCTCGAAACCGCCCACTTTACCGCAAAGGCCGCAGCAGGTAATGTCAGTGATCGATGCAACCATGAACACAGCAGGGAGAAGTCTATGTCAGAACCCGTAGTTGCGAGCGAGACACCGTTTCCGGTGGAGCTGGAACCGGGCACTTATTGGTGGTGCGCCTGCGGCCGCTCCGCCTCGCAGCCGTTTTGCGACGGTTCGCACAAGGGCACGGACCTCAACCCGGTGAAATTCGAGATCAGCGAAAAAACCAAAGTCTGGTTGTGCGGCTGCAAGCAGACGCAGGACGCGCCGTTTTGCGACGGCAGCCACAAGGATCTTTAGCCGCAAAAAAACGGGCGCCGAAGCGCCCGTTGTAACGACTACCCTGCTGGAGTTCCAGCGGAGCTTTATCAGAGGCCCGAACCGCGAGCTCCTGTAAACTCGGGGTAAGCCTCGATACCGCATTCGCCGAGGTCGGTACCTTCGTACTCCTCTTCCTCGCTCACGCGAATGCCCATCACCGCCTTGATCACCATCCAGGCGATAAAGCTGGTCACGAAGGT
>JASBST010000081.1 GCA_030148775.1 Thiogranum sp.
GCAATGTCGGTAGCGACCTCGGCGGTGCGATCAAGGGCTTTCGTCAGGCGATGAAAGAGGACGACGGCAACAACGGCGACGCCAAGCTCGAAGATCAGGGCAGCGGCAAGGTCATCGACGGCGAGATCACCTCGAAGAAACACGATCAGGTTTGATCTCCGGCGCTGAGCGAAGATGTACGAGATCGGTTTATGGGAAATGGCGGTGATCGGCGAGGTGGCGCTGCTGGTCGTCGGCCCCGAACAGCTGCCGCGACTGGCGCGCACCGCGGGCCTGTGGGTGGGGCGCGCACGCCGTTTCGTATCTTCCGTCAAAGCCGATATCGACCGCGAGCTGGCGGCGGACGAACTGAAAAAGTCGCTGGCCAAACAGGCCGAATCGGAAAGCCTTTACGAGATTCTGGAAGACACCAAGCGCAGTATCAGCGCGCCGTTGGACGACAAGCCGTCCACCGACGAAGCCAAACCGGCAGCGCCGGTCGCCGACAAGTCACATGACAGCCACGGATAATCCGCCACCTCCCGAGACCGACGAGCAGCCGTTTGTTTCCCATCTGATCGAGCTGCGTGACCGCCTGCTGAGAGTGGTGCTGGTGGTGGTGGTGATTTTTCTCGCCCTGGCTCCTTTCGCCAACTGGTTGTTCAGCCGTCTCGCCGGGCCGCTGACCGCGCATATGCCGGCGGGCACTTCGATGGTCGCGATCGACGTCGCCTCGCCCTTTTTCACCCCCTTCAAGCTGGCCATGGTGGTGGCCGTATTCATCGCCATGCCGGTCATCCTGTATCAGTTGTGGGCTTTCGTCGCGCCCGGTCTGTACCGGCACGAACGCAAACGCGTCATGCCTTTGTTGGTTTCAAGTACGCTCCTGTTCTACGTCGGCGCTGCTTTCGCCTACTTCGTGGTGTTCCCGCTGGTATTCGGTTTTCTCACCAAGACCGCGCCCGAAGGGGTGGAGGTGATGACGGATATCAGCCGTTACCTCGATTTCGTGCTGACCATGTTCTTTGCGTTCGGCGTGGCGTTCGAGGTGCCGGTGGCGGTCGTGCTGTTACTCTGGACAGGGGTGGTGTCGGCCGAGTCGCTGAAAAACAAACGTCCCTATATCATCGTTGCCGCCTTCGTCATCGGCATGGTGCTGACGCCGCCGGATATCATTTCCCAGACCCTGTTGGCGGTGCCGATGTGGTTGCTGTATGAGGTCGGGGTCTTCATGGGTACCCGCTTCGCCCCCAGAAAGGCCGGGGACGAGGACGCCAATGACAGCGGTCACGGCGAATACGAGCCGATGAGCGACGCAGAGATGGAAAGCGAGCTCGACCGTGCCGAGGCCGACGAACGTGGCGACCGGCCCGACGGCTGAGTCGCGGTTCAGCGATAGCGCATGCGGGTGCAGTGCGTCAGCGACAAGGTGATTTCCTCGGCGCTCAGCGCTTTGGGGAAATAGGCGCCGGAGATTTTCGCGGCGTTAATGCTGGCACCCTCGAGGTTGGCCTGCGAGAAGTCCACGCCGCGCAAATCCGCCTGGCGGAAATAGCAATCGCGCAGATCCAGCCCGTTGGCGTCGAGCTTGCGCAGATCCAGCGTTCTGAAATCGCAGCCGACCAACTCGCAGGTCTCACCGGCGCTGCGACGGGTATTGAACTCCTCGACGGCACCTTCGCGCAGCAGGCGGTACATGGGGTCGTCGGTGAATTGCGGCCTGTTGTCAGTCATGACATATTCCTCTTGCACCCGTATCCAAAAGGCAATGCTACCTGTCATTATCGGCCGATAGTAGGCAAAACTACATAGAAAGTGCCTTAGCGCGAGGACGTGCGGGAGATTCCATGGCACGAACACCCGGACATACACGAGCCGGTACGCCCGGCGGCGCGGGCCGGGTCCGCGCTGGCGCGCGAATCCGGTAGGGGCTATCCGGGGCGCTAGTGGGTCCGGAAAATCGGGTCGCCAGGCGCAGCGGTCGGCCGAATCGAGCTGGGTGGCTGGGTTACCTGCGCCGGCCGGGCGTCGTCGCCGACGGCGATCCGCATCTCAGGCAGGTACAGCGTCCCCATGTCGTTCAGCGTGAGCGTGCAGGCGTCGTTGTCGATGTGGATACGCCCTTGCGCCAGCTCGATGCCGTGCGCGACCACCTGTTCTTCAGCCGTTTGGATGATTTTCTGCAGGCAGCGCCCGATTGCCGTCCGCCGGTTCACGCCGAGCCCGTGTGAGGCCCAACTGGACAGCGCGCGCAAAACCCCGGCCGAGCCGATGGCACGGTAATGGGCGATCAGCCGCTCGTAGACTGCCGAGCTGCCGTGTCCATCGATGAGAGTCTGCATGATCATCCGGTTGCTCCGCGTTTCGGGTTCATCGCGGGGGCACAAGTCGGCCGGCAGAAAGTCCGCCAGCGGCTCGCCGCAATCGCCGCCCAGCATCAATTCCTCGACCATCAGGGCGACGCTGGAGTGCGTCGATACACTGGAGCGTAGAGCGTGCAGGAAGATGGCGACGGCTTCGTTTCGATGACCGCCAATGCCCAGTCCGCACAAGCGGTGGTCGACGATATCGTGTACGAACACCGAGGTGTCCGAACGCTCACCGACGAATGCCGTCGTCGCGATCACCCGGGGGTCGCCGATCGTCGACGTCAGTTTCCACCCGCGTGCGCCGAATCCGTCCTCCCACTCAGAGCGGTAAATGATGTCGACAATGGCGGCCATGGCGCTGTCCTCCTCAAGCGACGTTCTGGGCGCGTTCCAGCATCGGAACATAGCCCGGCAATGATTCGATACGCTCGAACCAGCCCTGAATGTTGGAATAGTCTTGCAACGAAAGATTGGCTTCGTCGGCGCAGCGTACGTAGGGGTAGCAGGCGACGTCGGCCAGGGTCGGCTGTTCACCGGCAAGCCAGGGTGACTGCCCAAGTTGCGATTCGAGCAGGTCCAGCGCGGTAACCCCGCGTTGTTGCAGTGCCTGCAGATCACCCTCACGGCCGAACTTGAGACAAGCCCTGGCCGCGGCCAGGCCGTATTGGATCTCATGACCGGCGACGGCGAGCCACTGCTGCACCCTGCCCATGATCAGCGGGTCGGCCGGCAGCCAGTGTCCTGCGTCGTAGCGGCGGGCGAGATAAACCAGAATCGCGTGGGAGTCCCATATCACGGTTCTGCCGTCCACCAGCACCGGAATTTCGCTGCGTGGATTCAGTCGCTTGAATTTCTCTGTCAGGTGCTCGCCCGAGGCCAGATTGACCGGAACGCGTTCGTGCTCCAGGTTGAGCACCGAAAGCAGCAGCCGCGCTTTGTAGCAATTTCCGGATACATCCAAGTCGTATAGCTTGAGCATGTCGTTTCTCCTGTCTGTTGACTAAGTGATAGGTTCATCGGCGGGTACCAGGCGTGGAATCCGTCGTGTACAGTTGCGAATGACTTCCTCGATTTCTATGCTCACGACAAGCCGCGCGTTCTCCCAGCGTGCGCCTAGGGGGTGTTGCTTCGCCTCGGTCACTTCGGCCCGGCCGTTTATCTTCAGGCGACGCCGGTGTTCGAAGGAGAGCGCGAGCAGACCGATGTGGGGGTTGGACAGCATGTTGCCTACCGACAGCATCAGATCGTTGCCCGGAAATTCGGGATAACAAAGTCTCGTCCGGGTTTCGGCAACCAGGATTCCGGGGCCGCCGCCTTTAAAGTTGCACTGCAGACGGCCGTCGAGATCGGCCGTGGCCACGAAGAAAAAGGGCAGCGCCTCTACGAAGGCGATTTGCTCCTCGTCGAGCTCTGAGATCGACGGCATGGCGTTGATGATCCTTTCGGCCCGCTCCGGATCGGCGAACCGGGTTTGCGCCTCTAGGGTGCCCGGGTGAAACACCCGCGGACCGCGTGATTCCATCTTGCTCATGGCCTTACTCCATACCGTCCAGTCTGCATGTATGATTGTACATACAAAAGATCTGTCGTCAACCGGTAACAGTTTGAGTGTTTGATACAAATTTTAAACTTCCCGTAACAAAATCTCTCTTGACAGCTTGCCGCTTGCACGTAAACTTCCAGGCAGCGTCAATGAATGACGCGCCGGCACTAACCGGGTAAGAGGCGTCCCAACCTCACGCCACCCGCAACGAGCAGGACGCCGGAATTCTCTATGGAGGGAACGCAAGTGCCGTACGTCAATATCCGCGTCACCAACGAGAAGCTGACGAAGAAAAAAAAGGCCGAGCTCATCGCCGGCGTCACCCAGCTTCTGGTCACTGTTCTGGACAAGAATCCCGAAACCACCGTGGTCATTATTGATGAAGTCGATACCGACAACTGGGGTATAGGCGGGCAGACTGTGACGCTGCGACGTACCCCCAAAGCCGACAAGGAAGCCTCTCCCTGATCTTGTAGTTCAATTGACTCTTTGTTCGAGTGGCCCTTATTTATATGTATGTACAAACAACTGTTAAGGAGGTCCGATATGGATGCACTGATTGCTGAGAATACCGCCGCCCATGAAGGTCTGTTGATGAGGGGGTGGCTGGAGTCCGTCGAGCCCGCAAGCGGCGGTGAAACGATAATACGGGTACGGTCCGACAATACAATCCATACTGCGGTGCTCGGCGACGATCTTGCCGCTATCGGTGATACGCCGCTGCAAAGTGTGATTGAAGTCTACGGCTATATGGATGAACGTAGCGACATCGGCGTGGTCACGTCAGTGGAGATGGTCAATCGCGCCGAGCCGTTGCCGATCGATCTGGGTTGCCCTGATCTGAGCAACGATCGCTACCGCCACCTCCATCTGCGTACGCCGGCGCTGCGCGCGGCGGTAATGTTTCGCCACTATGTGCAGAAGCACGCCCGGGCTTTTCTGGAAAACCGTGGCTACTTCCACGTCCATACGCCGATCATGACCGAGGCCTCCTGCGTGTGCAGCGGCGACGTCTTCACGTTTCCCTATTACGACAAGAAGATCGCCACCCTGATCCAGAGTCCGTGGATGTACGCCGATTCGCTGGTCGGCAGCGTGGAAAAAGTCTATGCGCTGAACCCGTCATTCCGCCGTGAAAAAACGGCGACCACGACTCATCTGGTGGAAATCTGGCAGCTTCAGGTCGACAGCGCCTGGGAGACCAACGACAGCGTCATGGGGCTGGAGGAAACGTTCGTGCGCACACTGGCGCGCGAGTTCCGCGCCCGGCACGGCGATCTTTACGCGCTGGCCGGTTTGAGCATGGATCACATGGCCGACTTCGAGCGTCCCTATTCCCGCATCCGTTACCGCGACGCCGTTGAGCGGATTCGCGCCCTGGGCTTCGCCATGGAGTACGGCGATGACTTTGACGACAAAGCCTTGTACGCGCTTGGCCAGGAGTTCGGCGCGCCCTTCTTTGTAACGCATTATCCCAAGCGGCTTAAAAATTTCTGGTTTCCTTCGTTACAGGACGACCCGGAACTGACGCCGTCAAACGACTTGTTCGCCCATACCGGACACGGCGAGATCATCGGCGGCGGCGAGCGCGTCAGCAGTGCGCAGGAGCTGGCGAGCAACCTCGAATACTACGGCCACGATCTGGAGGAGTTCGACTGGTTTCTCGAGACCCGCAAGTTTGGCTGTGTACCCCACGCCGGCTTCTCGATTGGATTCGATCGCCTGACGGCGATGTTGATGGGTACCGATCACATCACTAAAGCCACCGTCTATCCGCGGCTGCCGCACGGCGGCCTCAGGCCTTGAGCTGTAGTCCAACATCATCACTTACTGAAAAAGGAGAGGAAATATGGAAATTCACGTTCCGCTGCCGTCAATCGCGGAGTTGCCGGAGCCGCGCTCATGGCGACACGCTGTCAGTATCATCGACGCCCATGAGCCCCGTATCACCGAGCTGGCTTCGCGTGCTTTCGAGGACGATGACCCGGGTGCCTGGTACGACGTTCAGTGCATTCTATATCACTGGAATCTGGAGGAGTTGGAGCGCACGGCACCGGTCACCAGCTATCCCCGCGCTGTCCGTCAGGCCCTGCGCAATGCGATTTTGCGTGTCGACGAGAAAATCCGCCGTTCGACTCTGACGTTGGAGTGTCTGAGTGAATTTTCGCCGCAGGCGGCGATTGTCGAACTTGAGAAAATCGCCCGCGGACCGCATCAACTCGCACCCGCTGCTGAATCAGATGGAGGCGAACGGACTGGACAAGGACGCCTGTCGGCTGTTGCTGGACAATTACTACGTGAACAACCGGGTGTTTCATCTGCATATTGCCGCGCAGAGCCTGTCCACACCGTTTGAACTGCGCGCCGAGCTCTATCAGAACCTGCATGACGAACTGGGTGCCGGCAACGCGAGCGAGGCGCACCCGCTGCTCTTCCTGCGCAGCTATAACTCCCTGGGCGGACATGAGCGCGTGGTCGAGCCGCTGGTGGGCGCCATCCACCTGCTGAACACCAAGATCTATCACACTCTGCTTTGTGGCAATTACCGCAACGGCCTCGGCGCGCTCGGTTTTCTGGAGCTGACGATGCCGACACAGATGAGAAAGCTGCTGGCCGGGTTCCTCAACTCCGGGCTTTCGCCGGAGGAAACCATTTTCTGGGATCTGCACATCAGCCTGGATGAGGAGCACGGCGACGCCTGGTTCGACGAGATGAAGAAGATCCTGAAAACGCCCGCCGACGCGCTCGCCATTCTCGATGGCGGCCAGTCGGTGTTGGACGCGCGCTCGGCCTTTTACGACTCGGTCTATCAGGTGTTGCAGGCGCGACAGGGTAAAGCGGCCTGAGGCCGCGTTTGCGGGTTTGGGGAGATCCGGGAAACGCCATGGACGGTGGTCCCGGGTCTTCCTTTCTCTGAGGAACGCTGATGTCTATCAAAGCCATCGTCATCGACGTGGGACATGTGCTGGTGCAGGGCAGCCTGCTCAACGGCATCCTGCGCGAGCGTTATCCGGATAGGCCGCCCAAGGTGTTGTACGACCCCGAGGTCTACCGCCAGGTGGGGATCGAGGGTTTCGATCAATGGGTCGAGTCGGTCATGACCGAAAAGATCGAATTGCTCGCGGCAGATCCGGTCTCGGCGTCGCTGCGGGCGGCCGAGCGCGTCCCGCTTACGCCTTACGCGGCCGAGTTCATCGCCATGGCCAGCGCTCGCAATCTGGCGCTGATGTGCATTGGCGCCGTGCCGGATTTTATCGTCGCCCATCTGCTGCGCAGACTGGATGTGCGGGTTCCGTTCATCAGTTCGCGCGTGCTGGTCGACGGCGATCAGATCGCCGGTGTGGCCTCGATTTTGACGCCGAGCCGCAAGCGTTCGGAGCTGCGCAAGTGGAGATACCTGCAAAGACTGGCGCCGAAGGAGCTATTGGTGATCGGCGATTCGCTCGGTGACCTGCAGATGATGGAGCTGGTGCCCAGGGAAAACCGCGTGGCCTTCAACGCCAGCGAAAACGCGGTGCTGGAGTTTTGTGCCCACCGCTATCAGGGATCAATGGACCGTCTGTTGGAGAACGTATTCTATGAACAAGCTATTTGTTAATCATCTTATGGGCTCGCCCGCGCAGCCGGGCCGCTTTTGCGAATTCGCCGCGCCGGTCGACGTTGCCGGGACGAACGCGCACGGCTTCGCCGCCGGCAACTACGCACCGGGCTTCGCCTTGTTACAACAAGGCCACTTCGAAGTGATCGTCAACGGCCGCGTCCGCTATGTGGCCGGTCCGGCATTGGTCGCCTTCAAGCTCTATGCTCACCTGTCGGCCACGAGTGCGGAGCACCCGCCCATGGCGCAACTGTGGCGCGTATCCGCCGAATATCTGGAAACACTCAAATACGACGAGTCCTTCAGCGTCTGTCCCCTGGACGCCAGCCTGAAGGCCGCCCGCCGGGCACAACGGCCGGTGCCGATTCTGCAGGTCCAGGCCGGCGAGTTCGCGCTCTCCTGCGCCGAAAGCGTCCTCGGATGGGAAACGCTCACCACCATCGAGGCTGGTGAGGACGAAGCGGCGGTGTCCTATCTGTTATGGCGGGCGTCGCGGCCACGGGTAACCGAAGTGGCGTCCGAACTGGTGGGCCTGGCGATCATCGGCGCCGGGCCGGCGGGGTTGTCGCTCGCCGCCTGGGCGCAGGAACAGGGGATCTCTTATCGTCTGTTCGGCGAGCCCTTGTCGTTCTGGAAGCGGCACATCCCGCCGCTGCCGCTACGTTCGCCGCCGGTGGCGACCAATCTGTCGAGTCCGCGCCCCGGGCAACGTTATCTTGATTTCGCCCAACGCCACGGACTGGCGGATGCACCGAAGGTCGAAATGGAGGACTTCATCGCCTACGCGACGGAGTTTGCCGATACGCACGGCATTCGGGCGGTGAACCCGCGCGTGCAGGCGCTGCAGTATCGCGACGGTCTGTGGTGGTTGAGTTACGGCGAAGAGTTGCTGCGCGCCAAGAATGTAGCCATTGCGGTAGGGCTCAACGGCGTACAGCGCGATGTCGGTCTGCCACCGGATACGGGCCGCGCCTGGGACTATGTTGGTAATGTGCTGGATTACAGCCGTTTCGCCGGGCACCGCATCGCGGTGATCGGCGGCGGTCAGTCGGGCGTGGAGGCGGCCATCCTGGCGGCGCAGGCCGGTGCCGAAACCCATCTGGTGATCCGTGAGGACGCGCTCAAGTTCCGCTCCCTGCACGTGCCCGGGGAATGGTTGTATCGCAACCTGTTCCGGCAATCGCGGCGCCTGACGCCCTGGCTGCCCGGAGCGGCGCAGGACCGGTTGCTGACCTACCTGACAGCCGGTAGCGCCGAACCGGAAACCGAGGCGCAGCTGCAGCGGGCCGCTGTGGTGGTGCATCCGCAAGCGCGGGTGTACGCCGATGCGGGGACACCGGCACGTTTGTCGGTCCAGCCGCAGTCCGGGGCCGAAATTCCCGTCGATTACGCCATTGTTGCGGCAGGCTTCGCCTACGACGTGCGCCGAATCGCGCTGTTGGCGGATCTGCCGATCGCACAGCGTGGCGGCTTCCCGCTGCTGAACCGCTTCGCGATGTCGTCGCAGCCCGGCTTGTTTTTCGCCGGCATGGCGGCGCTGCGATTGCTGGGACCGCAGTGTCAGTTCGTATTCGGTTCCGGTCTGGTGTCGCCACGGATCATAGCCGGCGTAAAAGATCGACTGTCGAAATGACGGCGGCGCGCGCTTTCATTCGGGACTGGTTCCCTGGTCTGGCGGTACTGGCCTATCTGGCGGGCGGGTGGCAGGCGTCCGGTCCGTGGGAAGGCCTGGCGGCGGCGTTGCTGATCGTGCGGCTGGCGGCGGGCGACGGCGCCTGGCTGGGCAGGACCAGCGGTCGCGTTGCCCTGGCGCTGTTGTTAGGCGCGGCCTTGCTGGCGTATGCCAACGGTGACTGGAAGGCCCTGTTCGGCGGCCTGGACCGCTACGTCGGGGTGATCGTGCTGGTGCTGTGCGTCTCATTCCTGCGGTTGCCGCTGCGGCACATCCGTATTGGCGGTGGCGGCGCACGTGCGGGTGCGCGCAGCTCGCCTGTCGCCCTGATCACCACGGCCTCCTCGGCGGTCTCGCCGCTGTTGAATCTGGGCACCATCGCGCTACTGGGCGGGCTGTTGGAAACCGAGGGTCGCCAGGCCGCCTCGGTGTCGGGTGCCGTGACCCGGGGTGTGGGGGCGGCGCTGTTGGTTTCGCCCACCTTCGCGCCCAGCGCCATCGTTTTGAGCGAGCTGCCGGGCGTGAGTTGGTTGAGTACCCTGCCCCTGGCGGTGCCCTTGTTCTGCTGCCTGCTGGCCATGGCCTGGTTGTGTCAGTCGCGCCAATCGGTGACCTGGACGGCCGAGCGGGCCGACGGTCTGCCGGGCTTCCACCTGCTGCTGGTGATCGCGCTGATGGCGGCGCTGCTGGTGGCGCTGCGGGCGTGGGCGGATTGGTCCATCGTGCGCTCGGTCAGCGCCGCGGCCATCGCCAGCGTGTTGCTCTGGCGCTGGCTGTTCACGGGCGCCACGCGCATTGCGATCCGGCCACGCCAGCACCTGAGCGGGTTCTGGCCGGCGATCGAGGCCGAGGCCGCGTTGTTCCTGGCCTCGGGGGCGCTCGCTGGCATTCTGGCCGTCGATCCCGGCTTTCAGGCGTTTGCGCAGCGTTTCGTCGCCGCCGCCGAGGGCAGCCCCTTTTTGTTGTTCGCGACTGTGCTCGTCGGCATGCCGGCGGTCACCGCCTTCGGTATCCATCCGATCGTTCCGTTCGTGATTCTGGTCCATTTGATCGACGCCGCCACCCTGGGGTTGGCGAGCGCGCAAATGTACGTGCTGTGGGTATCGGCCTGGGTGTTGTCGATGATGGTCTCGCCGGTCTCGGCCATCAATATTTCGGCGGCGACTTTTTTCCGCGTGTCGCCCTGGGCGCTGGGGCTGCGCGAAAACGTCCCCTACGCCGCGTTTTTCGCCGCCATCGCGCTGGCGATATTCACCTTCATCGGGAGATAGGGCATGGCAGATATTGAACCCAAGCAAAGAACCCTCGGACTGGTGCTGGGTGCCGATCCGTCCGCGGCCGGGACGCGGGTGGCGCTGAGGCTCGCCGGCTGCGCACTCGACCAAGGTATCGCGGTGAAAATTTTTCTGATCGGCGACGGCCTCGCCATCGCGCTGGCCACCCAGAGCAACAAGGCGCCCTTTCGCGCCTTCCGCGCGCTGCTGCAACGCGGCGCCGAGGTCACGCTGTGTTCGGTCATGCTGCGCGACCGCGGCATCCCCGGCGCCGCGGTCTCGACACAGGTCACTCAGGGGTCGTTGCTCTATTTTGCCGAAATGGTGCAGAGCTGCGAGCGCCTGCTCTATCTTGATTGAGGAGCGAAGCCATGTCGAAATCGATTGTTTTTGTCATTACCCGATCTCCGTTTGCCACCGATCGTCCTTACCATCTCGCCCGCATGGCGCTGGCATTGGCCGTGGACGCGCGCCCGACCCTGCTGTTCACCGGCGACGCTTTGCTGATCGACCGTCTCGACCCCGACAAAGTCGCCGGTCTGCCGGATCTGATCGGTCAATTGCGGCTGTTCGACGAAATGGTCGGCAGCGCCTATCGCACGCAGCTGATTGCGCCGACGGCCGACTGGGAGCCCGCCCCGGCGCCGCTGGAATATCTCAAATCGCTCAGCCCGTCGCAGGCCAGCGCCTGCATACGCGAGGCCGATGCTGTCATCCGCTGTTAGGAGGAACACTCATGGCACTGGTTTTATGTCTACACCCGCATTCGCCGCGGACGGCGCTCGCTTGCGGCCTGGCGCCGGCGCAAGGCGATCTGTTCATCTGTCTGGAGGACGGCGTGTTGGCCGATCCGCCGCAGGGCGCGCGCCTGAGTGCGCCGGACCGGGATGCGCGCGGTGGGCCCGCCGACCCCCCGGGCCTGCAGGACGAGGAGTTGCTGGACCTGATTTTCGAACACCCCTTCACATTCATCTGCTAGAGGCACGCATCATGGAACAGACACAGATCGCCACCGACCCGGCCGCCGTTCCCTCGGACCGGCGCGCAACCGATTCCTATTATGATATCCACCTGTTTATCTGCACCAATCGCCGCAGCAATTCCAAAAGCTGTGGTGGCAATGGGGCCGAGCGGATACTGCGCCACGCCAAACGACGGGTGCAGGCGCTGGAGGACAGCATCAATTTGAGTATCCGGGTAAGCTCCTCGGGCTGCATGGGGCGGTGCGAACTCGGCCCCCTGCTAGTGATCTACCCCGAGGGTATCTGGTATCGCTGCAGCAGTCCGCAAGATCTGGACGAAATCATCAACCAACACGTCATAGGCGGCGGCAGGGTGCAGCGATTGATGGCGTCGTTCTGATTGGCATGGTTGTGACTTTCCACCTGACAACAAGATAAGGACAGACAATGAACCTGAAAGGAATCAACAGCGTCCTCCGCCTCCTGATAGCCGCGGCCAGCTTCTCAGCGCCGGCGGTACAGGCGGAGAACTGGTTCATCAAGGATGGTACTGAAAAACCCGACGCCAAACCCCTGCGCGTCTACGGCCTGGTGCAGCCCACCTTCCAGGCCGATTTCTCCGACAAGGTCGACGGCCTGACCGGCGCCGATGCCCCGCACAACAACGAGCATTCGGCCTACGCGTCGATTCCGCCGGGGTTGAGTTCGACCTCGAGCTTCTACCTGTTCCGGGTGCGGCTCGGGGTGCGGGGCCTGATCGAGCCCAAAATCAATTATGAAATCGTCGGTGAATATGGTGTCAACGCGCTGACCACCAAGGCGCAAAACGACTTCAATGTCTAACTGGCCGAGGGTTCGGTCACCCTGAACCACATACCCGGCATACGGGTGCGCATGGGGCTGTTCAAAGTGCCCGGTCCCGAGGAGGCGATGCGCACGGCCATCGACTATGTCAACTTCACCAATGTAACGTTCCGGCTGATCAACTACCAGCCTGTGGAACGCAATCCCACGGTCGGCTCGCTCAAGGGCGTGCCGGCCGACGCCAAAACCGGCGTGCGGGCTTTTCGCGACACCGGAGTTCAGGTGTTCGACGCCTTCCGTTTCGGTCAGCAGGAGTTCACCTACGCGGCCATGCTGGCCAACGGCTCGTCGCTCAACCAGATCGATGACAACCGCAACAAAGCGGTCTACGGTCGCCTGCAATGGTCCTGGCTGTTCGACGACACCAAGGACTATTATTATGATACCGCGCGCCAGGATCTGAGCCTGTTCGCCTGGTATCACCGCGGCGACCAGATCTTCGACGGCAAAAATTACAAAGCCGTGCGACAGGGGCTCGGTTTCAGCTATGTGAAACAACCCTATCACCTCACCGCCGAGGCCATGTGGGGCGAGGGCATGATCGTGCTGTCGTCCTCCTTCAGAAACGATCCCTACCTGGTGTTTCCCGAATCCGAGAACGAGGGGCGGGGCTGGTACGTCGACGCCGGGATGTTCGTCACCCGTAATATCGCGCTGGAGGCACGCTACGACGTCCTGGAGCTGTTGCCCAACGACCGACAGATGGAGACTACGTATAAAACCACGACGCTGGGTATCCAGTACTATTTTTCCAAGCGCAACCGGATCGCGCTGAATTATGAGTTCCGTGATTACGACCTCGCCGCCGCCCCCGTGACAGCGGACTTCGCCAACACCAGCCGGCGGCTGAACCGCTCGCTGGACGACCGCCTGGCGATTCAATATACTTTGCGCTTCTAAAATGCATGTACATACAGAAAAGCTTAAAGGCGCCCTGTTTCTGCTGCTGGCCACCACCGCCTGGGGCGGTATGTTCCCGGTGGCCAAGGAGGCGGTCCAGGTCCTCGACCCGGTGTTCGTGACGCTGGTGCGCTACACCAGCGTCGCGCTGATCCTGGGCGCCTTTCTGGCCGTGTTCGAAGGCTTCGGCGCATTGGCGCTGGAAGGGCGGCTATGGCCTTTGGCCCTGTTCGGCGTCTCCGGCATGGTCGGGTTCAACGTGCTCGCCCTCTATGGTTTGAAAACCGCCGCGCCGGCGAAAGCCGCCATGATCATGCTGACGCTGCCGTTTCTGTCGTCGCTGGTCAAATGGGCGATCGACGGTACCCGTCCGCGGGCGGGCCTGCTGGGTTGCATGGTACTGGCGATGGCAGGGGTGTTTCTGGTGGTGACACACGGCGATCTCGCCAGCATGCTGCACCAGGAGGCGGGCAGCGGTGAGTTGCTGGTGCTTCTGGGTGCCTGTTTCTGGGCCGTTTACACCGTGGGGCGCGAGCGTTTCCCTCATTGGTCGGCGTTGCGCTACGGTGCGCTGTCGACCGCGCTGGGTGCGCTCGGTTTGATCGCGCTCTGGTCGCTGCTACTGGCCTTGCGGGTGTTGAGCGTGCCCTCAGCGGCCGTGGTCTGGTCGGTGGACTATCAACTGATCTATCTGGTGGCGGTCGCGGGGGTGATGCCGATCATGGCCTGGGCGGCGGGCATCAGCCGCATCGGCGCCGTCAACGCCTCGTTGTTCATCTGTTTCGTCCCCATTACCGCATTCGGGGTTGAGATCGCCCGCGGCTACCGGCCCCATGCCATAGAGCTGGTCGGCGCGTCGATGGCGGTCGCCGCGCTGTTCATCAACCACCATCTGGCCTCGCAACGGACCGGGCCGGTCGCAGCGTCCAAGCTCAGTCCTGAGGCGAAATAAGCTCTCGCACCGCCTTCAGCTCCTTGACGAAATTGTCGAAGCGCCGCGCGCCCAGCGTTTTGCGCATGCTCTTATAAAGTTCATAGCCGGTCTGCTCGAGTTCCTTTTGCAGTGCCTTGCCCCGCGCCGTCGGTACCACCGTGGACTCGCGCGCGTTGTCCTTGCTGGGCCGGCGTTCGACCAGGCGGCGGGCGCTGAGCGCGTCGATGAAACGAGTGATGGTCGAGGGGTCCAGCAATAGCTCGTCGGCGAGTTCCTTCTGCGACATGCCGGGGCTGCTCAGTACCGCGCGCAGCAGATAACCATGTGCCGGTGATAGCCCATGCCTTTTGAACGCTTCGTCCCAGAGCTTTTTGATGTTCCGGGTCAGCGTATTCAGATTGAAATAGATGCAGCGTGTGAACATGCAAAAGATTATATAGTCAATTGTTGTGCATGCAAGTATAAGACGGGTGCGCCGCATAAGAATACGCAAGATTCGACTTGCGCGCTTGTATTACAGTGTTGCACCGTTGCGTTACCCGGATGGACGACAGAATACGCTGACAGAATGGGCGGAGGCACTGAAAATCATACTCCTTCCGTAATAGCGCAGGCGCAATCATTGTGCTGTGACAGGGGTGGCAGCCGCTTTTATACTGCAATGGGTGGAATTCTCGTAGCTGCGGAAACGTTTGAGTTTGTATTGTGACAACTCAAGCATTGCCAGTCCCGGATGAGAACGCGTATGACGCTGGATACTGAAAACGCGCCGATCAAATGAGCTGCTTGTTTAGGTTGTCTTTGGCACGACCGGTATGTGTCTTTGCGTACATACCGGGTTTGATGGGCCCTGTGTCGATACGCGGTTATTGCGAGTGTGGGCGTGGGTGACTGCGGAATTGGTGGGCCCGCCAGGACTCGAACCTGGGACCAAGGGATTATGAGTCCCCTGCTCT
>JASBST010000088.1 GCA_030148775.1 Thiogranum sp.
GTGGCGCAGGCCGCCTCGGCCGTGGTGCGGCTGGCCAATCAGCGCGGCGGCGAGGGTTTTTTCGCCGTCAGCGCCGAGGCGCGACGCCAGTTCTGGTCGGTGCGCGCGCGCACCGCGGCCATCGCCGCGCACACCAACGCCTTCAAGATCAACGAAGACGTGGTCATCCCGCTGCAGCGCCTCAACGACTACAACCAGGGCATCGAGCGCATCAATATCGAATACTCCATCCGCAACAAGCTGGCGCTGATCGCCGCGGTGGAAAGCTACCTGGAAGGCGACCTGCCGGAGCTGCGCCAGCACGAGGACTTCGACGACAGCGAGGAGAACCGCGCCATCGTCGCCGCCAAGAGCGAAGCGGCCTTGCAGCATCTGCGCCAGGTGGCCGCGCGCTGGCAGGCGGTGCTGGAGGGTTTCGAAACCGAGGCCGGCGCCTGCGAGGCGCTGCTCGATGACGCCGCGCGCGCGGCGCGACGCGACGACGACCGCCTGATCGACCTGTTGCTGCGGCGCGATCTGCGCATCTCCTGGCGCCGCGAGGTCGAGCGGCCGCTCAAGGATATCTTCGGCGGGCACGAGTTCGCCGCGCTGCGCGCCAAACTCGATGGCATTCACGCCGAGGTGCGCTCCGGCCGCCTGTTCGTCGCCACCCATATGCACGCCGGCGACGGCAACGTGCACACCAACATTCCGGTCAACTCCAACGACTATGTGATGCTGCACGAAGCCGAGCGCATCGTCGACCGGGTGATGGCGCTGGCCGTTGAGCTGCAAGGCGTGATTTCCGGCGAACACGGTATCGGCCTGACCAAAATGCAGTACCTGGAGCCGCAGGCGGTGGCGGCGTTTGCCGAGTACAAACGCCGGGTGGATCCCCAAGATGTGTTCAACCGCGGCAAGCTGATGGCCGGCTCCGGCCTGGCCAACGCCTACACGCCGTCGCTGCGTCTGGTGCAGCAGGAGGCCTTGTTGCTGGAGGCGTCGGAGCTGGGCGCGCTCAACGACGACATCCGCAACTGCCTGCGCTGCGGCAAGTGCAAACCGGTGTGCAACACCCATATCCCGCGCGCGAACATGCTTTACTCGCCGCGCAACAAAATACTCGCCACCGGCGTGGTGATCGAAGCGTTTTTGTACGAGGAGCAGACCCGGCGCGGCATTTCCACCCGCCATTTCGACGAAATGAACGACGTCGCCGACCATTGCACCATCTGCCACAAGTGCCTCAGCCCCTGCCCGGTGGATATCGATTTCGGCGACGTCTCGGTGCGCATGCGCAGCATTCTGCGCGATCAGGGCAAGAAGCGTTTCAGCCCCAGCAGCTGGCTGGCGATGAGCTTTCTCAACATCACCGACCCGGCGACCATCAAGCTGATGCGCAAGGCGATGATCGAATGGGGTTACCGCGGCCAGCGCCTGGGCTACAGCCTGTGGAAACGGTTTGCGCCGCAGTCACGCCAGGCGCTGCCACGCTCGACCACCGGCCCTATGACGGTAACCGAGCAAGTGGTCAATTTTGTCAAAAAACCCATGCCCGGCAGCCTGCCCACCCAGACCACGCGCGCCATGCTCGGCGTGGAGGACGACAAGGTGGTGCCGATTCTGCGCGACGCCGCCAAGGTCGACGATGAATCCGATGCCTTGTTCTATTTTCCCGGCTGCGGTTCGGAGCGGCTGTTCAGCCAGGTCGGCCTGGCCACTTTGGCAATGCTCTATGAAGTCGGCGCGCAGACCGTGTTACCGCCGGGTTATCTGTGCTGCGGTTATCCGCAGACCTCGTCGGGCGACCAGGCCAAGGGCAAACAGATCAGCACCGACAACCGGGTGTTGTTTCACCGCGTGGCCAACACCCTCAACTACATGGACATCAAGACCGTGATCGTGTCCTGCGGCACCTGCATGGACCAGTTGCAGCAGTACCAGTTCGAGCAGATCTTCCCCGGCTGCCGACTGCTGGACATCCACGAATACCTGATGGAGAAAGGCGTGAACCTCGACGGTGTCGAGGGCCGGCAGTATCTCTACCATGATCCCTGCCACACGCCGATGAAAACCTACGCGCCGCTCGAAGTCGCGGGCAAACTGTTGGGCAGCGAAGTGAGTCTGTCCGACCGCTGTTGCGGCGAAGCCGGTACCCTGGCGGTCTCGCGCCCCGACATCGCCACCCAGATCCGCTTTCGCAAGCAGGAGGAGCTGCACGCCGGCATTCGCAGCCTGACCGGACGCGAACAGGTCGAGCAGGGCGAGGTGAAACTGCTGACCTCCTGTCCGGCCTGCCAGCAGGGCCTGTCGCGCTACCGCGACGATACTGGTCTGGAAACCGATTACATCGTGGTGGAACTGGCCAACCAGCTGTTGGGCGAGGACTGGCAGCGGCGTTTTATCGAAACCGCCCGTGGCGGTGGTATCGAGCGCGTCTTGTTGTAAGGCCGGGTGCGTCACTCTGGGTTGCGCGTCTTGGAGAAACCGGTTTCCGCTGTGTGCGACCGGTCAGCTAGCAAAAGAGATCGGCGTCGCCGACCTGGCTGAACACCTGGGCGCGGATAACGCTGTGGACTGCGGAACCTGTCGCCGCTGTACTGCGAAACATCGGGTCGTGGAAGAGCTAGGCGCCGCTGAAGCGGTTGCGCACTAAGGTTCAGACCGCGCAGCAGCCTAAGAAGATTTTGGCTCCGTCGCGCTATGAAACATCAGATCTGGATCGACATCGCTGAAGTGGCTGCGCGCCACGCTTCAAATCGCGCAGCAGTCTAAGGAGATTTTGGCTCCGTTGCGCTATGAAACAGCAGATGTGGAACCCGGTCGATACCGCTGAAGTGGCTGCGCGCCACGCATCAAATCGCGCAGCAGCCCAGTTGGAACGCCACGCTTTCGTTGGTCTGACGCACATGCCCTTCGCTGTCGGCGGCGCGTAAAAAGCGCACCGTAAACCGGTGCCGGCCGCCGCTGATCTCGGCGTAGTAAGGTACGTCGCGCGCCACTTTCACCCGCACCAATTGACAGGGATGGCTGGCGTCTAGTGTCTTTTGGAAAAAACCGCCCTCGGCGATCACCGGTTTCAACACCGCGCTTTCGCGCACCAGCCGTAGAATCAGCTGAATCGCACTGGCGACCACCTCGAAGCGCTTGAGCCAACCGGCCAGGTCGCGGGTGCGCTGCGGCGCCGGCTGTTGCAGCCAGAAATGAAAACCGGGCAGATCGAAATCGCAGGTGCCGCCGGGGATCGCCAGGCGCTGTTGGATGCCGCTCAAAAATTCGTTGGTCTTGAGGTCGGATGCGATCGGCCCGCTGCTGGCGTGCAGTTTCTTGCCCAGCGCGTTGAGTTCCTCCAGGGTTTTTCTCAGTCGGTTGCCGTCCACGTCCGGGTTGCTGGCCAGCCGGCCGAGGGCCGCGGCGTGGCGTTCCAGCTCCTTGAGCACCTCGGTCTTCAGATCGGTGCGGCCGAAAATGCTGAGCATGTCGAGCAGGCTGGCAAGCGTGTTGCGGCTGCCCCATTGGCTGTCGTCGTGCAGATGGCGGGCGGCCTGGGAGAACAAAAACTCCAGGCGCAGAAACGTGCGGATGCGTTCGTTCAGGGGTTGTTCGTAGATAATCGCCTCATTCACCGGGCGCATTGTCCATCAGGACGGGTGACGGCGCAAATGCTCCCTGGCAAGCGCTTGATAGCGCTTATGCAGTCGCTGAACCGCGACAGTCAGCGCCGACAGACTGCTGTCGTTGACGATGATATCATCGGCCAGCGCGCGGCGTTCGGCGCGGCTGGCCTGGGCGGTGAGCGCGGCTTCGATCTGCGCCGCGTCGAGCCCGTCGCGCGCGCCGATGCGCTCGCGCTGGATAGCTTCGCCGCAGTCGATCAACAGGACCCGGTCCAGAGCGTAATCGTCGCCGCTCTCCGCCAGCATCGGAATCACCAAAACACAATAGGGTGTGGCTGCGCGCCCCGCCTGCGCAAGCGCCTCGTCGCGGATGCGCGGGTGCAGTATCGTTTCCAGCCGCCGGCGCTGTTGCGGGTCGGCGAAGACCAGCGCCCGCAGGCGTTTGCGGTCGAGCTTTCCCGCGCCGTCGAGCACGCTTTCGCCAAAGCACGCGGCGATCTCGGCCAATGCGGGCTGGCCGGGCTGCACCAGTTGGCGGGCGATGACATCGGTGTCGATGACGCTGACCCCGACGCGGGCGAACTCGCGCGCCGCCTCGCTTTTGCCGCTGCCCATGCCGCCGGTCAGGCCGATACGCAGCGCGGCGGACATATCAGCCGGACAGCCCCGACCAGCGCAGGTAGGCACTGGACAGCTGCTCGCCCCACAACAGCGCGATCCAGCCGGCGATGGCCAGATAGGGCCCGAAAGGGATGGTGGTATTGCGGTCACGCCCCTGCACCAGCAGCAGGGCGCCGCCGAGCAGGGCGCCGACCGCGGAAGACAACAGCACAATCATCGGCAGCGCCTGCCAGCCCAGCCAGGCGCCGAGCAGCGCCAGCAATTTGAAATCGCCAAAGCCCATGCCCTCCTTGCCGGTCAGCAGCCGGAACAACTGATAGACCGTCCACAGCGACAGATAACCGGCTATGGCGCCGATCAGACTGGCCCTTATGTCGGCGAACACCGGAAACAGGCTCAGCAGCAGGCCGAGCCAGAGAAAGGGCAGGGTGATGCCGTCGGGCAGCAGCTGGTGGTCGATATCGATGACGCTCAGCGCGATCAGCGCCCAGGTCAGCAACAGCGCCGCGCCCGCCTGCCAGCCGAAGCCGAAATGCCAGGCCACCACGGCCGAAAGCACCGCGGTCAGCAGCTCCACCAGCGGATAGCGCGGGCCGATGGCCGCGGCGCAGGCCGAGCAGCGGCCGCGCAGCCACAGATAACTGAGCAGCGGGATATTCTCGTACCAGCGGATGGCGTGGCCGCACTGCGGGCAGCGCGAGGCGGGCCGCGCCAGCGACAGCGGCTCCTGCTGCGGCGGCGGTTCCAGGTCGAGGAACTCGCGTGCCTGGGTCTGCCAGTCGCGCTCCAGCATCGCCGGCAGACGTAGAATCACCACATTGAGGAAACTGCTGACCAGCAGGCCCAGCGCGAAAACGGTGCCGGTAAACCACACCGGGCTTTGTGCCAGCAGAGTGAAAAGATCCATGTTGCGCAGAGTTTACCGCACGGCGTCCCCGCCGTGGAGGATAGACATCAGATCGCCGAGCCCATTTTGAAGATCGGCAGATACATGGCGACCACCAGGCCGCCGACCAGAACGCCGAGCACCGCCATGATCAGCGGTTCCAGCAGACTGCTGAGCCCGTCCACGGCGTCGTCGACTTCCTGCTCGTAGAAGTCCGCCACCTTGCCCAGCATGGCGTCCAGCGAGCCGGATTCCTCGCCGATGGCGACCATCTGGTTGACCATGTTCGGAAACAGGCCGGTCTGCGACATCGCCAGTTGCAGCTGCTGGCCGGTGGCGACGTCGTCGCGCATTTGCATGATGCCGTCGGCGTAGACCTGGTTGCCGGCGGCACCGGCGACCGATTCCATCGCCTCCACCAGCGGAACGCCGGCGGCGAACATGGTGGAGAGGGTGCGGGCGTAGCGGGCGATGATGGCCTTGGTCAGAATGTCGCCGATGATCGGCAGCTTCAGAACCAGTCGGTCCAGGGCATGGGCGAATTTCGGCGAGCGTCGTTTGGCTTCTTTGAAGCCATAAATGCCGGCGCCGATGCCGATAATCATGACCCACCAGTTGGCCTGCATCCATTCCGACAGATTGACCACCATCCGGGTAAAGGCTGGCAGGTCCGCCCCAAATCCTTCGAACAGGCTCTGGAACTGGGGCACCACGAAAATCAACAGAATCGCCGTGACGATAAACGCGACCACGATGACGGCGGTCGGGTAGAACATGGCCTTTTTTATTTTTGATTTGAGCGCTTCGGTTTTCTCTTTGTAAGTGGCGATCTTGTCCAGCAGGTTTTCCAGAATACCCGCCTGTTCGCCGGCGTTGACCAGATTGCACACCAGTTCGTCAAAATACAGCGGGTGTTTCGCCAACGACTGCGCCAGATTGTTACCCGACTCGACATCGGCCTTGATGGTCATCACCAGCTCCTGCATCGCAGGATTCTCGTGGCCGCGACCGATAATGTCGAACGACTGCACCAGCGGAACGCCGGCGGACATCATGGTCGCCAACTGACGGGTGAAGACGGCGATGTCTTTGGGTAGGATCTTCTTTTTCTTGGCCGACGCCAACATGGCCGACTTCTTGCGCACCTTCAGCGGATTGATACCCTGGCGCCGCAACTCGGCTTTCACCAGCGCGGGGTTGTTGGCCCGGCTTTCGCCTTTTATGCGCTTGCCCTTCTTGTCCGTCCCTTCCCAGGAAAAAACGCTTTGTTTGATCGCTGCATCCGCCATGACTTAGTCCTTGGTTACACGGTTGATTTCTTCAAGACTGGTGACACCGTCGCGCACTTTCTTCAGGCCGGATTCGCGCAGATCGGCGACGCCTTCCTTTTTCGCCTGATCGGCCAGTTGCATGGCGTTGCCGTTTTCCATGATGATGCGGCCCATGGCTTCCGAGACCGGCATCACCTGATAGATGCCGACCCGGCCTTTGTAGCCTTCGGCACACTGGTCGCAGCCAACCGGGCCGTAAATCTTCAGGGAGCTCAGCTCCTCTTCCTTGAAACCCTCTTCCAGCAAAGCCTCGCGCGGAATCTCAACCGGCTTCTTGCAGTTGTTGCACAGCCTTCGCGCCAGCCGCTGGGCGATAATCAGGTTGACCGAGGAGGCGATGTTGTAAGGCGGCACGCCCATATTGGCCAGTCGGGTCAGGGTCTGCGGCGCGTCGTTGGTGTGCAGGGTAGACATCACCATATGGACGGTCTGGGCCGCCTTGATGGCGATCTCGGCGGTTTCCAGGTCACGAATCTCACCCACCATGATGATGTCCGGATCCTGGCGCAGAAAGGCGCGTAGCGCCGAGGCGAAGGTCAGGCCCGCCTTCGGATTCATATTGCACTGGTTGATGCCGGCCAGGTTGATTTCCACCGGGTCCTCGCAGGTCGAGATGTTCCGGTCCGGTGTGTTCAGAATATTCAGGCCGGTGTACAGCGAAACGGTTTTACCCGAACCCGTGGGGCCGGTCACCAGAATCATGCCGTAGGGTTTGTTCAGGTTTTCCAGGTAGATTTGTTTCTGTTTGTCTTCGTAGCCCAACGCGTCTATGCCGAGCTTGGCGCTGCTGGGATCGAGTATACGCAGTACCACTTTCTCGCCAAACAGGGTGGGGCAACTGTTGACGCGAAAATCGATGGCGCGCTTCTTCGACAGCGCCATCTTGATACGCCCGTCCTGCGGCACCCGGCGCTCGGCGATGTCCATGCGGCTCATCACCTTGATGCGGGAAATCAGCCGGGTAGCCATCGACTGTGGCGGATGCGCCACTTCGAGCAACACGCCGTCCTGGCGGAAGCGGATGCGGAAGGATTTTTCGTAGGGTTCGATATGGATGTCGGAGGCGCCTTTGTTGATGGCATCCAGCAGCACCTTGTTGACGAAACGCACCACCGGCGTGTCGTCGATATCGGCGTCGACACCGTCGTCCTTGCCGTCCTCGTCCCCGCCGGTGACTTCAAGGTTGTCGAGATCCTCGTCCAGCAGATCGGACATGGAGGAATCGGCCGAATCGAGCGCCTTTTCGATGGCCTTGGTGAGTTTGTCCTCCTCGACCAGAATGGTTTCGGTGCTGATGCCGGTGTGGAACTTGATTTCGTCCAGCGCCTGCAAATTTGTAGGATCGGAGAGAGCTACAAACAGACGATTGCCTCGTTTGAACAACGGCAAGGCATGATGCTGACGGATAAGTTTTTCATCAACCAGAGAAAGAGGCGTGTTCTCCAGTTCCATAGCAGCCAGATCGAACAAGGGTACTCCAAATTCCTGGCAGGCGGAGGCGGCAATATCGCTACTGGCTAAGATTTGATGCTCCACAAGATAGGCAACAAATGGTTGGCGTTGCTTCAGCGCTTTTTCCTGCGCTTCGCTCGCAAGCTCCTCTCCAATTAATCCGTCGACTACTAGGCGCTTTGCCAAACCGCTTAAGTGGGATACGGGATGAGTGGTTACCATTGGGTAAAAATATCCTTATTCCATGGGAGCTTCCGTGATTAACTGCTCAATTTAAGCGCTTCCTGCGGAACTGCAAAAGCTTGTAGAAATGTTATCGGCTGAACCTTGCCAGACTTTATATATTTTGCGTATTTGGAGGCCTCCTAACTGGAACTGAGATATCATGACCGTAGAATAAGGAGACCGCCGGGTAGGCGGTCTCCGAAGTGGTTAGAGGGCTGATTTTAGCGACAATTTGCCGGCGCGTATTTTGCCTGTAAGGTCCCTGTGGTGCCCGCTTTGGTAGAAGTTGCTGCGTTACAATTCCAAGTTATAGCGTTTGTTGGAATCGTACCGGCTGCCAGCGCCGCGCCTGCAGCTCCGCCGTCACGTGGTGCTAGGACAAGCGTTCCGTTCCCGGCGTTAGCAGCGTAAGTGATGGTGATTTCACCATTTGCGGCGACAGCCATGCCTGTAACATTAGGCGTAGCGACAAAAGCAGGAATTCCGGTCGCAAATGCGAGGCCATTGGCGGCATTCTCGGCGATAGAAGTTTTATAAGACGCCGCTAATGACAGGCCTTCTGTAACCCTGGAACGAACAGTGTAGTCTTGATACGCGGGTATCGCGATCGCGGCCAGAATACCGATGATCGCGACCACGATCATCAATTCAATAAGGGTGAAACCCTGCTGTGTTTTCTTCATGAGTGCATCCTCAATAAACGTTGCATTGTTCGGATACCCGCGGGTATCCCCGGTGTGTAATTCAGAAGCCGAGTATGTGGCTGCCCTAGCTGAAAGCAGTATGCGTGCCAGATCACATTGTGCCGGCCGCGGGCGGTCGCGAAAGCGGGCGGGACCTCGCTAAGCTATTGTCTGAACGTCGGGATTTCCGTGGGCCGGAAAATCAGGGCGGGTTGGGCATGAATGGCTTCCTCCGTGAAAGTGTGAACCAGTTCTCCTTAACCGGTTGCGACGGTCTGACCTTATCCGGCGCCCTAGTGACGCTGCGCGTCACCCGGAGGCCGGCGGTGTTCATTCCAGGCCCAGTTTCTTCAGCCGGTAGCGCATGGCCCGGAAGGTGATGCCCAGTGCTTTGGCCGCGGCGGTCTTGTTGTTGTTGCACTGGTCCAGCGCTTTAAGAATAGCCTGTCGTTCGATGCTTTCAAGGTATTCCTCCAGCGGCACGCCCTCGGGCGGTTCGGCGGCGGCGGGGGCGGCGCTGTCCTCGTCGCCGGCCGGGCTGCCGGTTTCCGGCAGGGCCAGGTCGTCGGGCAGGATTTCCCGGCCTTCGCTCAGCGTCAGGGCGCGCTCCAGGATGTTCTCCAGTTCGCGCACGTTGCCGGGGAAGCGATAGCGTTGCAGCGCTTCCATCGCGGCGGCCGACAGTTGCGCCTGGGCCGGGTCGCCGGCGAGTTTTTGCACCACGTGTTGCGCCAGTTGCGGGATGTCCTCGCGCCGCTGTCGAAGGCTGGGCACTTTCAGTTCGATGACGTTGATACGGTAGTACAGGTCCTGGCGGAAGTCGCCGCTTTCCACCAGCGGCGCCAGGTCCTTATGGGTGGCGGACAGCACACGCACGTCGACGGGGATTTCCTTTTGTTCGCCCACCGGGCGTACCGCCTTTTCCTGGATGGCGCGCAACAGTTTCACCTGCATGTGCAGGGGCAGCTCGGCCACTTCGTCCAGGAACAAAGTGCCGCCGCTGGCGGCCTGGAACAGGCCCTCTTTGTCGCTGACGGCGCCGGTGAAGCTGCCTTTTTTATGGCCGAAGAATTCGCTTTCCATCAGCTCGGCGGGGATGGCGCCGCAGTTGACCGCGACGAAGGGATGATCGCTGCGCGCGCCTTTGGCGTTGATCAGGCGCGCCACCAGTTCCTTGCCGGTGCCGGATTCGCCGCTGATGTAAACCGGCGCCTGGCTGCGCGCCAGCTTGGCGATGGTCGAGCGAATGGTCTGCATGATGGCGGAGTCGCCCAGCAGCAGGTCGCGGCTGCGGCGGTCGCGCTCGGGAAAGGTGGCCAGGCGGATGGCGCCGTTGACCAGGTTGCGCAGCGCCTGCAGGTCCACGGGCTTGGAGACGAAGTCGAAGGCGCCGAGTTTCAGCGCCTGCACAGCGGTCTCCATGTTGCCGTGCGCGGTGATGACCGCCACCGGCAGCTCGGGGTATTCGCTTTGAATGTACTCGACCAGCGCCAGGCCGTCGCCGTCGGGCAGGCGCATGTCGGTCAGACACAAATCGAAGCGGCGGTCGTTGAGCCACTGGCGCGCCGCGGCCAGGTCGGCGGCCGAGCGGGTTTCTATATTCATGCGCCCGAGGGTCAGTTCGAGCAGCTCGCGGATATCCGGTTCGTCGTCGACAATCAGGGCTTGGGGCTTAGTCATGGTGGTGCGTTGGATTCCTTGTTGTCAGGCGAATTGTATGCGGAAGCAGGCGTGGCCGTCGTCATCGGGCTGATAACTCAGGCGCGCCTGGTTGATTTCGCACAGCTCGCGCGCGATGTACAAGCCCAGACCGGTGCCGCTGGCGGCGGTGGTGTAAAAAGGTTCGAACATCTGTGCGGCGGTCTCGGGGTCGATGCCGGGGCCGTTGTCGATGATCTCCAGACGGGCCCCGTTGGGGTTCTGACGCAGGCGCAGTTTCACCCCGCGGTCGCCGCCCTGGCCGTGCCTGAAGGCGTTCTCGCACAGGTTGGTCAGCACCTGGTGCAGGTGGCCGGGGTCGACGTGCACTTCGATGGTTTCCGGGTCTATGTCCAGCGCCAGCTGTTGCGCGTCGATATTTTCGCTCAGGATGAAGTCGTCGCGAAAGCTGTCCAGCCAGTCGGCCATGCGCAGCTTTTGCGGCTGGCTGTTGGCGCGGCGCGACAGTTGCAGCACGTTTTCGATGATTTCGTTCACCCGGCGGGTATGGTTGCAGATGATTTCGCTCAGGCGCCGGTCGGCCTCGTTCAACGGTTCGGACTCCTGCAGCAGCTGCGCGGCGTGGCTGATGGCGCCGAGGGGATTGCGGATTTCATGCGCGATACTGGCGGTCAGGCGTCCCAGCGAGGCCAGTTTCAGTTGCTGCGCCTGTTGTGCCAGGCGTACGCTGTCGTCCAGCAGAATCAGCGCCCCTTTGCCGCTGGAGGTGCTCAGTTCGCTGAACCTCGGCACCACCCGCGCGCCGCCGCCCGGCACCTCGACCGGCTGCGGCTGCCACTGGCGGTCGTTGCGCCAGCGCAGCAGTTCGTCGGCCAGCTCGACGGCCAGGTGTTCCAGGCGCGGCGAGCGCGCGTCGTCGATGGCCAGCAGCTGGCGCGCGTTGTCGTTGGCCAGGCGCACGTTGCCGCCGGCGTCGACCACCAGCAGGCCGGACTGCAACTGCTGCACGATGTAACGGTTGAGCTGTTCCAGGTTGGCCAGGTCGATACCGCGCTGTTCGGCCAGTATCGCGCTTTCGCGCGCGCGCAGCGAGACGATATGCGCCAGACCCGCGGCGGTGAACAGCACCACGCCGAGCAGGCCGGCGCGGGTGATGTGGCCGGCGTCGGTGCCCTCGGCGCTGATGCCCGCCAGGCCGGTCTCGAACAGAATGATCAGCGTGGCCACGGCGGCGAACAGGTAGGCGGTGCGCCCGGGCAGCAGCAGCGCGCCGACCACCACCGCGATCACCAGCAGAATCGCCAGCGAGCTGCCGGCGCCGCCGCTGGCGTGCATCAGCAGCGCCAGCGCGGCGATGTCGGCCAGCACCTGCAGCAGCGCCTGGAAGCGATACCCCGGCCAGCGCAGCCGGGTACCGGCACCGGCGATCAGCCCGAAGGCCAGGTAGACCAGCAAGGTGGCAGTGAACAGCGCCGGATCGCGCACATTGAACGGGTTGCTGTCGGCAAGACCGAAATAGAGTACGACCAGCAGTCCGGCGATGATGGTGCGATAAAAGGTCAGCAGGCGCAGCGCCTGCCATTCGCTCGGGTGGGGTGAAAGGCGTGGCGGCGGCATGCCGGCAGCCGGCATGGGTCAGGCGTCCTCGTCGCGATGGGCGCGACAGCAATAATAGCGCTGATCGCGTTGCAGGGCTTCGTTGGCCGGCACATGGGTGCCGCAGCGCGCGCAGCGCACCATGGTGCCCACCCGGGGGGTGGGCTTTTGCTGAATCCGCGGGCCTTTGGCCAGCCGCACGAGGATCCAGATCACCAGGGCGATGCCGACCAGATAAAGTAATACGCGGATTCCAAACATGAGGGGTAGTGTAACTGATGGCCGGGCATTTTGAATCCGCGGCCGCTCCCGATTGCGTTGCCGCCGGCCGCCGCGGCTTGCACGTCTCCGGCGCTCCCCGCAGAATACGGCTTTTCGCTTCGCGGTAACCGCCATGCACCTGCACGAATACCAGGCCAAGACCCTGTTCGCCGATTATGCGGTCCCGGTGCCCGCGGGCAGGCTGGCGCGCAGCGCCGAGGAGGCCGCGGCGGCGGCGGCGGAGCTGGGCGGCGGGCGCTGGGTGGTCAAGGCGCAGGTGCACGCCGGCGGGCGCGGCAAGGCCGGCGGCGTGCGGCTGGTCGACAGCGTCGATGACGTGCGCCGCAGCGCCGGCGAGATGCTGGGCAGCCATTTGCAGACCCGGCAGACGGGCAGTCCGGGCTTGCCGATAGGCTGTGTGCTGGTCGAAGCGACAGTGGCGATCGAGCGCGAGCTGTATCTGAGCCTGCTGGTCGATCGCGCCCGTGAGCGCGTCATGATCATGGCCTCGCGCTCCGGCGGCATGGATATCGAGGAGGTCGCGGCGAGCGATCCGCGGGCCATTGTCAACGAAGCGGTGCATCCGGCGGTCGGGTTACAGCCCTATCAATGGCGCAATCTGGGTTTTGCGCTGGGCCTGCAGGGCGAACAGATCAAAGCGTTTGGCCAGCTGCTCTCCGGGCTGTACCGCCTGTTCGAGCGCGAGGACGCCAGCCTGGTGGAGATCAACCCGCTGGTGGTCACCGCCACGGGCGAGTTGCTGGCGCTGGACGCCAAGCTGGATATCGAGGACAACGCGCTCTACCGCCATCCGGCGCTGGTGGCGCTGCGCGATCCCAGCCAGGAGGACGACAAGGAGCGCGCCGCGGCCGAACACGATCTCAATTACATCACCCTTGAAGGCAATATCGCCTGCATGGTCAACGGCGCCGGTCTGGCCATGGCCACCATGGATCTGATCAAGCTGCACGGCGGCGAGCCGGCGAATTTTCTCGACGTCGGCGGCGGCGCCACCGCCGCGCGCGTGGCCGAGGCCTTCAAGCTGATTCTCTCGGACGCCAAGGTCAGCGCCATTCTGGTGAACATCTTCGGCGGCATTGTGCGCTGCGACCTGATTGCCGAGGGCATTATCCAGGCGGTGCCGGAGGTGGGCGTGAGTCTGCCGGTGGTGGTGCGCCTGGAGGGCACCAATGTCGATCGGGGCAAGGCCCTGCTGGCCGCCTCGGGCCTGAATCTGATTGCCGCCGACGGTCTTAGCGACGCCGCCGACAAAGTGGTCGCCGCGGCTGGCGGCGGTAACGGCAAGCCGGCACCGGTGCGCGCATGAGTATTCTGGTCGACAGCGGCACGCGGGTGATCTGCCAGGGCTTCACCGGCAAACAGGGGACTTTCCATTCGGAGCAGGCGCTGGCCTACGGCACCCGGCTGGTCGGCGGCGTCACGCCGGGCAAGGGCGGACAGACCCATCTCGGTCTGCCGGTCTTCGATACGGTGCAGGCGGCGGTGCGCGAAACCGGCGCCGATGCCAGCATGATTTATGTGCCGGCGGCGTTCGCCGCCGACGCCATTCTGGAAGCCGCGGCGGCAGGTGTCGGCGTCATTGTCTGTATCACCGAGGGCATCCCGGTGCAGGATATGCTGCGGGTGAAAGCGGCGCTGGCCGGCAGTGACAGCCTGCTCATCGGACCCAACTGCCCGGGCATTATCACGCCGGGTGCCTGCAAGATCGGCATTATGCCCGGTGCCATCCACCAGCCGGGCAGTGTCGGCATCGTGTCGCGTTCCGGCACACTGACGTACGAAGCGGTCTATCAGACCACCCAGGCGGGCCTCGGACAGAGCACCTGCGTGGGCATCGGTGGCGACCCGATACACGGGCTGGAGTTCATCGATTGTCTGCGCCGCTTCGAGGACGATCCCGCCACCCGGCGCGTGATTCTGGTGGGTGAAATCTCCGGCAGCGCGGAAGACGAAGCCGCCGAGTTCATCGCCGCGCACCTGCGCAAGCCGGTGGTGGCCTATATCGCCGGCGTGACCGCGCCGCCGGGTAAGCGCATGGGGCACGCCGGTGCGATCATTAGCGGCGGACGCGGTACCGCGCAAGCCAAATTCTCCGCCCTGGAGGCGGCCGGCGTGGCGGTGGTGCGCTCGCCGGCCGACATGGGCCGGCGCATGCAGGAGCTGCTCGCGGCTTCGTGACCATGCCAGGCGCGTCCAACCGACCCGAACAGGCCGTGCTGCGTCTGGTGATGGCGCAGTGCAACCTGCTGGTCGGGGCGGTGGCGGCCAACACCCGGCAGGTGATCGACGCCGCGCTGCATGCGCGCGATGCGTTGCGCGCCGATCTCATCGTGTTCCCGGAACTCACCCTGACCGGCTATCCGCCCGAGGATCTGTTGCTGCGCCCCGGCTTCCAGGAGCAGGTCGACGCGGCGCTGGCGCGTATCCGCCAGCGGGTCACGGGTATCCACCTGTTGCTGGGGCACCCCGAGCTGACGCCGGACGGCCGTTTCAACAGTGCCTCGCTGATCCGCGACGGCGAGGTGCTGGCGCGCTGTCGCAAGCAGCAGTTGCCCAATTACAGCGTCTTCGACGAGAAGCGCTATTTTGTTTCCGGCAGCGGCTACAGTGTCGCCGGCGTTGCCGGCGTTCGGGTCGGTATCACCCTGTGCGAGGATATCTGGACGCCGCAGGCGGCGCGCGCCGCGACCGACGCCGGCGCCGAGCTGTTGCTCAATCTCAACGCCTCGCCGTTCCACGCCGGCAAAGGCGACGAGCGCGAAGCCGAGGTGGCCAATCGCGTGGTCGAGACCGGTCGCCCGGTGGTCTACGTCAATCTGGTCGGCGGGCAGGACGAGTTGGTGTTCGACGGCGAGTCCTTCGTACTGGATGCCGATGCGACCACGGTGGTGCGCGCGCCGGCGTTCGAGGAGGGGCTGTATCCGGTGGATTTCGAGCGCCGCGCCGGGCGCGTCACGCCGCTCGCCGCCGGCGTCTGCGCGCGGCCGGGGGAGCTGGCCAGCATCTATCGCTGTCTGCTGCTGGGGGTGCGCGACTATGTCGGCAAGAACGGCTTCAGGGGTGCGATCATCGGGCTGTCGGGTGGTGTGGATTCGGCCCTCACCCTGGCGCTGGCCGTGGACGCGCTGGGCGCCGAGCGGGTCGAGGCGGTGATGATGCCTTCGCGCTATAGCGCCGCGATGAGTCTCGAAGACGCCCGCCTGGAGGCGGCGAGCCTGGGCGTGAACTACCGCGAGATACCGATTGAAAAACCGTTCGGCGCTTTTCTCGACGTGCTCGCCGAGCCCTTTGCCGGTGCCCCGGCCGACACTACCGAAGAGAATATCCAGGCCCGTTGCCGCGGCGTGATCCTGATGGCGCTGTCGAACAAGCAGGGCCGGATTTTGCTCACCACCGGCAACAAAAGCGAAATGTCGGTCGGCTACGCCACCCTGTATGGCGACATGGCGGGCGGTTTTGCGCCGATCAAGGACGTGCCCAAGTTGCTGGTATACCGGCTGAGCGAATACCGCAACAGCCTGTCGCCGGTGATTCCGCAGCGGGTGCTGCAACGTCCGCCCTCGGCGGAGCTGGCGGCCGACCAGAAAGACGAGGACTCGCTGCCGCCCTACCGCGTGCTGGATCCGATTCTGGAAGGCTACATCGAACGCGATCTGAGCGTGGAGGAACTGGTGCGCGCCGGTCATGACGCCGAGGTGGTACGGCGCATCGCCTCGCTGGTCGATCGCATCGAATACAAGGGCCGTCAGGCGCCCCCGGGGGTGAGGATTTCGCGCCGTGCCTTCAGGCGCGACCGGCGTTATCCGATCACCTCGGGCTTCCTGCACGCCGGGTTCAGCGACTGACAGCGCTGTCAGCGGCCGGCGACAATTGAAAAATATTTGCGAAAAAACTATGGTTAGCCGATTATTTCGGCCTCACCAGGGGAGCGATACATGAAAAAAGTCGAAGCTGTCATCAAGCCGTTCAAGCTGGACGACGTGCGCGAGGCATTGTCCGAAGTGGGTATTACGGGTATGACTGCCATCGAAGTGAAAGGTTTTGGTCGTCAGAAAGGCCATACCGAACTGTATCGCGGCGCCGAATACGTGGTCGATTTTCTGCCCAAAGTGAAGCTGGAGGTGATCGTCCAGGACGGTGACGTGGAGCGCTGCGTGGAAACCATCACCAACGCCGCGCGCACCGGCAAGATCGGCGACGGCAAGATTTTCGTCACCCCGGTGGAGCGGGTGGTGCGCATCCGCACCGGCGAGCGCGATAACGACGCCGTCTAGGCGTCAGTTGCCGCTGGTGCCCTGGTCGGCCGGGCGGGCCTGGCCGGCCGCCGCCTTGTTCAGTTCCAGCACCCGGCGGGCGTCATTGGCCAGGCCGGTCAGCCCCATCCGGGTATAGGCCCGCACCAGCACATCCAGTGCATCCTGCGCCGCCGGCGCGCGCTGATAGTTCTCGATGACATACTTGGCGCGGTTGGCCGCCGCCACCCAGGCGCCGCGCTTCATGTAGTATTCGGCGACGTTGATTTCGTACTTGGCCAGCATGTTGTGCAGGTAGACCAGCCGTTGCGTGGCGTCTTTGGCGTAGCGGCTGTCGGGAAACTTTTTCACCAGCTGGGAGAAGTCGTTGAAGGCGTCGCGCAGAGCGCGTGTGTCGCGGTCCGAGGGGTCGCGCGAGCCGACGCGATCGACCAGGGACGCGCCACGGGTATAGTTGGCCAGGCCTTTCAGATAGTAGGCATAGTCGATATGCGGATTGCCGGGGTTGTTGCGGATAAAGCGATCGGCGGTGGCGATGCAGGAATCGGGCTCGTCGAATTTATAATAGGCGTAGGCGATTTCGAGCTGCGCCTGCTGGGCGTACTTGCCGAAGGGATAGCGCGCCTCGAGTTGTTCGAAGGTGCTGATGGCGTTTTCATAGTCGCCCGCGCTCAGCGAGGTCTTGGCCTCGTTGTACAGCTCCTGGGCGGACATCTTGGCATATTTGTCGTCCGGCGAAGTGGCGCAGCCGAAGATGAATAAGGTCAGTAATACGGGTATAAGGCGAAACCAGCGCATCGGCGAAGAGTGTCCGGAAGTGATCAGCGGACCTGAATTGTAAAGCGGCCGGCCCCCGCTTGGCCACCTAATCCATGACAGAACAGATACATTTACACGCCCAGATCCCGGCCGCGGCGGCCGGGCGCCGCCTCGATCAGGTGCTGGCGGAACTGTTTCCCGAGTATTCCCGCAGCCGGCTGCAGCAGTGGGTGCGCGCCGGCGATGTGCGGGTCGAGGGCGCGGTAGTGGCCGCGCGTTACAAGGTTTTCGGCGGCGAGCGGGTGGACATCAGCGCCGAACTGCCGCTGGACGGCGAAGTCGAGGCCGAACCGATCGCGCTGGATGTACGCTATTGCGACGCCCATCTGCTGGTGATCAACAAGCCCGCCGGTCTGGTGGTGCACCCGGCCGCCGGCAATCCGCGCGGCACGCTGCAAAACGCCCTGCTGCACTACGAACCGGCGCTGGCGGCGCTGCCGCGCGCGGGCATCGTCCACCGCCTGGACAAGGATACCAGCGGACTGATGGTGGTCGCCCGCAGTCTGCGCGCGCACCAGTCGCTGGTGGCGCAGTTGCAGGCGCGCACCGTGCAGCGCCAGTACCAGGCCCTGGCGCTGGGCGAGGTGACCGCCGGCGGCCGGGTCGAGGCGCCCATCGGACGGCACCCGCGTGATCGGTTGCGCATGGCGGTGGTCGCCGGTGGCAAGCCGGCGCTGACGCACTACCGGGTGTTGGAGCGTTTACCCGGTTGCACGTTGCTGCTGGCGCGCCTTGAGAGCGGCCGTACCCATCAGATCCGGGTGCACATGGCGTCGATCCGCCATCCGCTGATCGGCGACCCGCTCTACGGCGGCCGGGGTCGACTGCCGCGCGCCCTGTCCGCTTTTTCGCGCCAGGCGTTGCACGCCTGGCGGCTGCAGCTGCAACATCCGCTCAGCGGCGACACGCTCGACTGGGAAGCCGGGCTGCCGGATGACTTTTGCGCGCTGCTGGCGCAGCTGAGGGCGTCGTGATCCGACCGTGCTGGCCGGCTCCGCCGGCGGT
>JASBST010000099.1 GCA_030148775.1 Thiogranum sp.
TTACCGGGAAGCCTGTTGTCTGCGTTGTTGCGCGCGCCGCAGGATAGCGCGTCGCTCGGTTTCGGTCGAGCCGCCCCAGGCGGTGATCTCGTTCAGGCTGCGAAAGCAACCCAGGCAGATATCGTGTTCGTCGAGACAGCAGTTGCGAATACAGGGCGAGGCGACAGCAGAGCCTGTTGCAGCAGCCCGCGGCCGCGAGCGTTCAGGCATAGAGATCGATCGATCGTCGACCCGTTCGCCCGGCGGGGTCATCCACCGAAGGCGGGTCGGACTGGCGGCGTTCTTTGCCGCAACGCGTGTCCAGTAGCACCGGCACCTGCCGGCGTCGCCGATCGCCGCCGGTCCGCCGTTCGTGGCCACGGCGGGGCGCGGCGGGCGCCGGTCTACTGTCGAACCGGTGCAGCGACGGGGCAGGGGGTGTCGCCGCCACGGCGCGCAACAGCGGCGCACGCGCACTGTCGGCCTGCACGCGGCGTACGGTGCTTTCCTCGGGAACCAGGCTCAGCCATTGCATGGATTTATTATACGGCAATGACGCGGCGATGGCCCGATGGGTCGGAGGTGTATCGTGTTCTGAGACAAAACCACTTGTATTTAAAAATATTTTAACCGACTTTAGGTCGCCGGAGGCGAACCGTCTGCGGGTCACGCAGGGCCTCGGGCTTGCCGAAATGGTAACCCTGGCCGAAGTCCACGCCAATGGTCCTGAGCTTATGGGCGATTTCTCCGCTTTCCACGAACTCGGCGATGGTGCGTATACTGAGACTGTGGCCCACCTGATGGATGGCCTCGACGATGGCGCGGTTCATCGGGTCGACATGCATGTCGCGAACGAAACTTCCGTCGATTTTGAGAAAGTCCACCGGCAGACTTTTCAGGTAGCCGAAGGAGCTCAGGCCGCTGCCGAAATCGTCCAGCGAAAAACGGCAGCCGAGCGCCTTTAGCAAGCGGATCATGTGGCTGACTTTCTCCAGATTGAAAACCGCGGCGGTTTCGGTGACCTCGAAGCACAATTGCCCCGGATTGATCTTGTGCTGGCCGATTTTCTTCTGAATGTATTCGGGCAGATCGTCGTCATTGAGCGAGTTTCCGGATAGATTGATGGCGTAGATGCCTTCATCGCCGTGTAACTGCATGCGCCGCAGATAGGCGAAAGCAGCATCGATGACCCAGCGGTCGATCGTGTTCATCAGATTGTAACGCTCGGCCGCCGGTATGAACGCGCCGGGCATGATCATCTTGTTGTCCTGGTCGCGCATGCGCACCAGGAACTCGAAATGCGGCGTCCGGTCGCCACCGTTCAACGACTGGATTTTCTGCCGGTAGAGCACGAAACGATCGCTCTCCAGGGCTTCCTTGATGCGCGAAACCCAGTGCATTTCGTTGTGGCGCTCGCCCAGGTCGATATCGCTGTCCTGATAGATATGCACCCGGTTGCGGCCGGATTCCTTAGCCACATAGCAGGCGACATCGGCGGTACTGAGCACGAATGAAGGACTCGGGGTCTGGGCGTTGATCGGCACCAGACCGATGCTGACCCCGACGGCGAAGCGTCGTTGCTCCCACTCGAAGGTGAAATCGGCAAAAGTGCTGCGCAGGTGATTGGCGGTCTCGGTCGCCTGGGTCAGGTCGACGTTCTCCAGCAGAACGCCGAATTCATCGCCGCCCAGTCTGGCCAGTGACGCGCTGGCGGGTACGTTGGCGCGCAAGGTACGGCTCAGCTGTTTGAGCAGTTCGTCGCCGACATTGTGGCCGCAGGTATCGTTGACGACCTTGAACTGGTCGAGATCCAGATACAGCAGTGCGTGTTCGTGTGTGCCCTGTTCGTCGACTCCCTCCAGCAGGTAGGCCAGGCGATCGGCGAACTCGTCGCGGTTGGCCAGGCCGGTGAGGCTGTCGTGAGTCGCCTGCCAGGTCATCTGCCGGGCCATGCGCCGTTCACGCGTGATGTCGTGGAACACCAGCACCGTACCGACAATACGGTTGTCGCGGTCATAGATCGGCGAGGTCGACACTTCGATATTGTGTTCCTGGCCGTTGCGGTTGGTGAGCACGCAGGGGTCCGAGGCCTGGATGGTCTGACCGGTGGCCAGCGACAGCTCGGAGGGATTCTGGATCGGCAGGCGGGTGATCTCATCGACCAGCGGCAGGACCTCGGTCAGTGGATAGCCGTGGGCTTCGCCGTAGCTCCATCCGGTGACCGATTCGGCCACCGGGTTCATGTAGTCCACCTGGCATTGTGCGTCCGTGGTGATGACACAGTCGCCAATGGATTGCAAGGTGATCAGCGCGCGCTCGCGTTCCTGGAACAGCGATTCCTCCGTGCGGCGGCGTTCGCGGCGTTCGGCGGCTTCCCGCAGCTCACGCTCGATGGCCGGAATCAGCCGGGCCAGATTGTCCTTCATGATGTAATCGTCGGCGCCCTTGCGCATGGCTTCCACGGCGGTTTCTTCGCCAACGGTGCCGGAAACCAGGATGAAGGGGATATCGGGATTGACCTCACGCAGGATCTGGAGCGCGCGCAGGCCGCTGAAGCCGGGCATGACGTAATCGGAGATGACGAGTTGCCAGCCTCCCTCCCCGAGCGCGGCGCGCATGGCCTTCTCGCTGTCGACCCGGACGCAGTCCAGATCGTAGCCGGCGTGACGCAGTTTCACCAGCAGTAGCTCGGCGTCGTCCTCGCTGTCCTCGACCATGAGAAACCGGACGCGTTTGTTCACTGGCATGGGATCACCTGCCAGTGTGCCGGGCCATTCCATAGACGAACCGCGAAGGCGGTTGGTTTCCGGGTTGAGAGTTGTCTATGCGCTACCACGCTATCATCCCTGTTTTGCATCGGCGCACGTCTGGGTACACCTGGATTTTACACTCAGAGGACTCGCGGGCCCGTTTCCCTGTAATTGTCCACTCATAGTAGCCTTTTGTCGGGCCGGCTGTACATGTTCTGTTCAGGCCTGTCGACCACGACTCCAATTGCCTGATTTTCCACCAGATTTTTCCAGCAATCGAACATCATCAAGAATCATGCCGCGGTCGACCGCTTTACACATGTCATAAATGGTCAGCAACGTTATCTGCACCGCGGTCAGCGCCTCCATCTCCACGCCCGTCTGTCCGCGGGTTTCCACGCTGGCCCGGCAACAGATGGCAGGCGCGTCCCCGGCCGCGTACAGATCGATTTCCACGCGGGTGAGCGCCAGCGGATGGCACAGAGGAATCAGATCGGCGGTTCTTTTGGCGCCCATGATGCCGGCCACGCGCGCCACCCCCAGCACATCGCCCTTGCGGTGACCGCCCTCGAGGATCAGCGCCAGGGTTTCCGGCTGCATGCGGATGCGGCCTTCGGCGACCGCCCGGCGGGCACTGGCGGCCTTGTCGCCGATATCCACCATATGGGCCTCGCCGGCATCATTGAAATGGTTCAGGTCATTCATACACATTGTCCGGAAAATGCTGCTACAGCCGCGTGTTAGACTACAGGTGCCGATCTTCGGCAATCACTATAAAAGGTCGGGTTTAAGGGTGCAACGGGATTACCGGTGATGCGGATATCTGTTAGATTTTTTGCCGGTTTGCGTGAGCAATTGGAGCAAACGGAACTCGAATTGTCGTTACCCGCTGGCGCCACGGTGGCGCAGGTCTGGGAGCAGACCGCCAAAGGCGCGGTCAGCGGGCCCGTGCTGGCGGCGCGCAATATGGAATATGTCGACTTTGCCACGCACCTTGACGACGGCGACGAGGTGGCCTTTTTCCCGCCGGTCACCGGAGGGGCCCGGTGAACAGCGTCGTGCTCGAACAACCGCTGGACCCCTGGCAGTGGCTGGGCCGCTACGAACAATCGCTCCAGGGCACGCCGGGACAGACCGGGGCCACCGCCGTCTTTGTCGGCAGCATGCGTGATTTCAACCAGGGGGATGCCGTCTCCGGTCTGTTTCTCGAACATTACCCGGGGATGACGCAGTGCTGTCTGGACGATATCCAGCGGCGTGCCGTCGAGCGCTGGGATCTGATTGACAGTCTTATCGTCCATCGGGTGGGTCAACTCTACCCCGGCGATCCCATCGTGCTGGTGGCGGTGTGGTCGGCGCACCGCCGGGCGGCGTTCGAAGCCAGCCGCTGGCTGATGGAAGAGCTGAAATCCAACGTACCCTTGTGGAAGAAGGAGCAACTGGTAGCGGGCAGCCGCTGGGTAGAGAAAAACACCCCCGGATAGTGGCTGGCGCTAACGGCGGCCGGCTTCAGGCGTCACCGGTTTCGGCGACCACTTCGTGGATACTGAATGCCATCTGTTCGAGATCACCGAGCGCATAGGTCGCCGGCGCCGCGACACCGCAGACCGTGCCGGGATTGACCACAATGGTACGTTCGCCCTTGATATTGTCGACGCTGGTGATGCGGGCTTCGTGATCATGGCCGCAACAGACCAGATCCCAATCGCCGGTGGTGGCCATGGCGTGCGCATAATGGGGATAGTGCACCAGGAAAATCCGCCGGCCGCCGAGCTCAATGCCGGCATCCTGCCCGTAGTAAGTGACCTGATTGGACGGCTGGCCGGCGATACGCGCCATCATGAACGGATCGCCGACATTGTTGCCCTGAATCACATGCACGGGCAGGCCGAGCGGCTTGAGCGCGTTCAGCGTACTGGGCGCCACCAGGTCGCCGCAGTGCAACACCGCCTCGGCGCCGGCATCGCGCGCGGCGCGTACCGCGGCGGCCAGCAGGAGCCGATGGTCGTGGCTGTCGGAGACGATACAGATTTTCATAAACGAGTACCTGCGGGTTTAGAAATTAGGCCGTTCGGGGGCGGCTTTGAACATATCCACGCTGTCGAGGATTTCCTGCTTCGCCTCGTCGACGCCGGCCCAGCCTTCCACGCGCACCCATTTGCCCTCATCGAGATCCTTGTAGTGTTCGAAGAAGTGGGCGATCTGGTCGAGAATGGCCGGCGACAGGTCGCGGAAATCCTGCACCTGACGGTATTCCTTGCACAACTTGTCGATCGGTACCGCCAGCACCTTGGCGTCATCGCCGGATTCATCGGTCATCTTCAGCACCCCCACCGGCCGGCAGCGGACCACCGAACCGCTGATCAACGGTACCGGCGTCAGCACCAGCACGTCCACCGGATCGCCGTCCTTGGACAGGGTGTGGGGCACATAGCCGTAATTGCAGGGGTAATGCATGGCCGTGGTCATGAAGCGATCGACGAACATCGCCCCCGTGGTCTTGTCGACCTCGTATTTCACCGGGTCGGCGTGGGCGGGGATTTCGATGATGACATTGATATCGTTGGGACAGTCTTCGCCGGGTGTGACACGGTCGAGATTCATTGGTTACGGTTCCGTCAAACAAGCAAAAGTGGGCCGGTGATTATACGGACGCGGCAAGGAAATGCGAATTACCCTGCTGTTTTGACGGCTGAAAAAAAGGCCGACCGTCCGGTCGGCCCTGACTGGAGCCTGTGTCCGCTCGGTTAAAGCAGGGGCACGATCAACAGCGCCACGATATTGATGATTTTTATCAATGGATTGATGGCCGGTCCCGCCGTGTCCTTATAGGGATCGCCCACCGTATCGCCGGTGACCGCCGCCTTGTGCGCATCCGAGCCCTTGCCGCCGTGATGGCCGTCTTCTATGTATTTTTTCGCGTTGTCCCAGGCGCCGCCGCCTGTGGTCATGGAGATGGCCACGAACAGGCCGGTGACGATCGTACCCAGCAGCATGCCGCCGAGCGCCTGCGGGCCCAGCGCCAGCCCGACGATGACCGGCAACAGCACGGGCAGCAAGGAGGGCACGACCATTTCCTTGATCGCCGAGCGCGTGAGCATGTCGACGGCGCGCGAATAGTCTGGCTTCTGGCTGTTATCCATGATTCCCGGCATTTCCTTGAACTGGCGGCGTACCTCATTGACGATGCCGCCGGCGGCGCGGCCGACCGCCTCCATCGCCATGGCGCCGAACAGGTAAGGGACCAGTCCGCCGATAAACAGACCGATGATCACCATGTGATCCGACAGGTCGAAACTCAGATGCAGGCCGCGGGCTTCCAGGCCGTGGGTGTAATCGGCGAACAACACCAGTGCCGCCAGTCCGGCTGAACCGATGGCGTAGCCCTTGGTGACCGCCTTGGTGGTGTTGCCGACGGCGTCCAGCGGATCGGTGATGTTGCGTATCTTCTCATCCAACTCGGCCATTTCGGCAATCCCGCC
>JASBST010000024.1 GCA_030148775.1 Thiogranum sp.
AAAGAGTCAAGTATTATTATCATTACAACTGTTGATGAAACGGAGACGCACACTTGGCAAGGTGTTGCGCCTGGGAGTCAAATGAGGCGAATCATGAAATTATCAACCAAAGGTCGTCATGCCATCACCGCGATGATGGAATTGGCGTTACGTCATAGCAAGGGTCCCGTTACCCTGGCCGATATCTCTGTTGAACAGTCGATTTCGGTGTCTTATCTCGAACAACGGTTCGCGCGGCTGCGCAATCACGGTCTGGTGACCGGCATGCGGGGGCCCGGAGGCGGTTACTGCTTGCGCCGCCCCGCCACGGAAATCACCATTGCCGAGATTCTCAGCGCTGTCGACGATGCCATGCCGGCTCGACGCGAACGCATCCCGGGCGAGGAATGGCCGCAGAGTGTCGTCATGTGGAACCAGCTGAGTTCGCGCATTTACGACTATCTGAACGGACTGACATTGGCCGAAGCGGTCAGTCAGAACGGCGGTGATCAGGGCGATGGCTTCGGATCCGGCATTCAGCAGAGCGCTGCCTGAACACCCATTCGGTCTGAACGTTACACTTCTGGAGATAGCAGGTAATGGCATACAGTGACAAGGTTTTGGATCACTACGAAAATCCGCGCAACGTCGGCTCGTTCGACAAGGCCGACACCAGCGTGGGCACCGGAATGGTCGGCGCGCCCGCGTGCGGCGACGTAATGAAGCTGCAAATCAAGGTCAATGAAAGCGGCGTGATCGAAGACGCCCGTTTCAAGACCTACGGCTGCGGATCGGCGATTGCCTCCAGCTCTCTGCTGACCGAGTGGGTCAAGGGCAAGACGCTGGCGGAAGCCAGCCAAATCAAAAACAGCCAGATTGCCGAGGAATTGGCGCTGCCGCCGGTGAAGGTACACTGTTCGGTCCTGGCCGAGGACGCCATCAAGGCCGCCATCTCCGACTTCCAGCAGAAAAGCGAACAAAAGCGGGAAGAAGTGGCCTGATTTCGGTTTCAAGCAACCTACAACGCATAAAGCCACCGTTTTCGGTGGCTTTATGCGTTACGGCTGACGCGGAATAGTCGTATGGCAGACGCAGACCAGGTACTCGAGCTGTTTCCCCGGTCGGGACAACGGCGCCGCCTGAAAAATCTCTATCTGGATCAGATGGCCGACCTGCCCAAGGACGGTCTACCTTTTATATATAGCAACTATATCGCCAGTCTGGACGGCCGCATCGCCCTGCCCGCCGAGGATCGCCACAGCCATCAGGTGCCGCCGGCGATCGCCAATGATCGCGATTGGCGGCTGTTTCAGGAGTTGGCCGCTCAGGCGGACCTGCTGATCACCAGCGGACGTTATTTCCGCCAGGCCGCGGATGCCGAAACCCAATCCGAACTACCGGTCGGACAGGCACGCGATTTCGACGATTTACGCGCCTGGCGCCTCGCCCAGGGACTGAAGCCGCAACCGGATATCGCGGTGTTCAGCGCCAGCCTGGATATTCCCTTGGAAACCCTGGAGCACTACCGCGGCCGACAACTGCTGCTGATTACCGGCAAACAAGCCGACCGCGACAAGATCGCCGAACTGACGGGCGCGGGACAGATGCAGTTGATCCAGTGCGGCGACGGCTGCGGTGTAGACGCCACCGACCTGAAACAACAGCTGCGGCGCTACGCTTACCGCCGTGTCTACGCGATTGCCGGGCCCTCGGTTTTGCACACGCTGGCAAGCGGCAACGCGTTGGACCGGCTTTACCACACTACGGCTCACTGCCTCCTTGGCGGCAAGACGTTCGATACCTTCGTCTGGGGCGAGCAGCTGCAACCGGCTTTTGCCCTGCCGCTGCGGGCCATGTATCTCGATACCGAGGCGCCGCCCGGCTGCGGCCAGACGATGGCGGTCTACGGCCGCTAGGTCGGGATGATAGCCGGACCGGCCAGGGTGATCCCACGCGATTGTGTTAGCATGCCCCGGAGCCGAGGGAGAAACCGTGAAATTCTGTAGTACCTGCGGCGCCAGCGTCAGCCTGCGCATACCGGATGGTGACAACCGCGAGCGTTTCGTCTGCACGCAGTGCCGCACCATTCATTATCAGAATCCAAAAATCGTCGCCGGCAGCATCCCGGAATGGGAAGGACGCATCCTGCTCTGCCGGCGCGCCATCGAACCCCGCTATGGACGCTGGACCCTCCCCGCCGGTTTCATGGAGAACCACGAAACCACCGAGCAGGCGGCGGTGCGCGAAACACGGGAGGAAGCCGGCGCGGATATCCGCATCACCAGCCTGTACAGCGTCTTCAGCATCCCGCACATCAGCCAGGTATACATGCTCTTTCGAGCCGAGTTGCTCGACGGCGTCTTCTCCGCCGGGGAGGAGAGCCTGGAGTGCGCGCTGTTCGACGCACGCACACTGCCGTGGGAGCAACTGGCATTTCCGGTGGTTGGCGAAACGCTCAAGCGCTATTTCAGCGATAAAGCGCAAAACAACGGATTTCCCCTACAGCGCGGAGAAATTCTCAAACATCCCCGGCGCGACTAGCGGTCGGGGTATGTCTCTCAGGCAACCGCCCTGCGCGCCGCTCGCCGTGACTCGGCGACCGGTGCGTCGATGAGCCAGTCCCTCAGCCTGCGCCGCTGTGCGCCGCTGACCACGTCGAACATCAGGCCGGCCCCCGCGGCATCGAAATGAACCACCACCGCCGGCAGGCGCATGGCCGCATGGCGCCGACCGTCGTAGATTTCGACTTCGACATACTCGTTTTTGTGCCAATCGCGCCCGGCGGTTTCGATATACAGCCCCCCCAGCCCCAGATTTCTACAGGTGCCGCCCTGGATCGGCACGCCATGTTTGTATAAAAGCAACTGAAAACCCAGCTGCTTACGAACACTGCATCGGTGTTCCATTTATCCTCTCCCCAGCTAAGCGCAGTCCGCGCAGCAAACCTTCCGAAGCGCTATATCGCCTGACCCTGCAGATACTTTACCGCCGCCGGCGCGCACTGTTGTGAGCTGGATCAAGATTCCGCCCGATAGTTGTAAGCCCTTGACTGACAGCGTACGAATCTGCAGTCTGTGCGCCGGCGACCGCGACCCGGGTACCAGCGCGTGCAGACTATGCAAAACGGCGTATTTCTCGATCTCGAAAGCATCCACCCGCAGGATCTCGACCTGACTGAGTTACGCGACAGTCTGGTGAACTGGACGTTCCACGACAGCAGCCATAGCGACCAGGTTGGCGCGCGTATCGCCACCGCACAGGTGGTGGTGACCAACAAAGTCCCATTGAACGCCGATCACCTGCGCGCGGCCGGGCGACTGCGTCTGATCTGTCTGGCCGCCACCGGTGCCGACCGGATCGATGTACAAGCCGCCCGCGACGCCGGCGTCAGCGTTCGCAACGCCCGCGACTACGCCACGGCGTCGGTCGCCGAAGCGGTGTTCGCACTGCTATTGACGCTGCTGCGCCAGCTCGACGCCTACCGCCGTCAGGTCTCGCTGGGGCACTGGTCCGAGAGTCCGCATTTCTGTCTGTTCGACGCACCGATCGAGGAACTCAACGGCAAGGTGATGGGCATCGTCGGTTACGGCGTTCTCGGCCGCGCGGTCGCCGAACGGGCGAAAGCGTTCGGCATGCGGGTACTGGTCGCGCAATCGTTACACAACGCCGGCCACGACAATGCTCGTGTGCCGCTATCCGATCTGCTGCGCCTTGCGGATGTCGTCAGCCTCCACTGTCCGCTTTCGCGCCTGACAGCGGGCCTGATCGGGGCGCGTGAATTGGCCCTGATGAAGCGCGGGGCGATCCTGATCAACACGGCGCGTGGCGGTATCGTCGACGAACGGGCTCTGGTCGGTGCGCTGAAGGCCGGCACCATCGCCGGCGCCGGCATCGATGTGGTCGCGCAGGAGCCCCCGGCGGCAGACAACCCCCTGCTCAGGTTCGTGTCGCCGCGCCTGATTTTGACACCCCACATCGCCTGGGCCAGTCGCAGCGCGCGCCAACGACTGGTGGGCGAGATAGTCGCCAACATCCGCGCCTTTCAGCGCGGTGAAACACGCAACGAGCTATAGCCTGTCGGTAGCGTCGTGAGACGACCGGCTAACGCGGTCTGCGCATCCGCCAGACGCCCCGCGGCTTAGCCAGATTCACCTTGAGGTTACGGCCTTCGAACTCGATGCCGTCGGTGACGCTGATTGCATACTCGGCGCTGTCGTCGTCCATTTCGACGAACGCGAAACCCCTTGGCTTCCCCGTATACCGATCATTGATTAACTTGACGGAAAACACATCTCCGTGACGGGAGAATAAGTCGCGTAGTTGATCGGGCGTTGTTTCAAAAGCAATATTACCTACATAGATCGACTTCATTGTTATTGCCAACCTCCTGGTCGGTATCCGACACCGGAAAACAAACAAAGATTCCGCGCGGAAGGAACGCATCCTGAGCGAACAGCCTTCCCCGGACTGTGCCGCGCAGGGCCCGCGTAGTTGGATTCTTACCCGTCCCGGGAAGGAACTTCGCCACGCAGGCGAAAAAAGTATAGACCAGTAAATCCGACCGTGAAGTGGCCCACGCTGTTCAGCTGCCGTCTATCCCCGTTATACTGCCGGCAACACAGATCGGATGACCTGAATGAACAGCATTTGGATAGGGGCCGCGGGCCTGACGGGATTATTGTTTGGCGTGGCATTGGGAATGCTGTTCACCAGTCGTTTGCGTGGCGGCGGCCGCAAGGCTAAGGCGCTGGAGGCGGAACTCGCGCAACTGGAACAGCGCTTCAAGGACTATCGCCAGCAAGTCACTCAGCACTTTCTGACGACTTCTGAACTGGTGCAAAAAATGTCCGACAGTTACCGCGATGTCTACGAACATCTGGCAGGCGGGTCGCAAACACTCTGTCAGACAAAACTCGACAAACCCGGGGAACCGCCACCCGACACGCAGCAATTGCCGGAATCGGAACGGGTGGACACCGAGGCGTCCGATGAAACCCGCGCCTCGAAGAGCCCGCAGCCGGCGGCCGCCGACCTGAACGCCGACGAGGGGCTGGGCGACGCGCCACGGGTGCCGGAACTGGATATCCACGAGCCGGTCCCGAAAGCCGGTCCGGGCACGCCGGCCTCCGCCTCTCCTCGCAAAAACGATCTTTAATTATCCGTCGGCGGAACCTTTCAGGTATAATCCGCGCTCTTTTACCTGCGGGAACCGGCCGTGATTGAACGTCTGCGCAATATCGCCATAATCGCCCACGTCGATCATGGAAAAACCACCCTCGTCGACCAGCTTTTGTCCCAATCCGGCACCCTCGGCCAACGTGGCGCCGCGCCCGAACGGGTGATGGATTCGAACGATCTGGAACGCGAGCGCGGTATTACCATTTTGTCGAAAAATACCGCGATAAAGTGGCGCGATTTCCGCATCAATATCGTTGACACGCCGGGGCACGCCGACTTCGGCGGTGAAGTGGAGCGCGTGCTATCGATGGTCGATTCGGTCTTGCTGTTGGTGGATGCGGTCGAAGGCCCCATGCCGCAGACCCGTTTCGTCACCCAGAAGGCACTGGCGCGCGGCCTGCATCCGATCGTCGTCATCAATAAAGTCGACCGGCCCGGCGCGCGCCCCGATTGGGTACTCGACCAGACCTTCGATCTGTTTGATCGGCTGGGGGCCTCCGATACCCAGCTCGACTTCCCGGTGGTGTACGCCTCCGGTCTGCAGGGTTTCGCCAGCACTGACGTGGACAGCCACGACGGCGATATGACGCCGCTGTTCGAAATGATTGTCGACAAGGTTCCGGCACCCGACGTCGACCTCGAAGGCAGCTTCCAGATGCAGGTCAGCTCTCTGGATTACAACAGTTACGTCGGCGTGATCGGTATCGGGCGTATCAGTCGGGGCCGCATCAGATCCAACTCGCAAGTCACCATCGTCGATCGCCATGGGCGCCAGCGTAACGGACGCATTTTGCAGTTGTTTGGTTTTCTTGGGCTGGAACGCGTGGAGACCGGCGAAGCGCAGGCCGGTGACATCATCGCCTTCACCGGTATCGACGGTCTGGGTATTTCCGACACGCTGTGCCTGCCGGGCAAGGTGGAGGCGCTGCCGCCGCTGACTGTAGACGAACCTACGGTCAGCATGACTTTCCAGGTCAACAATTCCCCGTTCGCCGGACGCGAGGGCAAGTTCGTCACCTCACGCCAGATCCGCGAACGGCTGGAACGCGAGCTGGTGCACAACGTCGCGCTGCGCGTGGCCAACACCGACGATCCCGACAAATTCAAAGTCTCGGGGCGGGGCGAGCTGCATCTGTCGATCCTGATCGAAAACATGCGCCGCGAAGGCTACGAACTGGGTGTATCGCGTCCCGAAGTCATCTACCGCGAAATCGACGGTCAGTTGCACGAGCCGTACGAGCAGCTCACCGTGGACGTGGAGGACCAGCACCAGGGTGCGGTGATGGAAAAGCTGGGCGAACGCGGCGCCGATCTGCAGAACATGATTCCCGACGGTAGCGGCCGGGTGCGCATGGACTTCATTATTCCCTCACGCGGGCTGATCGGTTTTCGCACCGAGTTTCTCACCGCCACTCAGGGCAGCGGCCTGCTGTATAACGTCTTCGACCACTATGCCCCCGTCCGCAAGGGCGATTTCGGCAAACGTGTCAACGGCGTGCTGATCGCCAACGGCGCCGGCAAGGCGTTGGCCTATGCGCTGTTCAACCTGCAGGAACGGGGTCGGTTGTTCATCGACCCGGGCCAGGCGGTCTACGAGGGAATGGTGATCGGCATTCATTCGCGCGGCAACGACCTGGTGGTCAATCCCCTGAAAGCGAAGCAACTGACCAATATCCGCGCCGCAGGCAGCGACGAGAATATTCTTCTCACCCCGCCGATCCGTATGTCTCTGGAGCAGGCGCTGGAATTCATCGACGACGACGAACTGGTCGAGGTCACTCCGCAGAGCATCCGCCTGCGCAAAAAACTGCTGCTGGAGCACGAACGCAAACGCGCCGCCCGCGCCAGTTGAAGCCGCCGGCCGCCGCAGGCGCAAACTAGTCGCGGCGGGTTTGGTCGCTGTTCCGTCCGGCCCACCAGAGCCGCAGCCGCAGCCCAACGCCGGTGGTATAACCGACCTCGACGAAACGGATGTCGCCGTTCGCGTCGAGAATAAAACTGCTGGGCACACCTTTGACGCCATAGGCCCGGGCCGTCTGCCCCTGACGGTCCAGGGCCACCGGAAAGGACAGGCCCTGCGCCCGCATCCAGCTTTGCATCTCCGAGGCGCTCATATCGTCCAGCGACACCGCCAGTACCTGATAGTCTTGCGCCAGCGCGTCGATGCTGGACTGCTCCAGGCGGCATACCGGGCACCAGGTGGCCCAGAACTGCAACAACAGCGGTCGTCCACGATAGGCCGACAGATCCACCGGGCGCCCGTCGTGCAGACGCAGCTCGAAGCCGGGCGCGGCGCCGACGGCCACGTCGCGGGTCTGATAGAGGTGCACGGCGAACACCACCCCCAGTAATAACGCGCCTTCGAGCAACCAGCGTTTCCAACCACGGCGCTTATTTTTGACGGCGGAAGAGATTTGCGACTTCATAGAAATGAGCGCGGCTTCACAGTTTCCTCAGGGAGGTCGAGCTTAGTCTATTCGCCTGGCATCCGGAAACCTGAAACCGTGAACTATCGCTACCTGTCGCCACTGCTGCTCTTGCTCGGATTGCCGAACGCGCACGCCGACTACGATTATGTGACCGCGCGCATTCCGCACGCCCAACAGCGCATCGCGCCGGCCGCGCTGGCCGAGTTCAACATTCTGCTGTATCGCGCCGGCAGAAGCGCCGCCGAGACGCTGTGCGAGGGCAATTGGCTCGTCGAGGGCAGGCTGGTCCACCAAAGCGGCCCGCTGCCGGTGACCACTGCCGACGGTACCCTGGTGTGGTTCTACAGCGCCGCCCGCGAAGCCGCCCCTCTACCCTGCGCCGGAATTTCCCGGCAACAGTTTTTTCAGGAAATGCGCCGCCACCTGCCGGATTGGGTGACACTCGATTCGGCCGCCGCCGGCAAGGGCAAGGTGGCGTCGGCGGCAGCTACGACGCCCTCCCCTGCACCTTGAGCGTTCAGGCGCCGCTGTCGCGTTCACCGCTATCGCGTTCCACCAGTTCGCGCAGCGTCAGATCTTCCAGACCCGCCTCCAGCGAGGCCTGCACGCGATTCATCACCGTTTCCACTTTCATTTCGTGCGGCAACGACTTAAGCGCCAGAAAACGGTTTTCCCCCGCACTGCGCACAACCCGAAACAGCTCCGCCAGCGTGATCGAACCCACATCCCGGCGCGGCAGGTAAGCCGGCGGCTCCTCGGCCGTGGGCGCAATAAAGCCGGCGTCCAGCATGATCTGCAACACCTGGTCGATCTGCTGCATGGGCAGTCCCAGGCGGCGTACCAATTGCTGCGCGGTCAGCGGTTCGCGCTGGCCCAGATGGTGTTCGGCCACCATGTACATCAACTGCAAGGCCAGGCGCTCCCGCAGACGATTGCTCAAGCGCAGTTGCAGCGGATAACGCGTCAGGTACTGCGGGTACTGGATGTAGAACGCCACCTGCGCCCCCAGCAACAGCACCAGCCAGTTCAGGTACAGCCAGATCAACAGCAGTATCACTATGGCGAAACCCGAATAAATGGCCGCGTACTTGGACGACGTGACAATAAAGGCGGCAAACGCCCAGCCGCTCGACTGCCACAGTATCCCGGCGACCAGCCCGCCGCTGGCCGCGGCCACCAGTTTGACCCGGGTGTTGGGTATGAACAGATAAATGAACGTGAAAGCGGCGATCACCAACAGGTACGGCACCAGTTTGCTGAGCGTCAGCACTATCATTCCCAACGGCTCGACACTCAACAGTTGTTGCACCACCGTGTTGTTCATCGCCGTGGCGGTCACACCCAACGCCGTGAACACCAACACCGGCCCCACCAGAATCACGCTCAGATAGCTGGAAAAGCGCTGCGCCAGACCGCGCAGTTGTTCCACCTGCCAGACATAGTTGAATGAGGACTCGACTTTTTGTATAAGCGAAACAACGGTATAGAGCAGAAACAGCAGGCCCAGCGAACCCAGCACGCCGACTTTGATGTTTTCGACAAAACCGATGATATTGTTGCTCAACTCGATGCCCTTGGGCCCCAGCGGCGCAAGAAAACGTAACAGCAACGGCTCGATCTGGTTGTGTACGCCAAAACCTTTTAACACCGAAAAGCTCACCGCGAGCAACGGCACCAACGACAGCAGCGTGGTGTAGACCAGACTCATGGCGCGCAGATTGAGTTGGCCATTGAGCAGTTGACGCAGTAACACGACGCTCAATCGCAAGGTGATAATCGGTACCCGCAGCCATCCTTGAAGGGTGCGCAAATCGTCGCGCCACAACCTCGCCTTGGCGTCTTCGAACCATTGCAATGCCTGATGAGTCATAACCGAACCTACCTCTAAAAATGTTGCGCATTTACAACGCCACGCGAAAAAATCTTCCTGTCGAGGTCATTTTTCACATTTTTTGAAAATTTTTTTTCCTCCCTTTCAAGCCCGCCGTCAGCCTGATTTCGCGTCGCCGTCCCGACCCGCGCCGACCCCGTGAAATAGTTCAGAGATTCACCAAATACTATTATTTACTTACGAAACGCATGTTGCAATTTTTTTTCGTCGAGCTTCCAAGCGCTTAAACTAACATTTCGACCGATGCGTTTCTTCTCAAGTTACACGCCAATCATAGAGCCAAACATCACCTAGGTGTTGTAATTTGTTCTTTTTTCATTAAAGTTTTAATTGTAAGCGCCGTAACGTTACGCGAACCATGTACCTGAAGGAGGTTATCCTCATGGCAGCACGAAAGAAGACCGTTAAACGTAAGGCCACCGCCAAGAAGAAGGCTGTGTCCAGAAAGAAGAAGGTAGCCACCAAGAAGAAGGTCGCTACCAAGAAGAAAGCCGCGAAGAAACGTCCGGCCAAAAAGAAGGCCGCTAAAAAGAAAGTAGCCAAACGGAGAACCACCAAGAAGCGCACGACCAAGAAACGGGCACGGCGCTGAGTTGGTTGATCCTCAAAAGGCCTGCTTATGCAGGCCTTTTTTTCGCCTTTAATAAATATTAACTGACTGTTTTTTAAATACTTTTATCTTTTGTCGCCTGGCGCCGCCAGCCACTCCCGGGACGCTGCGTGACGACCGTCCCCCGTCGACATTTTGTCGCTCTCCCGATCCTGCCATCTTTCACATAACAAATTGAAACCACGGACTATTGTTAAAGGACAGAGCCCGAATGCCGACACCCAGCGAAGACAAAGACTCCGCGGCGGGACGCAGCGATGGAAAATCTGGACGAGAAGCCTCTTATTCTGGTGGTCGACGATTCGCGCCTGATGCGCCTCGCCGCACGGAAAATTCTACGCGACGATTTCGCCATCCTCGAAGCCGGCGACGGCGAACAAGCCTGGGAACGTCTGCAGGCGCAGACCGATATCAACCTGGTGATGTCGGATTTGTCCATGCCCAATCTCGATGGACTGGGTCTGCTCAAACGTATCCGCGAAGCCGATAACGATCGCCTGCAACAGCTGCCGGTCATCATCGTCACCGGTGCCGAGGACGACGACGGCAGCCGGCAAAAAGCGCTGGCCGCGGGCGCCAGCGATTTCATCACCAAGCCCTTCGAATCGGTGCAACTGCTGGCACGCGCCAAGGCGCAGGCCAGCCATCAACGTACCCAACAGGCCCTGCACGACAGCGAAACCCGCAAAACGCATCTGGAACAGCACAATCAAGTTGACCTGCTGACCGGTCTGGCCAATGCACGCGGTTTCGACAATGCCGTCGAGGAAAGCCTCTCCTTCGCGCGCCGCCACGGTACCGATCTGAGCCTGCTGATGCTGCGGGTGGAGAAATACAAAGCCTTGTTTCTGCGCCACGGCAAGCAGACCGCCGAGCACCTGCTGACGGACCTTGCCCGCCTGTTGAGCGACGGCCGCCGGCGCGAGGACGTGGTCGCCCGCCTTGAGATCGACACCTTCGCGCTCCTGTTGCCTTCGGCCGGCGCGCAAGACGCCCGCCGCATCGCCGGTCAGGTCCTGGCACGCATAATAGAGGAACAGGATAGCGGCGAGAGCGACAAACCGGCGATTGAGCTCAGCATGGGTGTGGCCAATCCGCAGCTGCTACCCTCCGTGCGCTCGGCCGACTTGCTGGCGACGGCGCGGGAGGATCTGCGCGCGATGCCGCCGCCTGCCGACAGCGCCCCGGTACCGACTTCCAGGTCGCGGCGCGAACCGTCGCGGGCACCGAAGCCCAGCATCGCCACCGCCGCCGAGCTGCTGTCGGCCCTGCAGGCGCTGAGCGAAGCTCGGGAACCGGAAGGTGACCGGGACGCCCTGGTTCTGGCCATTATGCCGCTGCTGCAAAACTGGAATAAGGCCCACGGCGGCGGCTGTTCCGCCCTGCTGCGGGAACTCGAAGCCCGGTTACTGACACCGCCGACGCCGCAGACGACACGGCTTCCGGCCGACTCCGGTTAAGCCTGGCGGCGATAACCCCGCGGTCGCAGTGCCACCCGACACCGTACTCGCGTGCAGCAAACCCCGTCGCTGCGATACAGCCCGTATTCGAACGCCGGCGTACTGCGCTGGTGGCGCTCCAGATCGGCACGGATCTGCGCCTTGATCCGCGGATCGAAGACGAAGCGCAGTTCCAGATCGCTGTTGCCCGGGTGTTCGAATTGCAGCGACAGCGAACGCGTCCAGACGCTATAGCCGGGGAACTGTTTGGCGCAGGCTATGGCCGCGATAGGATCCGCAATAGCCGCCTGATAGCCGCCGAACATGCTGTCGCCGAGGTTGCGCGAGAACATCGTCAGCGGCAGACGCAAACGCACATCGTTCCAATCCTCATCCAACTGCACGACCTTCACACCCATCATTCTGAACGGCGGATACCATTCAATGCGCCAGCGTGCCGGAGAAATCGGGCCGCACGCAGGAACCGGAGCGCGTTCATGGGCATGTGTGGATCGACCGGCTGTGGGTGAGGTAATATTGTAACGTGTCCAAGTGAGCCATTGGCAACCGCCAGCGCGACAGCAAAAGAGAGCACCCGCATGCCATCGTTCGATACTGTATCCGAAGTGGATCTGCACGAGGTCGCCAACGCCGTCGATCAGAGCAACCGAGAGATCGGCACCCGCTATGACTTCAAGGGTTCGTGCGCCAAAATCGAACACAGCGGCGACTCGCTGACCCTAGTCGCGGAGAGCGAATTCCAACTGGGCCAGGTGCGCGATATTCTGCATACCAAGCTGGCCAAGCGCGGGCTCGATCTGCGTTCGCTGCAGGCGGGAAAAATCGAACAGGGCAACCGCCAGGTCAAGCAGAGCCTGAGTGTCCAACAGGGCATCTCGCAGGACAACGCGCGGAAAATCATCAAACTGGTCAAGGACGCCAAATTAAAAGTACAAGTCAGCATCCAGGGCGACAAAGTCCGCGTGGCGGGCAAGAAACGCGACGACCTGCAGGCGGTAATCGCACTGTTGCGTTCCGCGCCGGTCGATCTGCCGCTGCAATATATCAATTTCCGCGATTAAGTCAGTATTTTGGCGGCTACGGGGTGCGCGGCGGCACCGCGACCGCCCACGCCATGCAAAATGCGGGCTAAACCGCTAGAATACGCGCCTCTGAAATCAGCCCAAACGGATACCGGCCAGCTTATGAGCACAGCACCCGCGGCGCAGCGGCATACCCAAAACCAGTACTCTTACGACGAACTGCTCAAATGCGGTCATGGCGAGCTGTTCGGCGCGGACAACGCGCGCCTGCCGCTGCCACCGATGCTGATGTTCGACCGTATCGTTCACATCAGCGACCGGGGCGGCGCGCACGGCAAGGGGCAGATCGTCGCCGAACTGGATATCCGTCCGGACTTGTGGTTTTTCGACTGTCATTTCGAGTCCGACCCGGTGATGCCGGGTTGCCTGGGCCTGGACGCCATGTGGCAGTTGATCGGCTTTTACCTGGGTTGGCTCGGCGGTCCGGGACGCGGCCGCGCCCTGGGCGCGGGCGAAGTCAAGTTCAGCGGCCAGGTCACGCCGGCCAACAAGCTGGTCACTTACCGGATCGACCTGCGGCGCGTGATTCAGCGCAGTTTACACATGGGCATCGGCGACGCGGTGATGGAAACCGACGGCAAGGAAATCTATCACGCCAAGAGCCTGCGGGTCGGCCTGTTCACTTCAACCGAAAAATTCTAGGATCCTATCGTATGCGGCGCGTAGTCATCACGGGACTGGGTATCACCTCCAGTATCGGCACCAACCAGCAGCAAGTTCTCGAATCTCTGCAGCAAGGGAAGTCCGGCATCGTGTTCGCTCCCGAGTACCAAGAGCTGGGTTTCCGCAGCCACATCCACGGCGCCGTCGATCTGGACCTCGATGCGCTGATCGACCGCAAGCTGCGCCGTTTCATGGGCGACAGCGCCGCCTACAACTATCTCGCCATGCGCGAAGCCATCGCCGATGCCGGTCTGGAGGAACAGGATATCTCCAATCCCCGCACCGGGCTGATCGCCGGTTCCGGCGGTACATCGACGGAGAACGTGACGCTGGCGGTCGATCTGATGCGTCAGAAGGGCGCGAAAAAAGTCGGTCCGTTCATGGTGCCGCGCACCATGGGCAGCACTAACTCGGCCTGCCTGTCCACGGCCTTCAAGATCAAGGGTGTAAACTACTCCATCAGTTCGGCCTGCTCGACCAGTGCGCATTGCATCGGCAACGCCTGTGAGCTGATCCAGCTTGGCAAGCAGGATATCGTCTTCGCCGGCGGCGGCGAGGAACTGCACTGGAGTCTGACGTTGCTGTTCGACGCCATGGGCGCGCTGTCGTCGAAGTACAACGACACGCCGCAGACCGCCTCCCGCGCCTACGACGCTACCCGCGACGGCTTTGTCATCGCCGGTGGCGGCGGCATGCTGGTGGTCGAGGAACTGGAGCACGCGCGCGCACGCGGCGCCAAGATCTATGCCGAACTGGTCGGCTACGGTGCCACCTCCGACGGCTATGACATGGTGCATCCGTCCGGCGAGGGCGCGGCACGCTGCATGCGCCAGGCGATGCAGGGCATCGACGGCGACATCGACTATATCAACGCCCATGGCACCAGCACGCCGATCGGCGACGTGCGGGAGCTGGAAGCCATTCGTGAAGTCTTCGGTAACGACATTCCAGCCGTCAGTTCGACCAAATCGCTGACCGGACACTCCCTCGGTGCCGCGGGTGTGCAGGAAGACGTCTACTCGCTGTTGATGCTGCAACAGGATTTCATCTGCGCTTCGGCCAACATCGGGCAATTGGATGCGGCGGCCGAGGGCTTTCCGATTCAGCGCGAACTCAAGCGTGACGCCGGCCTGCGCACGGTCATGTCCAACAGCTTCGGCTTCGGCGGCACCAACGCTTCGCTCGTGTTTCAGCGCTACGACGGCTGATCGCGCCGGCCGCTCAGTTCGCGCCACAGCCGATCGAGCCGCTGCGGCGATATCTTCTCCGCCGTGCCCAGCGACTGGGCAAACAGCGAAACCCGCAATTCCTCGATCAACCAGCGATAGCGCAGCAGTTGCGGATTGTCCCCGTCGCGCTCGCGCGCCTGGCAGTAGCGTGCCCAGTGTCCCTCCACCAGCGACGCTCGCTCGCGATCGCGCGCCAGATCGGCGCCAGCCTGTTGCAGACGTATCCGCGCCGCTTGCAGATAGCGCGCCAAATGGGGTAGCCAGACCGCTGGAGTGGCACCGAGAAATCCCGGGTAGACCAGCGCCTCGATCTGCTGCTGCACCTGCGCGGCCAACGCCAGCAGCTTCAGATCGGTGTGGCCTTTTAGCGCCTGTCGGGTAGCGTGATAGGCCTGCAAAATCTGATGGCTGAGGGCGCCGATCCGCACCGCCTCCGGCAACACTCGCCCGCGGCCATTTTGCAGACAGCGATGAAAGGCTTCGCCATCGCGCACGGACGCCGCGTCCGGCAGAAACGCCGCCCGCAGAGCGGCCGTTTCCAGGTCCTCGCGCAGCACAGCGGCAACGGCCACGGTACTGAACCACAGCACCTGTTTGTCGAAGTCCGCCACTGCGCGCGCAATGTCGCGCACCTGTGCCGCGGCCTGTCGGCGCAACAGGGCCAGCACGCCCTCGCGGTGCGCTGTCCGCGCCTGCCCGGCCCGCTCGAACAGCCGCAGGTCGATACGCTTGCCCCTCAGCGCCAACGCCGGATAGGCGCGTACCCGCACGCCCTGACGATGAAACTCCAGGCTTTCCGGCAACGCGCCGAAATCCCACTCGCACAGGTCCTCACGTTCGAAGCCCTGATCGGTGATGGCGGCGAAATCCTGCCGCGCGTGGTCGGCGAACTGCGCCTGCAACCGCGCCAGGTCGCGGCCGCGGGCCAGCCCGCGGCCGTCGCCGTCGACGACTTCGAATGCCGCGTGCAGATGCGCCGGCAGCTGCTCGGGACGCCAGGCCCCCGGCGGCACCTCGATACCGGTCATGCGTTGCAGTTGCGCGGCGAGGAAGGCGCTCAGAGTGCCGTGCGGCGTATCCACGGCCGCCTGCAGACAAGCGGCGGCGAAATCCGGCGCCGGCACGAAATGCCGACGCAACGGCTTGGGCAGCGATTTGATCAGGCCGACGCATTTCTCCTGGCGCAAACCAGGCACCAGCCAGTCGAAATCCATCGCCTCGACCTGGTTGAGCACGGCTGCGGGTATACGCACGCATACCCCGTCGTACTCCCCTCCCGGCTCGAAATGATAGCTCAGAGACAACTGCAATCCGCGCACCGAAAGACTGTCGGGAAACTGTTGTGCGCTGATGTCGCCGGCATCGTGCTGCCTTACCTGGTCGGCGCGCAGACAGAGCAGCTGCGGCTGCCGGCGGCGGGTCTGTTTCCACCAGCGGCGAAAAGCGCTCAGACTGTTGACGCTGGGCGGAATCCGTTGGTCGAAGAACGCGTACAATTGCTGTTCGTCGACGATCAGATCACGACGGCGCGATTTGGCCTCAAGCTGCTCCAGCTCCTGCAACAGCGCGCAGTTATGGTCGACAAAAGCCTCACGCTCGCGCCACTCGCCCCGCACCAACGCATGTTGGATAAACAATTGCCGCGCAACCACCGGGTCGATATCGGCGTAGTCGACCTTGCGCCGCTGTATCAGCGGCAGACCGTAGAGCGTGACGTTTTCGAACGCCACCACGGTGCCGCGCCGCCGCTCCCAATGGGGTTCGGCATAGTGGCGCTTGATCAGGTGCGGCGCCAACGGCTCAAGCCAGGACGGATCGATAAGCGCCACGGTACGCAGATAGCGGCGAGCGGTTTCCACCTGCTCGGCCGCGACCAGCCAGCGCGGGCGCTTCCTGCCCAGGCCCGACCCGGGGAAGAGGCTGAACTTCAGATTGCGCGCCCCCAGATACTCGTCGTTCTCGGTATGCATGGCCACCTGTCCGAGCAGGCCCGCGAGCAACGCCTGATGCACCGCCTCGTAACCGGCGGGATCGGCGTTGCTCTTCAATCCCATCGCGTGCGCCTGTTCCTGCAACTGGCGATGGATGTCGATCCACTCACGCATGCGCGTCCAGGAGACGAAATGCTGGCGGCACCAGCGCCGCAGTTTGTTCTGCGACAGATGCCGCGCCTGTTCGCTGAAGGCGCGCCATAACTTGAGATAGCCGAGGAAATCGGAACGCTCGTCGCGAAACAGCGCGTGCTTTTCGTCCGCGCTCTGGCGCTGTTCCAGAGGCCGGTCGCGCGGATCGGCGCTTTCCAGCACCGCCACGATGACCAGCACTTCGCTCAGGGCGCCCTGCTCGTGCGCCGCCAGCAACATCCGCGCCAGTCGCGGGTCGACCGGCAGGCGCGCGATTCGTCTGCCGAGCGGGGTCGGCCGCAACGCCGGATCGAGCGCGCCCAGCTCCTGCAACAATTTGTAACCGTCGCGGATATAGCGCGCGTCGGGCGGCTCGACGAAGGGGAAATCCTCAATCCTGCCGAGGTCCTGCGTGGCCATCTGCAAAATCACCGAGGCGAGATTGGTGCGCTGGATTTCCGGGCTGGTAAAGGCCGCGCGTTGCTGATAATCGGCTTCGTCATACAACCGGATGCACACCCCCGCGGCGACCCGGCCACAGCGTCCGGCGCGTTGGTCGGCCGACGCCTGCGAGATGGGCTCGATCGGCAGTCCCTGGACTTTGGTACGGTAATTGTACCGACTGATGCGCGCCAGTCCGGTGTCAATCACATACCGGATCCCCGGCACGGTCAGAGACGTCTCGGCCACATTGGTCGCCAGTACGATACGACGCCCGCGGTGCGGCGCAAACACCGCGTTCTGCTGGACCGGCGACAGACGCGCGTAGAGCGGCAAAATTTCGGTTTGCGGCAGGGCATGTTTACGCAACAGCTCGGCGGTTTCCCGGATCGAGCGTTCTCCCGGCAGGAACACCAGGATATCCCCCGGTCCCTCGGCGATCAGTTCGTCGACGGCGTCCACCACGGCGGCCTCTGGCGAGGCGCGGGCGCCATCGTCCTCGGCGCCGCGCGCGGCCCGATAACGAATTTCCACCGGATAGGTACGGCCCGAAACCTCGACCACCGGCGCCGCGTGAAAATGGCGCGAAAAACGCAGCGGATCGATTGTCGCCGAGGTGATGATCAGTTTCAGATCGGGGCGCGAGGGCAGCAGGCGATGCACGTAACCAAGCAGGAAATCAATGTTAAGGCTGCGCTCATGGGCTTCGTCGACGATCAGCGTATCGTACTCGCGCAGCTGCGGATCGGAGCGGACCTCGGCCAACAGCATGCAGTCGGTCATCACCTTGATGTAGCTGCTGTCGCGCACCCGATCCTGGAAGCGCACCTTGAAACCGACTTGTTCGCCGAGCCGGCAATGCAGCTCTTCGGCCATGCGCGCCGCCAGACTGCGTGCGGCCAGACGGCGCGGCTGAGTGTGGGCGATTTTACCGCGCACGCCGCGTCCCAACTGCAGACACAGTTTCGGCAACTGTGTAGTCTTGCCGGAACCGGTCTTGCCGCAGACCACGACCACCGGATGCGCCGCCAGCGCGGCCAGGATCTCTTCGCGCCGTTCCACCACCGGCAGCGGCTGGGGAAAGGTCACGCCAGGCAGCCCCGCCTGACGGCGGGCCACGCGTTGTTGCGAGGCCTCGATCTCCTGTCGCAGCCGCGCCAGCGCGCGGTCCACCGGCTGCGCGCGCGCCCATCGCGCCTGCAGACGCTGCAACTGCCGGCGCAGTGCCGGCACGTCGCGTGCCAGGCATTGCTCCAGTGACTGCTGCAACGCCTGATAGACGGCGTGTGCTTCCAAATCGCCCTTTATCATGCGAAAAACGACCGACGCGGCCCAAAAAAGCCGTATTCTACACCGATGAGCGAACCGGCCGCGGGAACCAGCCGGGTTGCAGACAAGTCGTATACTTGACGATACACCGCAATCAAACCATCGAGGAGTGACGATGAAGACTGAAATTGCCCGACGACGCCTGCTCCAATGGCTGGGCGCCGGCACCGGCCTGGCGTTGGCCGCCCCCCGCGCCGGGGCACAGGACAAGGATGCCGATCTGTTCGGTGAACCCGCCCATAAACTGGTTTATCAGTTCAATAAAGCCGACGTGGATTACATGGAGCACGTGCTGTTTTCGGTCGGCGCGATGCTGCGCAAATACAGCGACAACGTCCACCTGGTGGTCACCGCCATCGGCCCCGGTCTGCACATTCTCGCCAAGCAGCCGGGGCGACCGGTGCCCGAAATCATCCGCCAACGCGTCTCCAGTCTGGCGGCCTACGGCGTCAGTTTTCATGCCTGCGGCAATACCATGAAATCGCTCGGCTGGGACGCATCGCATCTGCTCGAGTTCGCCGAAGTGGTGGAAATCGGCGCCGACGACCTCATGCTTCTCCAGGAACAGGGTTACAGCTATATCAGCTGGTAAGCTCTGTTATAATGCCGCCGGTCCGGCGTTAGAAGACTCCAAAGCAGCCGCCGGAAGCGTTGCGCGGCAATATCGTGCGCACCGACTGTAGACATCAAAGACGAGAGTGAGGATTATGAAAGCAAACTATTTACCTTGCCTGGCACTGTTGGCCGCCAGCACCCTGCCGGCGAGCGGGTTGGCCGCCGGCGATGCGGCCGCCGGCAAGACCAAAGCCTTTACCTGCATGGGATGTCATGGCATTCCCGACTACAACAATGTCTATCCCACCTTCCACGTCCCCAAACTCGGTGGACAGCACGCCGAGTACATCGTCGCGGCGTTGCAGGAATACGCCAAAGGCCAGCGCAAACACGGTACCATGCAGGCGCAGGCAAGCACCCTGAGCGAGCAGGACATGCAGGACATCGCCGCTTTTTTTGCCGCAGGCGGCCGGGAGGACGGAAATTAATATGAACACATTAAAACAGTGGCTCGTGCTGAGCGCTATTTCAGTTTTCACGCTTTCGGCGCACGCCGGCGGCGACGCCGAGGCCGGCAAGAAAATAGCCAGCCAGACCTGCCAGGCCTGTCACGGCGCCGACGGCAATAGCACCAATCCGCAGTATCCGACGCTCGCCGGACAGCACGCCGATTACCTGGTGCACGCCTTGAAGGGCTATAAAAACGGCGACCGCAAGAATCCGATCATGTCCGGATTTGCCGCCAGCCTGTCGCCCGCCGATATGAAAAATGTAGCCGCCTGGTTCGCCAGCCAGAAAGGGCTGACCTCCCCCAGATTACCCAACACCGTCCACGAATAGGCGCTCAGGCTGATGCCCTGAAAGGGCATCAGCCTGTTCGACCCGCCAAAAACGACAAAAAAGGGATTTCTTGTCATTTTTTTCTTGACTTTGTCAAAAAGCCTGCGACACTTGTGCTAATTACCCAGGCACGGGGTAGGCGTGATGCAAAGTGGTTTCACCCGCCAACAGGCCAGCGCACTTACCGGGCTTAGCTGCCGCCAACTCGATTACTGGCGCAAAACCGGCCTGGTGATCCCCCAACAGCAAACCGCCGGCGGACACAGCCGCTACGGCTTTATCGACCTCGTGGTATTACGCGCCGCCAGACGCTTGCTCGACGCCGATATTTCCCTGCAACGCATCCGCAAATGCCTGCAATCGCTCGCGCGCTTTCTGCCCGCCAGCAAACACCCGCTGGCGGAGCTGTCGCTGGTGGTTACAGGTGATGTGGTGCTGGTATTTCATGGTGAGCGCGCCTTCGACGCGCTCACCGGTCAGGAATGGGTCTTTCCGATCGCCGAACTGGCAGCGGAAGTCGAAAAACTGCAGCAGCCACCGCCGCAACAGGGCGAACTGTTCACTGCTGAAAAACATCCGGGAGTAAGGGCCTGACCTAATAACAAGTAACACAGGCATGATGATGAAGCGTCAACGCGCACCGTCTTGGTCGCAATCGTATGAACAACCGCTGCAGCACGACTGGGAGACAGAATATGCACATAATTGCCATCGCCAATCAGAAAGGCGGCTGTGGGAAGACCACCACCGCCATCAACCTGGCCGCCGAGCTGGGAAGGCAACAGCAACGCGTTCTGTTGATCGATATGGATCCCCAGGCGCACGCGTCGCTGGGGCTGGGGATCAGGGAACGCTGTTTGCAGGGGTTGTACGAGGTTTTCAATCACGAGCTGTCGCTCGAGCAGGCGATCCTGCCACAGGTGATCCAGGGTGTGGATCTGGTGCCGGCGACGGTGACGCTGGCAGCGGTTGAACCGCTGCTGACCGATCAGCCCGGACGCGAAAGACAATTACTGGAACACCTGGAGTCATTAAAAAACCGTTATGACCAGATTCTCATCGACTGCCCACCCTCGCTGGGCCTGCTTTCGATCAACGCCCTGAGATGCGCCGATCGCGTGCTTGCTCCGCTGGACGCCGGGCTTTTCTCCCTGGATGGGTTGCAGCAGTTGCGTGGTATCGTCGGCCTGCTGGAGGAGAAATACGCGCTGCGTCTGCCGGTGGAAATCGTGTTGACGATGTTCGACGACCATACCCGGCTGGCGCAAACGCTGCTCGGTCACATCCGACAACTGTGGCCCGGGACGCTCCACGACATCCGAATTCGTCCCACCGTGCGTGCCCGCGAAGCGGTTTATTTCGGCAAACCGTTATGCCAATACGCGCCCCGGAGCACGGCCGCTGCCGATTACCGACGTCTGGCCGCGGCACTGCTCGCAGCCGCCCAGCAAACCGCCGCCGGACCGTCGCCCACCACGCCTTGTTCAGGTCTTGAAAACGACATCGAGGACATCAACATGAGCCTAAGCAGCGAAAAGGCCCTTCGACAGATGGTCGTACTGACGTTCAGCGACATCGAATGCAACCGCTTGCAACTGGCCGGCGACTTCAACGACTGGGTGCCGGACCACAACGTGGAAACGCGCAAACTCAACGGCCGCTGGCAGAAGGTGTTCACCGCCGAGCCCGGCGTCTATGAGTACCGGCTGCTGGTAGACGGCAAGTGGCAGGCCGATCCCACCAATCCTCATGAAATACCCAATGACCTCGGCGGCATCAACTCTCTTTTACAGGTACCGGCACAACTCTAATGACCAGTCAGCTCAACCCCGCCTGGCAACGCAGGCCATTTTCCTCCGATCACCTGGCAGAAATCAGTGCCCGCTTTCTCAGTAGCGAAGCGCGCCCGGCACCGGCTGCTGACAGCTGCCAGGTGATTTCTTTTTTACTCGCCGACAAGGCGCAGGAGGAGATGGTGCGCCAGTTGGGCCGCGAACTGGCGCGGCAGGAGCCATCGTGCCGCTGGGAATGTCTCGCCACCGATCAGACGGCGGCGGCCGGCGGCGCCCCCTGCACAGGCGGCAACGCGGTCTGTCTGCTGACCAGCACCTCGGTGGCGCAAGTCATCGAACGGACGTCCGGGCCTGTCGTACTGTCGGTCGGCGCCAGCCTGGCGGGCGTCAGACAGGCGTATATGGATATCAAACGCCTGAGCGCGTCCCAACAGCGGGATATCGCCGTGCTGCTGGTCGGGCCGCGCGACCAGCACGCCGCGTGGCGCTATTTCCGCAAACTGGCCGTCGGCACGTTACGTTTTCTGGATATTCCCTTGCTGAATCTCGGCTTCCTGCCGCCGACCGAAACGGCCGATCAGATTCCGCAGGAGCTGCGCCGGCAACTCCTGAACCGTATCGGCGCCCGCCTACTGCGCTGCGGCTTCCACAACCGGTATACTGAAACCTCGGCAACCGGGGATCGACGCGTATCATGAGACTCAATATACAGGCGGTGGAAGATTATGATATTGAAGCCCTGCGCGCGCTGTTGATCGACGCCGCCGACGACCTGGTGGGCGCCGGGCACACCCTGCTCGAATCCAAGCTGCCCTGGGACGGTCACCCGATCCTGCTCGCCGATGCCGATGCCCGCCCGGTGCTGATCAGTTTCGACCTCGCTAACAGCCAGGCGGCACTGGTCAGCGGCCTGCATGCCAGCGACCAATTGAGCGCGGCGCTACCCTGGGTCAATCAGGTCTATGCAGGGTTGCAGCGGCTGGAAAAAAGACCCCGTCTGGTGGTGGTCACCCGTGAACCGCCGCCGGGTTACCAGGCGGTGCTGTCCGGCGATCAGCATCTGTCCCTGTTTCTCTGTCGCGTCTTGCAGGTCAATGATGAAACCGGCGTGCTGTTGGAAGCCCTGAATCACGACGGCGCCGCGACCCATGCCGTCCCGTCCGCCGGCGTCACCGCAACCCCCCGCCCCGTCTCACTGACCGTCGCCACCCAGCCGCCCGCAGTGGCCGAAGACGACCCGGAGCTTGCGCTGAGCGACCAGGAAGCGAGCTACTTCCAGCAGCTCTGAAGTCGATCCCCGCGAGGCGCGCCCCGACTCTCGGCGCGTGCGGGTAACTGCCCGGACAAGTCTGGAATGATTCCCACCCCGCCAGCTGTTTTTCGGGGTGGGAACCAGGACCGAAACCGGCCTTTTCCCTGTCAGGCCGTCGCGTATAACGATGCCACGAACGCTACCCAGGCGATGGATACGATGAACAAAGCGGCGATCCGGCGTTGAAACTGCTGAACTTGGGTCATCACTGCCTCCTGGTGTTATATGCTGACTCTCTCCGGGCCCAAAATGCCGCAGCGCTCCGACGAACCGGAAAACCGCGACAAAAACCCCAACGTATCTGTTTCTAACGCAGTCAAAATTTCAATGCAAACAATGATTACGCCGCCGGCCCATTTGTGTCTGGATTTGGCGACAGTGCGTCTAAAAAATGACCAAATTTCCGCCACAACCGATCGAAACCGGTCCGGCCAGCGCCAAATGGTACAACTAACGCGAATGCACTAGGCCGCCCCGGCGCGTCTCCCAGCGCCCACCTGAGATGAAGCCTTCGCGGCGCGATTGGTCGCCGTCGGCCTGCGCCGTTTTCCCCATGCACGAGTCGATGGCAAAATCCCGCCGGGCTCGGCTACACTACGCACCAACCGAGGGTTTTGACATGCCGACCATTGAAAAGAACATGCCCAAGTGGGACGTCGCACTGGCTTCACTGGCGGGCGACGAATTCCGTAAAAAAGGCGAGGCGCTGAAACTCGACGATTTTCACCGCCTGGCGACGCAGCACGCCATCCGCCTCGATGACATCATGGAAACAATGTTCCTGCTGGCTATTCACGGGCAGTGGACCTATACCGACCCTAATGGCCAAACCCAGCCGCTGAGCCAGGACACCCTGGACAACCTGTACGTCAAACGCCGTCTGTCGGAGCAGGATCTGAGCGCCTTCGACGGCGGCTGGCAGCCGGTCTAGCTCAGGCTGTCGCCGATCCGTCGATTTCGGCGGCGAGCTCGCGCAAGCCATGCAGGGCCTGGCGTTGCACGTCGCTGTCGGCTTCGCGCGGAAACACCATGTAAGCGGGATGAATGAATTCCGGCCCGTTTCTGACCTGATATAACTGCCCGGCATCGATGAATGGCTGCGCCATGCGGATCGGCAGAAAACAGGAACCGCCGTTGGCCAGAATCAGCTGCACCCCCAGCCAGCCGATATTGACCACCTGCGGCGGCCGTGACAGGTCCGGAAAACTCTCCCGGTGCTTGGCGTAAAAACCGGGGCCCCACTCGACATAGATGTAATTCTCGTCCGGCCACTGCGTCTTGGGGTTGGAGCTGACCATCACCAGCGTCTCGTCGAACAGGTGCTCGACGACCAGACCCGGGGCGTGACTGGGCGTATACATGAGACAGATGTCCAGTGTGCCTTCGATCAGGCGGCGCATCAGATCCTCCTCGAAGCCGATTTCGCTGCGGATGGAAACATCGGGGGCCGCCTCGCGCATCCACCCCACCCAACGCGGCAAAAAGCCTTCCCACAGCGCGATACGTCCGCCGATACGCACCCCGGCCCGATAACGGCTGGGCAGACCGACCTCATGGCGCGCCTGCTCCACTGTCAGCACCAGCGTTTTGGCGTGCGACAGGAAACGTCGCCCCGCCGGCGTGAGCGTGGCGCCGGCCCGGTTGCGCACAAACAAGCGCGCCCCGAGATCCGCCTCCAGATGCTGAATCCGGGCGCTGACGGTGGACTGGGTCACGTGCAGCCGATTGGACGCTTCGAGAAAACTGCCGTGGGCGGCGATGGCTAAAAAGGTGCGGGCCTGTTCAATGTCCATAATGGGGCAATATCTTCAATAATATCGGATATAGCGATAGTAACATGCAATATATATCGTTTGTCTATAATTCGTTCGCCCTATTATGATGCGCCCATGCTTTTTCCGCAGGAGATACGTTTTGACCGATAAACCCTCCGTTCAGAGCGCCGCGAAGGCGCCTGGATTCCGACAGCCGGTTCCCGTTGCCCGGCCCCACCGATGCGCGCGCGGCGGCCGCCGCGCCGCCTGCGGATAACCCGCCATGGCCACACGATCGTTGGGCGCCGCCATTGTCGCTTTCGCCGGTGTCGGGGCCAGGCGCAGCGGGCATCTGGAGAAATGGGTGTCGGGCGCGGGCGGATTTTTCGGTATCCTCGGTATTGTACTGGTCAGTCAGGCCACCCTGGGGCTCGGCGCCAGCACCGGCCTGGTGGCTTCAATGGGTGCATCGGCGGTGCTGCTGTTTGCCGTTCCCCATGGCCCGTTGTCACAGCCCTGGGCGGTGTTCGGCGGTCATATGATTTCCGCCTTCATCGGCATTACCTGCGTCAAACTGATTCCGCAATCGCTGTTATGCGACGCGGTGGCCGTGGGCGCCGCGATCGGCGCCATGTACTACTTGCGCTGTACCCATCCGCCGGGTGGGGCCACGGCATTGACCGCCGCGGCGGGCGGCGACGCGCTGCATTCACTGGGTTATCAGTATCTGCTCACGCCGGTGCTGCTCAATGTGCTGATTATTCTTCTGGTGGCCGTCCTGTTCAACTACCCCTTTCGCTGGCGTCGCTATCCCGCGGCGTGGGCGCACGATACTTCACCCCCCGATCAGCGGACGGAAACCGAGCTCTATTCCCGCGAGGAGTTAACCCGGGCGATTCTGGCCGCGAATCCTTCACTGTCGCACAAACACAGCGACGTGCATGAAATATGTCAACTCGCCCGCACGGACCGGCGCGACATCCCCATCGCCGCGCACGACATCAGGCTCCACGCCTACTACTGCAACGGCGAGTTCGGCGCCCCCTGGCAGGTGAGACAAGTCATCGCCGACACGGCGAGCGGTGCGACGCCTGGCGAAGGCAACCTGACTTACCGCGTCGTGGCGGGCCAAGACCAGCGCGCCGTGGGCACGAGCAGCCGCGGGGAATTCGCCGAGTGGGCGCGCTACGAGGTGACCCCGAATGAAAATTCCTGGCGGCGGGTCGAGTCTTGCGGCGACGGCGACGCCCGCGTTCCGCCCCTGGATACAAAGCGGAGAGCCTCATGACCGATTCAAGCCCGAAGCGTCCGCAGAGAGCGGATTTCGAGCAGGCGCTGCGCAGCATGGACACCTATATCGACATCACGGTGGACGATCTGATGGCGCTCAACCGGCGCGCGGAGCAGATCGCCGCGCGCCAGGAAACCGAAAACATCAGCGTGAGCCGGATCATGAGTCAGCCGGTACAAAGCGTCCTGCCGACGACGCCCCTGCATGAAGCCGCGCACCTGATGGTGGCCGAGCGTATCAGCGGACTGCCGGTGATCGACGCCAGCGGTCAACTGCAGGGCATCATTACCGAAGCCGATTTTCTGCGCGCGCTGGGTATTCCCAGTGCCCAGCCGAATCACAACCTGTGGCAGACGCTCGAATCCCTGTTCACGCATCTACGCCATCACGGTGAGCTGGAAGCGCCCAACGACCCCGTATCGACCCATATGGCAACCCAGATCATCTGTGTCGGCCCGCAGGCCGATCTGCACGACGTGCTCGAGGCCATGCGCCACCACCGCGTCAAGCGCCTGCTGGTCTGCGACGCGCAGAAAAAGGTGCAGGGAATCGTCACGCGCTCCGACCTGGTGAGGATTTTCTTTGACTGCTACACCAGGCCCGGACGGAAAGGGCGTTAAAAGCTCCCTTTTGGCACAAGCCGCCCCCTCTGTTCGGCCGTTTCGCGCTTCAACCCGCGGCAGCCGGCGTCCCGAACACCGCCAACAAGCCGACGCTGAGAATCCCGGCCGCGGGCATCACCCCCCAAAGGTTTACATTTCGACTATAATCGCGCTGGCCACCGAGACCACAGGGAAATGTGATGCCAGCCGCCGAGTTGCCCGCCAACGAAAAAGAACGCCTGCACGCCCTGCGTGCCTATCGCCTCCTCGACACCGAATCCGAAAACGCCTTCAACGAACTCGCCGAACTCGCCGCAGAGATTTGCGAAGCCCCCATCGCCCTGATCAGCCTGGTGGACGATTCGCGCCAGTGGTTCAAGGCACGCGTCGGCATGAGCGCGCAGGAGACGGCGCGCAGTGTTTCCTTTTGCGCCCACGCGATTCTGCAGGACAATCTGTTTCTGGTAGCTGATGCCCGCGACGACTAGCGCTTCGCCTACAATCCGCTGGTGACCGGTCCGCCGCACATTCGCTTTTACGCCGGCGCGCCGCTGCATACCGAAGAGGGTTTCGGTCTGGGCACCTTGTGCGTCCTCGATGACCAGCCGCGGCAACTGACGGAGTTTCAAAGCAAAGCCCTGCAGATTTTGCGTCGTCACGTACTGACGCTGATGGATCTGCGCCGACGCAATCGGGAGCTGAAAGGGCTGAACCGGGAACTCGACGCCTTCACCAGCGCGGTCTCGCACGATCTGTCGGCCCCGGTGCGCCGGATTCTCGGCTATTGCAACCTGTTGCAAGAGAACCAGCGGAACAAGCAGGACGAGGAAACCGACAAGCTGCTGGACCGGATCGAGGTGTCCGGGCGAAAGATGAAGCTGCTAATCGACAGCCTGCTGTCGTTGTCGAAACTGGCGGTACGCGACATCAACATACGCAAGGTCGATCTCAGTCAGCTGAGCCGGGAGATACTCTCGGAGCTGCACGCCCTGACCCCGGACCATGCGGTCGAGATCAAAGTGGCCGACGGCATCACTGTCTACGCCGACGAAGGTATGATGCACAGCATGCTGGAAAACCTTCTTGGCAACGCCTGGAAGTTTTCCTCGGGACATCCCCACCCCGTCATCGAGGTCGGCGTTTGCGGCAACCAGGGCGAGCGGATCATCTATGTGCGTGACAATGGCGTGGGTTTCGACATGGCCTATCGGGACCGCCTGTTCACGCCCTTCCACCGGCTGCATACCGAAAGCGAATTTCCCGGCATCGGCATCGGTCTGGCGACGGTGCAGCGCGTTATCCGCCGCCACGAAGGCGAAATCTGGGTGGACGCGGCGCCGGGGAAAGGCGCCACCTTCTACTTCACGCTGTAGCGGCTGCCGCCGGGCAACGGGGCGACGCGCTTAACCCGTTGCGCCGGGAGACAGGGTTCGTTCCGGTACCAGTCGGGACCAGGTCAGCGGCGCACCGACCCGGCCGCTTCACCGGGAACCGGCCGCCGGCAGAAGGAACTTGATCGCCGCGCCGCCGGTCGCGCCGTTTTCCGCCCAGATCTGCCCCTTGTGCGCCTGGATGATGCCGCGACAGATCGCCAGGCCGAGGCCGCTGCTGGCCTCGCCCTCCGTCGGCCGCGTCGAGCCCCGGGTAAAGGGCTGGAAAATCTGTTCCAGCTCCGCCGCCGCGATACCGGGTCCCTCGTCCGCAACTTCCACTTGCAACACGTTGCCGGCGCCGCTGAGCGTGATCCGTACGCGGCTCCCCCGGGGCGAGAATTTCAGCGCGTTCGCCAACAGATTGTCCATGACCTGCTGCACCCGCACCAGGTCGCACGACGCCGTCGCGGCGTCCACCGCACGATGGAAATCGATACGGATGTCCTTGGCACCGGCGAGCGGTGCGATCGAATCGATACGCTCCCGAATCAGCTCGGCGAGGTCGATGGACTGAAGTTGCAAACGCGACGGTTGCGGCGTGGCACGGGACACTTCGAGAATGTTATTCAGCAGCCGGCCCATATTATGGGCTGTCTGAAGTATCTTCTCCAACAGCCCCAGTTCTTCGGCAGTCAGCTTGTCGCGGCACTGACGCGACAAGCCCGATGCCAGCAACGTAATGATGTGCAGAGGGTTGCGCAGATCGTGCGCCGCCATATCGAGCAGCCGGTCCTTCTCGGCGTCCAGCCGTTGCAGCTTGGCGCTCTGACTGGCCGCCTCACGCTGCAGGCGGGCGAAGTCGTTGTACATCCGCATGAAGTCTTCGTAGATATCGGCTTCGTAGGAACTGTTGGCCGCCTGGTCGAACTTCGCCAGTAGGTCGAGGCACTGGCCGGAGCGCTCGGGCCGGTTCACCGCCAGTTCGCGACACAGCGCGCGCAGGGCGCTCGCCGACGTCGCCGCCAGGATCAGCGTCTCGACGTCCGCCCGATAGCCGGCCACACTCAGTGTATGCGGTGCACCCGCGACGGTGAAACACAGCTCCCAGTTCACTGTAGCGGCGCCGTCATTCAACTGCGCCAGAAACTGCAGGCCCTTGGCATGGCTGGACTCGTCCAGCAGGCGAATGAACGCCGGATGAGCCGACGCCTGGCCGGCGAGATCGAAATCGTCGCGCAACCAATCGCGCAGCACGCCGTCACCGCCGCACACGAGCGCCAACCCCCGGGCCGGAGCGTCGTTCACGAACCGGACTCGACCAGATGGTTGCACAACTCGAGGGCCGAGCGGGCATCCTGCGCGTGGCCATCGACCGAGAAATGCCGCCACAGGTCCGCCTGGGCATTGAACGGATAACCGCCAACGACGATTTTTATCCGCGGCAAGGCGCTCTCGGCGCGTATCTGATTGACAATATGACGGGTGACCGCCAGATGGGTAGTCAAGGTCACCGACAGACAAAGCACGTCGGCGTTGGTCGCCTCGAGCAGCCTGAGCAGATCCCGGGTCGGCACATTGGCACCGAGAAAATGGCTGTCCCAGCCCGCCAGCTCGAAACAGTCGGCAACCATGCGCAGACCGATTTCGTGCAGCTCGTCGCCCACGCAGGCGGCCACCAGTGTGCGGCCGATTCGTTCGGTGGTGAATACCCGCGCCGACAACCGACCCATCAACAACTGGATCACCGCGGTGCAATAGTGTTCCTGCGCCACCGACAGTTGATTCATTTGCCACAGACGCCCGATCTCGCGTAACAGTGGCTGGAACAGTTGCAGATAAATATCCATGATATCGGCGCCGTCCCCGGCCACGGTCTCCACCAACTGGATGGCCTGTACGCGACGGCACGCCAGCAGATGATCCAGCAGCTCGCGCGCCAGCCCGTCCCAGCGGTTGTGCGCGAGAATATGGCTTGCCGGCTGGTCGGGCAGCGATGGCAACCGATCGACGACCGCGTAAAGATAATCCGCGGCGAGTGCCGCATCGGAACTGTCCTGATGCTCCTGCAGAATTTCGGCGAGGATACCGAACTGGGCGCTCAGATCCTCGATCGGAATGTTCAGACCGGACAACAGCCCTTTGAGCCAGATCACATAATTGTTGAACAGCGCCGGGTTGCGGCTGGACACCGCCTCGGCCAGATACAGGATATGATAGCGCGCGTCGGCTTCGCATCGACCACGGCCGTGCTGGCCGTAACGCCGCTCGAGTTCGGGGAACGCCTTGAACTGCCGCGCCACCGCCCGCGCCGCGATCTCATCGCCGGCGTGGGCGAAATCGCACGGCGAATAGACCGGCGACTCAGGAACAGACATGCGTGAAGTAACGGATTTGCGTACGGCCCTTAACCAGCTTCAGGCCTTTCGGTATACCCGCGTGCGACTCGCTGTAGGCGTGACTGCGGTGCCACTTGCGATAGCTGGCCTCATCATCCCAGTAAGTGATCAGCCAGAATTCGGCCGCGTCCTCCGCGGGTTGGACGACGTCCATGCGCACGAAGCCGTCTACGTCATCCACCTGATGCGGACGATTCTGGAACGCGGCAAGCACTTCCGTTTGCATGCCATTGGCGACCGCAAAACAGCTGATAGCGACAAAGCCGTCGGCCGCTGCTTGGCGCTTTTCTGGTGCAGAGCTGTTTTCCATTGACAAACACCCACTTGCGAAGGGGGGAGGGGGCGGTCCCGTGAACTATACGTGGCTTTTCCCCGGGCATCCAGACGCGGCGACGACTGGCTCGGCGACACGACAGCCGCCACCGCTTGCACCTGGAGCGGCGCAAATCCTTCCGGCCACGACGTCTATGGTCTTGATTTGCCGGCTGCCGTGCGGCACGGCGCAGCTATTGCTATCACCGCGGCAAATCCAGATCCCATTGCCATGTAGGATCCCGCTTTCAGCGACGGATTTGTCATCTGCCCAACCGCACCTATACTTCATTCCTCACCCGTTCGACTTGCACAGTGGGCGTACCACACCGGGCCGTTTCGGACATCCGCTGTGCCCAAGCAACCCCGTCACCGATGGGAGCCGACGAGCCTGCTATGCGTTTGATCCCGAGAGAACCGTCACTCGACAACACCCTGGCGCTGCGACGCGATCCCTATCGTTTCATCAGCAGCCGCTGCCAGCGGTTGGGCACGGCACACCGCCGCAGTGGAGGTCCTCAATCTGCTGCGGCCCACCGTCGCAGTCTCGGTCTATCTGACCTTCGCCGCGCTGGCACTGCACACCCATCCCGAAGGACGGCGGCGCATCGCCGCCAGAGAACCGGGCTACGTCGACCGCTTCGCGCAGGAAGTGCGCCGTTTCTATCCCTTCTTTCCTCTGGTAATGGCACAGGCCAGCACGGACTTCCTTTGGAACGACTATCCGTTTCCCGCCGGCAGAAAAGTGGCCCTGGACCTGTACGGCACCAATCATGACCCCCGGCTTTGGCCCCAACCGGAACGGTTCGACCCTGAGCGCTTCGACAGCCGCGCGCCCGGCCCGTTCGACTTGATCCCGCAGGGCGGCGGCGACACCAACGTCACCCACCGCTGCCCGGGCGAACCGGTGGCGCTCGCGCTGCTGCAAACCGGACTTGAATTTCTGGCCGCCCGGCTGCAATACGAGGTGCCTGAACAGGATCTGACCATCGACTACACCCGCCTTCCCGCGCTGCCGCGCAGCGGCTTCGTCATTCGGCAGGTGCGCTGTTGAGGCAGGTCAACGGGACAACATCGCGCATGACGACGTATCTCGCCGTCGGCCGTTATGCGGAAGGTTTTGTCGCAGTGAAGCCGGCCGCCGCGTCCAGCGTGTACCGTGCCGCGCCTCGAATCAAGTTGCTTCTTCGTTGATTGCCGCGGAACCAAGGTCCACCTTTTCGGTGTCCAGCTTTTGCTGACTGTAGTGGCTCAGTGATTTTGGCCACTTAATAAGGGGTGATACTATCACCCCATAAATTAAGTAGGTATTACTATGAGTACACGAAAAAGACGATCCTTTACAGCAGAGTTTCGGCTTGAAGCCGCTCAGCTGGTTGTTG
>JASBST010000041.1 GCA_030148775.1 Thiogranum sp.
GAAGAAGTGGGTCAGATAGAGATCGGCTTCGGTCGGTTGTCGGTCGAAGGATCGTCGCAGGCGCTGCACGCTGTCTTTGACCGATTCGGCGGCCATCATGGCGGAGATGCGCGGATTCTTGCGCAGCGCCATCAGATGGCGATACACCGATTTATCGCGCACCCGCGGCCATTGGTAGCCGTTGCGATCGACGCTGTACTCGATCTGCCCGGCATAGTCGCCCAGCCCGTACTTGGCGCCATGGCTTTTGAGCGTGTTCAGCCAGGTGCTGCGGGTGAACTGGTACAGGCCGGTGGCCGACGAGGCGGCCGCCTCGCTGCGCGGTTCAAAATTGCTTTCCACCGCGGCCAGTTTCATCAGATAGGAAAACTGCACGCCGGTGCGCACGCTGCTCAGGCGGATCGCCGCCAGCACGCCCTGATCGATACCGAACGCGGCGGCGTCGGAACGCGCCAGATTGGCGTAGTTGGTGATGATGGCCGCCAGCGCGCTGCCGGTGGGGCGTTTTTCCAGGCTGGACAGGTACAAGGCGTCGAATTCCTCCAACGCCTCGCGGGTGCGTGGCCCGTTGAAACCGTCCGCCACACCGATGTCGAAGCCCAGCGCCAGCAGGCCCCGCTGTTGCTGCTGCACCACCGGATCGAAAGCCTTGACAGGCGCGGCGTGGTCGTCCGCCAGCGGCAGCAACGGCGGGCCCCACTGGCGTTTCGTGGCGTGGCCGGCGCGGGCGAAGCGGGTCTTGGGTTTGCGCGTCTGCGGCGGCGGCGTCTGGCTCTCGTCGGCCGCGGCACGCCGCTGATCGAGATCGTAGCCGTTGTCGCGCTCGCGCTGCGCTTCCAGCGCGTTGAAACCGGCGGCATCTTCGTCGATGGGGCTGTGCAACGCCGGCGAACTCTGCAAGGTGCTCTGGGCGTCGTGGTAGAGCAGGATATTGGCCAAGGCGCCGACCGAGAGGATAATGCCGGCGGCGGTGGCGGCGCGGTAGGACCGGGTATGGACGTTTCGGCTCGCGCCGGAGAGGGTCAGGCGTTCAAGCTTGCGCCGCGCCTGGTCGCGCTCGTCGGTGATGCTGGCCAGTCTGTGTTTGAGTTCACAAATTTCAGCCTGATACTGGATTTCGCTTTGTCTGTTCACAACGGCTCGACCCTACGTTAAGCAGTTGTGCTGGGTTACAGCACAATCTTGTTTGTTTACCTCCCTGCGGCGGAATCCGGTTCCGTCTCCCGTGCCTTTGCCCGGACCCAAACGACCGGGCAGTCGGCAAGATTGCTCTTGCTTTGGGTGAATCCGTTGCAATTTCTGTACTGGCTGGCGAGATTCTACCGGATATGATCGACTTAGGCCATTTCGCGTCGCTGTCTGACGACAGTAAAGCGTAAAGTTTACCGACATTTTTATGGAATTCCTTACAGTTTCAAGCCAAAACCGTAGGGTGCGAATGGCAGTGGGCGACGAAATCCGCGCAACGGTCCGGGCGATTTTCGGCGGCTGTCGCGGCGGGGATCGAACCCGTCGATCGTCGCTGTGATACATCGCCGGCGGATGATCACAGCCTCTCCAGTTGACGAGGCCGGTTCAGTGACGCAGTCCGCGCCGGGCGAGTCAGTCGCCGTCGGGGATTCAGTCTCTGTCGTGAGCGTCCGGCGCCGTGGACGATTGATTCGCGCCCGACGAATCGGGCACCGCTTGCGAGTCGGTTGCGGTCGAAGCCGACGACCCGCCCGCCGGCGCTTCGCTGTCGGTCGACGCCGGCTGCGTCAACAGTTGACGGATTTCGCGCAGTTTGATTTTCAGCCGCGCGGCGTTTTCCGGGCCGATGCGCAGCAGGACCTTCTGTCCCGCCGAAAGGGCTTCGAGGTCGGGGTCGGCGTACTGATAGAGCACGTGCGGCCGCAGCAGCCGGATGGGCTCGGTGATCACCGGCGTGTCCAGCAACAGGTCGATGACGTCTACCAGCCGGTCGTTGAAATACGCCGACGGATAACCGAGTTCGGCATAGGCGCTCTGGAACAGCGGATAAAAGTGACGGTAGACGGCCACCAGCGCGGCGCTGTCCAGCCCGGTGAAGATTTTGATATAGGGCGTGTAGCGGGCGTAGTTGTCCGGATTCAGGTAGAGCTTTTCGGCGTCGCCGTCATAGATGCGCACGCGCCGCACCACCAACTGCCCCGGGGCCGGACGGGCGACGCGGTAGTTGCTGCGCGGATATTGCTTGCCGGGGAGATTGTCGATGGTGACCACCAGGCGACGCACCAGACGGTCGGTGTAGAACATGCGGCCGAAGGACGGCGCGCTGAACAGACTCTGCAGGCGGCTTTTGAGCGCGTTGTCGCTGTCGTTGAGTTGCGGCAGTGGTTCGGGGGCGGGCTCGGGCGCGGCTGTTGCCTCCGGCGCCGGCGGCGTTTCGTCCGGCGCGGACGCCGCCGCGTCCGTTTCAGGCGCGGGTTCGGGCGCGGGTGCCGGGGCCGGCGGCTCGATCGGATAGCGGATTTGCGGCTCGCGTTCGGCCGGCGTCCCGCTCTGTGGCGCTTGCGCCGGGGGCAGCGTCTCGGCGTCGTCCGGCGGCCGCTGCACGTACATCACGGCGGCCACCATCACCACCAGCAGAAGCGCAACAGCAATTTCGGTTTTATTCATAAATACTCTGACGCCGCGTGGATTTATCGGGGGCCGGAAGGCCCAGCGCGTCAAGCGTAATACAGCGCGCCCCGCAGCGGCAACCGCTAGCGCCGTTTGGCCACAGCCGCCAACAATAGCAGCAGCAGGGTGCTGGCGATCACCACCGGCCAGTTGCCCCAACGTACATAGGGGGTGGCGCCCTTGCGCGGTTGCACGCTGTGGGTGACAGTGGCTTCTTCGAACTGGGGACTGCGGGCGAGGATGCGGCCGGCGTCGTCCATGATGGCCGAAATGCCGGTGTTGGTGGCGCGCAGCAGATAGCGTTCGGTCTCGCGCGCGCGCATGCGCGCCATCTCCTCGTGCTGGGGCGGCGCCAGCGAATCGCCGAACCAGGCGTCGTTGCTGACGTTGATCAGATAGGCCGCCTGCGGCAGGGTGGCGATGAGCTCTTCGCCGAAGGCCACCTCATAGCAGATGGAAGCGCCCACCGGATAACCGGCGGCGTGCAATAACGGCTGGCGCGCGCCGCCGGCGCTGAAATCGGCCTGCGGCACCGGCAGAAAACTCAGCACGCCGGCCAGCCAGTCGCGCAGCGGCAGGTATTCGCCAAACGGCACCAGGTGACGCTTGTAATAAAAAGCGCCGGGCGTCTCCAGGCTGATAACGGCGTTGTAGTAGCGCCAGTGCTTGCGATCCAGCACCGGGATGCCGGTGACCAGGCTGACGCCCTGCGCCTGCAACTCGGCGCGCAGCGGGGCGAGAAAATCCTCCGCCACCTGATCGTAGAACGCCGGTATGGCGGTCTCCGGCCATACGATCAGATCGCTGTCTAGGTGCTGGCGGGTGAGCGCCAGATAGCGGTCGAGGGTGGCGCGCTGCTGTGCCGGCTGCCACTTCAGCGCCTGCGGAATATTGCCCTGCACCAGAGTGGCGGTGAAGGCCTCGCCTTCGGGCTGGGTCCAGCGATGCTGGTTCAGCGGCCAGGCGCCGAGCCACAGCGCCAGCAGTGCCGCCAGCGTCAGCCAGCGCACACGGCCGGCGGCTGCGACGGCCAGCGCCAGCGCGCCACCGCTGAAGGCCGTGACCAGACCGACGCCGTAAACCCCCAGCAGTGGCGCAAACCCGGCCAGCGGTGTGTCGATCTGGCTGTAACCCAGGTTGAGCCAGGGAAAACCGGTGAACAACCAGGAGCGCAACCACTCCGACAGGGCCCAGGCAGCGGGAAAGGCCAGCAGCAGAAACAGGCCGCGGCTGCGCAGCCGCAAGCGCGCCAGCAACCAACCCATGGCCGCGGGAAACAACGCCAGGTACATCACCAGCAGCAGCATGGTGGCGATCGACAGCGCCAGACTGGCGTTACCGTATTTGTAGATGCTGATGTAAACCCAGGAGACGCCGACGCCGAACTCGCCCAGCCCGAACAGCCAGCCGCGCAGCAGGGCCTGGCGCGGCGTGGCCTGCCGCAGCAATAGCGCCAACAGCGCCAGCGCCGGCAGCGGCAGCAGGTACCAGCCGAAGGGCGCGAATCCCAACGGCACCAGCGCGCCGGCGAGCAGCGCCGCCAGCCAGGGCCAGTAGCCGTGGGCCGCCTTCATGCGCTCAGGCGTCGATCTGTCGCGCGACAGCGTTGGGGTTGGTCAGCAGGGTGACTTTCATCAGATGCAGGCGGCGGTTGTCGGCGCGCACAATCTGAAAGCTCATGTTGTCCAGCAGTACCGTCTCGCCACGCTTGGGCAGGCGCCCGAGCTGGGCGGTGACCAGGCCGCCGATGGTGTCGAACTCCTCGTCGCTGAACTGAGTGTCGAAGTAGTCGTTGAAGTCCTCGATCGGCGTCAGTGCCTTGACCGCGAAGTTGACGTCGCTGAACTTGCGGATGAAGGTGTCCTCGTCGATGTCGTGCTCGTCCTCGATCTCGCCGACGATCTGCTCCAGCACGTCCTCGATGGTGACCATGCCGGCGACACCGCCGTATTCGTCGACCACGATCGCCATGTGGTTGCGGCTGGCGCGGAAGTCCTTCAGCAGCACGTTGAGGCGTTTGCTTTCCGGGACGAATACCGCCGGGCGCAGGATCTCGCGAATGGAGAAGTGCTCGCCGTCGGGCTTGGATGAGTAACGCAGCAGGTCCTTGGCCAGCAATACACCGACCACCTCGTCGCGGCTTTCGCCGACCACCGGAAAACGTGAGTGGCCCGACTCGATCGCCACCTGCACCAGCTGTTCCGGGCTGGCGTCGCGGCTGACCACCACCATCTGCGAGCGCGGGATCATGATATCGCGCGCCTGCATTTCGGCGACCTGCAGCACGCCTTCGATCATCGCCTGGGCGTCGGCGTCGAACAGGCCGCGCGACTGCGCCTCGCGCAGCACGTGCACCAGTTGCTCGCGGTCGCGCGGCTCGCCGAGCAGTGCGTGGCTGAGTTTGTCGATCCAGGAACGTTGCGGGGGTTCGTTGTCGGTACGGTCTTCTTTCATGATTTTCCTGTCAGACGGCCATGTCGGAAACGGTATAGGGGTCGGCGATGCCGAAGCCGGCGAGCAGGCGCACTTCCAGCGCTTCCATGTCGGCCGCCTGGGCATCGCTTTGGTGATCGTAGCCTCGCAGGTGCAGCACGCCGTGCACCACCATGTGGGCCCAGTGGTGATCGGCCACCTTGCCCTGCGCCGCCGCCTCCTGCTGCACCACCGGCGCGCAGATGACCAGGTCGCCGAGGTGGTCGCAGTCGACGCCGGCCGGCGCCTCGAAGGGAAACGACAACACATTGGTGGGCCGGTCCTTGCCGCGGTAACGCCGGTTGAGCTCGCGGCTTTCGGCTTCATCGACAAGGCGGATGACCAGTTCCGCCGGCGGCGCGTCGGCCAGCGCCGCCAGCGCCCAGTCGCGCAGCGCCTCGAGCTCCGGCACGTCGCTGCTGGCGCAGGCGTATTGCACCTCGAGTTGCAAGCGGGGCTCAGTCATCGTTGTGCCGGCTCTCGTAGCGGGCATAGGCATGGAGGATTTTTTTCACCAGCGGGTGGCGCACCACGTCGCGGGCGTCGAACCAGGTGAAGCCGATGTCCTCGACCTGTTCCAGCACACGGATGGCGTGATTGAGCCCCGATTGCATGCCCTTGGGCAGGTCGATCTGGGTGATGTCGCCGGTGACCACCGCGGTGGAGCCGAAACCGATACGGGTGAGGAACATTTTCATCTGCTCGACGGTGGTGTTCTGCGCTTCATCGAGAATGACGAAGGCGTCGTTGAGGGTGCGCCCGCGCATGAAGGCCAGCGGCGCGATTTCTATCACCGCGCGTTCCAGGTACTTGCCGACGCGTTCGAAACCGATCATTTCATAGAGCGCGTCGTAGAGCGGGCGCAGATAGGGATCGACCTTCTGGCTCAGATCGCCGGGCAGGAAACCCAGCCGCTCGCCCGCCTCGACCGCGGGGCGCACCAGCACCAGGCGGCGCACCTGCTCGCGCTCCAGCGCCTGCACCGCGCAGGCCACTGCCAGGTAGGTCTTGCCGGTGCCGGCGGGACCGATGCCGAAATTGATATCGCGGGTGTGGATGTTGTGCACGTATTCCTGCTGATGGCCGCCGCGCGCTTTCACCGTGACCCGCCGCGTCTGGATCACGCTGGAGGAAAGTTCGCCCGATTTGCGGTTTTTCAGCGCATCGAGGCCGGCCTGCTGCAGGTGCAAGTGCACCAGCTCGGGCGTCAGCGGCGCGTCGCGGGTGGCAGCGTAGAGATTCTGCAACACCTTGCCCGCCAGTTGCGGCGCGCTGTCCTCGCCGGCGATCTGGAACTGGTTGCCGCGGTTGCTGATCTCGACGTGCAGGCGCCGCTCGAGCTGGCGCAGGTGCTCGTCGAACTGACCGCACAACGACGCCAGCCGCTGGTTGTCGGCGGGCTCCAGGGTCAAAGTGACAGAGGCGGGTTCGGGGTCCAAGGCGATACGGGGTGGTTGGGGAGGCTTCAGCCCCAGTTGGCGGCGCTGACCGCCGGCTGGTTGTCGTCGACGGCGATGAACTCGCCGCGCAGCGAATTGGGCATGGCGCGGGTGATGCGCACGCGCACGAAGCGCCCGGCCAGTTCG
>JASBST010000060.1 GCA_030148775.1 Thiogranum sp.
ACCGGTGACCAGTTCGCCGACTCGGTCCTGATAAGCGTCGACCACCTGAGCGCGCTCGGCTTCGCGGACTTTCTGCACTATGACCTGCTTGGCCGTTTGCGCGCCAATACGGCCGAAGTCCACCGACTCCATCGGTTCTTCGATAAAGCCGCCGACTTCGATATCCGGGTTCTGCTTGCGCGCCTCTTCCAGGAGAAGCTGTCGCGAGGGGTAGCGATAACCGCCCTCCTCGTCGTCCTCGTCCTCCGGCTGTTCCTCGACCACTTCCCAGCGACGAAAAGTCTGATACTCGCCGGTGGCCCGATCGATAGCGACCCGGGCATCGATGTCCTCTTCGTGGCGCTTTCTGGTCGCCGAAGCCAGCGCCGCTTCGATAGCGCCGAAAATCACTTCCTTGTCGACGCCCTTTTCGTTGGAAACGGCATCCACGACCAACAGAATCTCTTTACTCATTACGCACCCTCCACGCGATGCGAGCCAAAATCCGGAACCAGCCGCGCCCGATCGATTTCGTCGACAGCCACGACCAGTTCCTCGTCGTTCATTTGTATCACCACCCGGCCGTCGCGCAGACCGCCCAGCACGCCTTTGAACTTGCGCCGTCCCTCGACCGGCGCAAGCAACCGCAGGTCCACCTGGTGACCGGCGAAACGGGCGAAATCCTGTTCGCGGAACAAAGGCCGATCCAGTCCCGGCGACGACACTTCCAGCGAATACTGACCACCGATGGGGTCCTCCACATCGAGCACGCCACTGATCTGATAGCTCGCCGCCTGACAATCGTCCACACTGACACCGTCAGGGTGATCTATATAGACCCGTAGCAGACCCTGCTTGCCCTGGAGATACTCCACGCCCACCAGGTCGAAACCCAGGGCTGTTACCGCAGGCTCCAGGAGCTTGCGCAGTTCGGCCGATTCACGCGGCATTCGCTTGCACCACAAATAAAAAATGGGCCAGCGGCCCACTCCAAATCACGATATCCGCCGTCATACGGTGGATCCGCCTGAAATTCCACGCATTGTAGCAGACTACGCGACGTAAATGTACCCCGAATGATGGCTGGCGCCGGATACCCGAATCGCGGGGGTTTTCGGTCGGTTTTGCGAGTCAAGATTCCGACGCCGCAATCGTAAATTTTACCGTAGGCGATTCAAACACTTTCGAAATACTATCGAGACATCGATACAACAATGCTCCAGAAGCCTTTGGGATAAATAATTATATTATTTATCATATCCTTATATTGCACGCGGCCGAACGCTCGGCCATACTCCGTCGAGCTGGCGCATTCAGGCCGCACACAACGCCCTAATATGTAACCGACCAAGAGGCTCTGCATGTCCAAAGCGTTTTTGTTTCTGCATACTTTTGAAGACGTCGAGTATGCGGTCCGCGCCCTGGGATTTCCTGTAGAACTGGTTCCCCAGACACCAATCAGAATCGAAGAAAAAATCCGTGTCGACCGTCAGGAAGAGCTGGAAAACGCCTACCGGCGACTGTGCAACAACAACAGCGGGCGCGAGTTCACCGCATTGAGACTCTGAATCCCCGTGGTCGTTCCGCGGCGACCGTGCGCCATCACCCCCCTACCGACAAGCGGCGTTTCTCGACACTGTCCGCCTGCGCCAGGCTGCTTTTTAATTGCGTCCAGTCCAGCAACGACAGGCTGCCGTCGAGGCGTTCGACCAGCGCCGTACAGTGTTCGACCCAATCACCGTCGTTGCAATAGACGAAATCCTGCTCCCGCGTCAGCTGCGGCATGTGGATGTGCCCGCAGACAACACCGTCCATACCCCGCTTGCGGGCGTAGTCGGCGACCACGCTTTCGTACATCCGAATGTGCTTGTTGGCGTTGCCCAACCGGCTTTTGACGAACGACGACAGCGACCAGTAGGGTTTGTTAAAACGTCGCCGCCAACCGTTGTAGAAATGATTGATCTGCAGCAACAGGTCGTAACTGAGCGAACCGATCCAATTCATCAGACGGGGACATTGCAACATGCCGTCGAATTCATCCCCGTGCATCACCAGCAGCTTTTTCCCGTCCAGCGTCCGGTGCACGGCGGTGCGCTGGATATCGACGTTGCCGAACACGCCGCCGGCGTGGGCGCGCACGGCCTCGTCATGGTTGCCCGGAATATAGACCACGCGGGTGTCGTGTTTCGCCTTGCCGAGGATGGCGCGGATGACATTGTTGTGGATTTGCGGCCAGTACAGGCCGCGACGCATGGCGCGCAGATCGATCATATCGCCGACCAGGTACAGATGTTCGGTCTGCACCGAGAGCAGAAAGTCCAGCAGAAAATCCGCCTTGCAGGCTCTAGAGCCCAGATGCACATCCGAAATCCAGACGGTGCGGAATTTGAGTGGACGCAGCGGGCGTACATGCGCCATGACGATGCTCCTTCAAACAGCGACTACTACACTGCGCTTCGGCTGTGACGACAGCTTTATCGTTATATGAACATTTGTTGACAACAACACCGGCGATCAACCTGCCTTGCGCCAATCGGGAAGGTGTCTACGGTGAAATTGGAGAAACCGCTCCGCGGCCTCGCGCCCCATGTACTTGTGCAGCGTTTTCTCCTCGGTGCGGCACAGATCAACCATGATCAGACCGTCGAGCGCGTTGTTGAACGCCGGATCCAGGTTGAAGCCCAACAGACGACCGCCCAGCTTGAGGTACTGACGCAACAGCACCGGCACTCCCTTGTCGTCGGCCTCGATCTGGGCGATCAGATCCGACAGCTGATCGAGATCGCGCACTGACGCGGCATCGGCCGCCGTCCAACGCAGCGACACCGGACGCCGCACCGGCTTTTTCGGCCGCACCAGTTTCGACAGCTCAATGTCGAACAGATTGGCCCTGAGGAAATCGACCAACAACTGCCGCGAGGAATTGCGATAGTCCGCACTGATAGTCACCGGGCCGAATAACACCCGATAGCGCGGGTGGCGGCCGACGAACGCGCCGATCCCCTTCCACAGCAGCAACAGGGGTGCATAGCTTTTCTGGTACTCGGCGCACACGAACGATCTGCCGAGTTCTATAGCCGGACCCAGGGTGCGCAACAGCCGGGTGCGGTAACGAAACAGTCCTTGGGTATAGAGCCCGCGCTTACCGAACTCGCGCACGATCCTGTCGGTCAGTCCGAGGCGGTAGCCGCCGGCGATGGCGCGGGCGCGCGTATCCCAGAGCAACAGATGCAGATAGTGCTCGTCGAACAGATCCAGATCCTCGGCCATGCCGGTGCCCTCACCCGTGGCACGAAAGGTCAGCTCGCGCAACCGCCCGACCTCCCGCAGCGCGTGCGGTATTTGCTCGGCGCGGGCGTAGCACACACACAGATCGCCGCTGCCAGCCAGAATCTGCTCGGTCGGCAGCGCGTCGATTTCCGCGGCAACGCGCTCGACATCCTGCGGTGCGGCAATCGGCATCTGCCCGTTCGTGTCGCTATCGTCACGACGCTTGGATCGCCCTTTTTCGGGATAGAGTGAATAGGTCTGCAGGCGCAAATAACGCACCAGCTCGACGTCGTCCTCGAACGACGCCAGGCGCTTGGGCGAAATCGGCCGACCGATGCTCAGATCGAAACTGCGCTGCTCTTTGTTGAGCAGCTCACGCGGCAGCAGCAGCGTGCGCAGCCGGGCGTGCATCAGACCTGCAAGCTGGAAACCCAAACTGTTGTTTCCCTGAAAACACACCGGCACCACCGGAGCCTGCGCGGCGCGCACAATCCGGGCGACCGACGGATTCCATTCCGGATCGCTGACCTGGCGCCGCGAGGTCTGCAGATGCGAGACCTCTCCGGCCGGGAACAACACTAGAACGCCGCCCGAGCGCAGCCAACGCAGGGCCTCGCGCAATGGCCGCATATTGGCGGAGCGGGCCCGATTGCCGCCAAACGGGTCGACCGGGATGAACAGGGATTCCAGTTCCGGAATACGGCCAAGAAAGTAATTGGCCATGAACTTCACATCGCTGCGTTGCTGCAACAGATGGTGCGCCAACATGACGCCGTCGAGCCCGCCGAACGGGTGGTTGGCCACCACGACCTGCGCACCCGAAGCGGCGATGGCGCCGGCCTGGTGCTGACTGACCCGATAGCGAATGTTGAAAAGATCCAGCACCGCCTGCAAAAAGTCCAGCTGGTTGTCGCTGGGAGGTAGATGGCGATAGAGGCGATCGAGCCTGTGCAGCCCGCTGAGTTTTTCCGCCACCGTCTCCAGCCAACGGTTGCAACCAACGGGCAGGGGCGTGTTCACCATTCCATGCAACAGGAAGGGGCTGGTGGGACGCGAAACGCTACGTTCCGGCATACAGTCAATCTCCGCAGAAAACTGACTGCTTAAATACGTGAGCGCTATTGCGATTTGATGACAGCGCCGGCTGTCATAAAAGTTTCATACAACGGCCTGCGGCGGTCTCATCGCGTTTTTCGCCTCATCGTGATCACTTTTCCAGCTCGCCGCGGCGGCGGTGAAACTCTTCCTCATCGATCTCCCCTCGGGCATAACGTGCCTTCAGCACCTCGAGCGGGCTTTCCTGTCGCGCGCCCGTATCCGTTCCCGGGCGGGTCGAAAACGCCTTGACCAACACCACGACCACCGCGATCAGAAAAATCCAGAACAACCACATATAGCCTCCCATCCAGACCCCATCGGCAAACATAATTCACCTCCTTATTTCGTGGCTCAGATACGCGCCTTGCGCAACCGCAGGGCGTTGGCGATGACCGACACCGAACTTAAACTCATGGCGGCGGCGGCGATCATCGGCGACAGCAACCAGCCGAACAGCGGATACAACACGCCGGCGGCCACCGGGATACCCAGCGAGTTATAGACAAAGGCAAAAAACAAATTCTGGCGGATATTGCGCATGACCCGTCGACTCAGGCGCCGGGCACGCACGATGGCGCGCAGATCGCCTTTGATCAGGGTGACGCCGGCGCTCTCCATGGCCACGTCGGTGCCCGTACCCATGGCGATACCGACGTGCGCTTGTGCCAGCGCCGGCGCGTCGTTGATCCCGTCCCCGGCCATGGCGACGGTACGCCCTTGCGCCTGCAACTGGCGGACGACTTCCGCCTTGCCGTCGGGCAGCACCTCGGCCTCGACCCGATCGATACCCAGACTGGCGGCGACCGCCTCTGCCGTGGTCCGGCTGTCGCCGGTTAGCATGACAATTTGCAGGCCCTCGCGATGCAGACTGCGGATCGCTTGCTCGGTGGAGGTCTTGATCGGGTCGGCCACCGCGATCAAGCCTGCGGCCTGTCCATCAATGGCGACGAACATCACCGTCTGTCCCTGCGCCCGACCATGCTCGGCGACCTGCTCCAGCGCCTGCGCATCGATGCCCAGGCGCAGCAGGTGTTTTATGTTACCCAAGGCGACCCCGCGGCCGTCGACGTTTACGCTGAAACCCAAACCGGTGACCGAGACAAAGTCCTGCGCCACCGCGCA
>JASBST010000061.1 GCA_030148775.1 Thiogranum sp.
CAACAGGTGTTCGCGGCGCAGCAGCATGGTGACATCGGAACCCAGGGCGTTGAGCATGCCCGCCAATTCCACCGCGATATAACCCGAGCCGATCACCGCCACCCGCCTGGGTAGTGTCTCCAGCGAAAAGAAGCCATCCGAAGTGATTCCCAGCTCCGCACCTTCGGTATCCGGCAGGGTGGGTTCCCCGCCCGGCGCGATCACGATGTGGTCGGCGCTGTAGTGTTGCGCACCCACCTCTACGGTGTGCGCGTCGACGAAACGGGCCGTGCCGACGATTTCGCTGATACCGGAATCGGCCAGGTAGGTGTGATACCAGTCGTTGATTCCGTGCACGTAGTCGTCGCGCACGCGTTTGAGACGGCTCCAGTCGAAGTTCGCCTCAGGTATGGTGAATCCATAGCCGGACGCTTCCTCGAGCGTGTGCGCGACGCTGGCGCCGAACCACATCACTTTCTTGGGCACGCAGCCGACGTTGACGCAGGTTCCGCCCAGCGGGCCCTTCTCAATAACCGCGCATTTTTTACCGTAACGGGCGGCGCGCTCGGCCACCGACAGCCCGCCACTACCGCCGCCGATGGCAATCAGGTCATAATGCTGCGTCATAGCTCCACAAACTCCAGTCAGTGCATCCCCGACCGGATTCTACTGCAAACACCGCGAGACAGCATGAACCCTTTATTGATGACCACCGATTTACCCGCCTTTGACCGCATCCGGACCGAACACGTCGTGCCGGCGGTAGAGGCCGCGCTGGAAAGCACGCGCGGCCGGATCGAAGATTTACTCAAACGCGGCGAGGGCTACACCTGGGACAACCTGCTGGCCCCGCTGGAAGTGGCGCTGGAGTCTCTGCACCAGGTCTGGTCGCCTGTGAGCCATCTGAACGCGGTGCGCAACAGTCCCGAGCTGCGTCTCGCCTACAAACACTGCCTGCCGTTGTTGAGCGCGTTCGAGACCGAGCTGGGTCAACACCAGGCTCTGTACGAGGCTATCAAATCGGTGGCCGAATCGAAGCAATTCGAGACCCTGGACACCGCGCAACGGACTTCGATCGAGAACCGTCTGCGCGATTTCCGTCTCAGCGGCATCGCCCTGCCCGCAGCGCAAAAGGCGCGTTTCAAAGCACTGCAACAACGCCTCTCGGAGCTGCAATCGAATTTCCAGGACAACGTACTCGACGCGACCGCCGCATGGGAGAAAACCATCAGCGACGCGCAACAACTCGTCGGTATGCCGGAATCGGCATTGGCGCTGGCCCGCCAGGCCGCGCGCGACAAAGGCCGTGACGGCTGGTTGCTGACACTCGATTTTCCCTGCTACTTCGCTGTGATCACCTATGCCGACGAGCGCGAACTGCGGCGTGAACTCTATATCGCCTATACCACGCGCGCGTCCGACCAGGGGCCGCATGCGGGCCACTGGGACAACGGCCCCCTGATACGGGAAATTCTGTCGCTGCGGCATGAATTGGCGCAATTGCTCGGTTTCCGCAGCTACGCGGAGTACTCCCTGGCGACCAAGATGGCGGCCAGTCCTTCCCAGGTCATCGACTTTCTCAACGATCTCGCCGGGCCGGCACTGCCACGGGCGCAAGCCGAACTCGCCGATCTGACGGCGTTTGCCGCCGAACGGGGCGCCGGCCATCCGCTGGAGGCGTGGGATATCGCCTACTATGCCGAGAAGCTGCGCCAGCACCGCTATGCCTTGTCCCAGGAAGAACTCAAACCCTACTTTCCCGACGACAAAGTGATCGACGGTCTGTTTCAAGTGGTGCAACGGCTCTATGACCTGCGGATCCAAGAACGCACCGACGCCACCACCTGGCACCCTGACGTGCGCTTTTTCGAAATCCGCGAGGCCGACGGCTCGCTCTGTGGACGTTTTTATCTCGATTTGTACGCTCGGGCCGACAAACGCGGCGGCGCCTGGATGGACAGTTACGCCTCACGCATGCATCTGGACCAAAGACTACAGCTCCCGGTGGTCTATCTCACCTGTAACTTCGCGCCCGCGGTCGAGGACGGCCCGGCACTGCTGACCCACGACGAGGTCATCACCTTGTTCCATGAATTCGGACATGGCCTGCACCACATGTTGACCCGGGTCGACACCCCCAGCGTCGCCGGTATCAACGGTGTGGCCTGGGACGCCGTCGAGTTACCCAGCCAGTTCATGGAGAACTGGTGCTGGGAGCGCGACGCGTTGAGGCTGATCTGCGCCCACCATCTGACCGGCGAAGCGCTGCCCGAGACCCAATTTCAACGCATGCGGGCGGCACGCAACTTCCATTGCGCCATGCGCTTGCTGCGTCAACTGGAATTCGCGCTGGTCGACATGCGCCTGCATCACGAGCACGACCCCGCAGCGGAAGTTGACCCCTACAGCATCCTGCAACAGGTGCGCGAACGCGTCGCGGTGATCATGCCGCCGGCGTTCAACCGCTACCTGCACAGTTTCACCCACGTCTTCTCCGGCGGTTACGCGGCCGGCTATTACAGCTACAAGTGGGCCGAGGTGCTCTCGGCGGACGCATTCTCGCTGTTCGAAGAAAACGGCATCTTCGACGCCGAGACCGGTCGGCGCTTCCGCCGCGAGATCCTGGCCCAAGGCGGCAGCCAGGAAGCCATGAAACTGTTCCACGCCTTTCGCGGCCGCGAACCGAACGTCGAGGCACTGCTGCGTCACAGCGGCCTGAAGGATCCCATTGACGCTGGCATGGGCGCCTGAGGCGCGCGTTTTCGCTACAATCGCCCCCTTAACGACACAGGCGACTTATGTACTACAAGGATTTACGCGACTTCATCGCCCAATTGGAGGGCTGCGGCCAATTGCGGCGCATCGCCTACGCCGCGGATCCCTATCTGGAGATCACAGAGATTTGTGATCGCACCTTGCGTGCCGGCGGGCCGGCCCTGTTGTTCGAACAGCCGCGCAATCATTCCATCCCGCTGCTGGCCAATCTTTTTGGCACGTCCCAGCGCGTCGCCGCGGGAATGGGCGCGGATTCGGCCGAGGCGCTGCGCGAGATCGGCCAACTACTGGCCTTTCTGCGCGAACCCGATCCCCCGAAAGGCCTGAAAGACGCCTGGAACAAGCTCCCGGTATACCGCAAGGTACTGGATATGGCGCCCCGCGTCCTCAGCAGCGCGCCCTGTCAGCAAAACGTCCTGCAGGGCGCTGACGTGGACCTGGCGCGACTGCCGATTCAGACCTGCTGGCCCGGCGACGTGGCGCCGCTGATCACCTGGGCACTGGTGGTCACCCGCGGCCCGGACCGGGAACGCCAGAACCTGGGCATCTACCGCCAGCAGGTGCTCGAGCGCAACAAGGTCATCATGCGCTGGCTGCCGCATCGCGGCGGCGCACTGGATTTGCGCGACTGGCGGGCCTGCCATCCGGACCAACCCTTTCCGGTGGCCGTCGCGCTCGGCGCCGATCCGGCCACCATTCTGGGCGCCGTGACGCCGGTCCCCGACAGTTTGTCGGAATACGCCTTCGCGGGGTTGCTGCGCGGCTCAAAAACCGAGCTGGTCAAGTGCAGGACCCTGGATCTGCAAGTGCCCGCCAGCGCCGAGTTCGTCCTCGAGGGCCACATCCACCCCGGCGACGAGGCTCTGGAGGGACCGTTTGGCGACCACACCGGCTATTACAATGAACAGGAACGTTTCCCGGTTTTCACCATCGATTGCATCACCCACCGCGATGCGCCCATTTATCACAGCACCTATACCGGCCGCCCTCCCGATGAGCCAGCCATCCTCGGCGTGGCACTCAACGAGGTCTTCGTACCGATACTGCAGAAGCAATTCCCTGAGATCACCGATTTCTATCTGCCGCCGGAGGGCTGCTCCTATCGCCTGGCCTGCGTCAGCATCAAAAAACAATACCCGGGACACGCCAAGCGGGTGATGTTCGGCGTCTGGAGTTTTCTGCGCCAGTTCATGTATACCAAGTTCGTTATCGTCACCGACGACGACATCGACGTGCGCGACTGGAAAGACGTCATCTGGGCGATGGTCACGCGCATGGATCCGGCGCGCGACGTCACGCTGGTGGAGAACACGCCCATCGACTACCTGGATTTTGCCTCACCGGTCGCCGGCCTCGGCAGCAAGATCGGCATGGACGCCACCTCGAAATGGCCCGGGGAAAGCGACCGGGAATGGGGGCGCCCCATCCACATGGACAGCCGCGTCAAACAGCAGGTCGACGCCATCTGGGACGATCTCGGCATCACCCCCTGACCGGCGCCACCACCCCTGCTGCGCCGGTCCGCCGCTTTCCCATTTTTCCCGAGCGGACTCAGCCGCGCCCTGCCGAGCCGCCGCGAGCGACCGCTCAGATTGTTAATATTTGGATAAAGCCGATAGTTTTCAGCCAAATAAGGCTAAACCTTTGATCGTATCTGCCGTTCCCCTGGAATCAGGGAGTGCAAAAAAAGTTTGGGGGGGCGCGTGAGTAACCGAATGTACCGATTGCTGCTGGGCGCGGCTTTACTTGTCGTTCTGTATTTCGACCTGCAGGCCGTACTTTATGCAATGATCGGCCTGCTATTGGCTGAATCCCTATTCAATTTACGGGTATCCACGCTGGTCAACCGTCTGCGCGGGCTGGAAGACGGCGATCCGCAGGAGGGTTCGCTCGGCATCGCCTTCACCGCCCGCACCCACTTTGAGGCGGAGCGTGGCTGGCGCGTACTGGTCGCGTGCGTGCTTTTTCTCAGCGTAGTGGTATTCGCCAAGCAGTTGTGGTTTTTCCCATGGTTCATGGGTTTCGCGCTGATGGGCGCAGGGATCAGCGGGGTGTGCCCCGCCTATCTGGCATTGAAATGGGCGGGCCTGAAGTAAAGCCGGAACGCAGCGATGACGCGTTACCCCTCGAACAAGGTGTGCGCATCGGTCTGCCGTTAAAGATCACCGGTATCGTCTTCTGGGGTCTGATGGTCATCGGCCTGCTGCTGGCCGTTGAAACCATGCACTGGTTGCGCACCGATATGCAGGCCAATCAGTCGGCGGCGGCCGAGCAGACCACATTGATGGTCCGCACGCTGATGAACCACAACCCGAACATCCGTACCAACGACCTGCAATACCAAATGGACCTGATCGTGGACAATACCGATGTGGTCGCCATCACGGTCCACTACGGCCTGGAAAAGGCGGCCGCGGGCCAGGTCCGCACCGGGCTGACGCAATACAGCAGCAGCTTCCCGATCACCAGAGCTGGCACCACTGAGACGATATATGTTTCGATCTGGATGCAGCCGATCGACGAGATTCTCGCGCCGCAGAAAAAACGGCTAATGATAGAAATGGGCATGCTCGTGTTTTTATTCGGCACGGTATTGCAATGGATACTGCAACGGCTGCTGACAAGCCCCATTACTCAAATGGTCAACGCTGCGCGCGAATCCAGCAAAGGCGCGCTTTCCAATTTCGACGAAACCCGTAACGACGAGTTCGGCTACCTGTCCCGCTTCATCAACCACGCCCTGGACAAGCTCACTCAACGCCAGAACGAAGCGGTGGAGGCGCTCAAACGCGCCCGCACGTCGGAACAGGCGTTGTTTGCGGAAAAAGAACGCGCCGAAGTCACGCTGCATTCCATCGCCGAAGGCGTCATCACCACCGACGAGGTCGGCTGCGTCCAATATATGAACCCCGCCGCGGAAAGTCTGACCGGCTTCCCGCAGTCGCAGGCCCAGGGACAGCCCATCTCGCGGATACTGCCGTTGAAAAACGAACACGACGGCCAGCCTGCGGAGTCGTCGGTCTATACCTGTCTGCGCACCCACCGGGTGGCGCGCGCATTCACCGGCCGGCTGCTGACACCGCGACTCGGTGACGAAATCGCCATCGAGGAGAACGCCGCGCCGATCCGTGACAGCGACGGACACACCATCGGTGTGGTCCTGGCCTTCGCCGACGTCAGCCAAAACCGGGAACTGACGCGCAAGCTGTCCTACCAGGCCAGCCATGACACCTTGACCGGCCTGTTCAACCGGCGCGAATTCGAATTGCGCCTGCGTGCCGCGCTGCAGGCGGCGGGCGAGAACAATCCGCTGGTCACGCTTTGTTATCTCGATCTGGACCAGTTCAAACTGGTCAACGATACCTGCGGCCACGTCGCCGGCGACGAACTGCTGCGACAGCTGGCGCAGACGCTGAAAAAAGAACTGCGCGACAGCGACACGCTGGCGCGCCTCGGCGGAGACGAATTCGGCGTATTGCTGCAAGGCTGCACGCTGAACGACGCCGGCAAACTGGCCTCCAAACTGCGTCAAGCCGTGCGCGAACATCACTTCACATGGGAAGGCAAAACCTTCGAGGTCGGCGTCAGCATCGGCGTGGTACCGCTGTCGGCCGATACCGGCGGTGTCACCGAAGCGCTCAGCGCGGCGGACGTCGCCTGTTACGCCGCCAAGGACGGCGGACGCGACCGTGTGCACGTCTACGAGGCGGACGACGGCGAGCTGCGCCGCAAGCGCTCCGACATGCAGTGGGTGAACCGGATTCGCCTAGCACTGAAGGAAGACCGCTTTCGTTTATATCAACAGCCGATAGTGTCGGTCAAAAGCGCCCATCTGGCAGTCAGCCACCACGAAGTCCTCATCCGTATGCTCGACGAACAGGGACACCTGCTGGCGCCCGGACAGTTCATGAACGCGGCTGAGCAATTCGGCCTGATGACCGATATCGACGCCTGGGTGATCCGCCGCGCGCTGGAATGGCTGAACATGAACGCCGACGCCGGCGTGCGCCGTCTGGCGATCAACCTGTCGGGCCAGTCACTTTCCCTGCGCCCGTTCCTGGACAGCGTAATCGAGCTGTTCGCCACCTACCAGGCCAGACCCGGTCAGATCTGTTTCGAAATCACCGAAACCGCCGCCATCGCCAATCTGGACAATGCCACCCGTTTCATCACGGCCTTGAAGTCCATGGGGTGCGAATTTGCACTCGATGATTTTGGCAGAGGCATGTCGTCGTTCGCCTATTTGAAAAACCTGCCGGTGAACTATCTCAAGATAGACGGCAGCTATGTCCGCGATCTGGTGCACGACCCCGTCGACCGCGCCATGGTGGAAGCCGTCAACCAGATCGGCCACGCCATGGGCGTGCGAACCATCGCCGAATTCGTCGAGGACCGCGAAACACTGCAGGCGCTGGCCCGTATGGGCGTCGATTACGCGCAGGGTTACGGTATCGCCAAACCCGAGCCACTGGAAAATCTCTGCGCCGAACCCGCAATCTCCAGATGTGAAAACTGAGCCTGTTACCCCCTAGGCGCAACAGCCTCCGAGCGACAGGCCGCCAGCCCTGAGGCAAGATCCGGGTATTGCAGGCGTACACCGAGCTGGTGCAGCAGGCGTCGGTTGTCGAGGCGCTTGGACTCCGCCAGAAAGGAAAGCATGGACGCACTCAACCTGCGCTCGGCCGTTTGCCGATCGACCACAGGTGGACGCGCCAGGCCGAGACAATCGGCGACTCGAAAGAAGTATTCCGTCATGCGCACGGGTGCTCCGTCGGCGGCGTTGTACGCCGCTCCCGCCTGCCCGCGCGCCATCGCGGCCAGACACACCTGGACCAGGTCGTCGGCATGAATCCGGTTGCTGTAGGGCGACTCCTGCGGTGACAAAACCGGCAACCCCGCACGCAGACGTTTGACCGGCAGTCTGTCGCAGGCATAGATCCCAGGCACGCGCAGCACTACCACCGGCACGCCGGTTTCATCACTCCAGCGCCGCCAGCGGCTTTCCGCGTCCAGGCGCCGGCGCCCGCGCGCACTGCCGGGTTCGAGCGGAGCGCTCTCGTCGATCCAGGCGCCGGCGCAATCACCATAGACCGCACTGGTACTGATATACACCAACCGCCGCGGCAGGGAATCACCACGCCAGTGGCGACACACCCGGGCGACCCGGCTATCCTGTTCGCCCGCCCCTGGGGGCGGCGCCAGATAAAACACCTCACAGCGGGAGGCGGCCACGGCGCAGATACCCGTATCCGTGTCCAGATCGACCTGGACTGGCGTCACACCCCGGCAACGCAGGCGCTCGGCGCTGGCGGCGGATCGCACCAGGCCAACCACGCGCCGCGGCGCCAGGCGTTTGGCCAAACGCATCCCGATATCGCCGCAGCCCACGATTAGCACAGGATTCATACGTTTACCCAACCCGTAAAATCAAGGAAAATGCGGAACTTTCGCCGGCGGAAACCCAACTATGAGCTTCCAGGTCATCATTGAATCCAGCGGCCACCGCTTTCGCGTGGCCGAGGACCAATCGATCCTGGATGCCGCCTTGCAGCACGGCATCGGGCTGCCGTACGGTTGCCGCAACGGTGCCTGTGGTTCCTGTATCGCCCGCCTGATTTCCGGTCAGGTCCGCTATCCCGTGGGAACGCCGGAGGCCCTGGAAGGCTATAGCGGCGAAGACCCCTTGGTACTCTGCCGCGCGCGCGCCGCCAGCGATCTGGTGATCGCGGTGCGCGAAGTACAGACCAGCCCCGATATTAGCATTAAAATCCTACCGGCTCGCGCCGAGCATTTGCAGCGGCTGTCGCACGACGTGATGCAGGTCATGTTGAAACTGCCGGAGACCGAACGGCTGCAGTTTCTGGCCGGGCAGTACATAGAATTCCTTCTCAAGGACGGGCGTCGACGGGCTTTCTCCATTGCCAACGCCCCCCATCTGGATGAGTTCCTGGAACTCCACATTCGGCATGTCCCGGGCGGCTCTTTCACCGGACACGTCTTTGATGAAATGAAAGATCGCGCCCTGTTGCGGGTTGAAGGTCCGCTGGGGAGTTTTTATTTGCGCGATGACTCGCCGCGCCCGGTGATCATGATGGCGGGTGGCACCGGCTTCGCGCCGCTCAAAGGTATGCTGGAGCACGCGTTTTATACCGGTTTCGATCGCCCGATTCATTTGTTCTGGGGTGTGCGCGCCCAACCCGATCTTTACATGGACGCGTTGCCGCGCGCCTGGCAGGAGCAGTACCCCCAATTCCGTTACACCCCGGTGTTGTCCGAGCCCGAGCAGACCGTTCCGCCCTGGCGAGGGGCCACTGGCCTGGTCACCGATGCTGTGGTCGCCGCCTATCCGCAGCTGACCGAATACGATATTTACATGAGTGGCCCGCCGGCGATGATAGAGAGCGCCACACCACTGTTTGTCGCCCACGGCGCCGAACTGGCGCACCTGTATTCCGATGCCTTCGAGTTCGCGCAGGACGTACTCGACAAGATCAAGCGGAACGGCTGAGGGGTTCCGGCCGGGCGGCGTCAACGTCGGGCAGGTCGGCGGCGATGGCCGGCAGCGACGGCGCCGCGCCCGGCTCGCTACTCAGCGCCAGGCCTTTGCGATAGCACTCGGCCGCCGCATCCGGCTCCTCAAGCTGCTCCAGCAGACCCGCCAGCGCTCGATAGGTTTCCGCCAGCGGCTGATGCCGGACGCTTGCTTCCAGATAGTGGCGCGCCTGGCCCCAAAGCTGGTTGCGCAAACTCAGTTTGCCGAGCGAGAGCAATAAGACGGGATCTTCCGGGTGGGCCTTTAGCCAGCTTTCCGCCTGATTTTGCTGTGCCGCGGAGTCGGATTCCCTGATCTCGCCGAAAAGATACACCAGTCGCTGGTCCCAGAGACGCTTCAATTGCTGGCGCAGCAGTTTGCCGGCCTGCTCGTGCGCGCCGAGCCTGATCATCTGCTCGATATAGACGGCAAGCAGCCCCTGATCGGTTTGAATCGGAGAGGGCAGCCGTTTCCAGCCGCTGCTCAACCCCTCCAGATCGGCGCTGGTCGACAACGCCATGACCTCCTCGCGATAGACCTGCACCGCCAGTTTGTGCCAGGCCGTCTGATCGATCACCCGACCGCGGCGCAGATCCGGCAGCAGCTCGCGCAGGCGATGCCAGTCGCGCTGCTGCAGGTAGAGTTGCATCTGCAACCGTAGCAGGCGGGCGTTTTGTGGCAGTAGTTTCTGCGCCCGGGCCAGCGTCGTCTGAGCCTGATCTGATTGCGCCGACGCAAGCTGTAATTCCGCCTGTTGCAGCAAAATACCGGCTTCCGCATTAGGCTGGCGCTGTATCGCCAGCTGCAGGTAACGGTCACGACGCCGGTCGTCGCCGCGCTGGCTGGCCGCCTGCGCGGCCGCCAGATAGGCCTGCAGCGGCGCTTCCGACGATCTCACCAGCCGCGCCAGACGCCGCTCGGCGCGCTCCGGCCTGCCCTCCACCAGCGCCCGCGTGGCGTCGTCATACCAGCGTTGCAGGCGCCTGTCACGACGCCGTTGCGCCCACTCGTCAATTCGGGCCGGCACCTGCCAGAACCGCACCAGAATCCGCACGCCGATATACGCCAGCACCAGCACCACCGCGAACACCAGCAGCGAGCTCTCAACGCTGTAGTTACCGTAGCCAAACAGCACATAACCGGGATCCGGCAACGCCTTGAGCGCCACGCTCACGGACACGATCAGCGCGACCAGCCCGATCAGCAGCCATTTCACGGCGTGTCTCCGCTCGGCTCGTCCGCCACCCCGATGGCCGCGTCGGCCGGCATCGCCGTTTGCGGCATGCTGAGCTGCAACTGCTGGCGCAGCAGGCGCAACGAGGCGGAAACGTCGGGCAACGCAGGCCGTATGTCAGTGCCCGCGATCGCCTGCAGCTTCTCGATCTGTTCGCGCACGCCCGCGGCCTTCGGGTCGAAATAGCGCTGCAGCCAGCCAACGGCCGTATCCAGCGCGGCCCGGAACTGGGCGGGATCTTCGCGCAACAGGGCCAGGCGTGCCGCGGCGAGCTGCAAGCGTAGGTTTTCGCGCAGGAAGTACTCCCGTTTCGGTGCCAGCATAGGCCCCACCGGCTTATCGTGTTCACGCACGCGGAACAGTCCCGAGAGCGAGCTCCACACCACTTTGCCCAGATCTTGTAGGCGACCCATGGAGGTTTGCTCGGCCGGCTCGACGGCAGCCGTCCCGGTTTGCGGCCGATAGTGACTGCCTTCGATCGGCAACCTGTCGACCAGCTTCAGGGCCGCGTCCAGGGTGGCCGAAAGCCCGCTGACATCGACGTTGGGAACCGCATCAATGGCGTTGATCTCTTCGGCGATCTGTTCGCGCACGCCCTGGTAGTGCGGATCTGCCAGATCGCGCAAACGCGCATCGGCGGCCTTCAGGGCCTGCAGTGCCGTGGCCTTGTCGCGCTGCATCTGCAGCCGCTGATTGGCGACGCGCAATAGATATTCGACTTCGGCCACCGCCCAACCGGTCTCGCTGCGCCCGACCAGGGCGGCCAGCATGCTGACACGGTTGGCCAGCGCGCGCTCGTCCTGCTCGAGGCTGTCGATGCGCTTATCGAGCGCCTCGCTTTCACGCCCCAGTTTGCGCTCCATGTCCCCGACGCTGGCGCGCACCGGATCGAGACGGCTGCCGATCCCTTGCTTGATATTGGCCTGTTCGCTGGCCTGCTGTTGGACCTGGTACCAGATGAAATAAGCCGCGACCCCCAGGGCGATCGCCACTATCAGCGCCAGTACGGCAACCACCAGAGCCAGCGCCGAGCTGCCGGAGCGTTTTGGCGGCGGCGCTTGTGTCGGGGCTTCGGCGGACGGCTTTTCGTCAACAACAGCAGGGGTATTGGTCTCGTTCATGGGGACATGCTAGCCGATTTTCGCCGTCGTCGCCTACCTGCCGGGCTCCATTACGCTAGCCGCGGCCCGCGCGCCAAGCCAAAAGCGCGTCCACCACCGCGCTATCGGTGGCGTTGGCGGCCAGCAGTGGACGACTAAACCCCTGTTCCCGCACCAGGCCCAGCAGGCGCTCACTGACCACCAGTAGCGGCGTGCGCCGCATTAGAGCCCCGCCCTGCGGCCCCAGCATGGCGACCAGATTGTGCAGACTCTCGGCACTGTTGACGACGGCCACATGGATATCCCCGACCCGCCACCGCGCCAGCAGCGGCGCGGCGTCGGCGCGCGGACGGGCACGCCGATAGGCCTCGACATAGTCCACCCGGGCACCGCGCGCGCGCAGGCTGTCGGCCAGGTGGGTCCGCCCTCCCTGGCCACGAAAGATGACAAAACGCACGCCCTCGACCCGCTCCAGTGCCGGCAGCGCGAGCAGCCCTTCGCTGTCCATTCGCTCGCCGGGGCAAAGATCGGCCTGTAACCGATAGCGCTCCAGCGACTGGGCGGAACTGCGCCCGATCACCGCGATCCGCGTGCCGCGCGGCCAGACACGACCGTCCAGAATCACCTCCAGCGCCCGTTCCACCGCGTTGGCGCTGACGAACACCGCCCAGTCGTAGTCGTGCAACCGCCCGGCCGCCGCATGCAAAGGCGCCGCGTCGGCGGGCGGCAGAATCTCCAGCACCGGAAAACGATAGGCCGTCCCGCCACGCTGTTCGATCAACTGGCACAGCCCGTCCGCCTGCGCCGCCGGCCGGGTCACCAGTACCCCAAGCCCATCCAGCGGCCCGCCGGCGCTCATCCAGGCGTCCCGGCGTACACCGCCGCGAGGATCTCCCGGGCACCACGCGCCAGCAAATCATCCGCCAGCACCCGGCCTAGTTCCACCGCGTCCTCGGGCTTGCCGCTGATCACCCCCTGCACCAGTTCGCTGCCGTCGGGCTGACCCACCAACGCCCGCAATACGATTACGCCATGCCCGAGATCGGCATAACCGGCGATCGGCACCTGACAGCCGCCCTGCAGGCCCTCATTGAGCGATCTTTCGGCCGCCACCCGAATCGCGGTCTGCGGATCGTTGAGTTCTTCGACCAACGCACGGGTGGCTGCGTCGTCGTTGCGTATCTCAATGCCGATGGCGCCCTGGCCGATCGCGGGCACGAACTGCTCCGGCGCCAGCAGCTAGGTGATGCGCGCCTCCCACCCCATACGGCGGACGCCGGCGGCCGCCAGCATGATGGCGTCATAGTCACCGTCGTCGAGCTTTTGCAGCCGGGTGTTGACGTTGCCGCGCAGATCCAGCACCCGCAGGTCGGGGCGGCGGGCGCGCAACTGGCATTGCCGGCGCAGACTGGAGGTACCCACGCGAGCGCCCTCCGGGAGTGCGTCCAATGAGGAAAAATCATTGGAAATCAGCGCATCACGAGGATCTTCCCGGGGCAGAACGGCGGCCAGCCCGAGGCCATCCGGAAACTCAACCGGAACATCTTTCATGGAATGCACCGCCAGGTCGGCGCGTCCCTCGAGCATGCCAAGTTCCAGTTCCTTAACGAATAAACCTTTGCCGCCCACTTTTGCCAGTGGCGTATCGAGTATTTTGTCGCCTTGCGTGGTCATAGTTAACAGTTCGACTTCCAGTTCCGGATTACGCGCCAGCAGCGCTTCTCGCACGTGCTGTGCCTGCCACAGTGCCAATGGGCTTTTGCGGGTGGCGATTCGAAGGTGGGATCGGGCCATCAGACTGGTTACACATCGGTAGAGTAAAGAGCGAGGAGAATAGCGAGTGAAGTACAAACGACGCAAGTCGAACGCCCGATTCACGGCGATAGCGGCCGTTCTGGCGAGCGCATCGGCCTCGGCGCCGGCGGTTCCGTTGACACAAGATCTGGACGCCGACGCTGCGCGCGCCGAGAGGGACTGCAAGCCCCTGTTGCTGGAGTTTTCCGCCTCCGATTGCGGCTATTGCAAGTTGCTCGAAACCGAAGTATTGAATCCGACGCTGCTCAACAGCGACTACGACGGGCGCGTACTGATGCGTAAACTGCTGCTCGACAGCTCCGACCGGCTGACGGACTTCGACGGCAACAACCGTCTGAGCGCCCAGCAACTGGCCGAACGTTACAAGGTCTGGGTGACGCCGACGGTACTGTTTGTCGACGCTGACGGCAAAGAACTGGCCGAACGCATGGTCGGCGTGAATACGATCGAAATGTACGGCGGCTATCTCGACCTGGCGCTGGACGCTTCGCGCGACGAACTCCGTGCCCGCAACAGCTGCGTCGACTAGATACCGGCCACCGACCGCCCGGCTATGCGGCGCCGTCCCGGATGCGCTTGCGCAGGGTCGGCAATAGCCGTCTGCTGACCTCCAGACGGACGTCGACACCCTCAAGGATGACCCTGTGTCTGCCCTCCCGGTCTTTCTCCAGTCCGACGATACAGCGGGGCGCGACCAAGGCATTTCGATGGATACGAATAAAGCTGGAGGCAAATTCCTGCTCGAGCATCTTCAGCGACTCCTCCAGCAGGATGCTGCGCTCGCCGGAACAGGCGGTTACGTATTTATTGTCCGCCTGCAGATAAACCACCTGATCGACCGACATGAGTTCGAGATTTCCGCGCACCCGCGCGCACAGGTGGGTGCGTCGCTCACCGTTGGCCGCCTGCAGCTGCTGTAACCGGGCCGGACTCAGGCGACGCGCCTTCTCCAGTGCCAGACGCAGGCGTTGGGGATGCACCGGCTTGAGCAAATAATCCACCGCCTGGGTATCGAAGGCGTCGAGCGCGTGATCGCCGTAAGCCGTGGTAAAAATCACCGCCGGCGCACAGTCCAGCGTCAGCAGGTGGCGCGCCATTTCCAGCCCGTCCATCCCCGGCATGCGCACGTCGAGCAATACCAGATCGGGTTGCAGGCGCTCGACCTGCTGCAACCCCTGTTCGCCATTTGCCGCCTCACCGCAAACCCGCAGGCCGTCGCAATCACCCAGCAGCCGCACCAGCCGTTCGCGCGCCAGCACCTCATCGTCGACGATCAGACACTTCATCGCAGTTTCTCCCGCGGAAAGTACAGGGTGGTTTCAAACCCCTGCGCGACTTCGCGCAGCGCCACACCGGCGTGCGGACCGAAAGCCAGTTGCAGGCGCAGGCGAATGTTTTCCAGCGCGATACGATGACCGCGGCGTTGCAGCGCCGGTTGTCCGGCCGCTCGCGGATTACGAATGACAATGCTGATCCGACGCCCCTGCGCCGCACCGTGCACGCAGATCCGACCGCCGTCCGCGGAGGGTTCGATGCCATGGTAGACGGCATTTTCCAGCAACGGTTGCAAAATCAGCGACGGCACCAGGCGCTTGCGCGGCAATCGGTCAATGGACCACTCCACCTGCAGCCGCTCGCCCAGACGCAAGGCCTCCAGGCGCAGGTAACGACGGGCGACTTCCAGCTCCTCTTCCAGCGTGACCCGATCGCTGGCGTCACCGAGCGAGACCCGGAACAAATCCGCCAGATCCTGCACCGCCGCTTCCGCGCGCTCCGGGTCGCTGCGTGTGAGCGCGGCGATACTATTCATACTATTGAAAAGAAAATGTGGGCGAATGCGCGCCTGTAGCGCCTGTACCCGGGCCTGCGCCTCGGCCTCGATCTGCTGACTCCACTGGTGACGGACGTAGAGATAGCGCAGGACCAATGCGCTGAGAATGGCGCTGATGGCGAGGTTACGCAGCAAAAACTCGGCATGCGCGGCGTCGTGTCCCGGCGCCACCACGTGGCTGAGCCGGAATCCGACCTCGCTGATCAGCGCGGTGGTCAGCAGCAACAACAAATAACCGGTCAGCGCCGCCGCGCTGTTGCTCACCCGCAGCAACAGCGGGCGTGCCAGGCAGAGCACGGCCGCGCTGGCGAGGGCGATCCACTGCACAAACAGCGAAGTCACGCCGAGATCCCCCCACGGGTCGCCAGCGGCATCCGCCAGCACCAGCACAAAGGCCAGCAGTTCGGCGATCACGACTACCGCAAAAACCAGACGGATTTCACAAAAACTGGGCAGAAACAGGCCATCCCGGCCGCTATCGCCTTGTTGTCTGCTTGTAGCTTTGCGCATTGGCTTGTCCCGTAGGCCTTGGCCCTGGTTTCGCGCCCCGGTTTTGTTATATCGGCCAAGATTTTCGGTACTTTCAGGTATACTTCGCCGGATCGAGCCGCCACTGACACCGCCATGACCGACAAAGCCAACAGCGACAAGCCCTGGAGCGGGCGTTTCACCGAATCCACCGACGCTTTCGTCGAAGCCTTCACCGCCTCGGTGGGCTTCGACTGGCGTCTCTACCCCTATGACATTGAGGGGTCACGGGCGCACGCGAGAATGCTCGCCAACACCGGCGTCATCAGCGAGTCCGAGTGCGAGGCCATTCTCGACGGGCTGGAGCAAATCTCGCAACTGGCCGCGAAAGGGGAATTCGACTGGTCGGTGGCTCTGGAAGACGTGCACATGAACATCGAATCGCGGCTCACCAGCCTGATCGGCGAGGCGGGCAAGAAGCTGCATACCGGTCGCTCGCGCAACGACCAGGTCGCCACTGATCTGCGGCTGTATCTGCGCGATCAGATCGATGCCGCCCGCGCGCAATTGAGACGTCTGCAACAGGGCCTGTTGCTGCTGGCCGAACGCGAAGCGGCCACCATCATGCCCGGTTTTACGCATCTGCAGGTCGCCATGCCGGTGACCTTCGGTCATCACATGCTGGCCTGGTTCGAAAACCTGCAGCGCGACAGCGAGCGTCTGCGCGACTGTCGCCGGCGCGTCAACATCATGCCTTTGGGCGCCGCGGCGCTCGCCGGCACCAGTTTTCCCATCGACCGCCACGATACCGCGCGGCAACTGGGTTTTACCGCGCCGGCGGAAAACTCGCTGGATGCGGTCAGCGATCGTGACTTCGTGATCGAATTCTGCAGCTGCGCCGCCCCGATCCAGGTGCACCTGTCGCGCTTTTCCGAGGAGCTCGTTCTGTGGGCATCGGCACAGTTCGGTTTTATCGATCTGCCCGATCGCTTCTGTACCGGCTCCAGCATCATGCCGCAGAAGAAGAATCCCGACGTGCCCGAATTGGTGCGGGGAAAAAGCGGCCGCGTGATCGGCCATCTCGTGGGACTACTGACGCTGATGAAAGGTCAGCCGCTGGCCTACAACAAGGACAATCAGGAAGACAAGGAACCGCTGTTCGATACCGTCGATACGCTGCTGGGCTGCCTGCGCGCCTTTGCCGACATGATTCCCGCCCTGGAAGTACGTGCCGACAGGATGCTCGAGGCCGCTACCAGCGGTTACTCCACCGCCACCGATCTGGCTGACTATCTGGTACGCAAAGGCATGGCCTTCCGCGACGCCCACGAAGTTGTCGGTTCCGCGGTACGCATCGCGATCGACAGTCAACGCGATCTGGCCCAACTCGAGCTGGACGAACTGCGGTCACTGTCGCCGCTGATCGACGCCGATGTCTTCGGCGTGCTCACTGTCGAAGGCTCTGTCAATGCACGCAATCATTTTGGCGGCACCGCACCCGAACGGGTACGCGAAGCGATCGTGCGCGCGCGTGAACGCCTGGATGCCGATTGACAATACGCTCGACTTCCGGCTCCACTAAGCAACCGATTCGCGCGCGCCGGCGCGCCCGGCACCGCGACGCAGGCGGGGATGCAGGTCTAACTGCGGCTTGCCCAGATAATAGCCCTGGACATAGTCGACGCCGAGTTCGCTGACACGCCGGTAGACCTGTTCGTTCTCGACGAATTCGGCGATCGTGCGCATGCCCATGCCGCGCGCCACATCGACCAGTGCCTTGACGAACAGCTGATCGGCCTTGTTGTGGTGAATTTCACGAATGAAACTGCCGTCTATCTTGATAGTGTCAGCATGCAGGTGCTTGAGATAGGAAAAGGAAGAAAAGCCCACACCGAAATCGTCCAGTGAGACGTGACAACCGAGACGCCGGACTTTTTCGATAAACTCCAGCGCGTCGTTCAACTGCTCGCAGGCGGCGGTCTCGGTGATTTCGAAGGTTATCCGCGCCGGCGCGACCCCGGAATCCTGGACCTCCTTCTCGATCAGTTCGTACATCTCCTGACTGCCCACCGAGAGACCGGACAAATTGATGGAAAAACCCACGCGTGCCATGCCCACCGGCAGTTCGGCCAGATAACGAATGGCTTTGGTGACAATCTGCCGGTCCACCTGCTGAATCAAACCGAAATGCTCCGCCGCCGGGACGAAATTGCCGGGCGCGATCAACACGCCCCCGGGCTCGCGCATGCGCACCAGCACCTCGAAATGGTGCACGCTGCGGCTGGCGACTCCGACAATCGGCTGGAAGGCCAGCACCAGAGCATCGTTTTCCAGTGCCTCCAACAACCGATCCTTCCAGGCAAGCTGATTATCCATCCGTTCGCGCATCATGTCGCTTTCATCGTACAGATGGATACGATTGCGGCCTCCGGCCTTGGCCGCACAGATAGCCGCGTCGGCTTTGGCCAGCAGTTCCACCGGCACTTTCCCCTGGTTCGGAAACGTCACCATGCCCACGCTGGCACTGATATTCAGAGAACGTCGACCGAAGCGCAGTTTAAGGTCATTGATGCAGTTCAACAACTGGCGCGCTTTCTCCATCCCCTGATTCTGGTCCTGGGCGGAAAACGCCAGAGCGAACTCGTCGCCGCTGATGCGGGCCAAAAGATCCTGATTGGCGGAGGTGCGGCGGAGCAAACCGGCGATCTGGACGATGATCTGATCGCCCGCCGCGTGCCCGGCGGTATCGTTCACCAGCTTGAGGTGATCGAGATCGAACAATAATAAAACGCCGAGCCGCCTCTGGCTCTCCACCCGCCGGATCTCCAGCGCCAGATCCTGCAAAAAACGGCGGCGATTGGACAGGCCGGTAAGATGATCCTGATTCGCCAGGATCACCATGCGCTGCTCGTCATGCTTGAGCTTGGTGATGTCACGCACCGTTCCACGGTAACCCTTGAACACGTCGCCGGAAAACACGGGCACACCGTTCAGACGCAGACTGTGCTGGACGCCGGAGGGTGCGTGCACCCACACCTCGGCATCCTTGAAGCTCTGCGGTTTGGAATTATCAGCCCCGCGTATCAGGGCCATAAAGTCCTCGACGCGCGCACAAGGAAAGATCTCGGACAGGGTGCGTCCCAACCAGCTTTCGGCCGGCATCTCCAGGGTGTCGGACACGCTGGCGGAGACGAAGGTGAAATGGCCTCCCCTGTCGGTTTCCCACAGCCAGTCGGAAGAACTGGCAGCAAAATCACGAAAACGCTGCCGGCTGCGTTCCAACTCCCGGCGCGACGCGCTCAAAGCGCCAAGCATTGTATTGAAGGACGCACCCAGTTGTCCCAGCTCATCATTGCGCCTGACTTCGACCTTATGCAGCATATCGCCTTTGGCAATGGCTTGTGTGGCGCGCGCGAGCAACTGTATCGGTCGCGTCAGGGTACGCCGACTGATGCTGATACCTATCAAAGCAGCCAGCAGCAAGATGAGCACGGAGAAATAAAGCGCGTTCTGGCCCAGCAGCCGGTACGGCCCCCAATAGCGCTCATAGGGTATCGCCAACAACAAACTTAGCGGCGTCTTCGCGCCCTCTTTTCGCTGCAGGAACGTAACGTTGCGCGTGCTATAACGGTTTGCGCCGATATCCATCGTGCGATCGGCCGGGCCCTGCTCCGGCGCCGCGGAAATTGTCGTCGGCGGCACCGGTTGCGCAAAGCTGCTCAACAGGATTCGGTTGCCGCTGTAGATGATGGCATCGGCGTAAATCAGCTCACGCAGGTCGCTCAGATCGGCGTCACTGAAACGGTGACCGACCAGTAGCGAGCCGACACTCCGACCGAGCGGCGTCTCGATTCGGACCGCGACGAGCTGCATCCAACTTCCGTACAGCAAGGCGTTGCCATACTCGACCTGTTTGCCGTCACCCAGGCCCTGGACGACGGAAAGCAGCGCGGGCGCATGCAGCGTTTGCGCTGAGCCGTCGTGCGGACGCGCACCGATGCCGGTGGCACCGCTGTGGCTGAAGTCCAGATAAACTGCCATCAGATCGACCCCGGGACGCGGATAATATTCATCCAATGCCGCGGCGATGGTCTCGATATCCCCGGTCAGCACCGCGGCCAGCATGCTGGGTTCCGTTGCGGCGCCGCGGGCAACAGTGGTCAACTGGGAAAAGCGGTTTTTCTGCATCTGCAAGAACACCGCGTAATCATGCGTCAGATCCTCGCGCATACTGGTTTCCACATGCTCGCGCAACAGCACGAAAGTCGCCGCTGCGACCGCCAGCAGCACCACCAATACCAGCGAGACGACGAACAAGGTGTTTTTGCGTTCGATATTCAAGGCCTCGCGCTCCGATCGGGGTGCGTCTGGTAGAGGCCTTCCACATCGAACTCAACGGGAATACCGGCACCGATCCGACGTTGGCTGGCAAAATCCGCGTTCAGACTTAACGGCGGCGGTGAGATCACCGCGGCGACCCGATGCCACTGCGTTTCGGCGAGCGGCGAGGCCACACGCAGCCGCCAGCGTCCGGGGGGCAGGGCTGGGAAGTCGAACTCACCCGCTGTGTGCAATATGCGAATATGCGGGGTATCGACCACGTCGACGCGCACGTGCTCCCGCGGATGAATACGGCACAGGAAATCGACCCTGCCGGCGTGCGGCAGCACAAAGCGGGCGCGGTCACCGGACCCGTCGCCCCGCTTGCCCAACCGGGCCGCAGTCCGGTTGCCGGACGTGACGGAAAAAATCTCGTGCAACACGGGAGCCCGGTTGACGAATTCGATGCGATCGCCTCTTTGGACGGTCAGAAACACCGGCTGCATGCGATTATCTTCGATGGCGACGACCGAGGTTTGCGGCCCCCGTTTTGGCACACGCTGGCCGTCCAGCGGCAGCAACGCCAGAGAAACCGGAACCGAGCCGTCGGTACTGGGGGCGAAAATACGACCATGCGATGTCTGCGCCACCGCGCCGCGAATCTCCGCACCCGCAAGCGGCGTGACATCGCACAGCGGCAATGCCAGGGCGCAGGCTAGCAGTTTTTGAGCCCCTGTCGTTTTCATCTGGAAGGCGCAGTCATTCCCTCGTTCGCTTTGAGGCTTAGCGACTGATCGTCCGATTTAATGAGTACCGCCATCAACTACCCGCGGCGTTTCGGAAACAAGCGCGCGGGTCCCGGCGGCGCGGTTTCGTCACCGGCTTAGACTAAAAGACACAATCGATTGTATTTATTGCAAATAAAAGGCGACCATCGCGCCGGTGCGGTGGTCATCGGCGGTGCGAACCCGGTCGCACAAGCTATAAAGAATCCGTCACAGATTCCGCTACCCGTGGATAGACCTGGACACCCAAACCGATTTGTCGGAGACACACCCTGATGACGGCCAATCCGCCCGCCGAACAGGCTCAACACATTCTTGAGCATGCCCCTTTCCCGCTTGTAATCCTCGACGGCGATGAACGGATCGTGAGTTACAACCTCGCCTTCGAAGCGCTGCTGACTCCGGCGGTCGCCGCCTAGCTGAACGGCCGTGACATCGGGCAGTTGACCGACCATCCGGCGCAAACGCTGTTCTCATCCGCCAGCCAAGCACACTGGTCATCTCGCGGCGGCGAGCGACGCCACTACCGGATCACCACCATCGCGCTCGCCGGAGGCTGCGCACGGCTGTACACCGACATCACCCGGCAGGTGGAACTGGAAGGGATGGAGAAGAAGCTGCAGGAGGATCTGCGCAAGAATATTCTCACCGACGCCGTCACCGGCCTGCTCAATCAACGCGGGCTGCTGCTGGCCCTGGAGCCCCAGGTCGCCCGTTCGCGCCGCTACAACAACCCCATGTCGGTAATCATGATGGATGTAAACGCCGACGGCACCACCGAAAGTTACCGACACCTCGCGGTGGCGCGCATGCTCAAGGACCAGTTGCGCTGGGCCGATCTGATCGGCTGCTCGCCGCACGACGAATTCATTCTTATTCTGCCCGAAACCTCCCCTGAAGCGGCCGCTTCGCTGGCGAAAAAGCTCACCCGACTGGTTGGCGAGCTGACCGCCGAGCTCGGTGGATCGTCCCCGGTCGTCAGTTACGGCATCACCGGCTGGCGTCGCAGCGACAGTGCCAGTTCGCTGATCGCGCGCGCGGCGGCGGCCTTATCGCAGGCACGATCTGCCGAAAGCACACACGCCATAGCGCTCTGACCCGGCTCGACGTATGCCGCACCAGCTAAAGCCCCGAACCGGATCGGAACACGCAGATGTCGTCCACGGCGACTTCGGCCGCCGGACACGGGATATAGCGGTAGACGCGCTGGAGATGCGCGCGGTCAAGCGCCGCTTCGTGGCACTTAATCACGACCGTCTGCGCCGGGTGCAGGATTCGCTGGAGCCGCGCCAGCGTGTATTCATTCAACTGTTACCCCTGTTGTTTCATATCAACCACCCGATGCTGCCCGGCTACTTGTCGAACAAGACACCCTGCGGCATTTCCGACTACGCCCCCGGCAAGCGCTGCATACAGGCGGCGCGCAAACTGGCCCGCAGCTTCAGCTATCAGCGCCGCGCCCAGCAACGTCATTACATTCATGCCCTCTATCTGATGGGCAGCACCGGAACCATCGCCTACTCCCCGAACAGCGATTTCGACGTCTGGGTGTGCCACAGCCCGGGGCTGGCGCAAGAAGAAGTCGGCGAGCTCAGGGAAAAGTCCGAGCGCATCCGCAGCTGGGCCGAGTCGTTGGGACTGGAAGTGCATTTCTTTCTGATGGACGATCTTTCGTTCCGAGAACAGCGTCACCAGCAACTGTCGAACGAGAATGCGGGCAGTTCGCAGCACCACCTCCTGCTGGACGAGTTCTATCGCACAGGTCTGTTGGTCGCCGGGCGTTTCCCTGTCTGGTGGCTGGTACCTCCGCTGTACGAGCAGCAGTATACGGAATATGTGGAGAAGCTACTGCTTAATCGCTTCGTCAAAGCGCACGACATTGTCGACTTCGGCGGGCTGGCGCAACTGCCGTGCTCGGAATTCTTCGGCGCGACCTTGTGGCAACTTTATAAAGCGGTGGACTCCCCGTATAAATCCATCGTCAAAATACTCCTCATGGAAGCCTATGCCAATCAGTACCCGGACATAGACATACTGGCGCTACGCTTTAAAAAAGCCGTCCACGAGGGTGACGTGCAACTCGATCAACTCGACCCCTACGTCATGATGTGCAACACCGTCGAAGAGTACCTCTTCTCGCGCAAAGAACTGGAACGTCTCGACCTGGTCCGACGCTGCTTTTATTTCAAGGTCAACGAGCCGATGAGCAGAAAGGGGAGCGACGGCCCCCGCTCGTGGCGACGCGACGCGATCCGCGCGCTGGTGGACGCCTGGGGCTGGGGGCACGCCAAACTGCTCAACCTGGACCAACGCAAGCAATGGAAAATAAATCGGGTGTTGGAAGAGCGCCAGCTTCTGGTCGAAGAGCTGACGCGTAGCTATCGCGCACTGTCCCAGTTCGGTCGCGAACAGAATGCCGCCGTCACCATTCGGTCCGAAGACCTCAACTTGCTGGGAAGAAAGCTGTATGTGGCTTTTGAGCGCAAAGCAGGCAAGATCGAGCTGATCAACCCGGGAATATCCGATGATCTTTCCGAGGAGCGCCTGTCGCTGCACCGCGTCGAAGACGCAGACCAGCGTGGCTGGGCCATCTTCCGCGACACGGTGAATCACCAGGAGGCGGCCGCGCTAACCCCTTTGAAGCGCTGCGCCGGGCTGCTCGAGCTGCTGGCCTGGTGCCATTTCAACGGCTTGATCAACCACAGTCCGGCAACCATCAGCATTCATCCGTCCGACACCGCGCTGAGTCAATGGGAATTGAGCTGCGTATTGGACTGTTTGCAGCAGCTGTTCCCGCACGGCAAAATGCCCGAGACCGATATGCAATCGCTCGCCGACCACCAGAGCGTGCGCCAGGCCGGATTGTTAATCAATCTGGGGCGCGACCCCATGTCCAAGCTCACGCGCAATGGCATGCAACTGGTCAGCGAGCGGATCGACCCCCTCAGCTACGGCGGGCAATGGGAGAACCTCGCCAGCAGCTTCGAGATGATCAATGTGACCTCCTGGGGCGAGGCACTCACCTTCCGCTACAAAGGACCGACCGCGCTGCTCGATTGCCTGTGCGACTATTTCGCCTGGTCGCCGGTCTCCACTGGCAGTATTCCGGTGCCGGTACCCTGCTTCAGCTTCTCGTCGCCACGCGGTCCAATCATCGCCAGGCGTGTCGAGGAACTGTTTGCCGAGATCAACGATTATTTTTATCGCAACTACTGGCGGCGACATGCGCGTTACGCGCTGCGCATAGGTCAACAGTACTACGTACTCCAGTGCGAACACGATATACCGCGCTATCAGATCTTCGATTCACCGCTGGCACTGTTGCAGCACCTTGGCAGCCCGCAAGCCTCGTTCAGCCCGATAAAAATGGATAAACAGGCGCTGGACGATTCACCGCTGGCGTTCATTCTCGAACACAACAAAGCCGACCGAATTCAGCTCTTCTTCCAGGTCCGCGGACCGCGCGCCCATGTTTATATCCTCGACGAACGCGGCTCCTTATTTTATCAATGCGTGGTTTTTCACAGCCGGCAGACACTGCTGGGCCAGTTCCGGCAGTTTCTCGAGGCCGTGCTCTATCGCCTGCGCAATATGTCCGGTCCCGACAATCGTGCCGAAATCGAGTGCGAATACTTTCAGGTAACGCGCGATCATCAGGATCAGTACTGCCTGGAAGCGATCAACTGCGCCCCGTACAGCACCCATGGCAACTTCATGCATGTGCAGGTGATCGGCGATATCGACGACAAGCGACATGGCTCGATCAGTATATTCTGCGACCAACAGGAATTCTCCGCGCTGGAGTACGGCGAGCGCCTGTTTCAGGAAGTCGCCCGATTCATCACCCGTCGGCGTCGCAGCGGCAGCCACTACCCCATCTACATCACCGATGTCGATGTCAAACCTTCGATGCTGGTGAAAGATCAGGCGACCGGAGTTCAGACGGTACATTTTTTGAACTACAAGAAGCGTGTGGAAGGCCTCCTGAACGGAGCGCTGCAAAAATCCGCCGCCGATTAATTCAGCGTGCGAACTGCGGCGGGCACCGCACCGAAACACCGCCGTCTTCGCGAGGCCGACAATGCAGGCGCCGTTTATCCGGCGAAACGTTCACCCAGCCAGCGATGCAGGTGCGGAAGTTGCTCGGCGCACAGCCCGTGCTCCATCGGGTAGACGTTGAAATCCACCCGAAAACCGTGCGCCTGCAGACAGTCGCGCGTCATTTCGGCGGCCCGAAACGGCACCACCTGATCCTGCTCGCCATGATCGATACGTATAATCGAGGATTGCGGGTCGGCCTGTCGTTGCGCACCCAGTTGAGCGGCCAACGGCAGATAACCCGAGAGCGCCAGCACGCCGGCCAACGGCGACGCATAACGCAAAGCAGTATATAACGCCACCGCCGCGCCCTGGGAAAACCCTGCCAGTACGATCTGGCTGCTATCAATGCCTCGCCGCTGTTGTTGTTCGACCAGCGCCAATAGATGCCGGCGCGCGCGCTCCAGCCCCTCGACGTCCTCCGGTCCGTCAAACTCCAGGTTGTAAATGTCATACCAGGCCCGCATCCGCATCCCGGCATTCAGCGTCGCCGGCTGCACCGGCGCGTGCGGCAGTATGCAGCGGATGCCCAGCTCGTCGCTCAGATTCCATTGGTGCAGGAGCGGCTCGAAGTCGTGGCCGTCCGCGCCCAGCCCATGCAGCCAGATCAGCGCTCCCCGGGCCACTTTACGCGGTTCGATTTCAATTTGTTCCAGCATGGGCTCTCCACCGGTGTTTCGCCCATGGTAGCGCCTGGGCCGCGCCTTCGCACCCGCGCCGCTTGGGCTTTGGACGCGGGCTTCGTATACTGCGTGCTTTCGCTATCCGGGATCGGATCATGGCTATCCGCGGGGTCGACAGGTTGAAGACAAAGAGGTTTTTGTTGGCGGCGACGTTACTGCTGCAGGGCTGTGGTCAGTACGGCGATCTTTATCTGCCGCCGCAACCGCAGGCACAGGCGCCGCCGTCGGCCCGTGACACCGGCGGCTCGACGCCGGCTGATCAAGCGCCGCCGGAACCTCCGCTCGACAACCCTTCCGAGCCTTTGCTGGAACCCTAGCCGGATGGACCACTTCAACTATGAGAACAATCGGCTGCGGGCCGAAGCGGTCGATCTGCAGGCGCTGGCCGCCGAGTACGGCACGCCGCTCTACGTCTATTCGCGCGCGACCCTGGAGCGGCACTGGCACGCCTTCGACCAGGCCCTGGGCGACCACCCGCACCTGGTCTGTTATGCGGTCAAAGCCAACTCGAATCTGGCGGTGATCGCACTGCTGGCACGCCTGGGCTCCGGCTTCGACATCGTCTCCGGCGGTGAACTGGCGCGGGTGCTGCGCGCCGGCGCCGAACCCTCGCGGGTGGTGTTTTCCGGCGTCGGCAAAACCGCGTCAGAAATGGAAAGCGCCCTGGCCGCGGGTATCCGTTGTTTCAATGTGGAATCCTGCGCCGAATTGCTCCGACTCGACCGGGTTGCCGGCGCCAACGGCGTGCGCGCGCCGGTCTCGTTGCGGGTGAATCCGGATGTGGACGCCGGCACCCACCCCTATATTTCGACCGGGTTGAAGGAAAACAAGTTCGGTATAGGCATCGGCGCCGCACTCGACGCCTATCGCCAGGCCGCCGCCTGCGCGCACCTGCGGGTGACCGGTATCGACTGCCATATCGGCTCCCAGCTGACCAGCATTTCGCCTTTTGTCGACGCGCTCGGTCGCGTGCTGGAGCTGGTGGCGGATATAGAAGCCGAGGGGATCGCCATCGATCACCTGGACCTCGGGGGTGGCCTGGGGGTCGCGTACCGCGACGAGTCTCCGCCCTCGCCGCAGGACTATGTGCGCCCCCTGCTGGCATGTCTCGGCGGCAACGATAAAGAGATTCTGATCGAGCCTGGCCGCGCCATTGCCGCTAACGCCGGCATTCTGTTGACCGAAGTCCAGTATCTGAAGACCAATGAAGGCAAACATTTCGCCATCGTCGATGGTGCCATGAATGATCTGTTGCGCCCCTCGCTGTACGGCGCCTGGCAGAATATCGTCCCGGTCATCCGGCGCGCCGGCGACTGCTTGGAATATGACGTAGTCGGCCCGGTCTGCGAGACCGGTGATTTCCTCGGCAAACAACGGCAACTCGCGCTCGCCGAAGGTGACCTGCTGGCGGTTCTGTCGGCCGGCGCCTATGGTTTCAGTATGAGCTCCAACTACAATAGCCGGCCAAGGGCTGCCGAAATCCTGGTCGACGGCGATCGCGCCCACCTGGTACGCCGGCGTGAATCCGTCGAGGCGCTCTTCGACGGCGAACACATCCCGCAGCTGTAGCCGGCTCAAGCGTCGCGCAAACGATAGGTCGGCCGCCGATCCGGGCCGATCAGGCCCCGGGCCGCCAGCCAGTGGCCCGCGTCCTCGGCGTCCCCGGCGAACCAGGCTGCCGCCGAGCCGAGGCGGAAACTGTAGCCCCAGGCATCCATATCGCTCATCAGACGTGCGGCGCCGACGTCGTCGAGCTCGGCGGCCAGCAGAATCTGCAAATAGCAGACGGCATTTTCTTCGTCATAGTCGCCGCCGGCGTCGGTGTGCAGCCGGTCGCGTCGCTTGCGGCTCATACATATATAGTGGCAGGCTTCGTGCAGCAGAGAGTGTACCGGGGTGTCGGGCCTGAGCCACAAGCAGTCGCCAATCAGGCCGGCCTCGCTCTCGCCCCAGAAACTGCCCGGGATCGGTTCGCCGTCGGCGAGCAGGCCGCAGCGCAGACCGTAGCGCGCCAGCAGTCGGCGCATGGAGCCGAAATCCACTTGTGCGACGGTCAACACGTCGGCTGGCAACAGCTTCGACATCACACCCTCCATTTCCTCGTCGCACCTCCGCTGCGGGTGATGACGGATTTTGCGCATGCGGCGTGGCGCTTGCAAATTGCCGCGCGGGCCGTACCCTGACTGGATGCGCGTCGATTTCACCAAAATGCACGGCCTGGGCAACGATTTTGTCGTCATCGACGGCACCGGTCAGGCCGTGCGACTTACGCCGGCGCAGATCAGACACATCGCCGATCGCCGCCGTGGGGTGGGCTGCGATCAATTGTTGCTGGTCGAACGCTCGGAGCGGGAGGATTGCCTGTTTCGCTACCGCATTTACAACGCCGACGGCGGCGAAGTCGACCAGTGCGGCAACGGCGCGCGCTGTTTCGCCCGGTTCGTACGGGTGCGCGGCCTCACCACCGCTACGGAGATACCGGTCTATACCGCCGCCGGAAGGCTGAAACTGATAGTCAATCCGGACGACAGTGTGACCGTGAACATGGGCCGGCCGCGACTGACCCCGGCGGAAATTCCATTCGAAGCGCAGCAGCAGGCGGCAGACTACCCGCTGAGCCTGGACGGCCAGACGCACACCATCGGCGCGGTCTCCCTGGGCAACCCCCACGCGGTCCTGCGCGTCGACGCGGTGGACTCGGCGCCCGTGGCCACCCTGGGTGCCGCGATCGAGACGCATCCGCGCTTCCCAGCGCGCGTGAACGTGGGCTTCATGCAGGTTATGACGCGTGATCGTATCCGCTTGCGGGTATTCGAACGCGGCGCCGGTGAAACCCAGGCCTGTGGCTCCGGCGCATGCGCGGCGGTGGTGGTCGGGCGCGTACAGGGCTTGCTCGACGAAACGGTCACCACGGAACTGACGGGCGGCAATCTTGTGGTAAGCTGGCGGGGCGACAATGAACCGGTTTTGATGACCGGGCCCGCCACTTTTGTATTCGAGGGCACAATAGAGCTATGACAACACAGGCCAATGCCGAAGATTGCGTCCCTGCGCCTGACGCCGAACAGGTCAGCCATTATCTTGCCGGTCACCCGGAATTTTTCGATACCCGCCCCGAGCTGCTCTCCACGCTCAAGCTGAATCATCAAAGCGGTTGCGCGGTATCGCTCATCGAGCGCCAGGTACAGGTGCTGCGTGAGCAGAATCATGATCTCAGAAGGCGGCTACTGGAGCTGGTGGAAGTGGCGCGCGACAACGACCGCCTCAGCGAGCGCATCCATCGGCTGACGCTCGATCTGCTGCGCGCCGGCTCGCTGGTCGAACTGCTGGAGAATCTGGACCACGGTCTGCGCAACGAGTTCATGGCCGACGCCACGGTGTTGCATCTGCGCGGTCTGACCGAGCAGGTGCAACGCGAAACCGGCGCGCGCGCGCTTGCCGTGGACGATACGATCAAAGCTTTGTTACCGACCCCATTGTTGGAAAACAAGCCGCAGTGCGGCCGCCTCAAACACGAACAGACCGAATTTCTGTTCGGCGACCAGTCCGCCGCCATCGAGTCCTCGGCGGTGGTACCGCTGGGCGATTACGGCGAGCAGGGACTGCTCAGCATCGGCAGCCGTGAAAGCACCCGCTTCCACGCCTGCATGGGTACGCTGTTCCTGTCGCAGCTGGGCGAGTTGGTAGCCTGTATGCTGCGCCGTTTTCCGGCTTGATGCACGCGGCTCAGACAGCCTGGGCGGAGCGTTTCGAAAACCATCTGCGCGAGCGGCGACTGTCACCGCATACATTGCGTAATTATCGCCGCGACCTCGGCAGCGTCATCGATTTCTGTCGTACACATAACATCGCCGAATGGCGGCAACTGCGGCCCGCCGATGCCCGCGCCTGGGCCGCCAATCTGCACCGCAAAGGACTTTCCGGACGCAGCATACAGCGCGCGCTGTGCGCGTTGCGCAGTCTGTGCCGCTATCTTATCGACCAGGGCATCATCGATCACAACCCGGCGCAGGACGTACGCGCCCCCCGCTGCCCGGCCACACTGCCGCACAGTCTCGATATCGACAATCTCCAGGCTCTGCTCGATCACCGCACCTCGAACTGGCTCTCGCAGCGCGACATCACCATGATGGAGCTGATGTACTCCTGCGGCCTGCGACTGGCCGAGCTGACCGGCATGGATGTCGGCGATGTGGATCTGGACGTCGCCGAGGCGCGCGTGCTGGGCAAGGGCAACAAAACCCGCATCGTTCCGGTCGGCCGTAAAGCCGTAGCGGCCCTGGCAGCCTGGCTGCCGGTGCGCGCGTTCCATCGCCGCGCCGACGAGACCGCGCTGTTCATCAACCGTGGCGGCGGCCGCCTGAGCGCGCGCAGCGTGCAGCAGCGGTTTCGCCGCCATGCTCTGCAGGCCGGATTCGATGGCCGGCTGCACCCGCACGCCTTGCGACATTCGTTCGCCACCCATATCCTCGAATCCAGTGGCGATTTGCGTGCCGTCCAGGAGCTGCTCGGACACGCGAATCTGCGCACCACCCAGGTTTATACCCATCTCGACTTCCAACGTCTGGCGCAGGTCTACGACCAGGCCCATCCACGGGCGCGGGCGCACAAGAAGCGCAGTTAGCTCATAACCCGGAGCCGTCACGCGGGGGCTTTGTCCCAAGCAGCCCAGGGGTTTTGGCCTGATGCCCGTCCGGTACATGGTGTACAATCTGGGCCCGCTCGCACTCAATTAGCAAGGATTCGACGTGGATCAGTATCGCGGCACAACCATTCTATCCGTGCGCCGTAACGGCCGTGTCGTCGTTGGCGGTGACGGCCAGGTGTCGATGGGTAACACCGTGATGAAGGGCAACGCGCGCAAGGTCCGCACCCTGTATCACGGCAAGGTGCTGGCGGGCTTTGCCGGCGGCACCGCCGATGCCTTCACCTTGTTCGAGCGCTTCGAGGCCAAGTTGGAAAAACACCAGGGTAATCTGGTGCGCTCGGCGGTGGAGCTGGCCAAAGACTGGCGCACCGATCGCATGCTGCGCCGATTGGAGGCGCTGCTGGTAGTCGCCGACGTGGAGGCCTCCCTGATCATCACCGGAAACGGCGACGTCATCGAACCGGAAGACAGCCTCATGGCGATCGGGTCCGGCGGCCCCTACGCCCAGGCGGCGGCACGAGCGATGCTGGACACCACAGAACTGGATGCCGGTCTGATCGTGGAGAAGGCGCTGAACATCGCCGCCAGTATCTGCGTCTACACCAACCACAATTTGACTCTGGAAATGCTCGAGTATTAGACCTTCATGTCTTCAATGATCCCTCGCGAAATCGTTCAGGAACTGGACAAGCACATCATCGGCCAGGATGAAGCCAAGCGTGCCGTGGCGATCGCGTTGCGCAATCGCTGGCGACGTCAGCAGATCGACGAGCCGCTGCGCGGCGAGATCACGCCGAAGAATATTCTTATGATCGGCCCGACAGGCGTCGGCAAAACCGAGATCGCCCGGCGTCTGGCGCGCCTGGCCAATGCACCCTTCATAAAGATCGAAGCGACCAAATTCACCTAGGTGGGTTACGTCGGCCGGGATGTGGAATCGATCATCCGTGACCTGATGGATGTCGCCATCAAAATGGCCCGCGAGGAGGAAATGGCGAAGGTCCGTCATCGCGCCGAAGACGCCGCTGAAGAACGCATTCTGGATGTATTGTTGCCGCGACCGCGCAGCGCGGGCTTCAGCGGCGAAGACGAATCCGGCGACAGCGGTGAGACCCGGCAGAAGTTTCGCAAAATGTTGCGCGAAGGCCGTCTCGACGACAAGGAGATCGAAGTCGAGGTCTCGGCCACACCGGTCGGCGTGGAAATCATGGCGCCGCCCGGCATGGAGGAAATGACCAGCCAGCTGCAGGGCCTGTTTCAGAATTTCGGCAGCGGCCGGACCAAGACGCGCAAGCTCACCGTCGTCGACGCGCTCAAGGTCCTGACCGAGGAAGAGGCGGGAAAGCTGATCAACGAGGAGAATCTCAAACTGAGCGCGCTGCACGCGGTGGAACAAAACGGCATTGTCTTCATCGACGAGATCGACAAGGTCACCCAGCGCAGCGACCAAGGGGGCAACCCGGGGGTTTCGCGCGAAGGCGTACAGCGGGATCTGCTGCCGCTGGTCGAGGGCAGCACCGTCACCACCAAGCACGGCATGGTGAGAACCGACCATATCCTGTTCATCGCATCGGGTGCGTTCCACCTCTCCAAACCCTCGGATCTGATCCCGGAACTACAGGGGCGATTGCCGATACGCGTCGAGCTCAAGGCACTGGGTATCCAGGAATTCGTCCGCATTCTCACGGAAACCGACGCGTCTTTAACGCAGCAGTACAGCGCACTGATGGCGACAGAAGGACTGCAACTGAGTTTCACCGGCGACGGTATCGAGCGCATCGCCGAAGTTGCCTGGGGCATCAACGAGCGCACCGAAAACATCGGTGCGCGACGCCTGCACACGGTCATAGAGCGCCTGCTGGAACAGGTATCTTTCGAGGCATCCGATCGCGGCGGCGTACACATCAGCGTCGACGCCGACTATGTCGATCGGCAGCTGTCGGACCTGGCCCAGGATGAAGACCTGAGTCGCTACATACTTTGAGACCGCAAACGGAATAGACCATGGCCAAGAAAAATCCACACCCGACAGAGATCAATCTGCACCAGAAGTCGAAGATGCTCGAGATCGCGTTCGACGACGGAGCACGCTTCGAAATGAGCTGCGAATATCTGCGCGTCCATTCGCCCTCGGCGGAAGTCCAGGGGCACGGGCCGGGCGAGGGGGTGCTGCAGGTGGGCAAGGAGGACGTCGGTATCGAGCGTATCGAACAGGTCGGCAACTATGCGATTCAGATTTATTTCGACGACGAGCACCATACCGGGATTTATTCCTGGGACACGCTTTACAGACTCGGCGCCGAGAAAGACCAAAACTGGCAGGCCTACCTGGAACGGCTCAAGGCCGCCGGCGCGCCGCATTCGGCCTTCGGCACCAAGGCTTAATCCAATGTTGTGCCAGTCGCCAGGCGCGTCGTTTTCTGCTCCCCGTCGACGGCCCATGCGGTGACGCTGTCGTGACGGATAAGACCACGCACTTCGGCTATCAGCAGGTCGACTGGGACGAGAAGCAGCAACGCGTCGCCGGTGTTTTCGATTCGGTGGCGGAAAATTACGACCTGATGAACGACGTCATGTCGTTGGGAATTCACCGTCTGTGGAAGCGCTTCGCCATCGAGCAGTCCGGCGCACGTCCGGGTCAGCGCATTCTCGACCTGGCCGGCGGCACCGGGGATCTGGCCGTCGGGCTGGCGCGCAGAGTCGGCGCCGAGGGCTGTGTCGTCGTCGGCGACATCAACGCCCGAATGCTGAACGTCGGCTGTGCACGACTGTTGGATCAGGGCGTCAGCGGCAACGTCGAATTCGTGCAGGCCAATGCCGAGGCACTGCCTTTTCCCGCTGGCGGTTTCGATTGCGTCACCATCGCCTTCGGCCTGCGCAACGTCACCGATAAAGCGAAGGCTCTGGCCTCGATGTATCAGGTGTTGAAACCCGGCGGGCGTTTGCTTGTGCTTGAATTCTCGCAACCGGTGTTCGCCGGCGTGAAACGGGCCTACGATCTGTATTCCTTCAAAGTGCTGCCACTCATGGGCCGGCTGATCGCAGGCGACGCAGACAGCTACCGTTACCTGGCCGAGTCCATCCGCATGCACCCCGACCAGCATAAACTGCTGCATATGATGCGGGCCGCGGGTTTCGAAGACTGCGATTATCACAACCTGAGCGGCGGCATCGTCGCCCTTCACCGCGGTTTCCGCTACTGAAGCCCGCCATCGCGCCAGGAGCCTTTCATGAAAGCATCGACACTGGCCGCCACTCTTGAAGCTGCGCTGAATCTTTACCTGCGTCAGGATCCGGACAGCACGCGCCGCGCCGCCGTCTGACAAGGGCGCGTGGTTGCGCTGGAGATCAGCGGCCTGGATTTGAAATTCTATCTGTTCGGCGATGAGGGCAAAATCAGCGTGCTGAGCCTCTACGAAGGTCCAGTCGACACCCGCCTGACCGGCTCGCCGCTGGGGTTCGCCCGACTGGCACTGGACAACCGCGAAGACGCGCTGTTTCAAGGCGCGGTCAGAATAGAAGGCGACAGCGAAGTCGGTCAGCAACTCCAGGACCTGCTGGCCGGCGCCGATTGGGACTGGGAAGAGCAGTTGTCGCGGGTCACCGGCGATGTCGTCGCCCACCAGGCGGGTCGATTCGCATCCCGGTTGCGACAGACATTCGAGGACACGCGTGAGACACTGGTGCGCGACTGCGGCGAGTATCTGCAGGAAGAATCGCGACTACTGCCCACGCGGGTGGAGGTCGACTATTTTCTCGCCTCTGTAGACCGCCTGCGCGACGACGGCGAGCGGCTGCAGGCGCGCGTACAACGCCTGCTTCGGGGCCTGGACGACACACCATGATCCGCACCGCGCAGGCTTTCCGTCTGCTGTATATCAATTGGGTACTGGTTCGCAACGGATTGGACGAAATCGTTCTGGCCACCCACCTGTTTCGTCCGGTCCGTTTTCTCGGCTATCTCGCCCCCTGGCACCGGATTGTGCGCAAGACGCCGCGCGCCGTGCGCATTCGCCGGGCGCTGGAGGAACTGGGACCGATTTTCGTCAAATTCGGGCAGATTCTCTCCACCCGACAGGATCTTCTGCCCGAGGACATCGCCGCCGAGCTGGCCTTGCTCCAGGACCGGGTCGCGCCCTTCGACGGCGACCAGGCGCGTCATCTGGTCGAACAGGCCTTCCAAAAACCCATTGCACAGATATTCGCTGGTTTCGACACCCGCCCCCTGGCATCGGCGTCCATCGCCCAGGTCCACGCCGCGACCCTGAACAACGGCGACGACGTGGTGGTCAAAGTACTGCGACCGGGCATCGAGAAGGTGATCCGGCGCGACGTCGGTCTGCTGAAAACCATCGCCGGTCTAGCCGAGCGTTATTGGAGCGAGGGCCACCGGTTGCGCCCGCGCGAGGTGGTCGGCGAATTCGAAAAAACGCTGTTCGACGAGCTCGACCTGCTGCGTGAAGCGGCCAACGCGTCGCAGTTGCGGCGCAATTTCAGCGACTCGGGCCTGCTGCACGTGCCCGAAGTGTACTGGCCGCTATGTCGGCGCAACGTGATGACGATCGCCCGTATCTACGGCATCCCGGTCAGCGATCTGGCCGCGTTGCGACAGTCGGAAGTCGATCTTAAAAGCCTGTCCGAACGCGGAGTGGAAATCTTTTTCACCCAGGTCTTCCGGCACAATTTTTTCCATGCCGACATGCACCCGGGCAACATTTTCGTCTCCCGCCGCGGTCAGTACATGGCGGTCGATTTCGGCATCATGGGCACGCTCAGCCCGGAGGACCAGCGCTATCTGGCGGAGAATTTCCTGGCTTTTTTCCGCCGCGACTACCGCCGGGTGGCCGAGCTGCACGTGGAGTCAGAGTGGGTGCCGCCCGGCACCCGAGTGGATGAATTCGAGGCCGCCATCCGCTCCGTCTGCGAACCTATCTTTGAACGGCCGCTGAAGGAGATCTCTTTCGGCCATCTGTTGCTGCGCCTGTTCCAGACCGCAAGGCGGTTCGACATGGTGGTTCAGCCGCAGCTGGTGCTGTTGCAGAAAACGCTGCTCAATATCGAGGGGCTCGGGCGTCAGCTTTATCCCGATCTGGATTTATGGCAAACCGCCAAGCCGTTCCTGGAGCGCTGGATGAGCGAACAAGTCGGGGCGCGCGCTTTCGCCGGCAGATTGCGCCACGGCTTACCGCAATGGAGCGAGCAGTTGCCGGAGCTGCCCGGTCTGTTGCACCGCACCCTGCAGCAGGCCTCCGAGGGCAAACTGCGCGTGCAATGGGAATCGCGGGAACTGGAAAAACTGCGCCGGCAATTGAAGCGTTCCGGGCGCCGCACCTGTACGGTCGTTCTCGCAAGCGCCTTGCTGATCTGCGCGACGATTGTTTATTCGCTCGACAGCCGCACGCCATTGATGCTCGGCAATGCGCCTTTGCTCACCTGGCTGCTGGCGGGGCTGGCGGTGGTCCTGCTGCTGCTCGCGCGCGACCGGGAGCGCTGAAGCCAGCCAATAAAAAACCCGCATTCAAGCGGGTTAAATCTGGCTCTGCTTAGTGATGTTGTTCGAGTTCTTATCGAGCCTTTTTTTGTTGTACCTATACGCTGTGACCCTCACCTTCAGCGCTTATTCTAATCGTCTCCTCCAACACCTGATTGTGACTTTGCTCACTTCGGTCGAGTAGGCCTATCCCTACTGAGCGGCATTGGTGACTATGCCAATTGCAAGACATGTGCCCGCTAAAAATTCACCTTATAGAACAATGAGATAAATAAAAATTTAAGCTTTCGAAAAAGTCAGCGTAAAATATTTCGACACTCCGAACGCATAAGAAATGACTTATATATTAGGGTTATTAATCAGTTACCTAAGGCCTACATAACATCCTGCAGGCCGATCATTTGTTAGTTTTTTCGACAGCATGCAGGCATCAGCCGACACGGGTGTCGGGCCTGCCCAGGGCGGACCCATGAAGCTGCGACGTGTGTCTGTCTCTGTCCCCGACTCAGCAGGCGGACTGATGCGGGCGCTGCAAAGCGGCCTCCACCTGCTCGCGTTTTGCTCTGCCCGCCAGATTTTCGATCAGCAGCAAGGCGAAATCCATGGCGGTGCCTGGCCCCCGGGAGGTGATCAGCCTGCCGTCCTGCACTACCGCCTCGTGGCGGTAATCGATCCCTTCGTAGCCGTCGAGGACACCGGGAAAGCTGGTCGCCCGCCGCCCCTGCAACAGACCCTGACTGGCGAGCACCTTGGGCGCGGCACAGATGGCCGCCGTGTAGCGATCTGTTTCCGTCATCGCCTTGAGGATGCCGTGGATACGCGGGTCGCTGTCCAGATTATCGGCGCCGGGCTGACCGCCGGGGAGAACGATCATGTCGTATTGCTGTGTTGCCGCCTGATCGAGGGTGACATCGGGAATCAGTACGGTACCGCGCGAAGCCCGCACCGGCCGCTCGTCCAGACCCGCGGTGACAACGCCAATGCCGGCACGCCGTAACAGATCGATGATCGTTACGGCTTCTAGTTCTTCGCAGCCTTGTGCGAGGGGGACCAGGACGCTTGCCATGTCTGCGCCTCCTGCTGCTGAAAGTGAATGACTCCGGCGACCGGTACCAGTTCAATCCCTTCGCGCTGCAATCCCGGCAGACGCCGTTCCAGCAGCGCCAACGTCTGCGGATGCGGGTGACCGATGGCCACGGCACTGCCGCGCTTGCGCGCCAGCAGCAGCAGACGGTCGAATTGCCGATCGAGTGCGGCCATATCCAGTGTATTGTCCAGAAAAACGTTCCGCTCGGTGCTCGGCACGCCGGTCTCTTGCGCAACCTGTCGGGCCACGGTCGCCACCGTGGTCCGGCTGTCGACAAAAAAAATCGGCGCGTGACGTTGCAACGTCTGCATCAGCCAAAGCATATGTCCGGGATGGCGCGTCAGCAAGCTGCCCATGTGATTATTCACCCCGCTGACGTAGGGAAGGGCGGCAAGATTCGCCTCCACCGCCCGGGCGAACTCGGTCCGGGTCATATCCAGGGTCACCGCGCCGGCGTCCAGCGGTCGGCCGTCGACACTGGCCATGGGCAGATGCAACATGACTTCCTTGCCGGCGGCGTGCGCCGCCGCGGCCAGCTCCCGGCTGTGCGCGGCACGCGGCAGAAAAGCACAGGCCACGGGACCGGGCAGCGCAATCACCCGGCGGCCGCTGGCCAGTGTCTTGCCCATGTCGTCCAGGATGATACTGACGACCGCTCGACTCGGGCCGGCCGCGTGCACCGGCACGAACAGCAGGAGCGTGCAGAAAAAAAGAACCGGTCTGAACAGACCGGTTCGCCAGTTCATTGCATCTGCTCTCGCTGAATGGCCAGGCCCTTGAGCAGATTAAGCGCTTCGTACAGCTGGTAGTCGCTCTGAGCCAGCGACTGTTCCGCCTTTTCGTCCGCCGATGTGCCGGGCTTGGCCGCCGGCGCCTTGCCGTCGCCGTTCATCAAATGACCCGATAAATCGGCTTCCTTAATGGGGTCGAATGCGTTTTCGACCGCCGACACCCGCACCGGATCGAGACGAATATCCGGCTCGATGCCCTCGGCCTGAATGGAGCGGCCCGACGGGGTGTAGTAACGCGCGGTGGTCAGTTTCACCGCGGTACCGTTGCTCAATGGCAGGATCGTCTGCACCGAACCCTTGCCGAAGGTACGCGACCCGACGATGATCGCCCGCTTGTGATCCTGCAGCGCTCCGGAGACGATCTCGGAGGCCGACGCCGAACCCTGGTTGACCAGCACCACCATCGGTGCGCTGTCGAGTATGTCATCGGGCGTGGCATTGAAGCGCAGCTTGGAATCGCTGACGCGGCCTTCGGTGTACACGATCAGCCCTTTTTTCAGGAAAGCATCCGAAACCGCCACCGCCCCGTTGAGGACGCCACCGGGATTGTTGCGCAGATCCAGCACCAGACCGCGTAAACTGCCGCCGGCTTCTTTTTTCAGTTTGTCTATCGCGTCGACCATATTCTCCGCGGTCTTCGACTGAAACTGGGAAATGCGCACATAGCCGAAACCGTTCTCCAGCATGCGCTGCTTGACGCTTTTCACCTTGATGATGTCGCGCTTGATGTCGATTTTCAGAGGTTGCTCGACACCTTCGCGGACGACGGTCAGTTTCAGCACCGTTCCGGGTTTGCCGCGCATGATCTTGACCGCATCGTTTAGCGACAGACCTTTGACCGGCGTGTCGTCCAGACGGATGATCAGGTCACCCGCCTGTATACCGGCGCGTTGTGCCGGTGTGTCGTCGATGGGAGCGATGACTTTCACAAAGCAGTCTTCCATGCCCACTTCGATGCCAAGGCCGCCGAATTCGCCGGAGGTGCCGACCTGCAGTTCCTTGAACTGCTCCTGGTCGAGGTAGGCCGAGTGCGGATCCAGACCGGCCAGCATGCCGCGGATCGCGCTTTCCAGCAATTTGCTGTCGGGCACATCCTCAACGTAATCGTTCTTGATTCGCCCGAAGACGTCACTGAAAGTGCGCAGCTCCTCGACCGGCAGCACCGGCGTGGCGGCGGATTCGCGTTCGGCGAACACCCCGCTGCCAATCGAAATCGACACACCGGTCAGTATGCCGACCAGAACCAACACAATGTTTTGTCTCTTGATGTTCATTTAGTAACGTCCGGTCCAGCGGTGTTCCCACCGCCACTAAGTTAAGTTAATGAAAGGCTTACGGAGAATTGGCCTGTCAAATTATAGCGACCATACCATAGCTGGGCGCAAGATGGCACAAAGGGCTACCCCGAAACCGCCGCCGGCGCGCCGGCACACCAACCCACCGGGTTGACCGGCTGACCGTTGTGGCGAATCTCGAAATACAGGCCCGCCTGACTATGACCACCGCTGGCGCCCAATGTTGCCACCACTTCACCGGTGTCGACCCATTCGCCGACTTCCTTATAGAGCGCCTGATTATGACCGTACAGGGTCATATAGCCGTCGCCATGGTCGATAATCAGCAGTAAGCCGAAACCCCGCATCCAATCGGCAAAGGCGACCCGACCTTGAGATACCGCACGCACCTGACCCCCTTCCGGCGCGGCGATGAAGACCCCCTGCCATTTCAGGCCGCTTTTGCCACGTGTGTTGCCGAAGCGGCGTTCCAGTTTCCCTTTGGCCGGCCAGTGCAGCCGGCCCTTCAGTTGCTTGAAAGGCTTCTCCTGGCCGGAATCCGCCGGGATATCGGACAATAGTTGCTGCAGCGATTCCACCAGCGCCTGCAACTGTTTTTTGTCCGCCTGCAGGCCTTTCAGTGCGTCACCCTGGCGATGCAGACGCTGCTGTAACCGCGCCACCACGTCGAGGCGCTGACGCTGCTGCTCGCGCAGGCGCTCGGCCTGACCCTGTTGCGTCGATTGCAGATCGCGCAACGCCTGCGTTTTGCGTTCGACGCCGGCTTTCAGCCCGGCGACCGTCCGCATCGCCTGGCGCATGGCGTTGATCCGGTCCTGTCGCGCCTGGGAAAAATAGGAAAAATACGCCAGCATGCGGCCTACTTCACTCGGGTGTTCCTGGTTGAGCAACAATTTGATCTGCTGTTGCCGGCCCATGATGTAGGTCGCGCGCGCTTCACGCGCAAGCTGCGCCGCCTGTTGTTTGAGCCCGTTCTCGGCCTCCCGCTGTTGCCGTTCCAGATCGCCGATGCGCGCCCGCAGCGACGCCAGCTCGCGCCGGGTGCGATTAAGCGCCCTGCCGGTCTGATTGACCTGTTCCTCGATGCGCTCGAGCTGACGTTCAGCACGGCTTTTTTTTTGGCGATCCGCCTCCAGGCCCGCCTGCAGCCTGGAGATTTTCGTTTGCAGCTGGCGCAGTTCGGCCTGCTTCAAGGCAGCCTCGTTGTCGGCCCGCGCCACGCCGGCGAGCAACAGGGGAAACAGCAGCAAAAAAAGCAACCGGGCTGCCGCAGCCGTTCCAACCGCCCGGGCCGGCTTCACCGTCAGACCTCTAGCTCCTCGCCCGAGGCCGCCCGCGCCGCCCCGGCCGCAGGGAGGAACTCGATCAGCGAATGCCCGGTCATCTCGCCGGGCTGACTCAACCCCATGACGGCTATCAACGAGGGAACGACATCGGCCAGCACGCCTTCTTGCAGCTGTGCCGGCCTGCCGATATAGAGCAGCGGTACCGGATTGGACGTATGCGCGGTATGGGCCTGGCCGGTTTTCTTGCCGCGCATCTGTTCGGCATTGCCGTGATCGGCCGTGATCAACGCTTCCCCACCGGCCGCTTCGAGCGCGGCGGCGATACGCCCGAGACTCTCGTCTATCGCTTCGATTGCACGCACAGCGGCGGGGAAATTACCGGTATGCCCTACCATATCGGGATTGGCGTAATTACAAACGATGACGTCGTATTTGCCACTCCCGATGGCCTCGACCAGGCGGTCGGTCACTTCGCCTGCGCTCATCTCGGGCTGCAGATCATAGGTAGCCACCAGCGGCGAAGGCACCAGAATCCTCTCTTCGCCCTCGAACGGCTCTTCGACCCCACCATTGAAAAAGAAGGTGACGTGGGCGTATTTCTCCGTCTCGGCCAGCCGCAGCTGGCGCAACCCCAGGCCCGCGGCATACTCGCCGAACACGTTCTGTAAACGCTCCGGTGGGAACGCGACGGGGATATCAAACTCGGAATTGTATTCCGTGAGGCTGACAAAGCGCCGTAAGCGCGGCACGGCCTTGCGTTCAAAACCGTCGAACGCGGGTTCGATGAAAGGCCGCGTGATCTGGCGCGCACGATCGGAACGGAAATTCATGAAGACGACGACGTCATCGTCCTGCACGCACACCGGCGCCGCGCCCTGGGCGGCGATGCGCGTGGCCTTGACGAATTCATCCCCCTCGCCGCGCGCATAGGCCATTTCCAGGCCGGCCATGGCGTCGGCCGCCTGATAGTCGGCTTCGCCGCGCATGATCAGGTCATACGCCGCCTGCACGCGCGGCCAGCGGTGGTCACGATCCATGGCGTAATAGCGCCCTATCATCGACGCGAAACAACCGCCGCCCAATTCGCGAAATTTATCCTCCATCGCCTGAATCGACGCCGCCGCGCTGCGCGGCGCAGTATCGCGCCCATCCAGAAACGCATGCAGATAAACGTTGTCGGCGCCGCGCTCCACCGCCAGCTGCACCATCGCGTGGATGTGCTCTTCGTGGCTATGCACACCGCCCGGAGACAACAGGCCGATGACGTGTACCGCGCTATCGGCCGCCAGCGCCTGATCCACCGCATCGGTGAGCGTGGCATTGGTGAAAAACGAACCGGTCTTGATGGAACGGCTGACGCGGGTGAACTCCTGGTAGACCACGCGACCGGCCCCCATGTTGAGATGCCCGACCTCGGAGTTGCCCATCTGCTCACCGGGCAAACCGACCGAGGCACCGGAGGTGCGGATAAAACTATGCGGATATTGCCGCCATAACCGTTCCCAATGGGGTTTATGCGCGGCCGCTATGGCATTGTCGTCCGTGTCTTCGCTATAACCCCATCCGTCCAGGATGATCAGCGCGACAGGCTTGGCGAGAGTTGACATAACTTCAAAGACTTTGTGTGCAGCGTCCGTATTTTAGACTGATTCTAACCTGAAAGGCCGGGCGACTCCACGCCGTTTCCGGCACAGGCGGCAAATAGCGCTTTCTTCAATGGCGTATTATTGTATAATGTTTTGATTATAAAGGGCAGGGGCTCCAGCTCGCAAAACCCTTTATTAGTTTGGCCAATCCCTCAACAGCGTAGGTAGACTGATGGCGGTAGTTGCTGTAGGTGAAAATATGCTGATTACGCGCGACGAAGATATCGCCCGCGCATCCCGTTCGCTTAAGGCGATGTCCCATCCCCTGCGTCTGAAAATTCTCTGCACGCTCGGAGACCAGGAGGTCAGCGTGCAGGACATCGTTGAGCATGTAGGAACGTCGCAAAGTAATATTTCGCAACATCTGGCGATTCTGCGCGACAAAGGCATCCTGGCCTCGCGCAAGGACGCCAATCGGGTCTATTATAGAGTCAGTGATTCGCGCACGTTGCGCCTGATCGGCATGATGCGCGAAGTCTTCTGTACCCTGGAACACGCCTGAGCCTTTAAACCCCCTGTATTTCGGAGGAAATGCGTGGACTTCGCCCGCATTATCGAATTCACCGGCAACCACCCGTTTCTTGTACTGGCTTTTCTGGGCACCCTGGCGGCCCTGGTTTTCAGCGAACTACGGCGCCGCGTCAGCGGCATGCCCGTGCTCGGGCCGATCGATGCCACACGGCTGAGCAATCGGGAAAACGCGGTGTTTCTCGACGTGCGTGAAGAAGGGGAGTACAAAGGCGGCCATATTCCGCAGGCCATACATATACCCTACAGACAGCTCGCCGAACGTATCAATGAACTGAACCGCTTCAAGGATGGGCCGGTCATCGCCTATTGTCGTTCGGGCGCGCGCTCGGGCAGCATCGGCGGCCTGATGAAAAAAAATGGATTTGAAAAGGTGTACAATCTGGGCGGCGGTATCGCGGCATGGCAAAGCGCCAATATGCCTGTAACAAAAAAATAGGCGCCAGGGGGCCATGATCCACGAGATTGGCTTCCTTGATGCCCGATCTCACCAGCAATCACACAGGCTTTCTATGAACGAAAACACACAAGGGGTCGCAGAGGACAACGAAACGAAGTTTGCGATCCTACGCATCTATCTGAAGGACGTATCGTTTGAAACCCCGAATTCACCGGCGATTTTTCAGGGAGAGTATAACCCGGAAATTAAGCTGGAACTGAATACAAGCCTTAAAGAAATTGAGCAGTTTATTTTTGAAGTCGTGTTAACAATTACCGTCATCGCACGAGTGAGCGACAAAGTCGCTTTCCTTGCGGAAGTGCAGCAAGCTGGGCTATTTCATATTGAAGGCTTCGAAACCGAGCGCTTTGAATCCATGACCGGCGCCTATTGCCCTCACAACCTTTATCCATACGCTCGCGAAGCAATTTCGGACCTTGTTGCTAAAGGAGGATTCCCCCAGCTACTGCTGGCTCCCCTGAATTTCAAAGAGATTCACGAAAACAGGCTACTATATAGCCAATCCGTTCAATAGCCTGTGTCCGGTATGCTGTCCGCCGCTCAATATTCGGGATAAGCGACGATGACTCGCATTCGGATCAGTATACTAGGCGCTGGTTCTTGGGGCACAGCCCTAGCAACGCTACTGGCCAGGAATGGCCATACCGTGCGGCTATGGGATCGGGACAGCCAACATATCGAGTCCCTTAAGCGTGTACGCCAGAATCGGCGCCATCTGCCTGGCATCCCGCTATCGGAGCGCATAACTCCTGAGATCAATCTAAGTGCCGCACTGGAGGATAGCCAGTATGTACTTGTGGTCACTCCCAGCAGTGGCTTTCGTGATATCTTAAAAAAGACGCGGCAGTATTTGGGCGTGGATTTCAATCTGATATGGGCCAGCAAAGGACTGGAGCCCGGCAGCGGCAAGTTCCTGCATCAGGTGGTGGACGAGGAATTGCCCGGTCATCACGCCATTGCTGCCCTTTCCGGTCCCAGTTTTGCCACTGAAGTCGCGCGCGGGCTGCCCACGGCGGTCACGGTCGCTTCCAGAAACGCCGCCTACGCGAAAGCCGTGGTCAAGCTGTTTCATTGCCCCCAATTCCGCGCGTATACGAGCGAGGATATTATTGGCGTGGAACTGGGCGGTTCGATCAAGAACGTGCTGGCCATCGCCGCCGGCATTTCCGACGGCATGGGCTATGGCGCCAACGCGCGCGCCGCGCTCATCACCCGCGGGCTGGCGGAAATCATGCGCCTGGGCACACACCTTGGCGGATTGCGCGAGACCTTCATGGGCTTGGCAGGGCTCGGTGATCTGGTGTTGACCTGCACCGACGATCAGTCGCGAAACCGGCGCCTCGGACTGGCGTTGGGGCGCGGCAAAGCGCTCGAGCAGGCCGTGGCCGATATCGGTCAGGCGATCGAGGGGTTGCACACCGCGAAGGAACTGGCCGCGCTGGCCGAAACCCACCGGGTCGAGATGCCGATCACCGGACAGGTCAAACGCGTTCTGTTTGACCACGAGCCACCGGTCAGCGCCGTGGAAAATCTGCTCACCCGCGAACCCAAGCCCGAAACGAGCTGAGCGCGCCGTACGGGACTGCGTGTGCATGAATACTCATGCGCCGCCGGCGAAACGCTGCTGCCGCCAGGCCTCGTAGACCATCACCGCGACGGCGTTGGAGAGATTCAGGCTGCGGCTGTGCGCCTGCATCGGCAAACGCAAGACCTGGTCGCCCAGCGATTCCAGCAGCGGTTGCGGCAGGCCGCGGGTTTCCGGCCCGAATAATAGCGCATCGCCGGGTTGATAGGCGATGTCGGTATAGAGGCGTCGGCCTCGCGTCGACAGCGCCCAGATGCGCGCAGGCGCGACGGCGGCATGAAAGGCATCGAGCGAATCGTGGCTGTCCACGCTGGCCCATTCGCGGTAATCCAGCCCGGCCCGGCGCAGCCGACTGTCATCCATCTCGAACCCCAACGGCTGGATGAGATGAAGCGAGTTGCCGGTATTGGCGCAAAGACGGATCACGTTGCCCGTGTTGGGCGGAATTTCCGGTTGGAAGAGCACGATATGAAACATGCTAACAGTGTAACGCGAGCCGCAACCCGCTCCCACCACCGCGGTGCGGCGCGCTTTTCTTTCCGCTCCGCTTGAGTTCAAATACACAACCAATGACGACTTCCAATTCCACGCTCGGCGTCGATTTCTGCGGCCTGAAACTGGCCTCGCCCCTGGTCTTGCTTTCGGGCTGCGTGGGTTTTGGCGAGGAGTACACCCGCGTGAAGGGTTTTTCCAATCGGGACGTGGGCGCCATTTGTCTTAAAGGAACCACGCTGGCACCGCGCCTGGGCAACCAGCCCCACCGCGTCTACGAAACGCCGGCCGGCATGCTCAACGCAATCGGCCTGCAAAACCCCGGTGTCGATCACGTGGTGGATGAGATACTGCCAATGCTCGACTTCGCCGAGACACGCTTCATCGCCAATGTTTCCGGTTCGACGGTCGAGGAGTATCACGCGGTCACGCGACGTTTCGACGACTCGCCCATCGACGCGATCGAGATCAATATTTCCTGTCCCAACGTCAAAGAGGGCGGCGTGGCCTTCGGCAACGACCCCGACATGTCGGCACGGGTGGTGGCGGCGTGCCGCAGCGCCACCGACAAACCCCTGATCACCAAGCTGTCGCCCAATCAGACCGACATCGCCGAAAACGCGCGTCGTTGTATCGACGCCGGCAGCGACGGCTTCGCCGTGATCAATACGCTGATGGGAATGGCGATCGACAGCGAAACCCGCCGACCGGTCATCGGCAACAACCAGGCCGGCCTATCGGGCCCGGCTATCAAACCCATCGCCCTGCTTAAAGTGCATCAGGTTTACCAGGTTTGTAAGCCGCACGGCATACCCATTATCGGCCAGGGCGGAATCGCCAGCGCGACCGATGCCATCGAGTTTCTGCTGGCCGGCGCCGCCACTGTCGGCATCGGCACCGCGCTGTTCTATGATCCGCTGGTCTGCCAACGCATCAACGCCGGTATCCTCGCCTATCTGCAACGCCATAATCTTTCCAATACCGCTGCCCTGACCGGCGCGCTGGAGCTCAACGGCCCCAGCGCCTGCTAAAGCTCCCAACCGTGCCTGGCGTGCTAATTGCTTGATTAGCGTTGCCTCTTGGCCAGGAACGGTTTTCTGACATGTATAACGAGCACTTTGGCTTCGCCAGCGCGCCTTTTCGCCTGCTGCCGGACACCGGGCGTTTTTTCGCCGGCGGTCAGCGCGCCGCCGTTCTCGATACCCTGCTCTATGCGATCAGCGCGGGCGAAGGCGTGATCAAGGTGACCGGAGAAGTGGGCAGCGGCAAGACCACTTTGTGCCGCATGCTGCAGATGCGGTTACCGGCCAAGGTCGTCAGCGTCTACCTGGATAATCCACGCCTCGATGCCGGCGAACTGATGCAGGCGATTGCGCTGGAATTGCGATTACCGCTGAGCGCACAGGCTACGTCGTACCAACTGCACCGACAGATACAAACGCATCTGCTGGAAGTCCACCGTCAGGGCCGCCAGGTGGTGGTGTTTGTCGAAGAGGCGCAGCAGATGCCGCTGGAGTCGCTGGAGGCACTGCGCCTGTTGTCCAACCTCGAAACCAGCCACGCCAAGCTGCTGCAGCTGGTGCTGTTCGGCCAGCCGGAATTCGATCTCTACCTTCAGCAGCACGCGGTCCGCCAGTTCAAGGATCGCGTCAGCCACAGCTTTCACCTGCGTGCCCTAACCCGGGCGCAGGTACGCGACTATCTTCACTTTCGCCTGCAGCGCGCCGGCTATACCGGTGCGTCCTTGTTCACCGCTGCGGCCTGCCGGCAACTGGCCTGGTCCTCGCGCGGGCTCATCCGCCGTCTGCACCTACTCGCGGATAAAGCCTTGCTGGCGGCGTTCGCCGACGGCAGGACGCGCGTGGGCTGGCGCGACGTGCGGCGCGCCCGCGACGACGACCGGCCGCCCGCGAGCGGATTGGTGCGCCGTTTCGCCCCACACGGGCTGGTGCCCGGCTTACTGGCGGGCCTGAGCCTGGCACTCGGCATCAGCGGATACGGTTGGCTGCCGAGTGCCAACGACAACCCAGTGCCGGAACCACATAGTCAAAAAATTGACGAACTCAGGGCCGTCGCGCAACAGATACATCCGGCGGCCGGGGTGAGGCAAGTGTCCGCGCGCCTGCAGGCAACCCGGGAATGGCTTGCACAAACCCAACGGGGATTCACCATCCAATTGCTGCTGAGCCATGACGACGATTTGGGGAAACTTGAAAAGCTGTTTGAAAACAAGGCCTATCAAACACTGTTGAGCGACTTGTATTTACTCCGCAGTCGCGTGAAAGGCGCACCGCGCTGGAGCCTGATGTATGGGAGCTTCGCCAGCAGATCGAAAGCTTTACAGCAAATGGCCGCTTTACCAGAGAGCGTACGCCGTCAACGGCCGTACCTGCGCTCGATCGCAACGCTGCGGGCGCAACATCAGGCGGCCGGACAAGAGTCGCAGAGGGATCTACAGGGATGAAATTACAACGTTTAACGGTGCTGGTGCTATTTGTGCTGCCGGCGGCTTGCATGCAGACGCCGCAACGCCCGTCGTCCGGACATCTGACGACGACCGACCGTGTCGATAGCGGGCACTTGACCCGGGATATACCCGCGCCGGTGATGCAGGCGCCAGTGGTGCCGGAACCGGTACCGGCGGTAGCCCAGGAGACCTTCAGCGTGGTGGTCACCGACGTACCGCTCGATCAGCTGTTATTCGGTCTGGCACGCGATGCCAAGATCAATGTCGACGTCCACCCCGGGCTTTCGGGGCACGTCACGCTGAACGCCATCGATCAGACGCTGCTGCAAATCCTCGATCGTATCGCCGCCCAGGTACCGATCCGTTACCGCTTCGAAGACAACCTGCTGGTGGTGGAACCCGATCAGCCTTATCTGCGCAGTTACTATATTGACTATGTCAATCTGACCCGCAGCAGCACCACCGTAAACAGTATATCGACGCAAATCGCCACCACCGGCGGCTCCGCGGTACAGGGCGCTTCGGGCGGCGGGTCCTCAGCGGGGGACGGCAATAACTCAAGCACCTCGGTACGCAGCGCCTCGGACAACCAGTTCTGGGCCGACCTCAAGAAGAATATCGCCGGCATGCTGGGTCTGGGCGATGCCGATACCGGCGCCGAAGTTGCGGTGATCGTGAGCTCCGAGACCGGGCTGTTGACCGTGCGCGCCACCCACAAACAGCATCGCGTAATCCAGGAATATCTCGACCGGTTGATGCACAGTGCCAAACGCCAGGTGTTGATCGAAGCCACGGTCGTCGAAGTCGACCTGAACAAGAACTATCAGTTCGGCGTCGACTGGTCGGCGCTCAACGACAAAGGTACGGGCTTCAGTTTCAATCAGGCGCTGGTAGGCAGCAGCCTGAACTCGCCTCCCGTGTTTACGATCGATTACGCCAGTAGCAGCAGCTGGGGTTCGATCGCCAGCACAGTAAAAATGCTGCAGGAGTTCGGCAATGTGAAAGTCCTGTCGAGCCCGAAAATCATGGCCATCAACAATCAAACCGCCCTGCTCAAGGTGGTCGACAACGTGGTCTACTTCACTATCGAGTCCGACACTGTGGTCAACAGTAACGCGCCCGGTGTGACCACCTTCACCACGACACCACACACCGTCGCCGTCGGGTTCTTCATGTCGGTTACGCCGCAGATCAGCCGCGAAGACGCGGTGATTCTCAACGTACGCCCGACCATCTCCCGCGTGACCGGCTTTGTCAACGACCCCAATCCCCAGCTTGCACAGAGCAATGTGGAAAGCCGCATACCCCAGATCCAGGTGCGGGAGATGGAATCGGTACTGCGCGTGCGCAGCGGCCAGATGGCCGTGCTGGGCGGATTGATTCAGGACAGTGTCGATCTCAATGACAAGGGCATTCCCGGTTTGAGCGCGCTGGAAGTACTCGGCGATGCGTTCACGTTTCGCAACAACCGGCACAAGAAATCGGAATTGGTTATTTTTCTGCGTCCCCGTGTGGTCGCCAGCATCGATCAGCCACTGGACGTGTATTCGGACTATCTGCCGGATCCCGCCGCACCGCTGGGCCCGCGACGTGCCAGTGAACAGGAGAGTTGGAATTGAGCCTGTTGATGGATGCACTGCGACGCGCCGAAGGCGAGGGCAAAACCGCGGTCGACGAACCAAAGGATGCGCCGTCGGAACTGGTGCAGCGACCGGCCAGCAACAGCCCGCTGCAACTCGAACCGATTGAAGAAAATGCGGCGCTCGGCGTCGCGGACAGCACCGACCCGCCCGTCGCCGTCAATCCGACGAACACAGCACCGCCACAGCCGGGCGAAGCCGCCGACACAGCGCCCGCCAGCGTGGAAAAGCCGACATCCGCAAAGCGCACCGGCCTACACCCGGGTGTCGTATTCATCGGCAGCGGAATCCTATGCACCGGTGCCCTATTGACGGGATATTTTTTCTGGCAACTCGATGCAAGCCGGCAATACGACCTAGCGCCGGCCGCGACGCTGATCGACTCCGCCGATTTCAGCGACCACACTTCCGGCGAGGAAAGGGCAGCGCCGCCGGTGCTCAGCGAACCCCTTGCGCCAGCCGACGAATCCGTGCCTACGCCGGCCCCGACTGCCGAGCAGCTCCCGGTAGCCGTCGCCGACAGCGTGCCGGCGACAGCTTTGACGCCGGCACGGGCGGAACCGCCACCGGAGCCGTCGGCGCTGCCGAAAATACAAATCCACCGTGGCCGCGCCGGCGCAGCGGTACCGGCAGCCTTAAATCAGGCCTATCAGGCCTACCGCAACGGCGACTACGCCCGCGCGGAGCCACTTTACCGACAGGTCTTGCGCAGTTTTCCCGGCAACCGCGACGCGCTGTTGGGCTTGGCCGCCATCGCCATCCACGCGGGCGATCGCGCCGGCGCACAACGCCATTATCGACGCTTGCTGGAGGCAAATCCGCACGACCGCACGGCATTGCTGGGTCTGCAGGGGCTGTCGGCCCAGCCGCAAAGCCTGGAGCAGGGCAGCCGCCTGAAATACTGGCTGCAGACAGAGCGCGACGACCCCCAACTGCACTTCGCGCTGGGTAACCAGTATGCCGCGTCCGGGCAATGGCGCGAAGCCCAGGAATCCTATTTTCAGGCTCATCAGCTGGCGCCGGAAAACGCGGACTATGCCTTCAACCTGGCTATCAGTCTCGATCGACTCGGCAAACAGGCGCAGGCGCTGACCTTTTACACCAAAGCACTTGCGCTCGCCAAAGACGGACCGGCACTGTTGCCGTCCGCGCAAGCCGAAAGCCGGGTACGCCAACTGCAGCGCCTGTTGGGTCAGACAAAATGAGCGCAGTGCAGAAACCCAAGCGCATCGGCGATCTGCTGATCGATAAGGGCGTCCTGACGCCGGATCAGCTCGGGATCGCGCTGACCGAGCAGAAGCGTTCTTCCGACCCCTTGGGCAAAATCATCGTACAAATGGGCTTCGCCACCGAAGCGGTCATCCGCGACGCCCTGGGCGAAGCGCTGGGACAGGCGAGTGTCGATCTGAGCAAAGTGGTAGTCGACAGCGAAGTCCTTCAGTTGGTCGGCAAGGAGATCGCCCGTCGCTTCCGTATTCTGCCGTTGTCGATGGACCGGCAGAAGAACACACTCACAGTAGCGATGTCCGACACCTTCAATGTTGTTGCCATCGACCAGCTCAGGGCACTGCTCGGCGGCGACTTGGAAATTGCACCGATTCTTGCCGGCGAATCGGAAATCGAGAACGCGATCGATCAGTTCTACGGTTTCGAGCTGTCGGTCGACGGCATTTTGCGCGAAATCGAAACCGGTCAGGCCGATTATCAGCAGCTGCAAACTGAAGCGGACGAATACAGTCAGCCATTGGTCCGCCTGGTCGACGCCCTGCTTTCCGATGCGGTGAAAAAGGGTGCATCGGACATACACTTCGAACCCGAAATCGGATTTCTGCGCATCCGCTATCGCATAGACGGCGTGCTGCGCCAGATCCGCAGTCTGCATAAAAACTATTGGTCGGCAATCGCGGTGCGCCTGAAAGTGATCTCCGGCATGAACATCGCCGAAACGCGCGCGCCACAGGACGGGCATATCTCACTCACCCTGTTCGGTCGCCCGATCGACTTCCGCGTATCGGCACAACCGACCACTCACGGAGAGAACATCGTGCTGCGGGTACTCGACCGCAACAAAGGCATTGTCGCCCTCGACCGGCTCGGGCTCAGCGACGAAGCCCTGACCACGCTGCGGCTGATGATGGCCAGACCCGAGGGCATTCTCCTGGTGACCGGACCGACCGGCAGCGGCAAAACCACCACACTGTATTCGATGCTGAACTACGTCAACAGCGAATCGGTTAATATCATGACGCTGGAGGATCCAGTGGAGTATCCCATGCCGATGATCCGCCAGACCTCGGTCAACACGGCCGCCAAGCTGGATTTCGCCAGTGGCATACGCTCCATGCTGCTCCAGGACCCGGATATCATTCTGGTCGGTGAGATCCGCGACGAAGACACGGCCGATATGGCGCTGCGCGCCGCCATGACCGGCCATCAGGTGTATTCGACGCTGCACACGAATTCGGCTATCGGCTCTATCGCTCGCTTACTCGATTTGGGTATCGTGCCCGACGTACTCGCCGGCAACATCATCGGCATCGTTGCCCAACGGCTGATACGCAAGCTCTGTCCGCACTGCCGCCAGACCGATGCGCCCAACGAACTGGAACAGCATCTATTGGGTCTGAATGAAGATGAGGCGGTAATAATTCATCGCGCCGGCAGTTGCGATCATTGTCATCATACCGGCTACAAAGGCCGTATCGCCATCACCGAGCTGCTCAAGGTCGACGCCGGCATGGACGATCTGATCGCCCGCCGCGCCTCCCGGCGCGAGATTTCCGACTACGCGTTGGCCAACGGCTTCAAGCCGATCAGCAACGACGGCCTGCGACGAGTACTGGACGGCAGCACCACGCTGGAAGAAGTCTCGCGCGTCGTCGATCTGACCGATCGGCTGTAACCCGGGAAAGGCGCACCGATGTCGACCTTCGAATACAAAGCCATGGACAGCGCCGGCAATGCCGTGGTCGGCCGCATGGAGGCAAGCAACGACGACGATCTGGAGCTGCGGCTCAGCCGGATGGGGCTGGATTTGATCCATTATCGCAGTGCCGGAAAGCGCCGCCTGGGCTGGCGGCGCAATCAGATCGGCAGAACGGAACTGATTACTTTCTGTTTCCATCTGGAACAACTCACGCGCGCTGGCGTGCCGATTCTGGAGGCGCTGCGCGATTTACGTGACAGCGTCAATAACCAGCGTTTTCGCGAAGTGATTTCCTCGCTGCTGGAGGACATCGAGGGTGGCAAAACACTCTCGCAGGCTCTGGCCAGGTACCCGTCCTTTTTCAGTCCGGTGTTTATCAGCCTGATCGCCGCCGGCGAGGAAAGCGGCAGGCTGCCCGACATTCTGAAACGTCTGAGTGAATCGCTGAAGTGGCAGGACGAACTGACTGCGCACACGCGTAAAATCATTCTATATCCCGCTTTCGTGGGCGTGGTGATCACCGGCGTGATTGTATTTCTCATGGTCTATCTGGTGCCACAACTGGTCGGTTTTATAGAGAACATGGGAAAGGAAATTCCGCTGCACACCCGCGCCCTTATTTTTGTCTCCGAAGTGGTGATAAATTATTGGCCGGCACTGTTGGCTACACCCTTCGTGCTGTTTTTCGCGTTGCGCTACTGGGCTCGCCACACCCAGAGTGGGCGTGTGCGCGTAGACCGCATGAAGCTCCGGCTGCCGCCGATCGGCCCCATCTATCAGAAAATAATTCTCGCCCGCTTCACCAGCAATTTCGCGCTCCTGTACCAGGCGGGGATCAGCGTGCTGGAGTGCATCCGCATGGGAGAGAAACTGGTGGGTAACAGCGTCATCGCACAGGCGCTGCAACGGGTGAGAACCCAAATCGGCGAAGGCGTCGGCCTGACGTCGAGCTTCGAGAACACCGGCCTGTTCCCGCCACTGGTGCTGCGCATGCTGCGGGTCGGCGAAGGCAGCGGCGCCCTGGATACTTCGCTCGAGAACGTGAGCTACTTTTATAACCGCGACGTGAGCGAGTCGATCGAGCGGGTACAGGCGCTGATAGAACCCGCGATGACCCTGATCCTCGGCACTATGCTTGGCTGGGTCATGTTGTCGGTGCTGGGCCCCATCTACGATCTGCTCGGCGACGTTACAAGGTAGAGCGATGAGCCTGATACTCTATTTAACCGGCCAAACGGTGACGCTGTACCGGCTGCGTCGCAAGACGGTTGAAAAACTGGGCCTCTACGATTGCGACGACAGTGGCTACGCGTCTCTCTGCAACGAACTGCGAGAGCGCGCCGCGGCACCGGTCGCCGTGCTCGCCGATCTGATCGAAGAAGAATTTCATGAGGAAATACTGCCCCATACCGTCGGCCCGGACCGTAGCAAACTGCACGCACGGCACGCGGGCAAACTCTTTCGCTCCACGCCCTTTCGCTACCATGCCGTTATAGGGCGTGAGTCCGGCGGACGACGTGACGACCGCGTGTTGTTCAGCGCGCTCACCAACCGGGACAATATCGAACCGCTTCTCGACGTCCTGGGGCGGGCCGGAATACCGGTAAAAGGCGTCTATTCGCTCCCGGTCCTCAGCCGCTGCCTGATCAGACCCCTGGCGCTGAAACAGACAAATGCGCTGATCGTCACCGAACAGCCCGATGGCGGACTGCGCGAGAGCTTTGTCCGTCACGGGCATATCCGCTTCAGCCGCCTGGCACCGATCAGCGAGGCGTCGCCGCAGGATTACTGCCGCACACTCGCGGCTGAGATCGAGAAGACACGCCGTTATCTGCTCAGCCTGCGGCTGCTCAACCCGGACGAAATTCTGGACGTTTATGCGGTCTGCGACCAGGCACGCCTGAAGGCGCTGGAAAAGTTACCGCAGAGCGACAACTCGTTGAAACTTCACGCCGTCGATATCCAGAAACTCGGCGTCAGCGTCGGCGCGCACGAGCTCCCGCCTTCCCGCCTGAGCGATGGTTTATTTTGCTACCTGCTTTATAAACACAGGTTGCGCAATCATTACGCCTGCGGCCCGCACCTGCGCAATTGGCGTACGCACCAACTGCGAATCGCATTGCGGGCCGCAACCTGGTTGATTATTGTCGCCGCCACAACCTTGTCCGGCATCAACCTGGTGGACAGTCATCTGATGACACTCGAGCGCAACAAACTCAACCAGGCCGGCCAGAGAATCGAGCACGCTTATGACCGGGTGGCACAGCAGCTTTCCCTGGAACCGGATCAGGCCCTGGCCATGCGTGAGGCGATCGACATCGCCAGACATTTGCAGTTCGATTCGCACGGTCTGAAACAGCTTTATCAGCTACTCGGGCATGAGTTCAGCACCCAGCCTGATCTGGTGATGGACAGCCTCAACTGGTTCACGGCCGCGCAGGCGGCAGCCGAGGAACCGCCCAACGAGCAACGGACCGTGGAGGAAAGGCCCTATCTTATTGGCCGTATCCGCGGTCATATCCACCGTTTCGATGGCAACTACCTCGCCGCGCAGGCGCGGCTCAGCGCCATCGCGGGGCAATTGGCCGAGCGTCCGCGGGTGGTCTCCGCCGCCATTACACGCCAGCCGCTCGACACCCGTACCGACAGCGATTTGCAGGGCACCATGGTGCTCAATGGCGATGCGGGCAGCGCCCCGTTTGAACTTCGGCTGGTACTGGAGGTGGGCGATGAACCGGTTTGAGGTCGACAGCGCTGCACTGAAAGCGCCGGCGCTGGTGACACTGGTGACGCTGCTCGCCGCCGCGGCACTGGTGTGGTTGAGCCAGGCGCACGTCGCAACCCATCAACGCGCGCTGCAACAGGCGCGCGACGAGCTCAACGGTATCCGCGCTGATTACACCCAGGCGGTGGAGGCTGGAACCATCATACGCAACTCCAGCCAACGCTATGCGCAGCTGGCACGACACGGCTTCATTGGCGACGAACCCCGGCTGGTGTGGATCGAGGCACTGCGCGCCGGCGGGCAAAAACACCATCTCTATCAACTGCTATACAATCTGAAGCAACGTCAGCCGCTGCAACTGGCAGGCGACGAGAGTTCGACCCACTATCAGCTCTATGGCAGCTTCATGCATCTGGAGCTCGAACTGGCGCATGAAGTCGACCTGCTGCGCTACTTCGCAGAGCTGGAAACCGGCGGTGCCGCGGTGTGGCAGCTGCACGGGTGCACAGTTTCCTCGGCTGTTCACAACGGAAAAATCGTGTTTGATAAAGCCAACGTCAAAGCCAGCTGCGATCTGGCGTGGTACACGATTAAATCCTTGACGGAGCTGTCCGAGGCGGAAGGTGAACAACTATGAAACATAGTGTCAGATTCTGCCTGCTGGCAACCTCGCTGTGCATCTCCGGCGCGCACGGCGCCGATAGCTACGGGCGTTTGTTCACTTCGCCGGCGCAACGCGCAGAGCTGGATGACCGCTTCGCCGCTCACCGCGCGGACGAGGCCGACGTGGAAGGAGAACCGCAGCCGCGCACAGCCGACCGCCCCCTCCGTCTCAACGGTACGTTGATCGGCAGCAGCGGCCGCAAAGAGGTCTGGATCAACGGTCAAAGCGCCAGTGACCTGACTAACCCGCCGGTCGTTCGTGTACTGAGCAGTGAACGGGTACAAATCAAACCCAGCGGCTCCCTGCCACCGGCGACAATGAAACCCGGTCAGGTGCTGGACACCACCACCGGCCAGGTCAGCGAGCCGTATCTTAACAAGACGATTCCCGGGTCCTGATCGGCATGACGACCTACAGACCCGCACGCGGACCACGCGATCAGCAGGGCGCCGCCCTGCTGATCCTATTGACGATCATTGTCACCGCAGCCGCCTATACCCTGCTTAACCGTCTCAATCGCGAACCGGCGGCGATACTGCGCGCGGCCGGCGACAGCAAACTGCTCGGCGAAGCGAAAAGCGCATTGACCGGATACGCGCTGTCAGCCTCGACGCCGGTTACGCAACCCGGCAGACTGCCGTGTCCCGACTATGCCGGCGATGGCAACTTCGACGGCCTGAGCGACCCGTGCGATGAACAGACCAACTTCGTCCGTCTGGGCCGTCTGCCGTGGCAGACCCTGGGGCTGGCGCCCCTGCGCGACAGTGCCGGCGAGCTGCTGTGGTACAGCCCGGCACTGGAACTCGACGGCAATCAGATCATCAACAGCGACAGCTCCACCAGTCTGCGGCTCGACGGCGAGCCGCGCGAAGTCGCCGCCGTGGTGATCGCGCCCGGCGCTGCGCTGGAAGGCCAGGCCCGCCCCGCCGGCCTGGCCGCGCAATCCGATCCGCGGCGCTACCTGGAAGACCGCAACAGCCGCGCCGACCGCGAATTCGTTTCGGCCGCGACGTCGGCGGTGACGCCGTTCAACGATCAACTGGCGGTAATCTACCGGGATGAATTATTGCAGGCTGTGGAGCGACGGGTGCTGGGTGAATTAAAATCCCGTTTGCTGTCGTATTACGCCGCAAACCGCTATTACCCTTACCCTACGGCCTTGAACGGCACCGATTGCGACCTTACAGGCACTCAGGGCCATCTGCCTCTGGTCATAAAGCCCGGTTGTCCCGTGCTGGCCGAATGGACACCAGCCTCCGCGCCACCCGCCTGGTTCAGTAGCCAGAAGTGGAATCTGCTGGTCTGGTACGCACCGGCGCCCGCGTGTGTCCTCTTAACGCCTGATTGCAGCGGCAGCGGGAAAATTCAAGTGCGCAACACCCCTGTTCCGGACGACGATAAAGAGGCGGTGTTACTGGCAGCCGGCGCCGCGCTGAGCGGGCAGTCGCGGCCCGCGCTGAGTCTCGGCGACCTGCTCGATGACAGCGAGAACAAGAACAACGATACCGTATTCAGTCGCTTGCCCGTGGACGCGGCCAGCAATGACCAGGTGCAGGTGGTGGCACCGTGAACGCTTTACCGATGCAGCGCGGTTTCACGCTGGTGGAGATGTCCATCGCGCTGGTTATTATCGCGTTGCTGATAGGTGGCATGCTGACACCTTTGGCAACGCAAAAAGAACAGCAACGGCGCAGCGAGAATCAGCAGCTGCTCGAACAGGCCCGCGACGCCCTCTACGGTTTCGCCGTGGTCAACGGGTATCTGCCTTGTCCCGACACCGACGGCGATGGCCTGGAGAACACCGGCCCCAATCCCGGCGACTGTGGTCGCCAGACAGCCGGCGCCGACCGCTTCTATCCCAATGGCAGGCCCGGACGCCTGCCCTGGGTGACGTTGGGCGTCGACGCGCAATTCGATCCCTGGGGAGAGTCGCATTTTGTGCGCTACGCGGTGAACGGCGCGTTCGTGGGCGACCCGACCGACGGCACCTTTACACTCAACGCCAGCGGGACAGGGACGGGCATCATCGAAATCCATAGCAGCGCGGGCGATTGCGGTTCGGCGGTCAACAACATCGTGGCTTATAACGTACCGGCGCTGATCTGGTCCGGCGCCAAAACCGATTATTCGGCTTCGTCCGCGGACGAGGCGGAAAACCTCGACGATAACGATGCCTGTTTTGTGGCGCGCGATTACAGCACCCGCGCCGGCGCGGAATTCGACGATCAGATGATATGGCTCTCGCCCAGTATTCTGTTCAATAAAATGATCTCCGCAGGTGTTCTGCCATGAAGGGCCTGACCGGTCCGATTTTGGTCATCGCGCGTTATACCGCCCTGGAGGCGTTGCGCACCCGTTATATATGGATGGTACTGGCGCTGCTCGGCCTTGGCATGGGTGTGGCCGCGTTCAGTGGCGACTTGGCGATTACCGAAACGGTGCAGACCCAGGCCGCGATCACCGCGGCGATCTTGCGTTTCGCGGCGGCGTTGCTGGTGATGCTGTTTGTCACCTCGAGTGTACAGCGTGAATTCAACGACAAATCGGTCGACTTGATGCTGTCGTTGCCGCTGCCACGCAGCGGCTATTATCTTGGCAAACTCAGCGGCTACGCCCTGGTCGCCGCAGCCACTGCGGTGCCGTTAGGCCTGTTATTGTGGTTCTTCGTACCCGCCGCGCCGGCCCTACTGTGGGGGCTGTCGCTGGTTCTGGAACTGGTGCTGGTGTGCGCCGCGAGTCTGTTGTTCGCTTTCGCTTTCGCCCAGGCCACCGCAGCGGTCTCGGCCACGCTGCTGTTCTATCTGGTTGGTCGCAGCATTGGCGCCATTCAGCTGATGGCGCACGGCCCGCTGATCAACCAGGCGGATCTCTCCCAGCGCCTCACCGCGTGGGCGGTGGACTCGCTGGCCTACCTGCTCCCGGATCTGGAGCGCTTCACCCGCAGCGCTTGGCTGCTTTACCCCGACGGTGGTTTTGAACAGTTGCTCCCCCTGGTCGTGCAGACGGCGATTTACCTGCTGCTGCTCTCCGCCGTGGCCCTGTTCGATTTGCAACGGAAAAACTTCTAGGGGACGCTGGCGATGTCCGACCGGGAACGACCGCTTAAACAGATACCATTCGCCCTATGGCTGCTGCTGGCGGTCGCGTTGGTGTTACAGCTCGACTGGCACTCGCGCCTGCCGACTCCCAGCGCGCGGGCGCAAAACCTGCCGCAGCCGCCGACGCTCGCGCTGCTGCGCCTGTTCGGGCTGGGAGACGATGTCGCGCTGGCGAAGGTCCTCAATCTCTGGCTGCAGGCCTACGACAACCAGCCGGGCATCAGTGTGCCGTTTCGGCAACTGGACTATTCGCGGGTGCGTGGCTGGCTGCAGCTCAGCCTCGATCTGGATCCCCGCGGCCACTATCCGCTGCTGGCGGCGGTACGCCTCTACGGACAGGTACCCTCGGCGGAAAAAAAACGCCAAATGCTTGACTTCGCTTACCAAAAGTTTCTTGAGCGGCCTAACGAACGGTGGCCCTGGCTGGCCCACGCGGTGGTGGTGGCGCGCCACGAGCTCAAGGATCAGCAACTCGCGCTCAAGTACGCCCAAGCCTTAGCCGTTAAAACAACAGGGAGCCAAGTGCCTCACTGGGCACAACAAATGTCCATATTCGTGCTAGCGGACATGGGTCAGACCGAGGCAGCACGAATTCTGCTCGGCGGCTTGCTCGAAAGCGGCCAGATAACGGATCCGCACGAATTGCGTTTTCTGTCCGAACAGCTGGACTTGCTGGGCGACGCCGACCCGGCCGCCAGGGATGAAGCTACAAAATTTGGAGATAGATCATGAATAGATACGAGCGCGGTTTTACTCTTGTCGAGATTGCCATCGTTCTGGTGATAATCGGTTTGTTACTCGGTGGCGTTCTCAAGGGACAGGAGATGATCAACAACGCCAAGGTGCGTAATCTGGCCGATCAGGGCAGCGCCATCAAGGCCGCTTATTTTGCGTTCCAGGACCGGTACCGCGCTCTGCCCGGCGACTATCGCCAGGCGACTACCAACATCAGCGGCGCTATCGCCAATGGTGGCGGCAACGGGCAGATCAACACCCGCCGGGAGCGTGGCCTGGCGTGGCAACACCTCTCCGCCGCCGGTTTCATCAGCGGCAGTTATGACGGCGGCGCGGTAAACGGCAATAACGGCGGCTGGAGCTGCCAGCCCACGCGCTGCCCTTCGAATGCCTTCGCCGGCACGCTGAATCTTGCGTTCGGCAGCGAGGCGGCCGGTACGACCGGTCAGACGCACGAGCTGTGGGCCGGGCTCAACGTCCCGGTGGAAGCCATCGCGGAACTGGATCGCAAAGTCGACGACGGCGTCCCCGGCACCGGCGACTTCCAGAATGGCCAGTCGAGTCGCGCCAATCCGGGCACCTGTGTATCAGGCGGCGCCTGGGCGGTAACCTCGGCCAGCCCCCAAGGAAGCTGCGGAGGTGTCTACCGCCTGTAATCGCGCTGCACAACGGTTGGTACGCTGAAAGCCCGCTACCGCGGGCTTTTCATTGCCCGGCACCTCAAACGGCCTGCTTTTTGCTTGTTTATTGTTCATGCAGAAAAATGCCATTGACATCAAACGTCTGGACAAAGGCTTCAAAGACCAGTCGGTGCTTAAGCATGTAAATCTACAGGTAAAAGCCGGCGAATACTTTGCCTTGGTGGGAATGAACGGCGCAGGAAAAACCACGCTGATCAAATCACTGTTGGATTTCTGTCAGATAGAGCGCGGCGTCATACGGATTTTTGACACCGAACACCGGCAGAACGCGGCCCGCGGCCATCTGGCCTATCTGCCCGAACGCTTCACGCCCCCGTATTATCTCAACGGCCAGGAATTCCTCGCCTACATGGCGAGCCTGCACGCTGTGCCCTATCGACCCGAGGCCGTGGCCGACTTTCTGCGGCGGCTCAACTTCGAGCCCGCCGCCCTGTCGCGCCCGCTACGCACCTACTCCAAGGGGATGGCGCAAAAACTCGGCCTGGCCGCCTGCTTTCTCAGCCAACGGCCGTTGCTGGTACTGGATGAACCCATGAGTGGCCTCGATCCCCAGGCCCGCGCGCTGCTCAAGGACTATCTCAAACAAAGCCGGGATCCGGACCAAACCCTGTTCTTCTCCACTCATCTGCTGCATGACGTGGAGTCCCTGTGTGATCGGCTGGCGATACTGCACCAGGGCAGCGTGCGCTTTGTAGGCAGCTGCGGCGAATGTTGTGAATATTTTCACGCCGAGAATCTGGAGCGCGCCTATTTGCGCGCCGTCGACAGCAGACAGCAATGGCACAGTGCGGCATGAGCGCCATGTACAAACAGATCAATCTGTACCAGCCGGTCTTCCGCAAACAGGAAAAGATCTTCGGCACCGCCACACTGTTGTTGATCATAGGCGCGGTGATGTGTTTACTATTGGCCATCATCGCTCACGCGCACTGGACGTTGGGCGCCATGGAGCAGACCGCACAGTCTCTGCAACAACAGGTCACGCATCTCAGCGGGCAGCTCACAACCCTGCAAGCGCAGCGGCGCACGCCGGACACAGCGGCACTTGAGCGCAAGATCGCGGCGCTGCACACCAGTATCGAGCAGCGCAACCGTCTGTTGTCTCAGTTCGATCGGTTGTTGCTACAGCAGGAAAAGGGGTTCGCCTCCTGGTTCGAAGCTCTGGCCGGACTGCGTATGCCCGGGCTCTGGCTGGAAGGCGTTTCCATAGACAACGAGCAGCGCGTCGAATTACGCGGCCTGGCGCTGGACGCGAGACTGGTGCCGCGCTACCTGCAGCAACTGGAGGCGACCGGGAAGGGACACGACAAACCCTTTGCGACAGTCTCGGTAACACGCCTCGATTCGCAACGGCCGCAACTGCAGTTTGTGCTGCGAAATTTCCAGGGAACGCAGGCATGGTAGCCGCTGTAACAGCACGCCTGCAGTCCTGGCAGCTGCGTATCGACGCCATGCAGTTGCGCGAACGCCTGCTATTGATGGCGGCCATGGTCGCGATGATGTTTATGCTCATCGACACCTTCTGGCTACAACCGGCGTTCAAGGCCCAGCAGGTAACCGAGGCCCGCATCGCCGAACTCGAAACAAAACTCAACGGGCTGCGCCAGAATGCCCGCATGCTGTCTTACGACGACGACGACGATCAGCTGCACTCGCGCGACGAACAGCGCCGGCAATTGCAATCGCAGCTGACGCAACTGGACGAGCGTATCGTCAACCAGCTCGGCGTATTGGTGCAGCCGGCGCAGGCCGCGCATGTACTAGAGCGCCTGCTGGCAAACAGTGCCGGGCTGAAGTTGGCCTCGCTCAGCGCCAGCAGCGAACCGCTGCGGATCGGCGGCGAGGACGACAATAATGACGCCGCCGGTCTTACCCGCTATCAGGTGGATATGCTGATTGACGGCAATTACCTGGAAGTGCTGCGCTATCTGCAGAAACTGGAAAAGCTGCCGTGGAAATTCTTCTGGCAAGAGATCAATTTCCAGTCCACCGGCTATCCGCGGGCGCAAACGCGCCTGAAGTTATACACGCTGGGAGCCGGCGATGTGTAGGTTCAGGCCGCTAGTGGTCTGCCTGCTGAGCGGCGCACTCGTCGCGCCGGCCTGGGCACTGCACGATCCCACGCGTCCGACCGACCCCGGGAGCTACTTCGCGCCTGCCGGCGACAGCGCCTCGCCCTGGGTATTGCAATCGATACTGTCTTCGCCCGATCGACGTGTCGCGGTCATCAACGGCACACGCGTGAGCGAGGGTGCACGCATTGGCGGCGCCAAAGTACTCAGCATTAAGCCCACACACGTGGTGCTGCGCACCGGCAAGGGCTCTCTGACGCTGCGTCTGTGGAATGACAACATCAAGAAGGTGACACCGTGAACAGGAAGTTCTGTATCCAGCGCATCGCGCTGTCTTTGGCCGTGCTGACGCTCGGCGCCTGTCAGACCATACCGCAAAAAGACAGGCCGGAGGTTCCACAGGTCC